>CAYJMH010000008.1:22228-22764 GCA_964371535.1 uncultured Bacteroides sp.
TGCGCAGTGATGTTGTTGCAATTGCGGCGCTTTACCACGACGCAAGCGAAATATTGACAGGTGACATGCCAACGCCCGTGAAATACAAAAACGCTGCACTTAACAAAGCGTATAAAGAGCTTGAGAGCGAGGCCGCAACAACGCTGTGCACACTTTTACCGCCTGAGCTGCAAAGTGAAATGCGCACATTTTTAACAGGCGAGTGCCTTACAGCTAAAGAGGCGCAAATTTTAAAAGCGGCAGACAGGCTTAGTGCGCTTATAAAATGTATAGAAGAACAACAGAGCGGAAACAGTGAATTTGACGGTGCAAAGCGCCACCAAACAGAGGCAATTAAAAACATGAACTGCCCTGAGGCAGACTATTTTGTAGAGCATATGTTAAGTTGCTATGCACTTACACTGGATGAGTTGTCCGGATACTGATGGCTGTTGCGCTTGTTTTCACAGTTGCACCACGCCAACATGCGCTTTTATTCGTCCGTGTGCGCGTATTCAAATGCTTTTTGTATTATGCCGTCAATATCGCTGAAATGT
>CAYJMH010000008.1:22774-71272 GCA_964371535.1 uncultured Bacteroides sp.
AAGGCTTGCAGCGCCCTTTAACCCGTGCATATAATGCGCCGCGTACGTGCGTGACTGCTGCATTGCAACAAACTCACCCTTGTCCTCGCACATGTCGTATATATGCTGCTTCATCGTTTCAAGGCGCTGTGCTATTGTTGGCACACCCGGCACAGGCTTGCCTTGCAATGCAGCGGCCACCTGTGCAAAAAGCCACGGGTTACCCATTGCGCCACGGCCTATTGCAACACCGTCACAGCCTGTGTCTCTAAGCATACTAAGTGCATCTTGTGCGCTTGCAACATCGCCGTTTGCAATAACACCAATTTTTACAGCGCTTTTAACTTGCGCTATTACGTCCCTGTGTACGCCGGGCGTATACATTTCTTTGCGTGTTCTGCCATGCACGGTTAAAAGCTGAACGCCTGCATCTTCGCAGTACTTCGCTACTTCAACAGCCGTGTACTTGTCGTTTTCGCCGCCCCAGCCAATACGTGTTTTTACAGTAATAGGCACGTTGTACTCGGCGGCACTTTTCACAACAGCGCATGCAATTTCACCGGCAAGTTTTGGCATTTTCATAAGTGCACTGCCTGCACCGCCACCTGTAATTTTTGGCGCCGGGCAGCCCATATTTATGTCTATAAAATCAAATGTCACACCCTCGCCGTATGTGCCGGCACAAATAAGCTTTGTTTCCTCGCCCAAACAAACAGCATCTTGGCCAAAAATTTGTATGCCAAAAGGCGCAGTGCCACCGCCACCACGCATAAGCATAACACTTTTTTTGTCGCCCATAGTAAGCGCTTTTGCACTTACCATTTCGCTTACCGTAAAAGCTGCGCCGTGTTTTTGGCAAAGGCGGCGCATTGTTGTGTCTGTAACACCTGCCATGGGCGAAAGATACGCACCTTCGTTTAATTTTAACTTTTGTAATAAATTAATACTCATAAATATAAAGTATACCACAAATGTTTGTTTTATGGTATACTGGTTTTGTAATTTTTTAACTTTTGTAATATTTTAGGCTGTATTTAATTTTATAGAGCTGTTGACAAAGCCACCTTAACAAAAAGCGGCGGCAAAGTCTTTGTTTGTCAACACCTCTTTTATACGGCAGATGGGGGATAAATTTGAAACTTCTTGTAATTGACGGGAACAGCATTGTAAACAGGGCCTTTTACGGTATAAAAATGCTAAGCAACAAAAATGGGCAGTACACAAACGCTATAACCGGCTTTTTCAGCATGATTTTGAAAATAGAAGCAGAATACATGCCCGACGAAGTTGCTGTCGCATTTGACTTAAAAGCGCCTACATTCCGCCACAAGATGTATGGTGACTATAAAGCGCACAGGAAAGGTATGCCCGAAGAGCTTGCAGGGCAAATGCCTATTTTGAAAGAGCTTTTATGCGCACTTGGCTACAAGTGCGTAAGCCTTGAGGGCTATGAGGCCGATGACATTTTGGGCACACTTGCAAAGGCATGCACATTACGTGGCGACGAATGCTTTATTGCAACGGGAGACAGGGATAGCCTTCAGCTTGTTACAGAAAAGACAACTGTTTTGCTTTTAAGCACATACATGGGCAAAAGCACAACGTATGTTATGGACATGGCTGCAGTGTCAGATAAATACAGCCTTGAGCCAAAACAGCTTATTGACGTGAAAAGTTTGATGGGCGACGCATCAGACAACATACCCGGTGTTGCGGGCATTGGTGAAAAAACCGCACTTGCGCTTATTCAGAACTTTGGAAATTTGCAGGGTGTGTACGACAATATTGACGACGCATCTATTAAGAAAGGCGCAAGAGAGAAGCTTATAAGCGGCAAAGAAAGTGCACTTATTAGTTACGAGCTTGCCACAATTAACTGCGATGTGCCAATAGAAAAAGAACAGGGCATGTATAAAAAAACAACAGACACCACTAACTTACAAAAAGCCGCGCGTATTTTCAGCGAGCTTGAAATGTTTGCAATGATAAAAAAACTTGGGCTTGACACCTCAGCGGCAAAAAGCAGCGATGAGAACACGATTTCTGCCGAAAAATTACAGCCACTTGAAGAAGTGCACAGCATAAGTGACTTTGAAAAAAGCACTGTTTTTATATGCGAATGTGGCAAAACAGACGAAGATGACATGCAAAAATTTGTGTGTGTGCAAAAAAACAAAATGTTTGTTACAGACGAAAAAAGCGAAGAGTTTTTAAGCCTTATTGAAAATGGTGACATGCAAAAATATTGCTTTGATGCAAAAGTACTGCACCGCCTTGCTTTTTCAAAACAAAAAGAGGCGCAAAATATTGCGTTTGATGCAAAAATTGCGGCGTATTTACTGAAACCCGACGCAAGAGATTACTCAATTGACGAACTGGCACTTTCATATGGGGTAAATGCTTTGTACACATGCGAATACAGCGCCGCCTGTGTTTTAGAAGCGCTGTGTGCGGCGCTTTTGCAAGAGTGTGAAAGCCAGGGAATGAAAGAGCTGCTTTTTAACATTGAAATGCCACTTTGCAAAGTACTTGCAAGTATGGAAACACAGGGCATTATGGTTGACGAAAAAGGCATAGCCGAATTTGGCACAGAGATTAAAGCGGCACTTGAAAAAGAACTTGTAACAATTTACGAGCTTGTGGGCTATGAATTTAATGTAAACAGCCCAAAACAGCTTGGCAAAGCACTTTACGAGGATATGCAATTGCCCACAGGCAAAAAGACAAAAAGCGGTTATTCCACAAACGCCGAGACGCTTGAAAAACTGCGCAAGTACTCGCCTGTTATTGACCATATATTGCAATACAGGACGTATCAGAAATTAAACTCTACTTATATAGAAGGGCTTTTAAAAGTTGTGGGAAATAACGGGCGAATACACACGACTTTTAACCAGACCGAGACAAGAACAGGGCGCATATCCTCGGGCGAGCCTAACTTGCAAAACATACCCGTGCGCACAGAACTTGGCAGCAGGCTGCGCAAGTACTTTATTGCCGGCACAGGCAACGTGCTTTTAGACGCAGATTACAGCCAAATAGAACTTAGAATTCTTGCGCATATTTCAAAGGACGAGACAATGCTAAACGCATTTTTACGTGGTGCAGACATTCATCGCTCTACTGCGGCAAAAAGCTATGGCGTTAGCGAAGAAGAAGTTACGGGGCAAATGCGCTCGTCCGCAAAGGCAGTGAACTTTGGCATTGTTTACGGCATAAGTGCTTTCAGCCTTGCAAAAGATTTGAATGTAAGCGTAAAAACTGCCGATATTTTTATAAAGACATACTTTGAAAATTTCCCGGGCGTTAAAACATACCTTGACAGTACAGTTGAGCAAGCGAAGAAAAACGGCTATGTTACAACACTTTTCGGCAGAAAAAGAAACTTGCCGGAGCTTGCGAACTCTAACTTTAACGTGCGTGCATTGGGCGAGAGAATGGCGATGAACACGCCAATTCAGGGCACTGCGGCAGACATTATAAAGCTTGCCATGGTACGCGTTTATGAACGTTTGAAAAAAGAAAATTTAACCGCAAAGCTTATTTTGCAAGTTCACGACGAACTTATAGTTGAATGCCCAAACAGCGAAAAAGAAAAGGCGGCACAAATTATTGAAGAAGAGATGCGTGCGGCGGCAGAGCTTACAGTGCCGCTTGTGGCAGACGTGAACAGTGCGGAAAATTGGTATAGCGCAAAAGGGTAACTTAAATAATGTTTACACATGTGTTCCACTGCCAATTTCGTCTATGTTTCTTCTTAACTCAACACATTGCGGCACTGTCTTACAAACAGGCACAGCACATGCAATTTCTGCATGTGCTGTATTTTTTGCGCTTTGCCACTATTTTGCGCTGTTTTTTAATTTTTGGGCGTATTTTGCCCCACAGCGCCACTTTTGAATATCTATGACATGCGAATTGTACACATGCTGTGCCCCGCTTTGTATATATAAATATATTCAAAGCTGTGCGGTTTTATTCAAATTAATTTTACCGCAACAGCGATATATGTTTTGCTGCTTTTTTCAGCCGCTTTTTACATGTTGCGCAGGCATGAATTATAGTATTAAATTTCATCGTTTGCATTCATGCGCCGAAATTGAAATTGGCTTAAAGCAATATGCTTTTAGTTCACATTTTGCTTATACTAAAGTGCTTGAACTTATGTAGTAAGAATAAATAGTATCCCACGTTTCTTTATCTACAAAGCCCGTAACTTGCAGGCCAAAATTTTCCTGAAAACTTTGCACGGCTGTAAGTGTATTATTTCCAAAAATTCCGTCTGCCGTTACAAAGTCGGGCTCACAATATCTTGTTGCAATTGTGTCCATATAAGTTTGAAGCCTTAAAACCTGTAACCCTGTACTGCCAAGCGAAAGCACCGTGCCGGCATATTCGCCCTCTTCCACCGGGTTTATGCTCTCTTTGCTATACGTGCATGTCAAATATATAATTGCCAGTGCGTCCCATGTGCTGTTGCCCACAGCACCGTCTACATCAAGGCCAAATTCTTTTTGAAAACTTTCTACCGCCACCACGGTTTGCTCGTCGAATGTTCCTGTAAGTTCTGCCGGGCGCGTGTATTCATAAAATGGGCTTATGTATTTCAATAGGTATTGTATATATAAAACATCGTCGCCCTGCATTCCTTGCTGTATAACATAGCCGGGGTAGTCATATACATCAAATGTTGTAACCGGCCCGTCTATTGTTCTTAGCTTTGAAAATTGGCCATATATACTGTCCCATGTTACAGGGCCAATAACGCCGTCAACCGAGAGACCATTAATCTCTTGCCACACTTTAACTGCGTTTTCGGTTGCTTCACCGAACACGCCGTCGTATGTAATTACAGGAAGCGGCCTGTAATAGGCGCTTAATAAATTCAGATAATACTGCATTTCTTTTACTGCTGTGCCTGTACTGCCTACACGCAATGCTGTTCCCGGGTAAATGCCCGGCCGTGCGCCTTCATCTAATAGGCCGTTTATTATGTCTGTATATATTTCATACAGTTTATCCCACGTTAATTTACCAACAAAGCCATCGGCCACAAGCCCATAGTAAGACTGAAACGCTATTACGCTTGTTTGTGTGCCGCTGCCAAAAATGCCGTCTACTGTCAAATCGGGCACAGAATTATTATTTCTTGCAACAATGCGCAAATAAAATTGCATACGTTTAACGTCGTCGCCACTGCTGCCAACGCTTAGCACGGTGCCGGGGTACTGGCCCGGGTTTGTAATACCGGGTGTTGTGTCAAGCACACCGCTTTTGTATTCTTTATAAAGTGCGTCCCAAGTGGCGTTTCCAATTACACCGTCAACTTCAAGCCCATAGTAGGCCTGAAAAGCTTCAACTGCTGCCTTTGTTTGTGCGCCAAACTGCCCGTCTACTGTAATAGACGGTATCTGTGGCACAAATTCTGCAATTTCGTCAAGCCAAAATTGTGCTTGCAACACGCTGTCGCCACTGCTGCCAACGCTAAGCGAAGTTCCCGGATACTCTCCGTCAACCAAATCACCTGTTGGCTTTTCACCCTCGCTTGTAAGCTCTGCCAAATCTTTTACTGCAACGTATATATAGCTTATTTTATACCATGTGGTGCGCCCTACAATTCCATCTGCCGATAAATTAAATTGTGCTTGGAATTTTTTCACAACCTCGGCCGTTCCACTGCCGAAAACACCATCTACACTAAGCGTGCCAAAAGAAGGGTAATCTTCTGCAATTCTGTTTAACTGGCGCTGTATTATTTTTACATATGTGCCTGTGCTTCCAATTGTAAGCGGCGTGCCAGGGTAGCTCTCTTGTATAGACTGTATATTGTCAGTTCGTATTATCTCAATATTGCTTCCATAGTAGTACTCAAGTATTTCAGGTGCAGAATATCCTTGCTCTGCAAGTGTTACGGTGCCCCATTGTTTCATGCCCGGGCATGTAACTTGCTTTCCGTCACAATACTCGGAAAAATACGGGTTAACTGTTCCTGTCTCGCGTATATATGTGTTAAAAATATCGTCTGCTATAACGCTTACACTGTCGTAAATTGTTCTGCCATGCACATAGTATTGGTCGTAACTTGTGCTGTTTGTAATTTGAAAGTTGTAGCCTTTGCTTTTGTACCACTCGGTATAAATTCGGTTTAGTACAACGCTTATTTGTGCGTGTATATTTGCCCTTAGTGATTGCTGCGGCCATGTTGGGTATATTTCACTTGATGCCACATTTTTCACATAGTCAATAAAGGGCACCGTCACGTCTTGCGCACTTTCTGACGGTTTACCAAGGTGGACTGTTATGTTTTTCGGGATAATTACCTCTGTAAGTAAAATTGGCGCCGTGCTGCAACTTGTGTTTGGGGCAAGCGCACTGCCGCCTGTGCCGTTTAAAAGTGCATGCGCCGGTGTGTCCACAACGTCTATTTCGTTTGCGCTGTTGCGAAGGGCCGTTTGCTCGCTTGTAATTTTAGGTTTCATATAAACTTGTGCAAGCGAAACTTGCCCATCAAACACTTGAAACGCGTTAATAATTGATGTCACGTACTCTTCGCTTTCCGCTTTTAAATTATACGTGCCGTATGGCTGTATTGTATTATCTTCATTTAATGAAAAATAAAGCGGTGGACAATCAAGTGTCATGCCGTCTGCATTGCCGTTTTCGTCTGAATACACTTCATACAAAACGGCCTGTGTATCCGCTTCATAAACGGTAATTTTTGCGCCCGTTATTGGAAGGGCGCTTTCGGCAGCACTAATTTGCACGCGAAGTGTGCCTGTGCCACCTGTCATAAAATCGCTCATTGGGTCAGCTCCTTTCTTGGATGACGGGTTCAATTGCCGTCACACTATGTTATGTAAAAAAATAGTTTTGTGATACTTAATAAAGGGCTTTTCTTTTTTTGCAATTTGTAATATACTAAAGTACAGTAGCAATTTTAAATACAAAGTGCCATTTTTGCGTTTGCAAAATAAAATTTTTTATGTTTTTTAGTTTTTACCTGATTACAAAAAAAATAATGCACAATAATATAATTGTCTATCTAAAAATTTAGGCGGCTACTTTGCGGCCTACAAGATATTACTGTTGAAACGGAGTGTAAAAACATGATACATATTATAGAAAACGAGCACCTGTACGTTGAAGTTGACAGCATGGGTGCAGAGCTGTGTAAAATTACACACAAGCGCACAAATGCACCACTGTTGTGGACGGCACAAGACCCGTGGCCACGCCATGCGCCAATACTGTTCCCATATTGTGGGCGTTTAATCAACGGCAAATTTTCTAAAGACGGCATTGAGTACGAGGGTGCGCCACACGGCTTTGCACGTGACATTGTGCACATTATGCAAGACAAAACACCGACAAGTGTTACATTAAAGCTTGAGGCCAATGTGCTTACAATGGAAAAATGGCCATTTGCCTTTGGGCTTACAAGTAAGTTTGAACTTGACGGCAACACATTGCACCACAAAATTGAAATTGTTAATGACGACGACGATGAAATGACGTTCGGCTTTGGCTACCACCCCGGTTTTGTTTGCCCTTTTGATGAAAACCACACTTCACAAGATTACGAAATTGTTTTTGACACAGCCGAAACACCCGTTGTTATTGAAACAGACGCTGAATCAGGGCTTGTTACAGGGCAAAAATATAACCTTTTTGAAAACGAAACTTCTTTCCAAGTTTCAGACACAATGTTCGACAAAGGCAGCATTTGCCTTTCAGGGCTAAAAAGCAAAACGCTAAGTATTGTCGAAAAAGGCACAGGCCGAAAAATGGTTTTCAACATTGAGAACTTCCCATACGTTCTTTTGTGGTCAATGCCCGGCACATTAAAGTACATGTGCGTAGAACCTTGGCATACTCTTCCCGACGAAGAGACATCAAATGGTGTTTGGGCAGATAAGAAACCTTCGCTTTTGTTAAAGCCTGAAGAGAGCTTTAACACTTGTATGTCTATGACTTTTGAGCTATAATGTATACTGTTGTGCACAATTTTATTTTTGCGCAATGTAGTAAAAAATATATTTACAAACCATAAATTATAATATTAAGGAGCTTATTAATGAACGGCAATAACAACGATTATAACAACAACGGACAGTACCAAAACAATGGCCAATATCAAAACAACGGCCAGTATCAAAACAACGGCCAGTATCAAAACAACGGCCAGTATCAAAACAACGGCCAGTATCAAAATAATGTCCAGTATCAAAACAATGGCCAATACGGATATAACCAAGATATGTTTAATGCACAGGCAAATGGCGTAAACAATATGTTTTATGCAAACGCCACGGGTGGGCAAACACTTACACAGTACATATCCAAAGTATTTTTATGGATGTTCGCAGGCCTTATATTAACATTTGCAACTGCTTTTTTAGTTTCTACCGGGCCGGTACTTTATTATATATTCTCTGTTCCGGCGTTGCCATTTATTTTAATATTGGTAGAGCTTGTTCTTGTGTTTGTTTTAAGCGCACGTATTGAGAAATTAAGCGTTGGCACGGCATACTTTATATTTTTTGCCTACGCAATTTTAAATGGTGTAACATTCTCTTCCATTTTTGTTATGTACACCTCTTCATCGGTTATTTTCGTTTTTGCAATGGCGGCACTTTACTTTGGTGGCATGGCACTTTACGGCTATATAACAAAGCGCGATTTGTCACGCCTTGGCCCTATACTTTTCAGTGGGCTTATTGTAATGATGATATTTTGGGCGCTATCAATGTTTTTAAACTTATCGGGGCTGGACACAATAATGTGCATAGTTGGCATAGGGCTCTTCATGGGGCTTACAGCTTTTGATATGCAAAGAATTAAGCAGTACCATGCTGTATATGCACATGACGCACAAATGTCAAGCAAAATGTCAATAATTGGTGCACTAAAATTATACCTAGACTTTATTAACATATTCCTTTATATGCTAAGGCTCTTCGGCAAAAGCAGAAATTAGCATTACATGACATAGACAAAAAGCCCCAAAAGTTAAAGTTCGCACTTTAACTTTTGGGGCTTTTTGTCTTTTAGCGTCTTTTGCTTTTATACATACTTTAAAAAAACAAACGACGTTATATGTTTTCATGTTCAATAACTATGTTTAAGCCTCAAAAACTTTAGGTGCAATTTTGTAAATTGCACATACTGCAAGTGTTGTGAAAACAAGTTCGGGCAGCATATATGCACCGTTGTAAGTAAGGCTGAAAAGCGCTGCCTGCCCAAACTGTGCAACGTTGCTGAAGCTTGACCAAATTAATGCACCGCTTAAAAAGCTGCAAACAAACCTTAACGCAAGCACAACGGCAGTGCCAAGGCAAACGCCTGCAAGTTTATTTTTTAGCGGCTTTGCAAAAAAGCCGGCAAGCCCAAGCACTGTAAATGCAAGCACATAGTCAAGCATAACTACGCCCATAAAAGAAGCCACCGTGCCGGCAGGTGCAGAAACACCGCCAAGCAGCATTTGTAAAAGGCTGTTTGCAAAACCTGTTAAAAGCCCCCATTTTGTGCCGTGCCTAAGTGCCACCACCACAAACGGCAACATAGAAAGAAGTGTTACGCTTCCGCCCATTGGCATGTCCAGTATTTTAATTTGTGCAAGCACTGTGCCTATCGCTACCATAAGTGCACACTCTACAAGTGTGCGTGTTTTTGAATAAGTTTTTGACATTTGATTACCACCTTCTGTAATTTACAAAAAAACATGTGCGCCTGTAATAATACAGGCGCACACAGTTGTTTTATAAGTAATCTTAAACATGTAAAATGAAAAATAATTATAAAAAACTTCCTACGCCGGCATTATCCGGTTCAGGTATTCGGCAAACTTTTCTTTCGAAATATTTGCACTTGTTTATGCGTTTGCATAAACTTGAAGGGTTCTTGCATTCTATTGCAGTTATAACAATAAAATGTAAATCTCAGCCTTAGGCACCCCTGTTTTTATATGTTGTAAGTCCATAAATAAAGCGTTCTTCATTTTATGGGCAAACTTTTCATACTATTATAATGTTATTTTTTTGTTTTGTCAAATTTTCGCCTAAATATTTTCAAAATAAAACATTTAGAAAATAATACTTTTTAGCCGTGATAAATCATGGCACATTGTTTTATTATTTCACATACACTGCCTAATAAAGCGGAAATTTTGAAACAAGTTCTTCCACGGCCTTCTTCGTCTCGTCTTTTGTGGCTTCAAAGTCAAAAATACAGTTTTTAATAAACACCGCAATGCTTCTCATTTCTTCTTCGCCAAAGCCCCTTGTCGTAACAGCCGGTGTGCCAATTCTTACACCACTTGTAACAAACGGGCTTTGTGGGTCGTTTGGCACTGTGTTTTTATTTACAGTTATGTTAACTTCATCAAGGCGCGCCTCAAGTTCTTTGCCGGTAACGTCTGTGCCGCGCAAATCAATTGTCATAAGGTGGTTGTCTGTGCCGCCTGAAACAATGTTTACACCATTATCTTTAAGCGCACTTGCAAGCGCTGCCGCGTTCTTAACTATATTATGCTGATACTCTTTGAACTCCGGTTTTAAAGCCTCGCCAAAGCAAACAGCCTTTGCCGCAATAACATGCATAAGCGGGCCGCCCTGTGTGCCGGGGAAAATAGCCTTGTCTATTGCCTTCGCATATTCTTCTTTGCACAAAATCATGCCGCCGCGTGGGCCACGCAATGTTTTGTGTGTTGTTGTTGTAACAACGTCTGCATATGGCATCGGGCTTTCATGTTCACCCGCCGCAACAAGGCCGGCAATATGTGCCATGTCTACCATAAAAATTGCGCCAACTTCTTTTGCCACTTCACTAATGCGCTTAAAGTCAATTGCCCTAGAGTATGCCGAGGCGCCTGCAACAATCATTTTCGGCTTGTTCTCACGTGCTTTTTTTTCTAAGTCTTCATAGTCTAAGAAGCCGTTCTCATCAACGCCGTAAGCAATAAAATTATAATTTTTGCCGCTCATATTTACGGGGCTTCCGTGTGTTAAGTGGCCCCCGTTTGAAAGGTCCATGCCAAGCACAGTGTCGCCTACTTCAAGAAGTGCAAAATAAACGCCTAAATTTGCGTTTGCGCCTGAGTGTGGCTGTACATTAGCATGGTCTGCCCCAAATATTTTGCACGCACGCTCAATTGCAATGTTCTCAACAACGTCTACGCATGCACAGCCGCCATAATAGCGGCGCCCGGGGTAGCCCTCTGCATATTTGTTTGTAAGAACGCTGCCCATTGCCGCAAGCACAGCCGGTGTAACAACGTTCTCAGATGCTATAAGTTCGATATTCGACTGCAAGCGTTTAAGCTCACTTCCCATTGCTTGCCCAACCTCTTTGTCGTAATTCTCAACAAACCCTATTGTGTCAATCATTTCATTAAACATATTTAACTCCTCCCATACAATAAAAAAGAATTTTTCCAACCATTTATAATTATAATGCAAAGTTCTGTTGTGCACAAGTGCTAATATGTGTTATATTAATAATAAATTGTAAACACCTGACAAAAACAAGGCGACTTAACGTGAAAGGAGCTGTTGAAAGCTTATATTATGCGAACAAAAAAAGACACACTTTTAATTATAGAACAATTAAAAAAAGAGTACCCTGTGCCCGAATGCACCCTTACTTATGACAATGCATGGCAACTGCTTGTTGGTGTGCGGCTTGCTGCACAGTGCACAGACGCACGCGTTAACGTTGTGACGAAGAAACTATTTGAAAAATACGGCACATTGAAGCTGCTGGCCAATGCCACAGCAGATGAAATAGAAGAAATTGTGCGCCCGTGCGGCCTTGGGAAAAGCAAAGCACGAGACATACACCTTATGAGCAACATGCTTATACGCGAATTTGGCGGAAATGTGCCGCAAAAAATGGACGAGCTTTTAAAGCTGCCCGGCATTGGCAGGAAAAGCGCAAACTTAATACGCGGCGATATTTTCAAACTTCCGGCAGTCGTTACCGACACACACTGCATTCGGCTGTCGAACAGGCTTGGTTTTGTTCACGGTGTAAAAGAGCCGGCGAAAGTTGAACTGGCACTTCTTAAAGTTCTGCCTGAAAACGAGAGCAGTGACTTTTGCCACAGGTGTGTTATGCACGGGCGTGCCGTGTGCACAGCCAGAAAGCCAATGTGTGAAATTTGCTGTTTGAACAACATATGCGAAAAGAACTTTCACAAATAAAGGTTCATCAATATTTCATCATAAAATTTGTCGCCTATTTTAAAAAATTTCTTATACTCCCCTATTTTCTTGAAACCCAACTTTTCATAAAGCAAAATTGCGTTTTCATTGTCTGCCTTAACACCTAAATGCAAAACTTTTGTTATGCCGTTTTGCCTTGCGCGCAAAATAAGTTCATTTATCATATTAGTTGCCACGCCAATATTCCAGTATTTTTGTTTAACAGAAACACTAATATCTGCTTGGTGCGCAATCCTTTGCCTATTTGGGGCATCTAAACAGGCTACACTTACAATTTCATTTGCAATTTTGCCAACTAACAGCACTGAAACCTTTGACGCCGCAATATTATCAATATAATCTTCTTCATCTTTTACGCTAATTTGAAATTCTCCACGCCCAAACAAAAGGTTGTCGCTTTCGCCGCCTATTATATTTAAGTACTCTATCAGCCCGGCGGCATCTTCTTTTTTTGCGTTCGAAATTTCAAGGTTCAACCCATTTTTTAATGTAATTGATTTTATCATTACTTTACATCCCTTCATTTTTTCACTTTGTTCTGTATAAATAATTATTTGCGAATATTTTATCAAATGCATTGTTTACTGTAAAATAGCTAAATACTAAAAAATTTATAATAAATTGATTAAACCCCCACGTTTTTAGCAAAAATATATTCAAACGGGAGGTTTTAATTATGATTTCTAACTATGACATAAAACGCGGCGAAGTTTTTTACGCCGATTTAAGCCCGGTAGTGGGTTCAGAGCAAGGTGGTGTGCGGCCTGTACTTATTGTGCAAAACAATGTTGGCAACAAGCACAGCCCCACAGTAATTGCGGCCGCAATTACTTCAAAGCACGACAAAGGCGGTATGCCCACGCACATTGGCTTAAAGGCCGGCGTTGCGGGCTTACCGCGTGACAGCGTTGTTCTGTTAGAACAAATAAGAACGCTTGACAAAAACCGTCTGCGTGAAAAAGCAGGGCAAATAACACCGGAGCTTCAAAAACAAGTAAACGACGCGCTTGGTGTCAGCATGGGGCTTATATCGGAGGAATAGCGTTGTTGAACTGTTGTACAGGCTGCAATTTTAGCACTGTAAAACAGCATAAAATGTGCACGCGTTCGCGCTTAACTATTATAACAACACCTATATACAGCTGTTGCCGCCAAATTTACTTTTGGCCGGGCAATTGCAAGTGTTTTTTCATCGCAGTGCGGCAATCTTCTTGTGTAAGTGCACGCACTGTGCGCTTAATGGGCGTTACTTCGTGCGGCAAAACACATATACTTGATATACGCAAACCAACTATAAACGCCACAAGTGATGTGTCGTTTGTATTAAAACCAAATATAGCCGTTGGCAAGCTTGCATTTTGCGCCATTCTTATTACTTGTGCTATTGTGCGCAAAACTGCGGGGTGTTTTTCAAGCTCGCCGCTTTGTATGCTTTGCTTTTTAAGCCTATGTTGCAATATATTTTTTGCCAGGCTCTGTGCGTCAATTACAATATAATCGCTCTCTTGTGCTATTAAGTCTGTAATTGTTGCGCTTGCGGCAGTGTTAATAACAGTGCCTATTCTCACCCTGTCGCTAATAACAAAATTCTTATCTCTCAGGTTTTTTGTAATTTGCACAATCTCTTTTCTCAAGTCTGCAATGTCTTGCACTTCACTTGTATAAAGCGGCAATATGCTAAGCTTACCGTATGCAGATGTCCGCAGTAGGCACGAAAACAATTTCTCCCTCCATGCAGACATATCTTCAAAAATTGTGTTTTCAAGTGCTTGTTTGCACCCAACATTGCCTTTATTAGCACTTTGTTCGTTTGCAACTGCACCCTTAGGGGCCAGTGTTACGCCTACATTTTTATCTGCATTAAGCAGCAAAATATCACGCAAATAATTATACAGCTCGTCGCTCGTCATCATTCTATCGCTTTTTATTCGCAATAAATTTGTTTTTAAAATGCCTATGCCCTCGCTGTCGTTGTCAATGGCTGCACGTGCGCCGCTAATGCCGGAAATTTCGGCCACCAAATCGACACTTATACCGCTTTTCGTTGTTGCCGCTATGCCTTTCATTATTTGAGTTCTTCGCAAATTTTGTACGTTTTGTAAACGCTTTTGCGCATAGCCTGAAAGCGTGCTTGGGTCAGGGTTTTGTACTACTGTGCCCAATTGGCCGTCCAACAGTGTGCGCTCGCCCTCTTTCAATTTCTCATAGTCTTCATTTTTCAAGCTTATGCACGCTATTTGTGCGTGCCTGAATATGTCAAGCTCGGCTTCACAGTTATCGCTCTCAAGTATAATAACGGCACTTATGCCGCTTAGTACTTCATCTATAACAAACCCGTACAGTGGCGCTTTTGTTTGCACAACAAGCCGCCCTTCACCGCCATTACACGCGGCTTTCAGTTTTTCAACTGCAGTATAATAAAGCAAACACAGGCACAGCTCGCTGTTTAAATCAGTGTTTTCGCCTTCTTCTTTTTTCGCTTTTTCTTCAAAATATTTTTTTACAGCCTGGCCCGCACATATTTTTTTGTCTTTAATCGTTGCTATAATGCTCTTCTTCATCTCTTCGCCCTGCATGGTTTCTATATGGCTTTCAAGGCGCTTTTTTTGTTCACTGCTTTCGCACGCTTGCTTGTTGTGTAAAATTGTATCTAAAAACGTGGCGTGTGCGTTTTCCAACATCGCTGTTTCTTCGTCTGTATTATCTATTTTTACATCCGGCAAGGCTGTATCATAAATCTCAAAGTTATACAGTAATCCGTCACCAATGCCGGGTGATATGCCTTTTGCTACTAAGTCAAGCATTAAAAACACGCCTTTCTGTTTAAATATAATAAAATTTTAGCACAAAAATGCATTTTTACAAGGTATTTCACAAAAAAATATTTTATTAGTATATAATAATATTAAATTTTATACTGGGGGGCAACATTATGCTTACAATTAAAAATGGGCTTGTTTTTACCGAAAAAGAAAAATTTGAACGTTTAGACGTAACAATTGAAAACGATACAATTAAAAGTGTTTCTTCACAAGGCTCCGATACTTCGAAATGTGATGATATTATTGATGCCAGTGAAAAATATGTTATTCCCGGTTTTGTTGACATACATATCCACGGCTTCATGGGTGCGGACGTTTGTGACGCAAATAACGAAGCGCTTAGCACAATGGCGCAGCACCTTGCAAAACGCGGCACCACAAGTTTTTGCGCCACCACAATGGCATATGATGAGCAGACACTTAGCACAATTATTAAAAATTACGCCGAATTTAAAAGCGAAAAATACGACGGTGCCAGAATACTTGGCATAAACATGGAGGGGCCGTTTTTTAACAAGCAGAAAAAAGGTGCGCAACCTGAAAAGTATATTGTGCCGCCTGATCTTGCTTTTTTCAACAGAATGTTTGATTTGTCAAACGGCGAGATAAAGCTTGTTGACATTGCGCCCGAAGAAGACGGTGCGCTTGATTTTATAGAGAGTGCCTCAAAAAAATGCACTGTGTCTTTGGCACACACCGCCGCAACATATGACACGGCAACACAGGCATTTGAAAAAGGCGCATCACATGCAACACACCTGTTTAACGGCATGTCGGCTTTCCACCACACGGCGCCGGGCGTTGTAGGGTCGGCGTTTGACAACGCAAAATACGTCGAAATAATAAGCGACGGCGTTCATTTGCACGAGTGTATGGTACGAGCAGTTTTTGCCATGTTTACAAAACAACGTGTTTGCCTTATAAGCGACTGTACGCGTGCAGGCGGCATGAATGAAGGCGAATACATGCTTGGTGGGCAGCAAGTTTACTTAAAAGACGGGGCAGTGCGTTTAGAAAGCGGTGTGCTTGCCGGCAGCGCAAGCACTGTGCATATGTGCGTAAAGAAGGCAGTAAGCTTTGGCATACCACTTGAAAGTGCACTGCAATGTGCAACGCATAACCCTGCAAAAGCAGTAGGTGTGTTTGACACGGTGGGCAGCATAACTAACGGCAAACGTGCAGATATTATTATTGCCGACAAAGATTTAAATATAGAGCGCATTATTTTGGGCGGAGAAGTTATTTTATAAATTTTGAAACAAGAGCCTTAACATTAACAGGCATATTACACCCGGCGCACCAAGCACAACAGCCACAAAAGACGTAAAATAATTTATGGCAATTGTTACGCCGGTGTACAGCGACATTAAGTTCACAGCGCCCAATGATGCAGCGCCGAAAAAGGCACTGACAGCTGCATTTTTCATTGGGCTTTGGGCTTTTTTAAGCTCGGCGAATACAAGGACAAGTGAAATAATACCAACCGCTAAAGCGGCAAATTGCGGAAAAGACATTGTGGCCTCCTATTTATATTGCGTTTATTTTTAATTATTATGCGGACAAACAGCCTAATAGTACAAATATATTTACTAAAACCAAACCAAACCAAACATATTTATTAAAACAGCTTGTAAAAATTGAAATTTTGGAATATAATAGTGAAGACTTATCATTATGTCTGTGGCTTTCACTGTTCAAATTCAAACGAGGTAAATTTTATGAATGACTTCGCACAAATTAACCCCAATATAGATGTTAGGTTTAACATTAAAAGTTATGAACAATTTTTAAAAGACAATGAAATTTACAAGTTTAATAAAATTTGTATGACCGAAGTTGTAAATGCAGACATGATGATAGCGTGTTTTGACGAGCAAAAATATTACAGAACAAGCGCCGAAATTCTTGCAATGGGTAATGCCGCATATAAACAAATGGGCATAGGCCACCTTATTCATGTTTATATACACACGTATAAAACATTTATGGCTGTTGCAAACGACGACATGAGCGATGAAGATTTTTACAACCTTATGAAAGTAAACCACGAACAATATGAGCTAATACGCGGCCAACAAACAGGCCTTAGCGGTGTTTCACGCTTTGCTATTGCTTTTGGCGACGACCTTGTTAACCGTTGCATGAGCGCGTACTATGTTAACAAAGATTTGCAAAACAATTTTATAGAAGTAAAAAACGAAAAAGAGCAGCTTGAAAACGAACAAGAAGAGCGCATTAAAATTTTCGACTTGCTCACGTATGCGCTTGAGAACGACAGGGTCGTCCCATTTTTCCAAGGGCTACACAACAATAATTCGGGCGAAATAAACAAATACGAAGCACTAATGCGTGTAATTGATGAAAACGATAAAGTTTACGCCCCCGGCTATTTTTTAGAAGAGTCTAAAAAACTAAAGGTGTATTTATCGCTTAGCAAAGTTTTAATAGACAAGGCACTAAAATGCTTTGAAGATAAAGAAAGTGAAGTTAGCATAAACCTTTCATTGTACGATATACAGTCGAAAAATTTCAGAAATTGGCTTTTAGAGAGGCTGAGACAGCACCCAAAACCAAATAAAGTTATAATAGAGTTTGTAGAGACGGAAAATTACAGCAAAAACAACAAACTTTTTGAATTTTTAATTAAAGTGCGTGAAATCGGTTGCCTTATCGCAGTCGACGATTTCGGCGTGGGTTATGCCACATATACGTCAATAATATCACTAAAGCCTGACATTATTAAAATTGACGGCGACATAATTAAGACGCTTGAAACAAGCAATAACAGCAAAATTATACTTGATTCAATTTGCTATATGGCAAATTTAATTAATTCTGATACTGTTGCGGAATTTGTTGAAAATGCTGAAATTCAAGACATTGTATTGAAAAACAACATCATACATTCTCAAGGATATTTATTTGCAAAGCCGGAACCTTTTGAAGCACTAGATATTAAATAAGTTATTATTTACGGCCGGCAATAAACAAAGACTTTGCAAAATCTAAGCAAAATTTTGCCTATCAAAAATATGGAATGAAAACACAAATATGGGCCGCCTGCAAAAATAAAATTTGCATGCAGCCCATATTTTTTATGCCACTTTTTAGTTAAGACACTTTAATCGTTTTTTATTTGGCCGGCAACACTTTTCAGCGCCGCAACTGCCTCAGGTATATCGCCGGGCACAAGTGCACCATAGCCCAGCACAAGCCCTCGTGCAAAGTTTGTCTCTGTTTGCTCATCTTCTGTGGCCTTTTCAATGGCCATCGCAGTTATTTTTATTCCGTGCTGTGCCGCTTCTTGCACCATTTTTTGCTCATAATCTGCTTTGCCGCATGTCATTTCTTTTGTTACAAGCACAAGGTGCAGCCCTGTGTGTGCGCCTTTTATGCTTATATCTTCGCCAAAATGCAATTTTAATGCACTTATCATTTCGTCTCTTCTTATTTTATACTGCGTTCTAATTCTTGCCAAATGGCGTGCAAAATAGCCGCCTTTAATAAATTTATACAGCGTTTGTTGCTCAAAGCGGCTAACAGTGCAAGAGTAATGGCCAAAAAAAGTGTCGAATTGTGCCAATAGTTTTTTTGGCAGTGCCATATAAGCTATTCGTATTGCAGGCGCTATGCTTTTAGAAAATGTGCTTATATATATTACGTTTTCGCCGCTCTCAAGCCCTTGTAATGCCGGCAGCGGCTTGCCGTCGAAACGAAATTCGCTGTTATAGTCGTCTTCAATAATAAAGCGGCCGTTTTTTGCGTGCGCCCATTTTAAAAGCGCAGTCCTTCGGGCTATGGGCATTGTTACGCCTGTTGGAAATTGGTGGCTTGGCGTTATGTACGCAAGCTTTGCTGTGCTTTTTTCAAGTTGTAAAATGCTCATCCCGCTTTCGTCTACATTTATGTTTATTACATTAGCACCGCTGTTTTTCAATATTGTAGACGCCCTGTTGTAGCCGGGGTTTTCAACTGCAAACGTATTTTTTGAAAACATGCGCGCAAGAAGCCCCAATAAATACTCCATTCCGGCGCCCACTATTATTTGTTCAGGCTCACATCCGGCGGCGCGAAACTCTCTTAAATGGTTCGATATTGCTATTCGCAGTTCAATGTCGCCGTGCCTGTGCCCATGGTTTAATATGTCGTTATTCTCTGCAAAAACTTCGCGCTGTAAATTGCACCATGTTTTGTACGGAAAAAGCGATGTATCAATGCCCGCTGTTCCGAAATTGTACTTTATGGGCGGTAATTTTAAGCGTGTTTCGTTTTCTTTAACGTCGTTTTTTTGCGCTTTGCCTTTTTGTGCTTCTATTATGGGCAAGCTTTCAAAATTGCACACAGAATAACCACTGCGGGGCTTTGAGTTTATATACCCCTCTGCAACTAGCATTTGGTATGCTGTGTCAACAGTGTTGACGCTTATGCTTAAATTTTGCGCAAGCCGCCGCTTGCTTGGCAGTTTTTCACCGGCCTTTAGTGTGCCTTTGCGTATTGCACCTGAAATATTAGCGTATAATTGGCGGTAAAGTGGCTGTTTATCGCTAAAGTTTAAAACTAAGTTTTCCATTTTCACCCTCATTTTTAAAATAGTTTCAAAACTATTCTAAGCTGTATCAAAATTATTTGTACTTTACCAAAAGCGCCACAGCCGTGCGCCGCACATGCTCACGGCTTTATATTTCAGCGCTTAACTGATACCATAAAAAAATTGTTAATTGGACATTTAAATAGTATCACTTTTCTTGTATTATTATTATACGCCGTTAATTTGGTGTAGTCAAACATTTTGTATTAGGGGTGTAAATTATGGTTGGTAAAAAAACAACATTTACTGTGAGAAACATGGCTGTAACAGGCCTTTTAAGTGCAATTGTGTTCGTGTTCAGCTGGGTGCAAATACCAATAGGCGATGTGGCACGCATTCACCTTGGCAACGTTTTTTGCGCACTAAGTGGGCTTTTGTTTGGGCCGCTTACAGGTGGGCTTGCCGCAGGTTTTGGCAGCATGCTTTTTGACTTTACAAACCCTGCGTATATTGCCGAGAGCTGGATAACATTTATAACAAAATTTTGCCTTGGGTTTGTGGCAGGGCTTGTGGCACATTTAGGTAAAGACAAAAAAACATACATTGCAAAAGATATTTTGGCGGCTTTTGCGGGAAGTTTCACTTATGTATTGCTTTATCTTTTAAAATCGTTTATTATGATGTATTATATAGAAGGGCAAGCAATTGGCGCAATTAATGTTCAACTTATTACTAAAGGCCTAACAAGTGCAACAAACGCTGTATTGGCCGTTGTGTTCTCTGTTATGCTTGCTGTTATGGTACGGCCGGGGCTTAAAAAGGCATCCATAATTAAGCCGTGATGTGAAAGGACAATATTTTGGAATATGATTTAATAGCACCGTGTTATTTTGGCACAGAAAGCAGTGCGGCGTTTGATTTTAAGCGCATTGGCGCAAAAGATGTTAGCATTACTGACGGAAGAATTAGCTTTAAAGGCGGCGATGAAATAATTGCGGCGGCAAACATTCAAAGCCGCTGTGCCGAGCGTGTTTTAATACTGCTAAAAACATTTAATGCCACAACTTTTGACGAACTTTTCGACGGTGTAAACAGCATACCATGGGAAGATATAATGCCGAAAGATGCCGAGTTTCCCGTCAAAGGAAGCAGTTTGTCCAGCACGCTTTCAAGCGTGCCGGCCTGCCAAAGCATTGTAAAAAAGGCAGTAGTAGAGCGCCTTAAAAAAGGTCATGGCGTTAACACGTTGCCGGAGTCAGGCAAACTTTATAAACTGCGCTTTTCAATACGCAAGGACAAAGCCGAAATTATGCTTGACACAAGCGGCGCAGGCCTGCACAAGCGTGGATACAGAAAAAACAGCACAATTGCACCGCTGAAAGAAACGCTTGCATCAACAATAGTTGACCTTGGGCGCATTTTTCACGATACAGTTGCGCAAGACCCGTTTTGTGGCAGTGGTACAATTATGATTGAAGCCGCAATGAAAGCCATGAACATGGCGCCCGGCCTACGGCGCATGTTTTTGGCACAAAACTATGATTTTATAAATAAAAACGTATGGGCGCAGCAGCGCAAACGCGCACTTGATGAGATAAAGCATGACGTCACTTTTGAAGCAATAGGCTTTGACATTGACCATGTTGCAATTGAGATAGCAAACGCGAACGCAAAGCTTGCCGGCGTTGAAAAAAAGTGCAAGTTTTTTGTGGCTGACGTGAAAGACTTTACGCCGTCACAGGGCAGCATGATTTTTACAAACCCACCGTACGGAGAGAGGATTTCAGACGTACAAACAGCGTGCGAACTTGAAAAAGTGCTTGGTACTACACTGGCTGAAAACCCTGTGCGCAGCTCGTACATAATAACATCGAACCCTGACTTTGAGGACAACTTTGGCAGAGTGGCAAAAAGGCGCAGAAAGCTTTACAACGGCATGATACCGTGCCAGGTGTATATGTATTTTTAAAATAGCCATTACATGTCAGTTTTTTAAAAGATATTAAACTAACTTAAAAGGTGCCAAGTGCGGCACCTTTTAAGCATTTTATAACAACATATGTGTACTTGCTTGTTTTTAAATATGTGCTTTTTTCTGCTTAACCACTAAAACTGTAGTATTTTACTGTTTTTTTCGCCTTAACCTTGCCAAAACTTGTAATATTTACACTTGTAATATTTAACAAAAAATAATATAATGTTAAATGTGTAGCAAGCTTTGTGCATTTTAATGCAGGCAGTAAGCAAAACCGAAACATAACAGCCGGTTTTGTATAGGTAATGCCTATAAGCGGTAATGGCATAATATTGCCCGTTAAAATAGCGTGGCAAGGCACCCATCACCTTCACATAATCTATTTCAAAGGAGTATTAAATATATGAGCACACTTGGCAAAAAAACTATTGACGACATTAATGTAAAGGGCAAAACAGTTTTGGTGCGTTGCGACTTTAACGTACCCATGAAAGACGGCGAGATTACAAACGACAACCGCATTACAGCAGCACTTCCTACTATTGAAAAGTTAATAAAAGACGGCGGGCGCCTAATTCTTTGCAGCCACCTTGGCAAGCCAAAAAATGGCGCAGAGGATAAATTCAGCCTTGCACCGGTGGCTGTGCGTTTATCACAGCTTTTGGGAAAAGATGTTGTTTTTGCGAATGACGACAACGTAGTTGGCGAAAACGCAAAAAAAGCTGTTGCAAGCATGCGTGATGGCGACGTTGTTCTTCTTCAAAACACACGCTTTAGGGCTGAAGAGACAAAGAACGTTGATGATTTTAGCAAAGAGCTTGCAAGCCTTGCAGAAGTTTTTGTTAACGACGCTTTTGGCTCTGCACACAGGGCACACTGTTCAACAGCAGGTGTAACTAACTACATTAAACAAACTGCGGTAGGCTACTTAATGGGCAAAGAAATTGAATATTTGGGTAACGCAGTGAATAACCCCGAGCGTCCGTTTGTTGCTATTTTGGGCGGCGCAAAAGTTGCCGATAAACTTAGCGTTATTGAGAACCTTTTGAATAAAGTTGACACACTTATTATTGGCGGCGGCATGGCGTACACTTTCCTTAAGGCACAAGGCTATGAAGTTGGCAAATCGCTTATAGACAACGAGAAACTTGACTACTGCACAAACATGCTAAAGCAAGCACAGGAAAAAGGCGTAAAATTGCTTCTTCCTGTTGACACTGCCGTAGCAACGTCTTTCCCAAACCCTATTGACGCAGAAATCAGTGTTGATTATGTTGCCGTTAACGGCATTAAAAGCGAAGTTATGGGCCTTGACATTGGGCCTGAAACAGAGACACTTTTTGCAAGCGCTGTAAGCAGTGCAAAAACAGTTGTTTGGAACGGCCCAATGGGCGTTTTTGAAAACCCTGTTTTGTCAAAGGGCACAAAAGCGCTTGCCAAGGCACTTGCCGCAACAAGTGCAACAACAGTTATCGGCGGTGGTGACAGTGCGGCGGCCGTAATTCAACTTGGCTATGCAGATAAAATGACTCATATTTCAACAGGTGGCGGCGCAAGCCTTGAATACCTAGAGGGCAAAAAACTTCCCGGTATTGAGTGCATTGAAAACGACTAATCTTTACTGAACATATACAGGAACATGTCACCACAGTGCCGTTTTGTGTTAAAGCGCAAAACTGCTTTGCAAAGGCAGTTCCTGTTTTTGTATATTTGCTGCAATATATCACAAGTGTTGCAATTTCAAAACACATACTAGCAAAAGCGGCAAGGTTTTAAGTTACTACTTATAAAAGCAACAAAACGCATAGTATAAAATTAAATTAAAATAACGGAGGGTAAATATTATGGATAAAGCGAAACGTAAAGTTGTTATAGCGGGCAACTGGAAAATGAACAAAACAGCAGGCGAAACAAAGGAAATACTTGCACAAATGAGCGAACTTGTTAAAGGTGCAAATTGTGACGTTGTTATTTGTGCGCCGTACACAGGGCTGCAAGCAGCTGTTGAGGCAACAAAAGGCACAAACATTGAAATAGGCGCACAAAACGTGCATTTTGAACAGAGTGGCGCGTATACAGGCGAAATAAGCGCAGAAATGCTGTGCGATTTAGGTGTAAAATATGCAATTACAGGCCACTCTGAGCGACGCCAGTATTTTGGCGAGACTGACGAGACAGTGAACTTGCGCACAAAAGCCGCATTAAATGCAGGGCTTGTTGCAATTGTTTGTGTTGGCGAAAGCCTTGAGCAAAGAGAGCAAGGCGTAACAGAGGAGCTTGTTCGTTTGCAAACAAAAATTGCATTGAAAGACATAACAGCACAGCAAATGAAAAACGTAATTATTGCGTACGAGCCTGTATGGGCAATTGGCACAGGCAGAACGGCAACGTCTGACCAAGCACAAGAAGTGTGCCTTGCAATTAGAAACGTTGTTGCTGAACTTTACACACAAGACGTTGCAGACGCAACAACAGTTCAGTACGGCGGCAGCATGAACGCAGGCAACGCAGACGAGCTTCTTTCAAAATACGACGTTGACGGTGGGCTTATTGGCGGCGCGTCTTTAAAACCGGCAGATTTTGCTGCAATTGTTTCAGCGGCAAACAAATAAAATTTCAAAGCATACTAAACAGTATGTTAAGGGCGCACGCATTTTTTTGTGTTGGCCCTTTTATAAAAAAGCTTTTAGTAAACACACGATAATCATCCAAACTAAAAAGCGGCTTTGTAAAGCCATACTAAATTATGTTTGAAGGCTTTTACCCTGCGAAATCTCTTTTGTGCATTGAGGGGTTTCGCTTTTATTTTAACGCAATGTACAGGATTGGAGAAAAAAATGAAAAAACCTTTAATGCTTTGTATAATGGACGGCTACGGCTGTGCCGAAAGTGAGCCTTTCGGCAATGCGATAATGAGCGCAAGCACGCCGAATTTGGACGAACTTTTTAAAACATGCCCACACACACAAATAGGTGCCAGCGGCATGGAAGTTGGCCTGCCCGACGGGCAAATGGGCAACAGTGAAGTAGGCCACACGAACATAGGCGCAGGGCGCATTGTGTATCAAGAACTTACACGCATAACAAAGGCAATAAACGACGGCGATTTTTTTGACAACGAAGCCCTAAACGGCGCAGTGGAAAGTGCGGCAAAAAACGCCAAAAGCTTACACCTTGTGGGCTTATTGTCAGACGGTGGCGTGCACAGCCACAACACGCACTTGTATGGGCTTTTGCAGCTAGCTAAAAAAGCCGGGCTTAAAAATGTTTATGTTCATGCTATAATGGACGGGCGCGACGTTCCGCCTGATTCCGGCCTTGGCTTTGTAAAAGAATTACAGGCTAAGATGCAAGAAATTGGCGTGGGCGAAATTGCCACAATTACAGGGCGCTACTATGCAATGGACAGAGACAACCGCTGGGACCGCGTTGAAAAAGCGTATGGCGCAATGGTAGACGGCGTTGGCGATAAAGGCGAGCCCGTGCAAATTATGGAGCAAAGCTATAAAAACGATGTGACGGACGAGTTTGTGAACCCGGCAGTAACGTGCGAGGGCGGCAGAATAAGCGCAGGCGACAGTGTCATATTCTTCAACTTCCGCCCTGACAGGGCGCGTGAAATAACACGCACTTTTGTAGACAACGCCTTCGACGGCTTTGAGCGTAAAGGCGGCCGCTTGCCGCTGTATTACGTGTGCTTTACGCAGTATGACGCAACAATGCCAAACGTGCACGTGGCATTTAAGCCGCAAAGCCTTGACAACGTACTTGGTGCATACCTTGCACAAAACGGCAAAACGCAGCTGCGCATTGCAGAGACTGAAAAATACGCACACGTGACATTCTTTTTCAACGGCGGTGTAGAGGCACCGTTTGACGGCGAAAACAGGGTGCTTGTGAACAGCCCAAAAGTTGCAACATACGACTTGAAGCCAGAGATGAGCGCATACGAAGTGGCAGACGAGTGTGTTAAATGCATAAACAGCGGTGAATACGATGTGATAATTTTAAACTTTGCAAACTGTGACATGGTTGGGCACACAGGCATTTTTGACGCAGCAGTTAAGGCAGTTGAGGCAGTTGACGAGTGCGTGGGTAAAGTTTCCAAGGCCATAGAAAACATGGGTGGCGTTATGCTTCTAACCGCAGACCACGGCAACGCTGACAAAATGTACGACGGAAGTGCCGACAAACCATTTACTGCGCACACAACAAACATGGTGCCTTTCCTTGTAAGCGGCATAGGCGATGTTAACCTTCGCACCGGCGGCGTTTTGGCAGATATAGCACCGACAATGCTTAAAATAATGAACATGCCAATACCTGCACAAATGACAGGCACTTCTATAATAGAATAAACACATTTTCGAAAGGCGATTTACATATGACATGCATACATTGCGGGGCCGGCAATTTGAGCGGCTCAAAATTTTGTGAGAGTTGCGGAGCGTCGCTTGCGCAAAATAACACGGCGGCAAACACAAACTACACACAAAACACACAGCAAAACACAAACCAATACAGCGCTAACGCACCATACCAAAACGCAAACCCATACAGCACAAACGGTGCACAACAGCAAAACGCCAATGTGTACGGTGCACAAGGCGGCAACTACCAAAACATGGGTGCAAACAATTATTCTCAAGCCGGCAACTATCAAAACAACAACTACGCATATGAAGAACCAAAAAAGAAAAAAGGTTGTTTAAAAGGCTGTTTGTCCGGATGCCTTGTTATTTTTTTAATACTACTTGCACTTTTTATTCTTGGGCTTTTGTTGCCCGATGACAACGAAGAATATAGCGACAGCAGTGTGGAATATAGCTCAAACGGCGGCGAAGACGGCGTTTTTGGCGAAGACCTTGCAATTACAGATGTCAGGGATTTTCACACAGTTATTAAAGGCGACGGAACAGACACAAGCACAATTATGTTGTACTTGCTTGGCTCAGACCTTGAGAGCGACGGCGGCTATGCAAGTGGCGACATAGAAGAGATACTGGACGCCAATTTTGGCGACAATGTTAACGTTGTAATTATGACAGGCGGCGCACTAGACTGGGAAATGCGCGACATCAGAAGCGACACTTGCCAATATTGGCAAGTGAAAGACGGCGAACTTTTGCCCGTTAACGACGATTTGGGCCTGCTTGACATGGCATCGCCCGAGACACTGACGAATTTTATAAACGACACGGCACAAAATTTCCCGGCAGACCGTTACAGCTTAATTTTATGGAACCACGGCGGCGGCGCGTTTTCAGGCTTTGGCTATGACGAGCATTACCCAAACTCTACTTTAACGCTTGCCTCTATGGACAGTGCATTTGCACAAAGCAATGTTAAGTTTGACTTTGTGGGCTTTGACGCATGCCTTATGGCAACGGCAGAAACGGCGCTTATGCTTGAGCCATACGCCGATTACCTTATTGCATCGCAAGAGACAGAACCCGGCACAGGCTGGCACTACACAAACTGGCTTGCTTATTTAAGCGAAAACCCCGGCACAAGCACGGTTGATTTAGGCGTGCAAATTATAGACGACTTTGTGTGGGCGTGCGAGGAGGAAATGCGCAGGCCCAACGCAACACTTTCTATTGTGGAACTTAGGCAAATGCCGCATTTATATGACGTTTTAACAGACTATTTCGTTAATTCAATAGACGATATTATGAACAACGAATACAAGAAGATATCAGTTGCACGAAATGATGCGAAAGACTTTGGCGACGGTGACTATGAGCAAATTGACATGGTAGACTATGTTAAAAAAGCCGACGTTGACGGCGGAGAGCTTGTTATAAGTGCAGTTAGCAACGCCGTTAAATATTTTAAAAACAGCGATGACGTTTATGATTCTTACGGCCTTGCAATGTACTTCCCACAAGATTATATAAGGCAGTATTCTGACATGCAAGACATTTTGCACGATGTTGGATATACGCCCGAGTACACCGAGTTTTTTAACATTTATATAAGTGCAATGTCGGGCGGGCAAATACAGTACAGCCACAGCACAGGCACAGACTTGCAAGATGATTACTCTAGCCAAGACTGGTACGACGCAGACACAGCACAGCACTATGAGGAGAGCTCTGAGGGCGAATTTTTGGGCGAGCTTATAATAGACGAGAAAGACGATGTGTATGTTTTAAGCCTTACAGACGAAGAGTGGGACGAGATAAACAAAATTGAACTTCAAGCACTTTTAGACGACGGCGAGGGTTACATTGACCTTGGAAGCGACAATGTGTATGAGTTTGACGACGACGGCGACTTACTTGTAGAGTTTGACTATACATGGGTTACACTAGACGGCCACACAGTGCCGTTTTACGCAGAAGAGGACGTGTATGAAAACGATGACGATTGGTACACATATGGCATGGTGCCGGCGCTTTTAAACGGCGATGAATACATTGAAATTATTGTGTACTGGGACAGTGACGTGCCCACAGGCTACGTTGCCGGCTACCGCAAGTACAGCGATGTAGGCGCACCGCTTGGCAAAGGGCTTTTCGAGCTTGAGAACGGCGACATGGTAGAGTGGGTTTTCGACTACTACACATACAATTGGGATTATGAGGATTCTTACATTATGGGCGACACGCTTACAGTTAACGGCGAAATAGAAGTAAGCTATGACGATGTGGGAGACATGGACGCAATTATTTATTTTAAGCTGACAGATATTTATAACAATGTCTACGAGACAGAGGCAGTTACTTATACAGATTATTAATTGCAAAAATAAAAAGCACGGGTATTCAAATTGAATGCTCGTGCTTTTTTATTATGTTACTTATTTTACAAACAGCGCAAAATGAACAAGTTAAAAACGGCTTCATCACGCCATGAAAGGCCGTTTTAACTTAGCAAAGTGCAAGGCATCTGCCGAAATGGTGCTGCCCTTAAAACAAGCTTACACTATGCTAAACTCACAACCGCAGTAATCTTGCCTGTACAAATTGTATTCTTTTGCAAGCTCATTGCTGTGTTTATAGCCGTTTTCTTTTTTGAAATCTGCGGGCAAAAATAATACACCTTGCTGGTTTGCTATTTTTTGCCCTATTGTATTAATAAGCGGCGCGTTTTTGTGCGGGCTTACGGTAAGCGTTGTTGTGAAGTACTGAAAGTCTGCTTTTTTTGCGGCCATTGCCGTTTCGGTAAGGCGCAAGTTAAAACACAGCGCACAGCGCGCGCCACCCTCTTTTTCTTCATTATAGCCTCTTGTCGCCGCATAAAACATTGCGCTGTCATACCGTGGGCTAATCATTTCAACTTCATCACCATATGCCGCCTGTAAAAATAATTTTTGACTTTCTCTTCGGCGCTCGTATTCTTCAAACGGGTGTATGTTTTGGTTAAAATAGTATACGCTCACACTAAAAAACGGCACAAGTACACTTAATACATGTGCGCTGCACACGCTGCAACAGCTGTGCAACAAAAGCTTTGGCTTTTCATTTGTGTTCATGTTGTTAATTATTTTTTTCATCTCTAAATTATAGTTCATGTTGTTCCCTTTTACTGTGTGTTTACATTTTTTTAATGATTTTGCGGTAAATTTCATACAAAAAGTTATAAATAGCTTTATATTATTTTAAAAGTATATTCATAAATTTGGTGTATTATATTTTTACCGGGTAAAACAAGCCGAAAGCCAAAAAGGCTTTTGCAAGAATTTGCGAAAATAATAATTCACGCATACAATTATAAGCCAACCCCGTAAGTATATAAATAGCACTGCATGTTATTTATAGAATTATATGAAAGCAAGTTTCTTAACACCTTTAACCCGTTAATGCCACAAAGAGAACATCCGTCGCATTTTCGTTCTACATTTTAAATGTAACGAATATACTCTTTGATAGATGCCTATATTTTGCAAAACATAGGCGAAAGCGCAAAGCTTAGAGGAACCTCAAGCTGATAATGCGCAAAAGGTAAAGCACATTGCTGTAATTAAAGCAACCGCACATATAGGGTGCATTAATTAATAACAGATGTTTTATCCTTTTTATGCCGGGCGCTATGCAATACGCATACCTGCCCTGCACCAAAAAACTCCTCGCAAGGCTGCGAGTTTATAATACCGCAAAGTGTTAATTTTTTCAAGGGTTTAACACTTTGCGGGTTTTGTTTTTTGCGCATAGCCGTTAGGGAGTAATCCGAACACGCCTATTTTGGCAAATTATTGTGTTATGCTTCGTTATCCTCACTCGCAATACAGCAAGTATTACTTGTTCGTCTGCCTTGCCTACCACAAAATTTGCACAAAATAGGTTCAAAGAATTTTTTATACCGCCAAAAGTTCTAAAACAAGAAAGTGCGGTGAAGTAAGGCTTTCGCCTTACGAGGTGCACTGCCGCAGTTTTCGGGCTTTTGGCTAAATAAAAAACGAGTTCGTATTATTCCCTAACGACTAAAGTGCAAATATCAAAAAACTTTGCTTTTTTTTACTATCTGCTTTAAAATAAGTATATACTAAATATAAGGTGCAAGCTTTAAACTTGCAACGAAAGGAATGTAATTAATATGACAAAAGATGAGATTGCAAGAATTAATGAGCTTGCAAAAAAGTCAAAAAGTGACATTGGGCTGACAGAAAATGAAAAAAGCGAACAAGCCGATTTGCGCAAAAAATATATAGAAGAGATGAAGCAATCACTTCGTGGAAGCCTTGACAATGTTGTAATACAAAACGAGGATGGAACCACAACGCCTCTTTCTAAGAAAAATTAACTTAAACATTGGCAGTGCATCGCTTTAGCATTAGAATATAAAAGCTGAAAAGCCAAAAAACGTCATTTTCATGGCATTTACAGTCACCATGCGAAAACTGCTATAAATTGACTTTTATTCTGCCGTTTGGTATAATTATTTACGTATAATTTTTTATTAATTGTTTAAACGGAGAGAAAAATGCTTAAATTTACAAGCTTTTGTAAGAAACATAGTACGCTAATTATATCTGTATTTATTTTTTGTTTCATAATGGTAATTTGCACTATTTATTATAAAACACAATTTAGCGATGTTTCAGAGCGAGTGTATTCTTACACGCTAAACTACGGCATTGAAGACGAAACAGACAGGCTGTACAATGGCGATGTTTACACATATAATGCCGCGTTTGACGAAAACATGAGCAATGTATGCCTTATTATAAACACAAAAAGGGCAACGGAAGGCAGCGTTACAGTAAATATGCTTACTACCGAAGGGCAACTTGATGCAACGTCCACTGTAAGTATAAAAGACATACCAAAAAATGTTTTTACTCTGTTTAAAATTGATGGTACTGTGCAGGCCGGTGAGATGTACACGCTTGAAATTATTCCTACACTTGAAAATGACACGTACATTACGCTTGCCACAACGGAAGACGGGTTAATTTCTTTAGGCGCTTATTACCAGCCCATTGGTGTATTTTTTGTTATCTTTTATTATACTTTTGCTTTTTTAAGCGCGTTTGTTTGCATTTTGGTTTTTGTGCTTATGAAGCGCAACAAAATAAAAACACACACGCTTACGTTTATTACTATTTTGCTTCTAGGCATAATATATAACATGGTTTTGCCTGTATACTCAGCGCCGGACGAAATGTTTCACATAAACCAAGCATTTAACGGCAGTGAAGAATTACTGGGCGGCCAAAATGCAGACAACGCTTCGCATAACGTAAATTATAAACGCCCAAGTGATAATAATGAAATATTTCAAATTAATGCAACAAATGTATATGCATACAAAGAAATAGCTACCGACTTTTTCACATTAAGCGAATATGGCCCGCGTGAGAGCGTTTTATATGCGCAAGAAGAAGTTGGCGGCTATGAACTACCATATTATTTATCTTCGTTTTTAATTGCCGTTGCAAGGGTTTTGCGCCTTGGTTTTGTACCTACACTTTACCTTGCACGCCTTGCAAACTTAGTTTTTTATGCGGTTGTAATTTGTTTGGCGGTAAAAATAACGCCTTATGGTAAAAGTATTATTTCCGTTATTTCTCTCATTCCTGTGTCTTTGCATGTGGCAAGCTCTTTCTCGCGCGATGGCTTTGTTATATGCGTGGCAATGCTTGTTTTTGCAATGGCAATGCGCATTGTGAAAGACGCCGACATCAACCTTAAATTTTGCATAGCATTTTTAATAACAGTTACACTTTTCGTGCCGGCAAAAGCTGCTTACGTTCCTCTTTTGTGCTTGCTTTTTATTTTGCCATTCGACAAAATGAAAAAACAAAACAAACTTACGCTTATGGTTGCACTTCCTGTAACAAGTATTGTTTTTTATAGCCTTACGCAGGGTTCTGATATAATAAAGCGCGAAGTATTGCAACTATTGAGCCATGCTTCGCAGCCTGTTGCGCAAGTAACTAAGACAGCTACCACAGTTCAAGCAGTAGAAGCTGCAGCTTTTAACCCTTACGCAACAAATTACAGTTTAGCGTATATACTTGACAATATACCAACAACTTTTGTGCTTTTGTTTAATACAATTACGCAAAGAATGCAGTTTTTTGTGTACTCAATGTTTGGCGGTAGCCTTAGCTATTTTAGCATTGAAATATCCTGGCTTCTTGTTTCAGGTTTTATTATTTTGCTTTTGCTTGCTGTGCAAAACACTGCTTCAGACGAGATTGTGCTAAATGCCTGGCAAAAAGCTGTTGTATTTTTCAGCTCACTTTTAAGCGCTGCACTTGTTGTTGCAGGGTGTATATTGTGGACGCCAATTGCCTACGAGACAATTTACGGTATACAAGGCAGATACTTTACACCTGTTTTGCCGGGTTTTGCAATTTTGCTTAAGACAAAATTTATTGAAATTAAAAATGATATATCAAACATTATTATTTTTGCCGCAGTTGTTTTAAACGTATGTGTTTTGTTTAGTGCATTGCATATTATTATACTACGATAGAAAATAGCTGCATAAAAGCAGTGCATAATTTTCAATCTTACACTGCTAAGTATGTTTGCTTTAACTTTTAAGCTTTTTTACAAGTGCCGGTATGTTACTATAATTTCAACCGGGTGGTCTTTGCACTATGTAATATTTTAGATTGGAGAACAAATGCGCTTTACAAAACGAACATACTATTTAATGGGCATTACGTGTTGTGCTCTTAACTTTATAGCAGGTGCATTAATAATATTTAATGTTACTTTTGGTTTGCTTATAAATGTTGCCAGCATTGGAAATGCTGCAATGATGCTTTTTTTAATTCCACGAACAGACATAACGGCGCAAAAAATTACCGGGTTTATTGGCAGCGTGTTTTTAATCTTCGATTTATTCTCAACATCTATGCCACAGCCGTTTAGTACACTCAGCTCGTTTCTCGGTGCGCTTGCATTTTCGGTATTTGCCCTTGGCTATATAGTAGGTAGCGAAAAGTTGACATCTGAAAGCGTAAAAACAATGGGCAACCTTGTTTTTGTTGCAGCAATTGTACAAATTGCTGCTATGTTCATTGGTGTAGCACCTGTAATGGGTGCTGCAATAATAATGGCAATAAGTGCAGTGCAGTGCGTTTTCGTTTTTACATTACTTAAAAGTATATAGCGCGCTCTTTTGCATTTATATTAATATAGCATTTACCTGTCACAATGCCCGTGTATCGTAAAATAAATTGCGTGAAAGCGCACATTTTTTATGTTCAGCCGAAATCAAGCACATCTGCCGACACAATATGTATTTAATAGACAAGCTGACACCGTAATAAATAGCAATTTAAAGGCATATACTTTTTAATGGTGGCTACATGCTAAATTCCAAACGGCTAAACCGCAATAGTTTTAAAATTTAATTAATACTGCGGTGCAAGCTTTTGGCTGCTAAGTTACCAATTGAAAAACAAAATTTTGAATTACCTTGCATTAACTTAGTATGCTAAACGCCGCAACCAACAGGCAAACAATGAAAAATTTGTTAATTTACTTGCTTTTTGTTGCCTTATTTTCTTTTATAATGTAAAATGGTTATCAGGGTGTGAAACGGAGAATTATATGACACGACACATACAACAAAAAAAAATTATTAAAAAAGCGGCAATTATTGCTTTGGCATTAACTTTACTGTTTAGTGGCTGTGCACAAAACACAACGCATGACGGCAACGAAAACGCACAGGCAGACAGTAGCGGGCAGCAAGGCGACTTTACAAGTGTACCTGAAGGTACGGCGGCTAACACACTGCCAAGCAGCGGTGATAGTTTGCCATATAAGGCTGTATGGATAAGTTACCTTGATTTTACGGCGTTTGACACAACTACCGAGCAGAGTTTCAGGCAAAGCACAGCACAAGTTTTCGACAACTGTGTTGACCTTGGCTTGAACACTGTTATTATGCAAGTCCGCCCTTTTTCAGACGCCATTTATAAAAGTGAGATATACCCTTTTAGCCACATTTTAACGGGCGAACAAGGAAAAGACCCCGGCTATGACCCACTTGCTATAATGATAGAAGAAGCACATGCGAGAGGGCTTTTGTTTGAGGCGTGGGTTAACCCCTACCGAATTAGGCTTAACGAAAACCTGCCTTCAAATATATCAAGCACAAACCCCGCTGTTTTAAACCCCGATTGGGTGCGCGAAGTGGGCGACGGCATGTACTTTGACCCATCTATACCCGAAGTTCGTCAGCTTATAATTGACGGCACACTTGAGATAGTTCGCAACTATGACGTTGACGCAATACAATTTGACGATTATTTTTACCCAACTACAGACGAGAGTTTCGACAAAGAACAATACGACCTGCTTGGCAGCGGCCTTACGCTTGATGCTTGGCGACGTGACAACGTGAACACGCTTGTAACACAGCTGTACGCCGCAATAAAGGCAGAAGACCCTGACTGTGTTTTTGGCATAAGCCCACAGGGCAACAACGACAACAACTACAACAGCCAGTACAGCGACGTACAGCTATGGATGTCACAACCCGGATATGTTGACTATATAATGCCACAAATTTACTGGGGGTTTGATTATAGGCTTTCAAATGGCTCTGACAGGTTTGCGTTTGAGAACTGCACGAACGAATGGCTTAGCTTTGAGCGCCACGAGAGTGTGTCGCTTGCAATTGGGCTTGGTGCGTTTAGAATTGCGGCCGGCGACGGTGGAAGTAACGACCAAAGTGAATGGAGCAGTGGACAAAACATTGCAAACATGGTAAAGTCTTTAGAAGAAAAGCCAAATGTAGACGGCTTTGCACTTTTTAGGTATCAGAACTTGTTCGACGGCACAAACGAATATCAAGAAAGCGAGAGACTTGCTTTAACACAGGAGCTACATGGCTAAAATCAGCCTATGTTATTTACAGACGATAATGAAATATGCATTATAAAGGAAAAAGGAGAAAAAGAGAATGAAAACAAAGCTAAAAAAATACCTTGCGCTTTTATTAATATTTACTTTCATGTTTTCTACCATGACAGCATGCGCAAACCTTAGCCTTGCAAGCCTTTTAGGCATTGAGGCGGAAGAGGACGACACGGTTGAAGACATTGAAATGGCAACTGTGGGCGGCGAGACAATTGTGCTACCGGAGAATTTTGTTATGCCTGAAACGGCAAACTCAATTACAGGCATGATTATTGAGGGCACAGACACTTATGTGGGAACAATTTACTTGTCCACTTATAAATCAGACTCTTATTTGTTTATTAACGGTAACTCGCTGACAGTAGACGCAAACTTTTACCTTACAGACGCAAACGGTGAGAGCGTTGACGCTAACCCTGATTACAGGGACGTTAAAGTAGCGCTGTGGGAAAAGGGTACGAACCAAGCAGAATTTATTGGTACCGCGCACTTCGAAGCAGACGGAACAAACCAAACGTATACTTTTAATAATTTAACGTCCGGCGGCGAATATCGCATATCTATTACGTATACAGACTGGTGGGCGTATAATGTCAACGGCAATTACCGCTTAAGTTCTATATCTGCAACAGGCAGCGAAGAAGAAACAGTTGCCGAAGAATAATATTATAATTTAGATAGTGTCAGAACTATCCGAAAGATACAAAATAATAAATTAATCGGAGATTTAAATGTTTATTGAACTTACAAAGAAATATTTTTGGGTGTTTTTCATTTCAATGCTACCTCTAATTGAACTTCGCGGTGCTGTGCCGGTTGGTGTTGGTATGCAGCTAGAGCCCACATGGAGCATCTTACTTGTTGCTGTTATAGGCAACATGCTGCCTGTTCCAATTATATTGCTTTTTGCAAAAAAAGTACTTTTGTGGTGCTGTACATGGCCCGGCAAACTTGGTAAGTTTTTTGGGCTTATACACGAAAAAGGCGTTAAGGCAAGCAATAAAATACAAGAAAAATCAGGCAAAGGCATTTACTATGGCCTTTTTATATTCGTTGCAATTCCACTGCCCGGAACAGGTGCGTGGACAGGGTGCCTTGGTGCAACATTGCTTGATTTAAAATTTTGGCCCAGCGTTTTAAGCGTTTTGGCAGGTGTAATAACGGCCGGCATAATTATGCTTACGCTAAGTAGCTTAGGGTTTATGGTGCTTGTGCATTAAACGCTAAATTATTTTACTTGAATTTTATTAAATTTGAAGACGTACTGCCGTATTAATCGTTACATAAGTATAACGAGTAATGCGGCGGTTTTATGTTGTGGTGCATTGGCTAATATAACAGAAACTGTGTCGCACTGGCTTTGCAAAAGTGGGTGGTGGTTTTTTCGCAAAAAATAACAATAGCGCAATTCGAACAAATTGTGCACAAATATGAAAAGCTTGTTTACACAATTTGCTATTCTTTTACAAAGGACAGTGCACAGGCACAAGACTTAACGCAAGATACATTTTTTTGTGCGTACACGCATATAGACGATTGTGAACACGGGCAATATAAGCCGTGGCTTGCGCGTATAGCCGCCAACAAAGCAAAAGATTACTTAAAAAGCGCATATTATAAAAAAGTGCACCTCAACTTAAACGAGGAAATGCCTGAGAGCAATGCGTATATACACCAACAAGATGAAACACCGCTAGAGCTTATAATAACGAAAGAGCAAACGCAAATGTTGCACAAATTAGTAAACTCGTTAAACGAACCTTATTTATTTGTATCACAGCTATATTTCTTGCACAACTTTAGCATTAACGATATATCAGTGCGCTTAAACAGGCCAAAAAAAACTGTGCAAACGCAAATCTACAGGGCAAGGTATATAATAGCAGAAAAACTTGAAAAAGGAGGTGCGCGCCAAAATGAGTAACTTTTTTACAGATAGCGGGCACATAACAAAGCAAGCATTTAAACAATTTTTAAACGGCAAGTTAAACGACTTAGCGTGCCTTGAAATTGCCGAGCACCTTAGCTTTTGCGATGAGTGCATAGAATGTTTAGTTGACGAAACAAATAGTACTTTGCTTTTTACACCGCCACACGAAATGAAGAAAAACATCATTAAAACACTATATGTGCGTACTGCAAAAGCACTTTTAAATAAATACACAGCATATGTGGCGGCGGCTGTAATTGCGCTTGTGCTGTGGGGCAGCGGCCTAAGCGGTGACATTGCCAAAATGCCACAACAACTTAGCGACTATGCTTTTGGCATACGCACACAGCGCGAAATTGACAATGAATTTACACAAAGCACACAAACGCAAGAGGGCCGGTTCCAATTAATAAACAGCACAATAGACGAACTTAAAAAAGCAGCACATGGCTTATTGAAATAAGCGGTACACACCGCAAGAAACGGAGTTTAACTATGAAAAAGAACACGATATTAACATTTTTGTTTGCTTGTATACCGGGGGCAGGGCAAATGTATTTAGGCTATATGAAAAGGGGCATTTCAATTATGATAGGCTTAGTGATAGCCGTTTTCGTATTTAATAATTTAAGCAGTACGCTTGCTATTACTATACCTGTTTTCTTTGCGTTCTCATTTTTCGATACATGGCACATAAGAAACCAGACACAAGAGCATATGTACGTTTATAAAGACCAATTTATATTTGATATTGGTGATAGCTTTAGCGAATTCACAAAAAAGCACGCTAAAATACTTGGTTGGGGCTTTATACTTTTTGCTGTGCTACTTCTTATGAATGATATGATATCACCGCTTCTTCGCCATTTTTTCGATATATATTACATTACAAATATTTTAAACTCTTTTGTTGTTTCAGTGCTTTTAATTTTGCTTGGCATTTACCTTTTAAAGGGCGGCAAAAAAGCCAATGTTTTGAAAGCCGGCGACTATGTGAATTATAACGCAAACAGTAACGCCACGTATGGTGCCACAAATTATAACACATTGCCAAACGGAAACAACATGCCGGTTAATGTACATAACAATGAACAACAAAACAATGTTTTTACACATAATTTTATGTGCGAGCAACCACCGCAAAATACAAATGTAATGCAAAATAAACCTGAGCAGATATATATTCCACCACAAGACGCAAACACACAAATTCAGCAGCAAATAATGCAGCAAGAAACTGCAATTGAACCGCCTATTGTTGAAAATGCACCTGAAAACATCAAAGCAAAAACTAAGAGTAAAAAAGCAAAAAACGAACAGACAGGAGATGTACAAGATGAGTGGTACAACAGACAATAACAATACATTTCAGGAACATGAAAGAAATGCCGAGAGCTTTCAGCATTTTGAAAATGCACAAATAGTTCAAAATCAAAACATCAAAGTGCGCAGTGTGGGCACATTTACCACGGGCATTGCACTAATATTCTCGGGTGTGCTTTTATGCCTTTCGCTTGTTTAGCCAAGCTGATGTAACCCGAACCCGGATTATATCGACCTGCCTAGCATAAATTATAGTTAATGTTATTAGCTAATGAAATTTTACTGCTTAAGCGCCCAAATATGCCGCCTTCACTTTGTCGTCATTTACAAGCTCTGCGGCGCTTCCTTGCATTGCTATTGTGCCCGTTTCAAGAACATACGCCCTGTTTGCAATTTCAAGCGCCATTTTGGCATTTTGCTCAACTAAAAGCACTGTTACGCCGCCCTTGTTTATGTCTTTTATTATTTTAAAAATCTCTTGCACCAAAATAGGCGACAGACCCATTGACGGCTCGTCCAGCAACATCATTTTTGGGCTGCACATAAGCGCACGTCCTATTGCAAGCATTTGCTGTTCGCCGCCCGAAAGCGTGCCGGCAAGCTGTTTTCGGCGCTCTTTCAGGCGCGGCAAACGCTCGAACACCATCTCAAAGTCGGCTGCAACTGCGTCGCTGCCGTCTTTGCGCGTATATGCGCCAAGTTCTAAGTTTTGCTGCACCGTAAGCCTTGAGAATATCCTGCGCCCTTCAGGCACCTGTGTTAGGCCAAGGTGTATTATTTTGTGCGCCTCCATGTTGCTTATAACGTTTTCGCAAAACGTTATTTCGCCGCTTGACGGCTTTAAAAGGTTTGAAATTGCATGAAGCGTTGTTGTTTTGCCTGCGCCATTTGCACCTATAAGCGTGACAATTTCACCCTCGTTTACTTCGAAACTTATATTTTTAATGGCCTTAATTGCACCGTAATTCACAACAAGGTTTTTAACTGTAAGCATGTTTAATACCCTTTCTTTCTTTTATAACGCGTGCGGTAAAAGGCAATTATTCGCCGCCCAAATATGCCGCAATAACTTTTTTATCGTTTCGCACTTCGTTTGGCAAGCCGCGCGCTATTACGCGGCCGTAGTCAACAACAGTTATTTCCTCGCACAGCCCCATTACAAAATGCATGTCATGCTCTATTAAAAGTATGGCAATTTCAAACTTATCGCGCACAAAGCGTATTGTTTGCATAAGTTCTTCTGTTTCGTTAGGGTTCATGCCTGCTGCCGGTTCGTCCAAAAGTAAAAGCTTCGGTTTTGTTGCAAGCGCACGCGCTATTTCAAGTTTGCGCTGTTTGCCATACGGCAAATTTTTCGCAAGCTGTTTTGCCTCTTTATCAAGGTCAAATATTTTTAAAATAGACATTGCTTTGCCTTTTATCTCACGCTCTTTTTCAAAATACTTTGGTGTGTGTATAATACTGTGAATAAACGGGTAGCGAATTTGTTCGTGCAGGCCCACTTTAACGTTGTCAATAACACTCATGTCTTTAAAAAGGCGTATGTTTTGAAACGTCCTTGCAACCCCTGCCCTGTTTATCAAATCAGGCCGGCGACCGGTTATATTTTGGCCATCTAAAATAATATCACCCTCGTTGGGCGTATATACACCGGTTAACATGTTGAATATAGTTGTTTTGCCTGCACCGTTCGGCCCTATAAGCCCGTAAAGTTGGCCTTTGTTAACAGTCAAATCAAACTTGTCTACCGCCTGCAAACCGCCAAAAACTATTCCCAGGTTCGATACTTCAAGTAAAGCCATTTAAGCGCCCCCCTTTGAAGTGTTTTTCTTGTTAAACACACTTTTTATTTTAGCCACAACTGCATCACGCAATAAAACTGCCTTAGGTGCGTTGTTTATTATCATCATCAAAATAAGTATAATTGCATAAATTAACAGCCTGAAGTCTTGAAGTTCTCTTAAAAGTTCAGGTAAAATTGTAAGGACTGCCGCGGCAATTATACCGCCGCGTATGTTGCCAATGCCGCCCACAACAACAAACACAAGCACTAAAATTGACGTGTTATAATCAAAGCGCCTTGCAACCAAAGAGCCAATTCCGTGTGAATACAAAACACCTGCTAAACCTGCCAACGCTGCAGAAAGGGTGAACGCAATAATTTTATATTTTGCTATGTTAATGCCCACAGACTCTGCGGCTATTCTATTATCACGTATAGACATAACAGCCCTGCCCGTGCGTGAGCGTATGAAGTTCAGCGATATGAAAAGTGCAATTAATATAAACACAAAGCCCCATGTAAAGTTCGACATTCTCTGCATTCCTGTAACACCCATGGCGCCGTTAATAATTATATCGCCGCCTTCTTCAAGCCCAAGCTCCACGGTGTTTTGAAACGAAACGTGTAAACCCGTGCTGTCTTTGCCCACATAAAAAGAGTTGAGAACGTTCTTAATTATCTCACCAAATGCAAGCGTCACAATTGCAAGATAGTCGCCCTGTAAACGCAAAACAGGAATGCCTATTAAAAAGCCCACCAGGCCTGCGGAAACAGTGCCAAGTAAAACGGCAATTAAATATGATAAAACATCAGGCATTGTGCCGGCAGTACTTATTGTAAAAAATGCACCAACAAATGCGCCAACGCTCATAAACCCGGCATGTCCAAGGCTTAACTCGCCCAAAATTCCAACTGTTAAGTTAAGTGATATAGCCATTATAGCGTACGAACAAATTGGCACAAGCTGGCCTGCAAGCACGTTGCTTAATGCACCCAAGCTGTCTGCTACTTGAAGAAAAATAAACGCCAGTGTAACTATTGCATACGTTACTAAATTCTTTGTTGTGGTTGTGCTCTTTAACATATTTTTCAAGCTTATCACCTACACTTTCTCGTGTGTTTTTTTGCCAAGTAGCCCTGTTGGCTTTACAAGCAAAACAACAACCAAAATGCCAAAAACAATGGCGTCTGCCATTTGAGATGAAATGTAGGCTTTCCCCAGGCTTTCAATTATGCCAAGTAAAACGCCGCCAAGCATTGCACCCGGTATGCTGCCAATGCCGCCAAAAACAGCCGCAACAAACGCCTTTATGCCGGGCATTGCACCTGTTGTGGGGTCCAGCGTTGGGTAGGCAGAGCAAAGCAAAGCGCCCGCAACTGCCGCAAGTGCACTGCCAATTGCAAAAGTAAGTGAAATTGTAGAGTTTACATTTATGCCCATAAGCTGTGCGGCGCCCTTATCTTCCGAAACGGCAAGCATTGCGCGCCCTGTTTTAGTGCCGTTTACAAACATTGTTAAAAGCACCATTATTATTCCGCTAACAATAAGCGTAACTATTGTCTCGCCCGTAATTACAAGTTCGCCACCGAAAAGGTGAAGTGCCTGTATGTCTACAACGCTTGAAAAAGATTTTGGCGATGAGCCCCAGAACAAAAGCGCTGTGTTTTGCAAAAAATAACTTACGCCAATTGCGGTTATAAGCACCGAAAGCGACGACGCACTGCGCAGTGGTTTGTAGGCAATTCTCTCGATAACAATGCCAAGCACCATACAAATTAGCACTGCAATAAAAACAGACACAATACTTGGTAGGCCGGCAGACGTCATGCTTAAAAATATAACATACGAGCCTATCATTATAACATCGCCATGTGCGAAGTTAAGCATGCGTGCTATGCCGTACACCATTGTGTAGCCTAGCGCTATAATGGCATAAATGCTGCCAAGACTTACGCCGTTTACTAAAAACGAGACAAAGTTCATAAAAATCTCCATTCTGTGCACAGCACAAATAATATTGAAAAACCTCCGAAAGAATGGAGATTTTTTTGGCATGTGCCGTCTGTGACGGCACGCCTTATTTTAATTTAACAGCGTGATTTATCACGCTATTCTCCATTCTGTGCACAGCACAAATAATATTGAAAAACCTCCGAAAGAATGGAGATTTTTTTGGCATGTGCCGTCTGTGACGGCACGCCTTATTTTAATTTAACAGCGTGATTTATCACGCTATTCTCCATTCTGTGCACAGCACAAATAATATTGAAAAACCTCCGAAAGAATGGAGATTTTTTTGGCATGTGCCGTCTGTGACGGCACGCCTTATTTTAATTTAACAGCGTGATTTATCACGCTATTCTCCATTCGGTCTTCAATTTTTTTTGCCGTTCTATGCAGTTCTTTTGCTAGTTGAAACGACCGCAAACACTGCCTAATTAAACAAATTTTCCGTTAATTGTAAAATAGAATTTGCGTATTTATATAGCACAACACACGGCTAATTAAAAATTAACCGTGTGTTTAAGCCGCCCATTGGGCACCTGTAAAAGATTTTAACGTTAAATTTTAGAATAAGTGCATTGTAGTACAAGCGCAAACGCCAAAATTACTGTTTACTAATAACACAAAGGCACTTTATTTCCGTCTTATGTTTTATTTAATTCACAGGTGCATATGCACCGTTTTCAACTTTAAAAATTGTTGGTGCTTTTGTTGGTGCACCGTCTGCGCTCCATGTTACACCTTTTCCTGTGAGGCCGTCAAAGGTCATAGAAGCAAATTCTGCTTTTAATATTTCACAAATTTCGTCTGCGCTCATATCAATTGTAACGCCGCCTGATGTGCAAGCGTTATAGATTGCATAAATAGAGTCGTACGCGTTTGCGGCAAATTGGTTAGGGTCTTCGCCGTATTTCTCGTTGTACGAAGACACGAAGTTAACAGTTGCCTCGTCTGTTGCATTTGCTGTAAACGGTGTCATAAGCATAACACCCTCAGCAAGCGATGTGTCAAAGTTCTCAACTGTTAAAATTCCGTCAAGGCCGTCGGCGCCGAAGAACATAGGTGCATAGCCCATGCTGTCTGCCTGTGTAAGAATAAGCGATGCCTCTGTGTAATATATAGGTAAGAACACAAGCTCTGCTTCTGAGTCTTTTGCCTTTTGAAGCTGAACGTTAAAGTCAGTGTTGCTGTCTTGTGTGAACGCCTCGTCTGCTACAATTTCAAGCCCTTGTGCCTGTGCTTCTGCCACAAATGCATCGTGTATGCCTGATGAATACGGGTCTGAGCTATCATAAATTATGGCAATTTTTGAAGCCATGCCGCTCTCGGCAAAATACATTGCAGGCAAAGTGCCTTGTTCCGGGTCTGAAAAGCAAATGCGAAAAGCATTGTCTGTTGCAATAGCATCAACTGCAGTTGCCGAAGGTGTAAATTGGAATATATTATCTGCGGACGACTCTGCCGATACGGCAATTGAAGGCGCGCTTGTAACTGCGCCCAAAAGAATTTGCATATCCCAGTCTTTTAGTGTGTTATAAGCGTTAACGGCTTTTTCAGGGTCGTGCTCATCGTCTTGGAAATTAAGCTCTAGTTGCATTCCACCCATTGCATTAATCTCTTCAACTGCAAGCTCTGCAGCATTTTTAACTGCTGTGCCATAAACTGCGGCGCCGCCTGATATTGGGCCAATGCCACCAATTTTCAGTGCTTGCGAGGTTGAATCCTCACCACAAGCCACCATGCTAAATGCAAGCACAGTTATAAGTAATAGTGTAAGTAATTTTTTCATCTTTCCCTCCATATTTTTCACATTCGTGCAAAATAATACACAAATATAAGCGTTATACGTTATATTTTATAACAAAACGTCAATTGTTGCAATACGCTAAAGCACCATACTTTATTAATTATTTTCAAAAAAACAATATATAATAACCAAAAAACATTCATTTTTGCACACAAATGTACGCACACAGCGCACATTTATTATTTTTTAAAACTACATTAAATATCATTGACAAAAAAGTGCATATGTGTTAAAATATTATTCGCACCTAAAATGTGTGCATGTGCGCCGGTAGCTCAGTTGGATAGAGTGTTTGGCTACGAACCAAAAGGTCGGGGGTTCGAATCCCTTCCGGCGCACCAATCAATTTGGTTAAACTTAAAATTTAATATCAGCGGTTTAGCCGAGTTTGTTACCATTTGCAGAAGTACTCAAGTTGGTGACGAGGCGCCCCTGCTAAGGGCGTAGGTCGGGAAACCGGCGCGAGAGTTCGAGTCTCTCCTTCTGCGCCAGCAAATACGGGATAAAATAGATGTCATCTATTTTATCCCGTATTTGCGTTATAACTTAGCAGTGCAAGAATAAAAACTATATACCGATATATTGTTTCAGCGTGTTAAAAAGGTTTAGCGTTTCGTCATTATGACAAATATTAAACGTTTTACTAATTTTTTCAAAAAATTTCGGGTTCTTAGGGCAGAGCCCTGAGGTGTTTTTTGCAGAAAACGCAACATTTTGCCTTACCTAAAAATAACATTTCCGGAGGTGACTTTGCCAATTTATTGGCAAAAAAGAAAAAGGAACTTTTTTAGTGCATGGGTTTTTCGGAAGTCTGAATCAGAGCTGTTGACAGTTTGTTAGTACTATGCGACAGTCCATTTTATTTGCACTTATATCTATATATTTTCTTGCGTGTTGCCCTGTTGCGGCATATTCTCGGGCATCCCTACCCTATCGCTCATTTCCCCCGGCATTTGCATTTCACCATTCATTCTGCCCATGCTGCCGTGCGAAGAAACCTCTACTTCCTGTCCGTTTTCGTCTACTATTGTACCACCGCTAAGTGTGACTGTGCCGTCTACATCAAGCGGTGCGTTCATCGCATCAGAGCCATTAAGTGCTGTTATTACAATATCGCCACCGCTTTGTGTGTAGAAGCCGTTAGAGTCAATCCCATCGCCGCCTTGGCCGAATACGATGTTTATGTTGCCGCCTGTCATGGTAACACCGCCAGCTCCGTCACTGCCATTAATTGCATCGTCGTCTGTGTTTATGTCAATGTCACCGCCGTATATGCTTACAAAAACGCCCTCTATTCCCTCAAAGCAATTTTCAATGATAATTTTACCGTTTGTAACAAAAACAGAGCTGTTTGCATGTACACCATCATCGCCTGTGTTTATTGTGTAGCTTCCACCATTTATGTTCACATCACCGTCAGAGTGTATCGCGTCTTCATACGCTGAAATATCAAATGTACCATCGTTTATTATGACGTTATTGACTGCTTTTAATGCTTTCATACTCTCTTCAAGGATAACATCGTCATTTTCGTCATCGAATGTGTTTGTGTAAGGGTCAAAGCCGCTGCGTCCGCCGCCAAAGCCGCCGCCCATGCCACCACTTGACGGTGTTTTTATTACGCCCGTATAGCCGCCGCCCGTAGAAAGCACAAACTCACCGCCGTCAATTTGCAAAATATTGTCAGAGCTTATGGCGTCGTTTTGCGCTGTTATGTTAAACTCTCCGCTTGTAATTATTATATTGCCTTTTTCTGTGTCTTCTGTGTTTGAAGATTTAAGCCCGTCTTTACCGGAGACTACCGTTATGCTCGTGCTAGCTATGGCAAGCAAATCTTTGCCCACAATGCCGTCTGACACGGCATTTACAGTTATATTTGCATCTGCAATAACAAGGTCATCTCGGCTGTTTATGCCATCGTTATATAAAGTTTCAACATTTAGGCTGCCGCCGCCTGTAATTGCAGTGTCTGCCTTTGAGTAAATTGCAGCAGATGGAAATTCCTCGTCGCTCGTCTCAATTTCGCCTTGATAAACGCTGTTTTCAGTGCCGTATTCAAGTAATATAACAACGTCTTTTGCCTCTATAATGTTTATTGGCGTATCATTCTCACTATTAATTTCTGCGTTATTCAACACAAGGTAAACCGCGCCCTCGTCTAATGTTTTGTCAACGTTTACCGTTATTGTGCTGTAAGCACCACTAAACTCATAAGTTCCACTTTTTGTTATCTCAGCATTTTCGTCTGTTACTATTGTTGGGCTATCGCTTAAATCTTTAGTTAAACCCTCAAAGCTATATGAAATTTCAGCATTTGTTGCTGCTGTGCTTTGTGCGGTAGTATCATCGGCGCTTGCTGTTTGCCCGCTTTTGCTTTGTTCTTGTGTTTGTTCTTGCGCCTGTGTATGTGTTTGGTTTTCGGCTGTAATGCCGGCACATGATGAAAGCATAAACACAGACACTATTAGCGCTGTTAATATGCTAATTGGTTTTTTCATTATTATTCTCCTACTTTTCACTATAAGTTATAAGTGCCAAATTTAACTTATTAAGTGTTTTGTGGCACTAAGTGGTTAAAGCCCAATTTGAAGTAAATCTTGCTTTGTGATAATTATCTCTAAATTGCCGTTTCTAATGCGCAACTCGTCTATAAACTCTTTTTCGGTGTCTGTACTTTTAAGCTCTATATCATAGCTAAGTTTAAACAAACTGCCCATATTTGTCGTTTTTGCCGATATTAAATCAAAGCTGTGTAAATATTTTTTGAAAATGTCATCAAAAACATCTGTGTAGTTTAAATCTTCGGGTATTGTTATGTGCAGTGTTCTTGTGGCTTTGCTTTGCTTGCCAAACTCGCTTATGTTTAAAACAAGCATAAAGGCGCACGCAATAATTGCGAACAAGGCCGCAAAGGCAATATACCCCATGCCTATTGTAAGGCCCGTGCACATAGCCGTAAAAATGGCACCAATTTCTTTAGCAGTGCCGGGAACAGAGCGAAAACGCACAAGGCTAAACGCACCTGCAACCGCAACACCTGCCCCAATATTACCGTTTACCATTATAATAACCATTGTAACGGCAAGCGGTAGCATTGCCAAAGTTGCCAGAAAGCCTTGCGTGCACTTAGTTTTAAGTGCATATACTTTTGCTGTTACTATGCCTAAAACTATTGATGACGCCATGCAAATAAAAAAGTCTGAAAGTGATAAGTTAATTGCACCCTCAGTGCTGAAAATTCCGCTGAAAACTGTGTCAAGCATTGCTTGCCCTCCGTGCATTTATAAATTTTGGCAGTATAAATTGCTTATACCCTGTGCCGTATTTTGAAAAAGATGTTTTATATATTTTGTTCTCGCTTAAAAAATTAACAAGCCAAAACGGTAAGCCATTTAATGTTTTAACTTCCATTAAAACAAAGTTTTTGTCTAAAACGTCAATGTCATTTTCGCTGGCCGAAAGCGATACTTCACTGTCGCGCATCTTTATGTTAAAGTCAAACGTCATACGCAAGTTTTCATCGACTTTGCAAAAGTACGCTTCTCTCTCATAAGATAAATACACCCTGGGCAAAAGTTCACCGTTCTTGCTCATAAAATAGTCTATCTCATTTTTTATTTGAGAATTCTCGCTAAGTGGTTTATTGCTTATTAAATATTCACACGCATCATTTTGTGAGGATAAAATTCTGCGTTTATAAACTATGCCGTTATATTTCTTTTTAAGCTCTATAAAAGCGGTGCTCTCGCTGCTTGGCTCGCCATATATTCTAAGGCGAAGTTTTTCTTTGTATTTTGGCTTTTCAATTGAGTGGCGTATAATTTTATAATCGCTTGTATCAAAATAAATATTTGAAATTTTGTGCCTTCCATATTCGTCTTGCTGCATATAATTTTTCATTACTTCACATAAAAGCTCATGCTGACTTTTTGTAAGTTTATATTTTATTTCGCTTCTTGCAAAAATTGTTTGTGGAATGCTCATGTTATCACCTCGGTTAAATTTGTGTTAAGATTATTATATATGCCCAAGCTTAAATATACTTAAAGTTTGTTAGCTGCTATTGTGAAAAAACTGTGATAAACGCTTGTAGCATTAAAAGCACACACTAAAAAGCACCATTTTACGGGTGCTTTCAGCGTATTAAAACACAATAGTGAAAATAATTTCACTGCCCGTTTTGCTCTCTGCTGTAATTTTAGCGCCGTGCATATCGCATATAGATTTTGCTATTGAAAGCCCTATGCCAAAACCTTTGCTCTCGCTGTTTCTCGCCAAATCATTTCTGTAAAATCTATCAAAAAGCTCGTTGTGTTTGCCTATTTTAAAATCATCACAGCTATTTTTTATGCTTAATATTTTTTTGCCCGCCTTTTCATAAACGTTAGCAATAACCTCGCTGCTTTCAGGTGCATATTTCACGGCATTTTCTAAAAGTATGCTAAGCAAATTGCGTATAGCATTCTCATTGCCGTTTATTACCATTTCGCTTTTTATATTAGTGTTAAGTTCTAAATTTTTGTTTTGCATAGCAGAAGAAAATTCTTTCAAAACATCGCTTGCAATATTGCTTAAATTAAGTTGTGTTTTAACAATTTTTGCTTGCTGTTCATCTAACTTTGTAAGCGAAACAAGGCTTTCCACAAGGCTGTCAAGCCGCTTCACCTGCGTGTTTATGCTGTTCGTCCACTCGCTTTCGCCGTTTTCCAGCTCTATAACTTCGCTGTCTGCCTTTATAATAGTAAGCGGCGTTTTAAACTCGTGGCTAACGTCTGTTATAAATGTTTTTTG
>CAYJMH010000009.1:0-56008 GCA_964371535.1 uncultured Bacteroides sp.
AAAATTTAGTAAAACTTTTAATAATAGTCATTATTACTAAACACTATACCTTTTTAACACACTGTCCTTGTAGCTAACACTACAAGGACTTTTTGCATTTACATTACTACATTACTTACAGACTATGGGCGCAAAAACACCCTCTAGCTTACGCTAAAGGGCGGTTTTGGTGTCGAGCTTCTCGACTGGCTCCCCAAGTTGGACTCGAACCAACGACCCTGCGGTTAACAGCCGCATGCTCTACCGACTGAGCTATTGAGGAATATATAATAATATGCTGAGAATAAAAGCAAACTTGGTGACCCCTAGGAGAATCGAACTCCTGATTTCGCCGTGAGAGGGCGACGTCTTAACCGCTTGACCAAGGGGCCATTCATTAACTCCCATGGGTACCTAATAATTATACACACACATTTCTTTTTTGTCAATATGTTTTTTCATTTTTAAACCAACATTTTTTATTTTACAAAAAGGCCGTGTCAAGCTTTTATTCCTTTATACTAATAACTTTTTGGCACAAGGGTATTAAACAGCAGCCAAAAGCGTTGCCCACTGCGCAAATAATTGTAAAAACAGCTGTTTTAGCTCCCCACTCATTTGCAAGCGAAATATAGAACATGTTTGCCACAACATGCTCAAATTTCGCAACAATAAACACTGTAATTGGCAAAATTATAATTATGCTCCTACCAAAATCGTCTTTTTGCAATTTATAGCCCAAAACAGCAATACTCATTAAAATTCCGCAAAAAATTGCCAGCACAAAAGTTTCAAAATACGTGTGCGCAAGTTTTGTGCTTATAATGTTCTGCGCTTTTTCAACAATAGCTAAATTACACAGCCGCAAAGCATATCCTGTTATTGCAGTGCCAAAAAAATTACCCAACAATGCAACGGCCGTTACCGTCCAGTTAGCCCTTACACTTTCAGGTAAATAGCAGCACTTTCCTGTGTATAAGTTCCAGCCAAACATATAAATAGTAATTAGCCCAACGCCAAACAACACGCCGCCAAGTACGCTGTTTTCTACACTTAAATAAGCAGTAGCAGCAATGGAAATGGCCATGCCCGCAAGCATGCTTTTCATTAAATAAATTTTAAACATATTTCCCCTTTAGCTTTTTCTGCTCTTTTTAATTTCTTGCTTCATGCCTTCAACAATAATGCTTAAGGCATAAGAAGTCCTTTGCGAAGAGGTCGCCTCAACGCCCTCTAGCGGATACACCATGTTTAACTTCTTATATTTGTCCACAGCCATTGTGTGGTACGGCAGTATGTCCAGCGCTTTTATGTTTTTAAGCTGTGCTAAAAAGGCGCCAAGTTTCAGCAAATATTCTTCTTTCAACGTAATGTTCTCTATTACAACGTGCCTTATCCAAACAGGCTTTTCTATTTGCGACAAATATTTTGCGAAGTTTAATATATTCTCATTTTTCGCGCCTGTCATAATTTCATGCTGTGTTGTGTCTATATGCTTTATGTCAAGAAGAACAAGGTCAGTAAATTGCATCAGCTCGTCAAAATCTTTTTTGCTCTTCTCGGTAAATGTCGCGCCCGAGGTGTCTATACACGTGTGAATATTTTTTCTCTTACACTCTTTAAAAAGCTGTGTTGCAAATTCTTTTTGCAATAAAGGCTCACCACCGGTAAGTGTAATGCCGCCTTTTGTAAGCATTTTTGTCTTTTCATATTTTGCCATTATTTCGGGCACTGTCATTACAGTGCCCGTGTTTGTTTGCCATGTGTCGGGGTTATGGCAATAACTGCATCGCAAAGGGCACCCCTGCATAAAAATAACCATTCTTATGCCGGGGCCATCCACAGTGCCAAAAGAGTCTATTGAATGTACATAACCCTTCATATTATTTCCTTTGCAATTATAAGTTTGTTTATATTTTCGAGTGGAATGTACGTGAAATAATATCGTCTTGCTGTTCTTTATTAAGTTTTACAAAATTAACAGCATAGCCCGAAACCCTAACTGTAAGTTGAGGGTAATTTTCAGGGTGATTTTGTGCGTCAAGCAACGTTTCTTTTGTAAAAACATTCACGTTTAAATGGTGGCCTCCCATTTGTGTATATCCATCAAGTAAAGACACTAAATTGTCTATTTGCTTATCACTAATATCGCTCATTTTAATCTCCATTCTGTGCACAGCACAAATAATTTTTTAAAACCTCCACACAGAATGGAGATTTTGGCATGTGTCGTCTCCTGACGGCACGCCTTTTTTAATAATGATAGCGTGATTTTTCACGCTATTTCTCCTTTTTTAGTAAATTAATCTTCTTCTATAATCTCATTTGGCTGCTTGCACGCCATGTTTGCACACTCACAGTTAAAATCATCCATTGTTTGAATTACAAGGTTGTCTATGTTAAAGTCGCCCATAAACACCCTGTCGTCTTTCCCAAGTGCACCCGGCACAATAGAGAATGTGTCTGATATACCGTCTAGCGCATCTTCAAACGGCAGCTTTGCAACTGAAGCAAGCGAGGCCGCCGCACCGCTTGTGTCTCTTCCGTGCATTGGGTTTGCGCCCGGCGCAAAAGGTACGCCTGCTTTTCTTCCGTCGGGTGTAGAGCCCGTTTTTTTGCCGTATACAACATTCGATGTTATTGTCAAAATAGACATTGTAGGTATACTGTCCCTATATGTGTGGTGTCTTCTTATTTTCTCCATAAATTTACGTACAATGTCTATTGCTATCTTATCTACTCTATCATCGTTATTGCCGTATTTTGGGTAATCGCCTATCACTTCGTAATCAACAGCAAGGCCAACCTCATTGCGCAGCACTTTAACTTTTGCGTACTTTATTGCGCTTAAAGAGTCTGCTATTACAGAAAGGCCTGCAATGCCTGTTGCAAAGTAACGCTTTACTTCTCTGTCGTGAAGTGCCATTTGCACGCGCTCGTAGCAATATTTATCGTGCATATAATGTATAATATTAAGTGCACTTACATAAACGCCCGCAAGCCATTCAAGCATGTCGTCATATTTTTGCATAACGTCGTCGTACTCAAGAAAATCGCCTGTTATTGCCCTGTAATTTGGGCCAATTTGCATGTTAAGTTTTTCGTCTACACCGCCGTTAATAGCATAAAGCAAACACTTTGCAAGGTTGGCACGTGCGCCGAAAAACTGCATTTCTTTGCCCACTTTCATAGATGAAACACAGCACGCAATTGCATAATCGTGCCCATGAACAGCCCTCATCAGCTCATCGTTCTCATATTGAATGGACGATGTCTTTATGCTCATTTTTGCGCAGTATTTTTTGAAATTCGACGGCAAGCGCGAAGACCACAAGACTGTTAAATTTGGTTCAGGCGCAGGGCCAAGGTTTGTAAGTGTGTGCAAAAACCTAAACGAAGTTTTTGTAACCATGTGCCTGCCGTCAACCGTCATTCCGGCAATAGATTCCGTTACCCATGTAGGGTCTCCCGAGAAAAGCGTGTTATACTCGTGTGTGCGTGCAAACTTAACAAGGCGAAGTTTCATAACAAAATGGTCAATATATTCTTGCACTTGCTCTTCTGTGCACACGCCACGCTCTAAATCTCTTGCAATAAAAATATCAAGAAACGTTGAAACACGGCCAAGGCTCATTGCGGCACCGTTTTGCTCTTTTATTGTTGCAAGGTAACCAAAATAAAGCCACTGTATTGCTTCTTTCGCATTTGCTGCAGGCTGTGAAATATCATAGCCGTAACTTTGTGCCATTTCTTTTATTTCGCCAAGCGCCCTAATCTGCTCTGCAAGTTCTTCGCGCAAGCGTATGTTTTTTTCTGTCATCCTGAAAGGCGCAGTTTTTAGCTGCTCTTTTTTGTCTGTAACAAGCATGTCTATACCATAAAGTGCAACGCGCCTGTAATCACCTATAATTCTACCACGCCCATAAGCGTCGGGCAAGCCCGTTATTATGGCAGATTTGCGCGCAAGTTTTATCTCATCTGTATAAACATCAAAAACGCCATCGTTGTGTGTTTTTCTGTATTTTGTAAATATATTTTTAATGTCGTCTGATATTTCATATCCATATTGTTTGCACGCATTGCTCGCCGTCCTTATGCCGCCAAAAGGTTGTAGGCTGCGTTTAAAAAGTTTGTCTGTTTGAAAGCCCACTATTGTTTCTTCATTTTTATTTAAGTAGCAAGGCCCGTGCGAAGTAACAGTTGACACAATGTCTGTATCCATGTCTAAAACTCCGCCTTTTTCTTGCTCTTCAGCGTTTAGTTTAACTACTTGTGCCCATAAATTTTTTGTGGCCTGTGTTGCAGGCGCCAAAAAAGTCTCGTCGCCGTCATATTGGGCAAAGTTCAGCGTTATAAAGTCGCTTACGTCTATTGCTACATCGCTCCATTTGCCGGCTGTAAAACCGTCCCAGTTTTTTGAAAAATTGAATTCCATTTGTTTTTCCTTTGTCCTTTCATTGTTTATCATATATATAAATTCTTGGCATAACAAATTTAGTTATACATTAAATTAGCATATGCCTGCGTAAATTTTTCAACCTCTGTCTTGTGTTAAGGATTTACGCATAACCATAGTTGTTAATTTTTTAACAACTATGGTTATCATAACATATCCGAAATATTTTGTCAATTCTATAAAACAACCTGCCAACTTAAACTGTCTAGTATTAAAATGCTTATAAAAAAGCTTACCGTAAGCATTAGCGCAATGGTTGAAGCCAAGCCCAAAATTTACAAAATCACATTGCTTTTAATGTGAACCATTGCATTAGGGACAATTTTCAACAATTTTTTGCCTATCATACATGTACCAACTTGCTAACATTGTTTATTAGTTTAAACTAACTATTGTTATTTATTGTAGCATACTTTTCCTAAATTTTCAACACAGGCACTTTACACAGGGCATGCTTTATTGTTTATTTGTATTAAGGCGCATTTTATTATGTTATTTTAATTACATCGGCGCTTGCTTGTTAAATTTGCCTGTCGGTGATATAATAAAGCTACATTATAAATATAAAAAAATTCAAGTATTAATGGAGGATTTAGCCATGAATTTAGGTGCGTTTTCAATTAGCTTGTCTGTAAAAGATTTAGTAAAGTCGAAAGAGTTTTATGAGAAATTAGGGTTCTCTTCACTTGGTGGGGACATCACACAAAATTACCTTGTAATGAAAAACGAGAATGCAATAATTGGTTTGTTTCAAGGAATGTTCGAGGGTAATATTCTAACATTCAACCCGGGCTGGGACGAAAATGCACAAGAGGTAAACCCTTTTACCGACATTAGAGACCTTGAAAAAAAATTAATAAGCGAAGAAGTTGTTTTTATATCTGAAACAGACAAAGAGGCAAAAAGTGGGGCCGCAAACTTTATGATAACCGACCCTGACGGAAATGTTATTTTGGTTGACCAGCACAGGTAGTATAAGCAGGCTTGATTTTTAAACAAGCCTAAAGTAAATAATCCTAAAATGCTGCACGGATTTTTTACAGTTTATATGTGGCGTGGGCAACGGCTGCCACATGCCACTTTACATTATGCGCGTTACTCACATTATATAAATTAAAAAACAAAAAGGTGGTTATTATGTTAAATGTAGCAATTTTGGGCTGTGGCAATATTGCAAACAAGGTGTGTAAAACTATTGAAAAAATAGATGGTTTTAAAATATACTGTGTTGCTGCAAGGGACAAAAACCGTGCTGAAGATTTTGCGAAATTATTCGGCGTCGAAAAGTTTTACGGTAGTTATGAAGATATGGTAAAAGATGACTTGATTGATTTAGTTTATGTTACAACGCCGCATTCACTACATTACAATCATATTAAGCTTTGCTTAGATAGTAACAGACATGTTTTATGTGAAAAAGCCTTTACTGTAAATGAAGCACAAGCTATTTTTCTGATAGAGTTGGCAAGGCGTAATAACTTGCTACTTGCCGAAGCTATTTGGAGCAGATATTTACCGGCAATGGCAATTTTAAGGGAAACTTTAGAGAGCAAGTTGATTGGAGAGCCTTTGAGCCTTGTTGCAAACATAGGTTTCAGGTCATATGAAGTTGAAAGAATAAAAAACAAGGATTTAGGCGGCGGGGCACTTTTAGATATAGGCGTGTATTTGCTTAATTTTGCCCGGGTTGTTTTTAATAAGCCAATTAAAAAAATAAGTGGCGAAGCCATACAAACACAAGACAACGTAGATTTGACAAATACAATATACATTGAGTATGAAAACAATGCTGTTGCAGTATTGCATGCCACCACATTTGCCGCAACAAATAAGCACGCTGATATATTTTGCAGCGACGGTTACATTGAAATTGACAATGTGATTAACCCTAAAAAAATAGAAGTATTTACGCATGATGGCAATTTAATTAAAAGTTTAGACATTCCAAAACAAATATCCGGGTACGAATATCAATTTTTATCTTGCGCAAATGCTATATCAGGCAAAAAAACAGAATGCGCCGAAATGCCACACAGTGAAATTACATATATTATGCAAAGTATGGATAAATTACGGGCCGGCTGGAATTACAATATACCGGATATCAGATAAACGCAACATATCTAAACCGCAAATTCACATACGCCGCAATATGTGCTTATAGTCAGCTTTACATGTTAAAAGCGGCTGAGCATAATTATTTTTAAGGGGAATATTATATGAAGGTAGTTGTACTTGACAGTTTTGCGCTACAAGACGGGGATTTAAATTGGCAGCCACTGTACAATATTTGTGACGATGTTATAACGTATCCACGCACGAAATATGAACAGGCCGCAGGGCGAATTGCAGATGCAGAATGTGTAATAGTAAATAAATGCAAAATTGATGAGGGCATTTTAAGCTGTTGCCCAAACTTAAAGTGGGTTGGCATTACTGCAACCGGCACCGACATAGTAGACCTTGTGGCTTGCAAAAAGCGCAACATACTTGTTTCTAACGTTCCGGGTTACTCAACGCAAAGTGTTGCACAGCTTACATTTGCGCTTCTTTTAAGCATTTGTCAGTGCCCTGAAAGATTTAACAATGCATTAAAATGCGGCTACTGGCAAACGGATATTCCTGATAGCTTTGAAATTATGCCACAGCAAGAGCTTTTCGGCAAAACAATAGGTATTGTGGGATATGGCGAAATTGCAAAGGCGGTTATTGGTATTTCAAAGGCTTTTGGTATGAACGTAGCCTGTCACACACGCACTGTGCCCCAAGAAAAACACGATATTAACTTCACAACGTTGCCTGACTTGGCACAGCAAAGTGATATCATATCGTTACATTGCCCGCTTACAGAGCAAACAAAGCATATTATAAATGCCGATGTGCTTACACGCTGCAAAAAAAATGCAATTATTATAAACACTGCTCGCGGTTTGCTTGTAAATGAAAACGATATAATTGATGCGTTAAATTCAAACAAGATATTAGCGTACGGGTGCGATGCTTATTCACAAGAGCCATTGCAAAAGCACAGCAAGCTTTTGAGTACGAAAAATGTTTTTGCAACACCACACATTGCATGGACGACAACCCAGGCACTGGCAAAGCTTAGCAAATGTGTTTGTGAGAATTTAAAAAGTTTTGTGGAGGGCAACCCTAAAAACATTGTTGCCTAAACGTACTGAAACGGCACGTGAATAAGCTGCAACCGGATAAAACAATAAACGGCCGACATATGTCGGCCGTTTATTGCTTTTTTAATAAAAGCATTTTTTAGTGTTTTTATTTATTGTGCATAATAAAAGGCATCGTCAGGCATTGCACCGCCCACAGCTTGTGGGTTTTGTTCAAACAACACGTTTAAATACCCTGAAAGCAATGTTTTCATTTCATCGCCAATAATATATGTTATGTTGCAAGCAGGTATTGCTTTTAATGCCACTGCCTCCGGTACAATTTCATATGTACCAACAAGTGCGGCGCCCTCTTCTAAATTGTCGTTCACAAAATTTACGCTCTCTTCATATTTAGCCATAAAATCTGCAACAGCGTCAGGGTTTGCATTTGCAAATTCTGTGTTTGCAACTACAACACCTGTTACAAGTGTCCCGTCAATTTCAGAATTTTCCCAAACTTCTGTTAGGTTTAATGCAATGCGAATATTCTCATTTTGAGTTTGTGCCACAGTAGCAAAAGGTTGTGGTAACATTGCAATAGCATTTGGATCTGCCGCAAGTGCAGCAACAACTTCAGCTTGCTCTGATTTCCATTCAATTGTAACTGTGTCTGTTAAACCATTTGCAGCAAGTATTTGTGTTAATGCGTAATCAGGCGTTGCGCCTTTGCCGCTTGCATAAATAGTTTTACCCTCTAGGTCTGTAATTGATTGAATTGTTTCGCCACTTTCTACAATGTATAATACACCAAGTGTATTTATTGCAAGAACTTGCACTGCGCCTTCTGTGTTGTTATATAAAACACTTGCAAGGTTTGCAGGCACTGCAGCAATTTGCACTTCACCTTTTGTAATCATTGGTGTTACTACGTCTATTGCCGTTTCAATTGAAAATGTGTAATTATTGCTTGTAATTTCTCCGTTTTCGGTGTCTGTCATGAATTTAACCATACCCATAGCTGTTGGCCCGTTTAAGGCAACAACTGAAACATCAACAGGTTCTGCTGTTGTCTCTTCTTCGGCAGGCTCTTCCTCTACAACGTCCTCTGTTGTGGGCTCTGCTTGTGAAGAGCTCTCTTGTGTGCTTGTGTCTTGAGCAGGCTCTTGGCTGCAAGCTGCAAAGCAGAACAACGCAATAACGCAAACAAGTAATAAACTAAAAAGTCTTTTCATCTTTTTCTCCTATCTGTCGAGTTTATGCTTTTCGACTAAGCTTTCATAATTGTATTCACTTTTGTTTTTTTAAATAAAAAACATTCATCGTTATCACAAATTGTGTGTCAATGTTTTCAATGCGCTAAAGTAAAAACTGTATTTTATTATTATATATCGTTAAAAATATATTTGCAAGCCCAAAAATTTTTATAATTTGCTTTAACACTTATTCATTAATTATTATAGTAATAAAACTATTGCTACCTGCATTTAAAACTCGCCTTTTTCGTCGACATCCAAAAATTGTCATTCGTCTTATCAATATAGGCAACACTTTTTCTGTCGAACTTGCTTTTTAATAGTCTTCGTATGTTTTTATCTTTGCAATTTATTTGATAAATGCTATAATATAGTTTAAGATTACTTATGTAAAAATGGAGGTTGCAATGAAAAAACTAATAATAACGTTTATTGTCATTTTAATTGCTTTCAGTGTGACGGCGTGTTCAACCTTTGAGAATAATAATGCAAATGCAGATGACTTTGCCGATGCAATTATTGGCCCGTTAACAAACATAGATGGTAACATGGCAGAAGAAAACGAAATAGACTATACGCCCTATGCCAATTTAGTCAATACATATTTTGATGTATGCGGAGAATTTGTTGTAGAGCAACATTATGTGGACGGCGGTGCCAACACAGCCGGCTTTAATTATGCCGAGCTGATAGACTTAGATAACGACGGGATACTCGAGCTTGTTTTAGCAGGTGTTTCTAATAATATGAACGCTATCGAAAGTGGTTCAAGTGCTATTGATTTATATTTTGATGACACAGGGACTTTGAAAGAACTGGTAGAAATTTACACGCTTTCCGATAATGGAGAAGCTTTACTTGTAAGCAGGCACTCGTTTTCCAGCTATGGTAACGGCGGTGTAGAATTTGGCATTGAGTATGCAAAAGGTACAGAAAAGACATATATTTTAAATAGTTTTCGCAGTAATGATACTACAGTTACATACTATGAACTCTCAGATGGTCAGCTAAGCGAGAGTTTAAGATACGATTCGATTTATGACTATGAAAACGATGAATACAGTGTTACGCTAAACGGCCAAGAAAGTGATATGACAACTGTTGAAGATGCTTTAGCTTTGAAAGGCGAAGTTGCGCTGAATAGGATTAGTTGGCTGTCCCCACAACAATTAGAGGAACTTGTTGAAAACAACGAAGAAACTTTTTTGTTTTTAGAGCAATATGCACCTATAAATAGGCCTGTTGCATAATAGGCAAAAAAGGCATTGAGCTTTGTCATTATGCCGCATATTAAAATTTTTACTAAATTTTTTCAAAAAATTTCAGGTTCTTAGGGCAGCGCCCTAAGGTGCTTTCCACTATATAAAGTGAATGCTTATTTTTTTAGCCGAACTAAATTATCGTATCCCCTTTTTCTGTTCGGGGCACTTTCGTAAAATTTTTGCATCTTCTCGCAAGGAAAAATCATACACCGGTTACATAATTCAATATTTTTATCTTTACAGCAACTAATTGTGAAGCAATCGTTTAATAAAACTTTGTCTACTCTACATCCTTGGCAGTTTTCATTTTGCTTGAAATTTTTGCATTGCGTACAATTAATACCGCAACAACCGGTGTGTGTATAAGTCATTTCTTGCCCCCCCAATACTAATTAATTTAGCACAATATCATTTTTAAAAAGTGCAAGTACATTCTCTCTCAAATTTTTATGCTCTTCAAGTTGAAGTTTCGGGTCTTTAACTTGTAAAATTTGGGCTTGCTTTTGTGCGGCATAAAGCGCTTTTGTATCTGTTGCAAGGTTTGCAATGCGCAATGTGGGCAGCCCGTGCTGTCTGCTACCGAAAAAATCGCCCGGCCCACGTGTTTCAAGGTCATATTGTGCAACTTTAAACCCGTCGTTTGTCTTGCACAAAAAGTTAAGCCTTTCGCGCACTTTTTCACCTGTATGGTCGCTTACAAGTACGCAATAAGACGCCGCACTGCCCCTGCCAACGCGCCCACGCAACTGGTGAAGCGCCGAGAGGCCGTACCTCTCAGCATTTTCAATTACAATAACATTTGCACGCGGCACATCAACGCCAACTTCTATAACTGTTGTTGAAACAAGCGCATCAAGTTCACCGGCCGAGAACTTATCCATAACATCATTTTTTTCGGCAAGCTTCAGCTTGCCGTGCATTAAGCCAACTTCAAAGCCCCCAAGAAGCGGTTTGGCAGTTTGCTCGAAATAAGTTGTAACTGCGTGCATTTCTTGCACGCCTTCTTCTATTAACGGGCAAATTATATATGCCGCCCCGCCTTTTTCCAATTGCTGTGCAATAAAGCCATACATGTCTGCACGCTTTTTTCCTGTTACGGCGTATGTCTTAATTGGCGTTCTGCCGGGTGGCAATTCGTCTATAATGCTAATGTCCAAATCTCCAAACAAAAGCAGCCCCAAAGTGCGCGGTATTGGGGTTGCGCTCATAACTAGTATGTGCGGATGTACTGCTTTTGCCGCAAGCTTTGCACGTTGCCGCACACCAAACCTGTGCTGTTCGTCTGTTACAAACAGCCCTGCTTTATTAAATACTACACCGTCACTTATAACGGCGTGTGTGCCCACAATAATGTTTGCATTGCCGTTTTCAATGTCAAGTAACAATTCTTTTCGCTGTTTGCCTTTTACACTGCCTGTTAAAAGCACAATGTTTATTTGCATTCCATCAAACATTTTTTTAAGCGTTGCAACGTGTTGCTTTGCCAAAATTTCTGTTGGCGCCATAAGCACACTTTGATAGCCGTTTTTTGCCGCCACATACATTGCACCGGCAGCAACAAGTGTTTTACCGCTGCCAACGTCACCCTGTAAAAGCCTGTTCATCGGTGTAACTTTGTTCATGTCGTGCAAAACTTCGTCAAGTGCTTTTTTCTGCGCCTTTGTTGGTTTAAACGGCAACGCACCTAAAAAACGCGTTATATCGGTGCTTTTTATTTTTGCGCTTGTCAAAGCGCTCTCTTTATTGCGCAGTAAAAAAAGCCCTAGTTGCAAAGACAACAACTCTTCAAATATAAGCCTGCGCCGTGCGGCTTCCACTTGCTTTAACTCTTTTGGGAAGTGTATGTTTTGTACTGCCGTGCTTTTTGCCACAAGCTTGTACTCGTCTATCATGTACTGTGGCAATGTCTCAACAATTTGTTGCGCCTTATCAGCCAGCATATCAAAATACGCCTTTATACACTTTGAAATATATGCGCTTGTTATGCCCTCTGTCTGTGCATAAATTGCAATAAGCGGCGTTGCCTCTACATTTTTTACGCTTAAAACAATTGGGTTTATCATATCCCTTGTGCCGTAGTTAACATTAACCTTGCCAAAAAAATAGTACTCTTTGCCCACTTCCAATTTTTGCAATGCATAGGGGTTATTAAAATAGTTCACAACAAGTTCTTGTGTCTCGTCTGCACAAACGGCCTTATGCACTTGCCTGCCGCCGCTAATTCGCACACTGTTTTTGCCGTACACCACAACTTTTACAACGCACTTAATGTCTTGCGGTGCAAAAGCCACAGGGTACGGCTTAGAAAAATCTACATAATCTCTTGGATAGTGTGCAACTAGGTCTTGCGCTGTGAATATACCCAATTTTTGAAACATTTTAGCGCGTTTTTCACCAACGCCCTTTAAAAACCTAATGTCCATTTAAACATGTATGTTGCGCTTGCAAAATGCAATGCACCCAACCACACAAAGCGCAATTCCCATTGCTAAAAGCGCCGCAATGCCAAAAAATGCACTCGGCTCTCCTGCCATAATTCCCTCTGTGTCAAAAAGGGAAAGCGGTGTGGCGTAATTTAAAAATGATAAATCATCGCTTACATTAGACGCCATATCAATAATGATAAACAAAACACAAGGCCCTGCGCCAAAAATTGACGCGTTCATAGTGTCGTCGAATATACAAGAAGCGCAAAAACAAACGCCCATAAAAAACAAAAGCAAACATAAAAGCCCTGCGTTAAGCACTGCATACTGGAAGTAATCAAGCTCATTCGGGAAAGTAATGTGCGACATAACACTGACTAAAATAAATACGTACAGCACAATAATTACAACGCCCGTAATAACAGAAACAAGCTGTGTTGTAATTACTTTGCGCCTTGAATTAGGCGTTGCCAAAAGGCAAGCCATGCTGCCTGTGTCTACAAGTTTTGCCACAAGGCTTAGAGATAAAAGCGATATGTATATAAGCGGAAAGACTATAAGTAAAAATGAATAAAGATAATTCGCAATGAACTCAAAAAGTGAGCCGCCTATATCGTCCATGCCCAGTGCCTCGAAAATCTCAGGCATTGATTGCATCATAAGCTCTAGCCCCTCGCTCATTTCAGGGTCGTACATCAGTACTACTATACTGCCATACAGCGTTAAAATTGCAATAAAAATAATTAAAAGCCTTAGGCTTGTTTTTAAGCTATGTGAATAAAGCGACATGTTCATCATTGCACCACCTTACTTTCCTTGTAAAATTGCAAGAACAAGTCTTCAAGCGTGCCTGCACGCGTCTCAATGTCTGCAATGTTATAATTTGAAAGCGCCTTTATAAGTGCGTCTGCCGTGCCGCTTAGTGTAATGTCAACACATTTTTCGCCATCTGATTGTGCGTTCCTACACGTTGACAAAAAGTGCTTTGCTTGCTCACTATTCTCAAACGTAATGTGGTATGTTTTGCGTTGTTTTTGCCGCAAACTTGCAAGGCTTTGCGTGCTTACAATTTTGCCGCCGTTTATAATTGCGGCACTGTCGCACGTTTTTTCAATCTCTTCAAACATGTGCGACGACATAAGTATAGTTTTGCCGCGCCTTTTTTCTCTTTTTACTAAATCTATAAATTTATTTTGCATAAGTGGGTCAAGGCCGCTTGTCGGCTCGTCAAGCACATACGCTTCAGGGTCGTGCATAAAAGCGCAAATTAACCCCACTTTCTGCTTTGTACCCTTGCTCATTTTTTTAATTCTGCTTTGCCCGTCAAACTCAAAGTAATCCATAAGCTTTTTTGCAAGCGCAAGGTCTTTGGTTTTGCGCATTGCGGCAATAAATTTAATAAATTCTTCGCCTTTCATGTCATTAAAAAGCGCAATTTCACCTGAGAGGTATCCAATGCGCTTTTGAATTTGCGGTGCGTTTTTAAAACAGTCCATGCCAAAAATTTCGGCCGTACCGCTGTCGGGGCGAATAAAGCCCATAAGTTGACGTATTGTTGTGGTCTTTCCTGCGCCGTTCGGGCCAAGAAAGCCCATAATTTCGCCCTTGCTAACTTGTAAACTTACGCCAAAAACACCTTTGCCGCCGTAATCTTTTGTTAATTTGCTGGTTTTTATAACGCTAGACATAAATATACCGCCTTAAAATTTATAACCTTTTTGCCATTGGTTTAAGCTATTTTTTAAAACTAAAACAACGTTAATAGCTTATAATTTACTCTATATCAAATGCGTAAATTGTCGTTTGGTGGTACTCTTCTTCCGGCATAAGTGTCACACTTGGGAAGTGTTCATGCATTGGCGAGCACGGATAGTGCTGTGTTTCAAGGCAAAAGCCTGTGTGCTTCACAAACGGCTTGCCGTTTTTGTCAAACAAGTCTTCTTTGCCTAAAAAATTGCCTGTATAAAGTTGCACGGCAGGCTGTGTTGTAAAAAGTGTCATTTTAATGCCCGATTTTTCACTTTTCGCAACACCTACTTTTGCAAGCATTCCTTCTTCTTTGTTAAAAATAAAGTTATGGTCGTAGCCGCCGGCTATTTTAATTTGCTCGCAATCTGCGTTAATGTCTTGCCCAATTGTTTTTGGCACGGTAAAATCAAACTCTGTTCCTTTAACAGGCAAAATTTTGCCTGTTGGGCACAAATCCTCTTTTGCCTGTGTAATGCTGTCTGCGTCAAGCTCCAACACAGTGTCTAAAATATCGCCGCTACCTTGTCCGTCTAAGTTAAAGTACGAATGGTTTGTTAAATTTATAATTGTCGGCTCATTCGTAATGGCTGTGTAATCCATAACAAGTGTGTCTTCATTCGTTAATGTGTATGTAACACACACGTTCAAATCCCCGGGGAAGCCATCTTCGCCGTCTTTGCTTTTTAACTTTAGCACAAGGCTATCGCCGTCAATGGCGGCCTTGAAAATTTTATGGCTAAAACTGCCGTGCAAGAAGTTCCCGTTATTGTTTGCAGTCAGCTTGAACTCTTTGCCCATAAGTGTGAAGCACGCGCCTTCAAGCCTGTTTGCGTACCTGCCAATAAAAGAGCCATGCCCTGCATTGCCCTTTTCATAGCCATTCAGCCCGTCATAGCCAAGCACAACATCGCGCATTACGCCAAACCTATCTTTAACGTTAATTTGCGTTATTGCACATCCGTACTCAATAATTTTTACGCTTGTGCCGTTCTCATTAACCATTGTGTATTCGTGCACGTTTTTGCCCTGGGCTGTTTTGCCGTATAATTCTTTTGTTATAGTCAATTTCATCGGTCCTCTCACACTTTTTAATTTAACATCCGGGTGGGTTCGAAAAACATATTTGCTTTTACTTTTTAAACTTATACTATAAACTTATTTTTTTCGCATTTTAAAATAGTTTTCAATTTTCCTGAAAATTATAACATATCTTTTTTTCTTTTTTATTGGCTGGCCAATTGCGTCGGGGTATTTAAGGCGTGCGGCGCTAAGTGCGTCTTTAAGCTTATTTTTATATATGTTGCCTTGCTGTGCTATGCGCTGTGCATACAAAATTGCAATAAGCATAAATACTATTCCAACGGCAAAAACAATACGAAGGTCAATTTCACCGCCATGCGCAGTAATTTCCATGTAGCTTATTATTCCCGAGCACACAAAAGAGCCTGCAAAAGAGCAAATACCGTTAATTGTTGCAAGTGACGAGAAGTAGACTGTACGGTCTGCATTTTCGCCCATGCTGTCTACCTGCAGTTGCAAAAAACCAACAGACAGCCCCGCAAACGGTACAGCGCCCAATAAAGAAAGCACAGGGTAAATAACGTCTTTGTTTTGCGGGGTAATAAAAAACCAACCAAGGCCGTTAACCGCCATAATAAAAACTGATATTTGCACAACCCTTTGCCATGAAATTCGCATGGCAAGTTTTTGTACAATGGGTGCAATTGCAGCACGCGCAAGCCCACCAACTGTTGTCCAAATTAAAATATCCAAAAACGGCAAATTAAGCATACGCACCTGATAAACAGGTGCAAAGCTGCCGACAAACATATTACTGAAGCTCCATATTCCGCTTGTGACAAGCACGGCCATAAACGCTTTATTTTTTGCAACATCGGCCAAAAGTTCGCGCGTTTTTTTGCGTGGTATATCGCTATTTTTTTCGCCCGTTTTTTCTAAAGCCGGCAACGAAAAAAGCGGCATTTTAAACAAAACTACTATACTTATTAAAACAACAACGCACAAAAACACACCAATTAAAGTATAACCTGCCTTTTCAGCAGTTGTGTTTTGTGTAAGTGTTAATACTGTTGCACACACGCAAAATAATGTTATATGAAAAAACATAAACGACATTTCACGCATTGAATAGAATTTTGGCCCTGCTTTACCCTGTGCTGCATTTACCATCCACGCAGTCTGCGCCGGCGCAGAAAAATGCAAGAAAGACACCATAAGTACAAGTGCAACACAAAACACAAGCGCCCCCATGTTTGCAGTAAGCATTACAGAGAAAAACACAAGTGGTATTAAAAGCCTGAATGACAAATTTGTAATATAAAGGTACAACATTTTGCTTTTAGTGCGTGAAAATAAAAGTGCCCCCGGCATTTGCAAAAGTGTTAATGTTGCCGTAATGCTTGCCAAAATATTTGCTAGCCCAAGTGGTATGTTGTGAAAACTTGTAAGTGCAGCAATAAATGTGCCACTACATATCCAGTATGCACCCATTGAGAACATATTGTCGAAGATAAACAAATTATGTTTTTTATCCATAGTGTTTCTCCGTTTAAATATTCGGTTCATATTTAAAAGTTAGAACCCGGAAATTAATTGTGTAGCGAATGCGTTTTAACGTTTATAAATTGTATTGACAATATACATATAAATCAACTGCCGTTTAAAACGGCGTCTAACATGCCAAACCGCTTTAAGCTCTCTACATACATCGCCGTTACGGCAAAATTTTGCAAGTCTTTTTCGTCAATGCCACAAAACGCACACAGCTCGTCGTGCAAATACGTGCTGCCCTCCACTGTGTAAAGGCCCGTTGTAATGTCTACACCCACAAAAATGCGCTTTATTGTGCCGCCCCATATTTCCGCTTCTTTTTCATCATTAATAAACTCACTGTAAAGAAAAGCACCGTGCCCTTCGTTTTCAACAAAAAATGCCATCGGTTCGGGCTTTTCTCCACGCTTCAGCTTCTCGGCAAAGCATTTGTTTCGCAACACATTCTCGTTAATGCAGTCAAGTGCGCGCTTTTCAAAAAGCTGTGTAAGGACATATTTATCTTGCAAATACTCTAAAATTTGTCGCCCTGTTTTCTTGTTTGGCTTTAGTCTGCTTTTATACTCATTATATATCGCTATAAAGTCGTTTAACATTTCTTCGCTAGGCATTGATGTAATCATGCTAATCTCCTTTTTTGAAGTAATGCAACATACTGAATGTAATGTTTTACTTACGTGGCTTACATTTTTGCAAGTGCGGCCTTTAACCTCTCTGCCGCAATTTTTGCCTTCTCTGCGTTGCCAAAAGCCGTTAGGCGGAAGTATCCCTCGCCGTTAGCGCCAAAACCTACGCCCGGCGTGCCTACTATGCCTGCGGTCTCAAGTAATTTGTCGAAAAAGTCCCATGACTTCATACCATTTGGGCATTCAAGCCATAAATAGGGGCTGTTTTTACCGCCACAATACCACACGCCTGCCTCGTCAAGTGCTTTTGCAATAACGTTTGCATTTTGCTTGTAATATTCAATGTTGCCTTTTATGGCTTCTAAGCCTTCGTCTGTAAATACAGCCGCCGCAGCACGTTGAATAATATACGGCACACCGTTAAATTTTGTTGTTTGGCGGCGCAACCACATTTGGTTAAGTGAAAAGCCGTCCCTTTGCAACTCTTTAGGCACAACTGTATAGCCGCAACCTGTGCCCGTAAAACATGCCGTTTTTGAAAGCGAGAAAAACTCGATAGCACACGACTTTGCGCCCGGTATCTCATAAATGCTGTGCGGTATGCTGTCCTCAATAAACGCTTCGTATGCGGCATCATAAAGTATTACTGCGTTATTTTCCAGCGCATAGTTAACCCAAATTGTAAGCTGTACTTTGTCATATGCCGCGCCTGTTGGGTTGTTTGGGCTGCACACGTATATTATGTCTGCCTTTGTGTCTGCGCCCGGCATTGGTAAAAAGTTGTTTTCCCTATTTGCAGAAATATAAGTTATATTTCTCCCTGCCATGATATTTGTGTCAACATACACCGGGTAAACAGGGTCCGGCACAAGCACACTGTTGTCTTTGTCAAAAATGTCAAGAATATTTGCAAGGTCGCTTTTTGCGCCGTCTGACACAAATACTTCGTCTTGCTCCAGGCTAACATCGCACTTTGCATAGTAACCTGTAATTGCATCTTTTAAAAAGTCATAGCCTTGCTCAGGCCCATAGCCTTTAAAAGTTTCGCCCGTTGCTTGCTCGTCTGTTGCACTGTGAAGCGCCGCAATAACGGGTGCTGTCAGTGGAAGCGTAACATCGCCTATTCCAAGGCGTATTATGTCTTTGTCAGGGTTTGCTTCGGTGTATGCCGCAACTTTTTTTGCTATGGTTAAAAACAGATAGCTGCTTTCCAAATTAGAATAGTTTTTATTCATTTTCATAAATGCACATGTCTCCGTTTCTTTTCGTATCTTGCTTTTCAACTTATAAATATCGTATTCGTATAATAACAGCCGCTTGTATAAATGCTTGGGCTGTTAATTTTCAACATCAATTACACCGTCAAACACGCTTATTGCATTGCCTGTCATGTAAACCGTTTTGTCCGTATAACGAATTGTTAGTGTGCCGCCCAGAAGCTCAACATCAATATCTGTGTTTTTTTCGCAGTGGCCGCAAAGGCACGCCGCCACCACACTGGCGCATGCGCCTGTTCCGCAAGCAAGCGTCTCACCGCTTCCGCGTTCCCACACACGCATAACAAGGTGCGTTTTGCTTACAACTTTTACAAATTCGGCGTTCACACCCTCGGGGAATATACTGCTGCCTCCATACTGTGCGCCAAGTGCCGGCATGTTTAAATGCGCAGTGTCTTTAACAAACGTTACGCAATGCGGGTTGCCCATTGATACACACGTAACCCTTACACCGCCGCCGTTTATTTCTATAAGCTCGTCAATTACCGGCTTTTTAAAGCCTGTAACAGGCACGTTCTCAGGTTTTAGTTTTGGTGCACCCATGTCTACGGTTAAAAGGCCTTTTTCTTTGCGCTCAATTATTTTTATGCCGGCAAGCGTCTCAATTGTAACGCTGTTTTTGCCGCTCTCTACAAGGCCGTGCAAAAACAAATACTCGGCAACACACCTTATGCCGTTGCCGCACATTTTGCCCTCGCTGCCGTCTAAATTAAACATGCGCATTTTAGCAGTTGCAACGTCAGATGGGCAAATTAGTATAACTCCGTCGCCGCCTATGCCCTTGTGCCTGTCAGAAAGTTTCACCGCAAGCTTCTCAGGGTTTTTAATGTTTTGCTCGAAGCAGTTTATATATACATAGTCATTGCCACAGCCGTGCATTTTTGTAAATTTTATTTTCAATTGTTATACCTTCCCTTTTTAATGGTTACAGTTCTATATACATGTCGCGCTCTGCGCCAACCGAAATATATTTAATTGGTACGCCCACGCTTTTTTCAATGAATTCAACGTAATCAATCGCATTTTTCGGCAAATCTTCTTTGTTTCTGCATGCAGACAAATCTTGCTGCCAGCCCTTAAAAGTTATATTTACAGGCTTTGCCCTTTCAAGTGCGTCGCCGTATGGGAACTCGTCTATGCGCTCACCGTCAAGCTCATATGCAATTGTAACGGGTATTTCGTCAAGCGTGTCAAGAATGTCAAGCTTTGTAAGTGCCAAAATGTCTGCACCCTGTGCGCGGCAACCATAGCGGCTTGCAACAACGTCAAATGGGCCCACCCTGCGTGGGCGCCCTGTTGCCGCGCCAAACTCGCCGCCTGCATTGCGCAGTTTCTCGGCTTCTTCGCCAAAAAGCTCGCAAGTGAACGGACCTTCGCCGACACAAGAAGAGTATGCTTTCATTATGCCTATGTTTAAGTCTATTTTATGGTTTGGCACACCGGCACCAACAGGTGCATACGCACCAATAACGTTTGAAGATGATGTGTATGGATATATGCCGAAGTCTATGTCACGCAGTGCGCCAAGCTGTGCCTCGAACATAATAGCCTTGCCGGCTTTTGCCGCTTTGTCTAAGAACAATGCTGTGTCGCACACAAACGGTTTTATCACTTCGCCAAATTTCAAAAGCCATTGCCACATTTCGTCTGTGCTTACAGGCGGCTTTTCATAGATGTTTGTAATTGTTAAGTTTTTGTACTCTACAATGCTGTCAAGGCGTGTTTTTGTGGTGTCGGGCTGGAACAAATCGCCCATACGCAATGCCTTTTTCATGTATTTGTCGCCATAAACAGGTGCTATGCCCCTTCTTGTGCTGCCATATTTTGCGTCTGCAAGGCGGTCTTCTTCATAGCAATCAAGCATGCGGTGGTACGGCATACAAATAACGGCACGCTCAGATATTTTCAAGTTTTCGGGTGTTATGTTAATGCCGCCTTTGCGCAAATTTTCAATTTCATTCACAAGGTGCTCTATATCAATAACCATGCCGTTGCCCATAACATTTACAACGTCTTCGCGTAATATGCCTGATGGCAGTAAATTTAAAATAAACTTACCCTTTTCGTTTACAACAGTGTGCCCGGCGTTGTTTCCGCCTTGATAGCGCACTACTATATCATATTTTTCGCTCAATAAATCTACCATTCGGCCCTTGCCCTCATCGCCCCAGTTAATTCCCGTAATTGCTGTGAGCATATTCACATCTCCTTGTTTATAATTCTTTTATACTTTACACTTGTTTTTCGGCTTTTTGCCGTTAATTTATTATTACTGCATATTAACCGACATACACCATGTATTTTATCATAAATTTTAGTTTTTTTCCATAGTTTTTATAAAACACTTAAAATTGTTTACAATTTCAGCTTTTTTTGCAACTAAAAAGAATAAAGTGTAAATTATACAAACTTTTTTTCAAATTATGCTTGACAACCAACAATAAAAAAGTTATAAAATTTATATAGCGTTTTAAATTCAGCTTGAATTTCGGTAATTTATGTTTAAAGCTGCCAAAACACAAGCATATTTTAAAAGCTGTGCTCGTAAATATTAATTATTCAAGTTTACGTGCTTATTTTTAAAAAAATGGCGCACCGCCAGCCATAAAAGCGCGGTAGCCACAGCATATTCAAAAGCCCTTTTGCCGCTTTGGGGTTTTGGTTTTTTGTGCTGTGGTGTTTGCGGCAGAATGGAGTTATTATGGTATTTGAACGTGTACGCGAAATTATTTGTGACCAATTGGATTTGGAAGAAGATTCTGTTACTATGGAGTCTAATATTGTTGACGATTTTGACGCAGACAGCCTTGACGTTGTTGACTTAGTTATGACACTTGAGGACGAATTTGCAATTGAAGTGCCCGATGACAAGATAGAAAATTTTGTCACTGTCGGCGATGTTGTTCGCTATATTGACGATAACACATAAAACTTTTTAGCAGCGTTTAGTATTGCTGTAAAAAGGCAAAATGCACAAACGATGTTGGGAGGGCTTTTGCGCCCTCCCGCTTTCTGTATGTATATTTCATTAGCTTTGCATGCCAATTGCTTTGCAAGCCATGTGCACCGCAATAAATATTACTGCATTTTGTTTGAAAGAATACGTAACAGCGTGAGAATGGAGATTGAAAAAATTATGAGTAGCAACAAAAAAACAGTGGAAGCTATCACTTCTATGGAAGAGGATTTCACAAAATGGTATACAGACATTTGCCTGAAAGCAGAGCTTGTAGATTATTCGACAGTTAAAGGTTGCATAATTTTGCGCCCGTACGGCTGTGCAATTTGGGAAAATATTACGAAAAATTTAGACGCACGCTTTAAGGCAAGTGGGCACGAAAACGTTGCAATGCCCATGCTTATACCCGAGAGCCTTTTACAAAAAGAAAAAGACCATGTAGAGGGCTTTGCGCCTGAAGTTGCATGGGTTACAATGGGTGGAAGCGACGAGCTTGAGGACCGCTTGTGTGTGCGCCCAACAAGCGAGACGCTTTTTTGCGACCACTGGAGCAACGTTTTGCAAACTTACCGCCAACTACCAATGAAGTACAACCAGTGGTGCAGCGTTATGCGCTGGGAAAAAACAACGCGCCCATTTTTGCGCACGCGTGAGTTTTGGTGGCAAGAAGGGCACACTATACACGAAACAAAGCAAGAAGCTGTTGATGAGACTATTGACATACTTGAAACATATGCAGACTTTGTTGAGAGCGATTTGAACATACCCGTTTTAAAAGGCGAAAAGACGCCGAAAGAGAAATTTGCAGGCGCAGAAGCCACATACAGCATTGAGGCAATGATGCACGACGGCAAGGCGCTGCAAAGTGGTACAAGCCACTATTTTGGCGATGGTTTCAGCCGTGCATTTGACGTGACGTTCACAGGGCGCGACAATAAATTGCAATATCCCCACCAGACAAGCTGGGGTGTTTCAACACGTATGATAGGCGCAATTATAATGACACACGGTGACAATAACGGCCTTGTTTTGCCTGTAAACATTGCACCCGTTCAACTTGTCATTGTACCCATTGCTTCGCATAAACCGGGCGTGCTTGACAAGGCGGCACAGCTTAAAAATGAGCTTGGCAAAACGCTGCGCGTAAAGATAGACGACAGCGACAATTCACCGGGATGGAAATTTGCACAATGGGAGATGAAGGGCGTGCCTTTGCGCCTTGAAGTTGGCCCAAGAGATATTGAGAACGGCGAATGTGTGCTTGTGCGCCGCGACAGCGGCGAAAAGACTGTTGTGAAGTTTAGCGAGCTTAGCGAAAAAATACCTGAAATTTTAAGCGCCTATGGTGACGCACTGTATAAACGCGCAAACGACAACAGAACACAGCGCACGTTTGCGTGCACTGAAATGGACGACATCATTAAAACGGCAGACAGCCAAAATTGTTATATCAAAACAATGTGGTGTGGGGACTTGGCTTGCGAAGAGATGATGAAAGAGAAAGCAAACTTAACAAGCCGCTGTATGCCGTTTGAGCAAGAAAAATTAAGCGACGTGTGCCCTTGTTGCAATAAGCCTGCAACAAAAATGGTTACTTGGGGTAAAGCGTACTAAAGGGCTATTTAAAAAATTGTACTACAAACATTTAATGCCGCTTACAAAAGGTATTTGCTTAACCTTTTGCAAGCGGCACTTGTTATTCATCAGTGTCTTGTTGTTCGCCATCATCGGCATTTTCGTCACTAGCTTGCTCGTCGCCTGTCGCTTCAGCGTTTTCGGCGCCCTCGGCCGTGGCTTCTTCACCACTTTGCGCTTCGGCAGTCTCTGTGCCCTGTGCGCTTTCATCTTGCGTGCTGTTTACAGTGTCTGTCAAAATTCCATCGCCCGCATTGTCAAGAAGCGCCTCGTTGTCTGCCGGCAATATCTGCGGTGTGCTTTCTGCCGTCTCTTCCTCTTGTGGTAATGCATCTGTCATTTCACTTGCCACAACAGCAATTAAGTAATAATTACCATCGTCATGGCGCTCGAATATATAGTCTAAATATTTCGCAGGCTGAATTACATTATCATACGGCGAATCATACCCAACAGTAAGGCGCCTTTTGTTGCCTTGCCGTATAAGGGCCTCTGCTATCGGCGCATAATTTGTTGGCGGGCTTGTCAAAGGCATTAAGTATGCTTCTTTTTCCGGCACATAAGTGAATAATGTTTGATCGCTTGTAAACGTTATGTAGTTAAACTTCTCGTCTGGGCCGTAAAGCTGCTGTGCGGCGGCGCTTATGTCTTCAACAGGCAAGTACATTTGCCCATTTTCGTCGCGCTCATAGTCGCCATCCTCATTTAAATCTATCGCCTGTATCATAGCCGCGTACAGCAACGTGTCTGTCGGCGCGTTTATTAGGCTGTCAAAAGGCAATGTGTCCAACGCCACAAGGTACTTTACACGCTCTTCAAACACAGGTATTTCGTCTGAAATATCGAACGAACTTCTAACAAGAATTGCCGCACCCGACACAAAAGAAACAATGCCAACAACCACAAAAAACAGGACTGCCACACCAAGTAATTGGCGCACCCTGCGGCGGCGGCGAAGCTGCAAATTCTTTGCAACTGTATTTGATACATTTTTTTTGCTATCTGCCATTTATAAGTCTCCAGTCTTGCACGCAATAAGCGGCATATTATTAATATGTATATATTTTTTGGCGCACCACAAAATTAAATAAATTTACTTTAGATAGTTTTAACTATCGCCGATACCATTTAAGTAAAAGTTGCAATTTTGTATGTTATATGATAAAAATATTATAGTGAGATATTCACTCGGTTGATTGTAACATATTTTAAAAAAAAATGCAAAATTGTGAAATCAAGCATTATTAGCAAGCAGTTAATAGTTAACGCTGTTTAAGTATAGCAAAAAATATTTAACAGCAAAACTTACATAGGGTAAACAAGGCTACCCTAAAAAATAATTGATAATATTATCTCGCACAGGACAAAAAGTTGTCACCCTATAAATTATACACCAACATATTTAAATATTTGTCGAAAGCGGCAAATATAACAACCGGAGAAATAACATGACTGAAAACGACAATTTGCTTTACTTTGACAAAGTATCGCACGAGAACACCGAAGACAATGACACATATATTTTTGACGACAGTGCGCTTGACGTTGCACTTTTTGCCGCAGACTGCAAACAATACGACATGGACAAAAGTTTGCACGAGCTGACGGCGCTTGCAAATGCGTGCGGCATGAATGTAGTGCTTCAAATTGTGCAAAACAGAACATCTGCCGACACCGCGACATTTTTGGGCGAAGGGCGCCTGGCGGAAGGGCGCCTGTTGTGCATTAACACAGGTGCAAAGCGCGCCGTTTTTGACGCAGAGCTTACAGGCACACAAATACGAAACCTAGAGCAAATTCTTGAAATACCCGTTATAGACAGGACAATGCTTATACTAGAAATATTTGCACGGCGTGCCGTTACAGGCGAGGGTAAACTTCAAACAGAGCTTGCAACACTGCAATACAGGCTTCCACGCCTTGCAGGGCTTGGGCAAAGTCTATCACGCCAGGGCGGCGGCGGCGGTGGCGGTGGCGGCGCACGGCGCGGCGCCGGTGAAAGCAAGCTGGAGTATGACCGCAGGCACATACGCCGCAGAATTGACACACTGCGCCAAAAACTGAAAGACACAGAGTTTAGGCGAGAGCAAACGAGGCGCAGCCGCAAGAAAACAGGCGTTGCAATTGTTGCGGTTGTTGGCTATACTAATGTTGGCAAAAGCAGTTTGCTTAATAAAATGAGCGGTGCAAACGTAATGCAAGCAGACATGCTTTTTGCAACGCTTGATGCAACTGCTAGAAGTATGCGCCTGCCAAGCGGCCTTGACATTGTTGTTATTGACACGGTAGGCTTTGTTAGCAGGTTGCCGCACAGCCTTGTAAATGCGTTTAAAAGCACGCTTGAAGAGGCGGCATACGCAGATGTGATTTTGAAAGTATGCGATGCGTCTGACAGTGACAACGAGACACAGCTTACCATTACAAACTCAGTACTTTCAGAGCTTAAATGTGACGATATACCGTATATTACTGTGTATAACAAAATTGACAAGGTACAAAGCGCCACACTTTTTGACACGTCTGCCGTGGCGGTAAGCGCGAAGACAGGCGCAGGCATAGACGAGCTTTTAGGCAAAATTGACGACGTTTTGAAAAAGCGCCTTAGCATTATAAGTGTTCTTTTGCCGTACGATAAGCTGTCTCTTGCCGGTGTAATACGTGAGCACGGCAGTGTGTTGCAAGAAGATTACAAAGAGAGTGGTGTTTTAATAAAAGGCAAGGTGCGTATTCAAGACTTGCATTTATTTGAACAATATATTGAAAAATAATTATTACTTTAAGCAATAATTACAAATTGAAAACTAGCAATGCCAAAATGGCGTGTTGAGTTAATTTGTGTTATAATCCATAAGTAAAAAGCAAAAGCATTTGTTTGCGGCATTATTGCAATAAATGCCGGGGCAAAGGCGTATATCATATAGGCAGGCGTTTTGCGTTGCAAAATGCCTGGCGGAAGGAGCGGCCGTTATGGCAAAAACCGGGGTTTTGAAAGAGCCGGAAGCTATACTTGAAAAATATGGCGACATGGTATTTAAAGCTGCATTTTCACTTACAAAAAACAGGCAAGACGCAGAGGATGCAGCACAAGAGGCTTTTATTTCACTTATGCAAAGTGCGCCTGAATTTGAGAGCGAAGAACACCAAAAAGCGTGGTTGCTTCGCGTTGTAACTAACAAATGCAAAAGCCTTTTTCGCACTGTTTGGCACAGCCGCACACAGGCAATTGAAGAGAACACAGCAAGTTTTGAGATGACAACAGACGAGCGCGGAGTAGTTGACGCTGTTAATTCTCTTAGCCAAAAGTATAAAGAAGTTGTTTATTTATACTACATAGAGGGATACAGCGCAAAAGAAATTGCATCTATTTTGAACACAACACAAAATACGGTGCTTTCAAGAATGGCGCGTGCACGGCACATGCTGCAAAATATTTTAAAAGAAACGGAGGGCGAAAGTATTGTTTGAAAATAATTATAAAAGCGCAATTGAAAAAGTAACGCCCACCGAGGCATGGAAAAGCGCCACGCTTGCAAAAATGAAAAGCGCACAAGTTGCAGCTGAAGCACAGCCGAAACACAGCGGCAAGAATATACACGTTAGCAAAGGTTTTTTTAGTACAGGTGCAAAGAAAAACATAATAGCCGCCGCGGCAATTGCAATTATTGCAGTGCCTACAATGCTTGTAGTTTTAACATTGCAAGCGCCAATGATGTCTGACAGCACACAAGCAGAGGCTGTGCCTGAGGCAATTGCCGATGAAGCAGCGCCTGTTGAATATGCAACAGAGGAAACCGAAGAGTTTAGCGTAGAGTTTGAGAGCGGTGACGCACAGGCAGCACCAACGCCCGAGGAAGCAGCGCCTGAGCTACACAAGGATGACGCCGAACTTTTTGCTGCGCCCGCAAGCGACGGCGCAGGCAACAACGAAACGACAGCGACGGAAGGCACATTAAACGAAAGTGAAGGTGAAACAACAGGAATAGAAGAGCGTATAGCGGCCGAGCAAATAGTGATGAGCGGCACAATAACAGAAATTAACGACACTTATTTTATTCTTTTAAGCGGCACAGGCGAAGAGTATGTTTGTATGTACACAGGCGGCACACAGTGGGAGTTTACGGGTGACGCACTGTTACAAGACGTTGAAATTATATGTGAGCTGAACGAACAGGGCGAATACACCACATTAAATGTGGCGCTAAGCAAAAGTTAAGTTGTGCTGAATAATTTGATGTTAAGCGCAACTGCGAATATTAATTTTTTGCTTTTGGGCGGAAAAGACGTTAGGGCTCTGCCCTAAGACCCGAAATTTTTTGGAAAAAATTTATTAAAACTTTTAATGATTGTCAAAATGACGAAATATTATACTTTTTTGACACGCTGATGGGCGCCACAGTAAAACTGTGGCGCCCATTTTATAGATGTTGACAAATAAGACTTTGCCGCCGCTTTTGTGAAGGCGACTTTGGAAGTAGCTCAATAATATCCAGTAATTTAATTAACGCTGTAAAGAATTTCACCATATGTAGGCATTGCCTTATACTCTGCGCCTACAAGCGTTTCAAGCTCGTCTGCCGCGGCTCGCATGCGGCCCATTGTAGCAAGCACAGCCGTCTCGTAATGTTTTGCCATGCGCAATGTGTCGTTAAACTCTGCCGCGCTTTGCAAGTCTTTTGTAAGCGTGCTTATTTCTTCGTGTATTTTATCGCATAATGTGCTTATTTTTTGCAACAAATCACGCTCTGCGCCTGCCGCAATGTCAATTTGCGCCTTTGTTTTTATAAGCTGTGCAAGCTCTTTTTGGTATAAAAACGCGCCAGGTAATATTAGTGTTCGTGCAAGCTCAATGCTTGTAAGTGCTTCAATATTCACAGTTTTGCAATAGTTGTCAAGCAATATTTCATAGCGAGACAGCATTTCGTTCTCTGTGAACACACCCATGCGCTCAAACATCTCTATGTTTTTGCTGTCAAGGTAACGTGGCAGTGCATCGGCAGTGGTGCGCAAATTTAAAAGGCCTCTTTCTTTTGCTTCTTGCTCCCACTCGCTTGAATAATTGTTGCCGTTAAACACTATACGTTTGTGCTTTCTGTACGTCTCGCGAATTAGCTCTTCCAGTTCTGTGTTAAAATCTTTGGCGGCTTCAAGGCGTGTTGCAAACGTGCTTAAAACATCGGCAACGCAAGAGTTTAAAACAATGTTTGGCCCTGCAACCGAGAATGTAGAGCCTACCATTCTGAACTCGAATTTATTTCCCGTAAACGCAAACGGCGACGTTCTGTTCCTGTCTGTTGTGTCTTTTGGGAAGTGCGGCAACGCCTTTGTGCCTACTTCCATTTGTATTTTATCGCGCCCTACGTAAATCTCGTCGCTTTCAATTGCCTCAAGCATTTCTGTAAGCTCGTCGCCAAGGAACATTGACACAATGGCAGGCGGCGCCTCGTTTGCGCCAAGCCTGTGGTCGTTGCCGGCGCTTGCAACAGTAACGCGCAATAAATCTTGGAACACGTCAACAGCCTTAATGGCGGCCACAAGAAAAAGCAAGAACTGTGCATTCTCTCGCGGTGTGTCGCCCGGGTCAAGCAAATTAACGCCTGTGTCGGTGCACATTGCCCAGTTGTTGTGTTTTCCGCTTCCGTTTACACCGTCGAACGGCTTTTCATGTAAAAGGCATGCAAGGTTGTGCCTGTTTGCAACGCTTTTTGCAAGCTCCATGGTAAGCTGGTTATGGTCTGTTGCTATGTTTGTTGTTGTGAAAACCGGTGCAAGCTCGTGCTGTGCCGGCGCAACTTCGTTGTGCTTAGTCTTTGCTAATATACCAAGTTTCCACATTTCTTCGTCTAACTCGCGCATAAAATTTGCAACGCGCGTTTTAAGTGTGCCGAAATAGTGGTCGTCCAGCTCTTGCCCCTTAGACGGCTTCGCACCGAAAAGCGTTCTGCCGCAATACATAAGGTCAGGGCGTTTCAAATACACGTCTTTGTCTATTAAAAAGTATTCTTGCTCGGCGCCTACTGTTGTGTTAACACGTTTTATGTTTGTGCCGCCAAACAAATTTACTATGCGCATCGCCTGCACATTAATTGCTTCCATGCTGCGCAATAGCGGTGTTTTTTTGTCAAGCGCCTCGCCCCCGTAAGAGCAAAAAGCCGTGGGAATGCACAGCGTGTTATCTTTAATAAATGCAAACGACGTTGTGTCCCAAACTGTGTAGCCCCTGGCCTCAAACGTAGCGCGCAGCCCACCGGAAGGAAAGCTGGACGCGTCAGACTCACCCTTAACAAGCTCTTTGCCTGAAAACTCCATTATAATGCGCCCGTCGTCTGTCGGTGTGATAAAACTGTCATGCTTTTCAGCCGTTATGCCTGTCATTGGTTGAAACCAGTGTGTATAATGTGTTGCGCCATTCTCACACGCCCAGTCTTTCATGGCGCTGGCAACAACGTTTGCAACACTTAGCTCAAGGCGCGCGCGTCCATCTATGCACTTTTTCACTGCCTTATACGTATCTTTTGGCAATCGTTCTTTCATTACATTGTCGTTGAAAACCATTTTGCCGAATATTGATGGTATGCTGTTTAACATGTCGTTTAAATCCTTTCCTGTTCGAAAATATAATTAAAGCTAGGCGTTTTTAACGGTGTATGTCAGCTGCTGTATGCCGTTATTTATGTCAGATGACTTTAATTCAAGGCGCAACGTTGGCAAATCGTCTTCAAAAAGGCGTGTGCCGCCGCCTAAAATTGTTGGTATTACGCTTATGTCGTAAACGTCAATTAAATTTTCACGGCAAAGCTCGTTTGCAATTTTGGCGCCACCACAAACAAAAATATCTTTTCCGTCTTGTTGCTTCAGCTTATTTATAAGCGTGCTTAAACTACCGCTGTAAAACTCTATATCATTTGCAACAGGTGTTAAGTTCTCTCTGTGCGTAATAACGTAACTTTTAAGCCCCTCATATGCCCATACGTTAGGTGAAAGAACTGTTGCCACTTGGTGATACGTATTATAACCCAGCAATACCGTGTCCACACTTTTAATAAATTCGCCATAACTGCCCATGTCGGTGCTATCCTTATCATGGCCGTAAAGCCAATCTACCCCACCGTTTTTATCGGCAACATAGCCGTCTAAACTCATTGCTATAAACAGTACAACTTTTCGCATAAATATGACCATTCCTTTCTGCTACGCTGCAAGGCACAAATCAACCATAAAAGATGGTCATATTTGTACCATGTTTTTAATATAGAAAGTTTGAAATTTATTTTCAAACTTAACTCACATTTCAATTTTTGCACATACGCGTTTTGGTGCGCACTATAAAAAATATTAATCGGGCAAAGATTTTATGTGCTTTTTATACATATACCTAAAAAACACAAGTGCCAGCGTTAACGATGCACATTCAGCAATGGGGAACGCAAACCACACAGCGCCCAGGCCAATGTTTTTCGAAAGCAAAAATGCGGCCGGCAAAAGTACAACAAGCTGGCGGCCAACGCTCATCCAAAGGCTTAACATTCCGTTGCCCATTGCTTGAAACACACTTGAAAAAACTATGCAAACACTTGCAGATAAAAAGCTTGTTGATATTATGCGCAGCATTGGCACGCCTATTGCGTACAGTTCTTTGTCTGCGTTAAAAATTGAAAGAAGCTGGCTTGGGAATGCCCAAAAAACGGCAGTGCCAAAAGCCATTATGCAAAGGCCTGAAATTGTAGAAAGGCGTATTGTTTTAACAATGCGCTTTCTTTTTTTTGCGCCAAAATTATATCCCACAATTGGCACAAGCGCATTTACAAGCCCGAACAGCGGCATGAACATAAAGCTCATAAGTTTAAAATATGCACCGAACGCAACAACTGCAACGCTTGTGAAAGATATTAAAATTTGGTTCATTCCGAAAACCATAATGCTGCCTATGGTTTGCATTATTATGCCCGGCACGCCAACTTTATAAATACCCTTTATTGTCTGGAAGTGCGGTTTAAACATCTTCACACTTATTGTAACTTCTTTATTATAAAGCATGTTAAGCACAACACAAATTGTCATGCCGCACCACTGTGCAAATACTGTTGCAATTGCGGCGCCTGCAATGCCCATTTTCGGAAAGCCAAACATGCCGAAAATTAAAATAGGGTCTAAAGCAATATTAATAACTGCACCTGAAACCTGGGCCACCATTTGGTAAACTGTTTTTCCCGTTATTTGCAAAATTCTCTCGAATGCAATTTGCACAAATAGCCCCAAGCTAAAAACAGTGCAAATTGTCATATAAACAGTGCCCTGGCTAATTATGTCTGCGTCTGTGGTGCTAAGGCGCATAAATGCATTGCTGCCAAAGGCACCAAGCACTGCAAACATAACACTGCTTGAAATGCACAGCATAAGCCCGTTGTTTGCCACTACGTTCGCCTCGTCAAACCGTCTTTCGCCAAGCCTGCGCGATAAAAGCGAGTTCATACCGGTGGCTGTGCCCACTGCAAAGCCAATCATAATATTTTGCACAGGAAAAACCAAATTAACCGCAGCAAATGCATTGTTGCCAATTTGTGCAACAAAAATGCCGTCTACTATTAAATAAAGTGCCTGCACAAGCATGCTGAACATTATTGGCATTGCCATGCTTGGCAATAGTTTTCTTATTGGCATCGTACCCAATATATTTTCTCTTTTTGTGTTCATTAAATCTCCGTTTTCTTTTTTTTCTTATGCATTTTAAGGCCGTGGCCGTTTTAACGTCAAGCGTTCAAATTATATAATGTCGACGCTATATAATAATGTGCGGTAAAATGTATAACAATACAATAAATACTTTTTACGTTTTAACTTATCCTATATAACCCAAACGCGTTCAAATTGCGTTGGCTAGCCATTAAGGCGTATATCCTCGCCACAAAATGTAAGCACGTCGCAGCTGCCCAAAAGGCGCGACACAATTTTCTCTGTATATCTTCTGCGCAAGTCACTGTCGTTAACAATGTTGCTTGTGTATATGGTGGGCTTTATGTTGCAACGTGTGTTAATAAGGTTATAAAGGCACGCAGTTACGTATGGCGATATAAATTCTGTGCCCAAATCGTCAAGTATTAGCAAATCTGCGTTCAGCATAGTCTGCATTGTGTCGCCGCTTTCGCCAAAATGCTCTTTTTCAACACTCTCAAACGCTTGCTGTGCGCTTACATAAACAACGTTATAGCCCTTTTCCATTACACTTTTGGCAATGGAAAGCGCCAAATGTGTTTTGCCAAGCCCTGCATATCCGCACATGTATATGCTAGTATTACCAAGTGTAAAGTTTTGTGCATACTGCACGCAATAATTTAAAATGTCTGCCATGTGCACCCTGGCATTTACGCCATAGCCCTCACTTGTGTTCGGGTACTTTTCAAGCTCAAATGTGTCAAAGCCGCACAGTTTCAGCGACGATGTTTTTTCAATGCTCTCTCTTCTCATGTTTCGTACAAGCGCGTGCACACAATCACATGTTCTGTTGTTCACGCTTCCCGTGTCGTTACACTCTTGGCAAGTAAAGGCCGGCAACAAATCTTCAGGCTTATAGCCGCCCTTTAAAAGCAATTCTGTCTGTTTTTGTTGCAAATCGTTCATCTCGTCGAAAATTTCATCTAGCACAGAGGTGTTTTCGCCCAAAACCGAAAGGCGCGCCGCTTTGATGCCAAGTTCATTTATTTTTTCGGTAATTTGTGATAATTGTGGAATATCACGCCCAATTTGTGCTTTTGCAATATGAAAATTTGTAAGTGCACGCTGTTTATTTGTTTGTGTTTTATGTATTGCTTTTCTGTAAAGCTCGCGGTTAACATCAAGGCTCATGTCTCTGTTTCTCCTTTTGGTTTAAACTGCGGCACCGGGCGTATTTTGCCTGTCAGCACATTTTTCGCCTTCGGGTTTGTCACACTTATGTTTTGCATATCCATGTTTTGCACACGTATTACATCGCCCATGCATGTAATTTTTTGCTCGTGCCATTTTCTCAGTATTCCGCCCACATATTTTATATTCTTTTTCTCTCCTGCTATGCCTGCTGCCTCTGTAATCATAGCTTCGTCGTACTTATACGTTTCAAACCATGTGCAAATTATAATTCGCTCTGCCTTTGACGGTTTGCACTCTTCAAGGCCAAGTGCCTTTAGCGCCCTTTGCACAAATTCCTCTTGCATCTCAAGTGTCTTAAGGTATTTTTCTGCCGCTGTATATGTTGTTATCCCTTCACGCTGCCACGACAAAAGTGTTCGTTCAATATATCTTGCATTTCTTTTGCCAAGCGCTGCAAAATGTGCAATGCCCAAAAGTATAAAGTCAACAGGCATTTCGTCCACTATATACATAGACACATAAATGTTTAAGTCAGACTGCGTCACAATTCCGCCAATTAAACGCTGGCTCTCTTGCGCCAAAAAAGCAATGGCTTGGTCTTTTTCAGCTATGCCCAAAACCTCGCGCGTTGTAAGGTGTGTGCCTTTTGCTTTACTCTCGCTTTTTTCTTCGCCGCTCTCTCTTTTGTTTTCGGGTGTGTCTTCACAGTTTTCAACAAGGCCTACGCCTTTCCAAAAAAGAAGCGCTTGCCTTGCCTTATGCTCGTTTTTAAGGCGCAGTGCGGCGGCAATTTCTTTTTCACAGCATATACCCGTTGCAACAACATAAAGCGCAACACGAATCCAATCATCCTCGGTGTCGTGCAGGCGCGATATAATTATTTGCGGTACATTTACAACATCGCCGCTTTGTTTCACCAGTCTGTACGCCATAATTTCTCCAAACTCAAAAGCATATTGTTCCTTTTTTATTGCATTTCTGTGCCAAAATAAAATAATATATAAACAGCATGTGTGCCTGTTTTTCTGTTTTGACACAAAAGCACCCACCGTTTTTTGAAATACGGCGAGTGCATTTAATTTTTTACATGAGGCGGTTATTTATTTCCGCCTTAAACATAATTATAAGCCGCAAATTAAAATGTTGCTTTCTATTTTGCGTCTGCAAGTGCTCGCTCTAGCCATATTACACCTATATCAAGTGCATTAAAAAGGCCGTTTTTGTCGCTTTGTTTAATCATGCGCTCAATTGGCGGCTTTGCAATGTCGGTAGACAAAAGCGTTATGTGTATACGGTCTGCAACTTCAGCACCTTCGTCTGTTTTCACTGTTGTAAGAACTTGCATAAATATTACATATGGGTCTTCAGGGTTGCCGTAATAAATGTCGTTTTTACTGCGAACAAGCGGCCTGCCTTTGTACATAAGTGTGGGTTTAAAAGCCATCAATAAATACTCCTTATAATTTACGCGCAATATGCGCAAAACTGCTTCTTAAAGTGCATAAATGCACACAACTATGCTGTGCGTTGCAAAACGTTTTTCTTTGCATGTTCCGGCTAAACAACGCACAATTTATAATGCATTTACTCTGACAAATAGTGCTTCAAAAGCGCCTGAAGCAAATCGTCCCTGTCAATTTTACGCATATTTGTTCTTGCGCCCTGGTATGTTGTAATATACGTTGGGTCTTCCGATAAAATATAACCGACTATTTGGTTGATGGGATTATAGCCCTTTTCTTTAAGCGCACTGTACACATCAGATAAAATAAGCTTAATCTCTTTATCTCTGTCATCGTATAGCGTAAAGACAGACGTTTTTTTCTCACTCATTGGCATAGTCCCCCTAATTCTAAATAATATATAACTATTGTACATTAAAATGCGTTATTGTGCAATAGCAAAACACAATAAATACTTAACCTTGTGCCAAATTTTTCTGTTGATATGTCATAATTCACAATTAAAAAAACATACCCTCTGTATATTTATCGTTAAAAATACTGCTGGTTGATAAATCTACCGCCTGTGCATTTCGCGCAATTTCAGCCGCTTTTAGCGCCATTTCTTCTGACAATAGCATGGCACAAGCGCCCATTAATGCAGCATTACCCAGTACTTTTGCCTTGTACTGTGTGCCGTTTGGCACAAGGCCTATGTGTGCGGCGCTGTTTATGTCAAGATAGCTTCCAAAACCACCTGCAATATAAAAACATGTTATATCGTCTGTTTCAAGGCCTTTTTCTTCTGCCATTGTCTCAATGCCTGCACAAATTGCACTTTTGGCAAGCTGTATCATTCTAACATCTTTTTGCGTTATTACAACGGGCGGCAATATTACAACTTCGTCGTCTTCCATAAATCCTGTTTCATCAATGTCCCCTATTTTCAAAAGGCACGCAATTGCGTCAATAACACCACTTCCGCATATGCCTTTTGGTACAGTTTCGCCAATTACATGTGCTGTTATTTTGTTGTCGTCGTCAACAAACACATGGTCAATGGCACCGCTTTGGCCGCTTATTCCCATTGTTATTCCTGCGCCCTCACATGCCGGGCCTGCGGCGGTAGAGCAACACACAAGCTTCTCTTCATGCCACAGTGCAATTTCGCCGTTTGTCCCAATATCCGCAAGTAAGCTTGTGTGTTTATCGTCGCACATTCCGCTTGCCAATACAGACGACGTTATGTCTGCGCCCACAAACGCCGAAATACAAGGTGGAAAATACACGCTTGCGTTTTCTATGTTAAGGGAAAGTTCCTTTGCACTTATGTGCGTATCAAACAAAAAATCTGCGTCAAAAGGTGCGCAAGACAAGCTTTTGGGGCAACGCCCAGCTAAAAGGTACAGCATTGTTGTGTTGCCCACTACAACAGCTTTGTCAATTTGTGCAGGCAAAATGTTTGCTTTTTCGCACATTTCGCTTACTAATTCGCAAATTTTATTCCTTACACTGCTTGCCAGCACGTTTGCGTTTTCGTCGCATTCAAGTGCAAAACCAATACGCGTTATTACGTCTGCGCCATATTGCGTTTGTGGGTTTTCACTTGTTGTTTTGCTTAAAAGCTCACCGTTTTTTCCGTAAAGGTGCGCCGCAATAGTTGTTGTTCCAATGTCAAATGCTGTGCCGTATTCTTCAAAGGTCGGTTTTATTTCAAACTGTGGCAATTCACCGTCAGATTTCACTTTCACTTGCACCTCGTTCTCAAGAAAAACCCGGCAATTTCCAACAACACTGCAATAACATGCAAAACGCACACCCTGTTCAATTTCCTTAGGCGTAAGGGCGCTTTGTTCTTCTTGTGACATTAAAGTAAGCCCACCGCTTGCTTTTACTTTGCACTTTTTACAGCGGCGCATGCCGCCGCAAGGCATGGGCGGCATGTCAAGGCTGTGCGCCTGGATTTTATGCGCACCGCTAATGTTAAGCGCATCGCTTAACAGCGTGCCTGTTGGCACCTGCAAATCAAACAGCCCATTAACGTTTATATTTACTATATTTTTCGTGTTTTCACTTTCCATAATCATTCACCTTTTACGCATAATGCGTGTTTATATTGGTTTTTTAGTTGCTGGCCAAATCGATATAACCATAACGTGGTCGAATTACATTGGTTTGGCGAAAATACAAAAAAACCTTGTAGATAAATCTACAAGGTTCTGGCGGAGATGGTAGGATTTGAACCCACGAGCCTGTTACAGCTAACGGTTTTCAAGACCGCCTCCTTCAACCACTCGGACACATCTCCGTATAATGCATTTAAACATTTTAAACACAGCATATATATTAACACACCTTTAAATTAATGTCAATACAAAAGCATTAAAAATAGTTTAAAATTTTTTGTGGTTTTGGCCTTGTAAAAAACGCAGTGCTTATATTTACAAATTATAAGCACTGCAGGCTGTTGTTTACTTATTATAGAAAAAGCCGCCAAAATATGTGACAGTGTTTTGCCCGTTTATGTACTTCATGCCGGCCAAACGTGAAAGCTGAGACACATCAATTCCAAATGTCTCAAGGCTTTTAATTGCAAGGCGCGGCACCCTACATGGCTCATTAGTCGCTTTTGCGCATCTTTCGCAAACTTTGCAGCCGCCGGCGCCTAAGTGCAAACTTGGGTTAACGTCCATTTCCGCCGTTACTTTTTGCAGCTTTTGTGTAATTTTATTGTGCACTTCACCTGCTGCCATCATGCCCTCAAAATCATAGCTGTCTTCAAGCTCGCCAACAGTTTGGTAAATTACGGCTTCGTCAAACTGCTTTGCTTGTGCAATTAGCTCGTTTATTTCACCTGCATCGGGCGGGCATGTCCAACATTTTCCGTATTTACCGCAAGAGTTGCTCTCGCAAAGTTTGCGAAATGCGGGGTCGAACACAATGTCTTTAACGGCTACAATGCCTGTTTTGAACACACCGAATTGTTGCAATTTTTCTATAATTGCCTCTGTGTCTTGCTTGCTCATTTTTTCTTGCATGTTTTTTGCCTCACTTAACATTCATATTTTATTTGGCCAGTGCTTCATTCTTTGTGCTATTTGTGTTGTTTCGCCAACATTTTCTTTTTGCTGCGTGAGAATTCTTTTCAGCCCTGTTTTAAACGGCGCACATTTTGCTTTCATCAGTCGTTTATTATTAGTGCGCTATACCATTCATTTACCTTTTTCAGGCTTTGCCTAAGTGGCATGCCCTTGCCGGCAAGAAGGACAATTTTGTTGTCTGCGCTTTTTTGCCACGGCTTAATTTGTATGTCCGGCCCTGTGCAGTCAACGTGAAAAACACCGTCTGTTGTCTTAACAAAACCTTTCATTCTGTATGTGGCATCACACATCATTGTAAGCATACTTTTAAGCGCTGTCTTATCAATTTCTTCGCTTACTACAAGCGTGTGTTTTTGCAGCGTTATGTCTTTCGCCAAAATTGCGCCCTCAATGTCTGCACTGGGCACAACATGTGCCAGCCATTCTTTTTCAAAGTTGCCAAATACTGTTTTTTCTATATGGGCTGCCGGGCTTGCCTCGTTTATTAAGCCAATGCTTGTTTCGCACTGTTCTTGCGTTGCAACATCTGTTTTGTTTAACAAAACAAGGCTTGAAACAGCAAGCTGACGCTTGCAAACTTGCGCTGTATCGTATACTTTTTCAAGCCGCACGGCGTCGGCCAAACAAATGCTTCCCATGTATTCAAGGCCTGTAAATTCGCGCATAACGCTGCTTACGGCTGTTGGGTCTGCAAGGCCGCTTGCCTCTGCAACAATAATGTCGGGCTTCTTGCTTATTGCATCGTTTAAAACACTCTCAAACTTATCAAGGCGGCACGTGCAAAAAATAGAACCATTGTTTATCTCGTCAAGTGCCGCACCCACTTCGCTGAGAATTGTTCCGTCTACGCCCTGTTTACCAAATTCATTTATAATAACATGCAGGCGGTTGGGTGCAAGCAGCCGCAAAAAATTCTTCAAGAAAGTTGTTTTGCCTGCACCCAAAAAACCCGTTACAAGGTAAAATTTTATCACTAAAAGTTACCGTTCCTTATATATTTATCCCTTTGCGGCATTAATAACGCCCTCTAGTTCTTCTTTCGATGGTATTATAGACGAAAACTTCAACTCGCCGTTCACATAAATGCTTGGCAAGTTCTTAACGCCAACTTTCATGCAGCGTGCAATGTTCTCTTTTTCCGTAAATTTATACTCAACAACATCAATTTCATCGCCATATGTCTCTTTTGCAACGTTTGCTGCGCCCATCATGTATGTGCATGCGGCGCATGTTAAGCTGTCAAGTGTAAACACCTCTACAAGTGGCTTTTCAAGGTTTGCATAATCAGGCAGCTCAACGTCAATGTCGAATGTTCCGCTAACGTAATTCTCAACCATTTTTGCCGTCTCTTCTGTTTGTAAAACTGCTTGTGTTGCTCCTATTGTGTTCTCCACAGGCACATCAAACGGCATGTCACAGCCGGGCGCTACTATAAAGTTTTTGTATTCTTTCACTTTTGCAAGCATGTCCACAACGTACTTCATGTTGTCTTGCTGTGTGCCGTGCAACATAACACTTGTTAATGGTATGTTGCCGCCAATTACAACGTCATACTTGTCACAAATTTCTTTTGCCGCCAAAATGTCAACGTTCTCATCAACAGATATAGAGTCAGGGTTTGTTTTACACATAACGTCTAGGTTTCTTGTTGCGTTGCCGCAAACGAAGAACGACGAAAATACTTCTTTCTCCTCGCGAATGTATCTGAACAATTCTGAGAACGGCTCTGATAAGAATTCTTCAAAGTGGTCGCTTGAAATTTGTGATACAAGTGGGTCTACAATTGCAATAACGTCCATGCCGGCATCTACAAACATGTCTGTCATGCGCTTACCGCACTCTACGCAAAATTTCAGCAAATCTTTTACATAATCTTCATCGTCGAACATATCCATGAAAATGTCGTTACCACGTAAATGGCTTGCTAGTGTGAACGGGCCGCAAAAAAGGCCGTATAGTGCTGTTGTGTCGCCAACTTCTTTTTTCATGCGGCGCATTGCGTTTAGCACAAGTGGCATACGTCCGCTTTCAGGCGTTGGCAGTGTGCACTCGCACGGCACTGTCATTGTCTCTTCAAGTGGGTGGCTTGCAACGCTTGGTGGGCCGTCTTTTGCCCAAACTAAATCACAACCAAGAATTTCAGCCTCTAGCTGTAAGTCGAAAACAACAGGCTGGCCGTCCGGTTTGTACAGCTTATTAACTTCAAGCAGCGCTTTAACAAGTTCTTCTTCGTCTACAAGTATTTTTGTGGCATCTACGCCTGTAAGTTTGCCGGCGTGCACACCTGCAAACGGCACCCACGGCGCCCTTGGTGTCACTTCGTTTCTAAGTGTGGCAAAAAGCAGTTCTTTTGGTGTTTTATATTCAGTCATGTTGTTTTCTCCTTTAATAAATTAAATTGTTTTTTCGAAACTACTATATATTTTTCTTTGTTTATAGGTAACATTATTTTTGGGTACACTTAATAAAGGCATGCATGCGGTGCCTTTTAAAAACCGTCATAAATACGCTGTTTCAACAAAGGCGCACCGCTATGTGCGCCTTTGTTAATTATTTTGTTTTGTAAAATTTTCGCAGAACGTCACGTAACAGTGTACGTTTGCAATATTAATGATGTGCCTTTAATAATGCGGCACAATTTATATTTGTAAAATTTTAAAAATTAAGCGGTGCAAAGTTTTACTGCAACGTCTGAACAAGTTGCGGCGTCAGGTGTAAAGCTGTCTGCGCCAATTTGGTCGCAATAGTTTTGTGTTACAGGTGCGCCACCAATCATAATTTTAACGCTGTCGCGTATGCCTGCTTTTTCTGCTTCTTTAACAACGTCTTGCATAACGCCCATTGTTGTTGTTAGCAGTGCAGAGCAGCAAATTATTTGGCACTTCTCATCAATTGCTGTTTGAACAAATTGCTCAGGTGACACGTCTGTGCCAAGGTCTATAACTTCAAGGCCTTTGCCCTCAAGCATCATTTTTACAAGGTTTTTGCCAATGTCATGCAAGTCGCCCTTAACTGTGCCAATGCAAACTTTGCCTGTTGCTTGAACACCGCTCTCGGCAAGAAGTGGTTTCAAAAGTGCAGCGCCCATGTTCATTGCACGTGCGGCAACAAGTACTTCCGGTACAAACACTTCGTTGTTTTTGAATTTTTCGCCAATAATGCTCATGCCGCTCAACAATCCTTGGTCTAATATGTCTTTTGCAGAAAGCCCTTCGTCTATTGCCTGCTGTACAAGCTCCTTCACTATTTTTGCTTTGCCTATTTGTAGGTTCTCAGAAATCTCATTAAATATGCTCATAGTTATAGCCTCCGTTATTTTTTAATTATTGTAAAAACTTTTCACTTTTACTTTTTTCTAGTTTAATATAAACTTATTCTTTTCACTTTTCTTGTAATATCATGCTGTGTTTGGTAATTTTTTGCGCAAAACAGCTTGACAAAATTGCTTTTTTTGACTATTCTTATAACATGACAAAATATTACCAAAAATGTTTGTTTTTTAGCTGTGCAAAACACACAAAAGAAGGGGGCTTAAAAAGTGCAAAATGACGGAGACCTTATTTTGAAGTTGGCAAAAGAGTGTGCCGAGGCTTTTTGTGATGCAGGTGGCATTGGGTGCGCCGTAACAGATACAAGCGGCAGAGTTTTGGCAGAAAACGGCTATGGGCTTGCCTCTTGTGAGATATGCGCGGCGGCCAATATAAAGAAAGAGCAATGCAGGCAAACGCACATATACGGCATGTCACAGGCAGAACGCTTTGGCGGAAAGTACATTTATTTTTGCCATATGGGGCTTGCATGTTTTGTCTCGCCAATATTTGGGCAAGAGGGTGGAGCTGCAAAAATTACTGCCGGCCCACTTTTAATGGTAGACATACAAGATTATATTGACGGCGAGCTTGCACAAATGGTAGACTTAACAAATGCAGACAGGGAAAAGGTAATACGCCTTTTACACAAGCTGCCGAATGTTCCGGCGCAAAAAATCAACAGCCTGTCCACGCTTTTATTCATGGCCACGGGTTTTATGAACAATATTTACGAGGCCAATCGTATGCTATCCGCACAGGAGGGCGACGCAATACAGGGGCAAGTTTCCGCGTACATATCGCAGCTTAAGGGCGCACAGGGCGCAAAGCCGTACCCGTTTGACACAGAGCGCAATTTGTTAAACTGCGTTGCAAGTGCGGACAGGCAAGGTGCACAAAAGTATTTGAACGAGCTGTTCGGCTATATATTTTTTTCAAGCGGCGGCAAGCTTTCAACTGCAAAGGCGCGCATTTACGAATTGCTCGTTTTAATATCACGCACTGCAATAGATTCCGGCGCAGACTCTGCTTATACCATGCAGCTTACGCAGGGCTACCTTGACACAATAACAAACTTAACCACGCCCGATGCACTTTGCACATGGCTGGCCGGTGCGCTAAACAAAGTTATGGATAATGTTTTTAGTTATATAGACGTAAAACACGCCGACGTTATGCGTAAGGCAGACATGTATTTGCGTGCTAATTGCACCGAGAAAATAAAGCTTGAAGACGTTGCCAGCATGGTTTATTTGTCGCCGGCATATTTCAGCAGAATTTTCAAGCGCGAGAAGGGCGAGACGTTTACAAAGTATGTTAACCGCTTACGCATTGAAAAAAGCAAGCCGCTACTTTTGCAGCCTGAAATGCGCATGTCGGACATTGCGCAGATGATGGGCTTTGAAGACCAAAGTTATTATACAAAGGTATTTAAAAGCGTAACGGGTGTTTCCCCACTTAGGTACAAAGAAGCCAAAGGGCGAATTTAGAAAGTATTGACACCGAGTTAATCAAAAAACAAACGCAAAAACAGGTATTTTATCACATATATGCGGCATATATATTGTATGTGCACAATATATTTAGGGGGTATATTTTGATTAACATATCTGTTTTAGCCGGGCTTAAAAAGCGCAAGCAAAAAATATTGACGCAACATCCGAACATTTTGCCGTTTTTCAAAAATTTTGCTAGCGATTTTATCAAAGCCGGAAATGTTCTTAACATTTCAATGAAAAACGAAAAAGGTGCGACAATTGACACCGAAATTGTTCTTACCGAACACGATGTCGAGACTTTAAAATTAATAATAAGATAAGGAATGTTAAATGTTATGTTAAATTTCCAAAGCGACTATACTAATGGCGCATGCCCTGAAATTATTGAGAGAATAAGTGCCGAGAATTATGTGAACCACACGGGTTATGGCACCGACAAAATAAGCGAGAACGCACGCCAAAAAATTAAAGATGCATGCAATGCACCAAATGCGCATGTGCAGTTTGTTGTTGGTGGCACACAGGCGAATTTACTAGTACTGAGTGCTGTTTTGTCAAGTTGCGGCGGTGTTATTGCCGCACATACAGGTCACATTAGTGTGCACGAGGCAGGCGCCATTGAGCACGGCGGCCACAAAGTTATTTCTATGCAAAGCGCACAAAGTGGCAAGCTTTGCGCCACTGATGTTAAAACGTACATGCAGGGCTTTTGGGGCGATGAAACAAACATGCATATGGTGCAGCCTGAGGCCGTTTATATATCACAACCCACAGAGAACGGTGACGTTTACACAGAAGGCGAACTTGCGGCATTGCGCAAAGTTTGCGATGAATATGAGCTTGCCCTTTTTTGTGACGGCGCACGTTTAAGCTATGCGCTTGCCGCAAAAAACAACGATGTTACGCTTGAAACCCTAGCCCGCCTATGCGATGTTTTTTACATAGGCGGCACTAAAACCGGCGCACTTTTTGGCGAGGCAATTGTTATAAGCAACACAAAATATGCAAAAAACTTTTTCACGCTTACAAAGCAGCACGGCGCACTTTTGGCAAAAGGCTTTTTGCTTGGCATACAATTTGATGTGCTTTTTACAGACAATTTGTATGTAAAACTTGCACAAAACGCCGTACAATATGCCGATGTATTACGCAGTGCGCTTAAAGAAAAAGGATACAAGCTGTTTAGTGAGAACACCACAAACCAGGTTTTTGTTATAATAGAAAATGCCGCCTTAACGCGCATAAGCGAAAAAGCGGCAGTGCAAGTATGGGAGAGAGTAAACGACACGCACACGGTAGTGCGCATTGCCACAAGTTGGGCAACAACGCAGCAAGATGTAACTGCACTTGTTGACCTGCTTTAAGGCTAGAAACGTGTTTGAAATATAAAAGCTTACAAACAAAGACTTTACAAAAGCACAGCAAATTTTTGCTGTGCTTTTTATTTAAATTCATGGCACGCATTTCACTGTGCTTTGCCAAGTGCGTCTCTGTCGTAATTTGCAACGGCACTTGCCTTTAAAACGCACACCATGCAAAGTGCAAAAATAATAATGTTAAAAATAAACGGGTATGTTGCGTGCCTTGCAAAAAGTGCGCCAACAATGTAACCGAACGGCGATGAAATAAGTATCATACCTGTGTTAAACAGTGCCATCACGCGTGAGCGCTCTTTGCTGAAAACGTAAAACGCCATAAGCGCGTCTTTTCTGGGGAACACTGTTGCGTGCGCCGCAGCCTCCAGCACTGTGTAAACCACAACAAGCGTTAAGTTCTTTTCGGGTGCAAGTAAAAGTACAACATGGCTTATAACAAAAAGAATGAAGCCAAACATTAAACTCTTTTTCATTTGCATTTTGTTAATAACATTTTGAAGTGCAACAACAAACACCAACATTACTGCTGTTCTCACCATTGGAAAAATGGGCACAAGGTTTTCACTTAGGTGCAAGTACTGTGTTATATACAGCGAAAAAAAGTTTTGCACTGCTATTAAAATTATGTTTGTAAGCGCCATAAAAACTACAACAAAGCGCATGTTTGCATTGCGCACAACAGTTTTTGCAACGCCCGCATACCCCTTAAAAAGTGTAAAATATGATACGTTTTTTGTCTCTGCCAAGCGCTGTTTACCTACTTTTGTCTCGCCGCCGTAAATAAATAAAATCAAAAATTTCATAGACATAGAAATGCCCGAGATGAAATACAAAACACTCACAACGCTTTGCACGGAGTATACATCTACAAGAATAATTGCGATGGGCGAGAAAAACACCGACAACATGCCGCAAATTTGAATAAGCGTGAATGCGTTTGTAAGGTGCTTTGCCGGGCAGTCCTCAATAAAAAGGCAGTTCCACGATGCGTTTGTTATTTGATACATAGAATTTATTACAGCAGCAATTAAAAACCACCAAAAATTTTGCGCAAACGCCCAAATAAAGCACGGTATGCTCCACGCTATAAAATCGAACCAGAATGTGGTAACGCGCCTTCCCAGTTTGTCTGTAATAACACCACCCGCAAGTGAAAAAACAACTTGTAAAAGGAAACCAACCGAAATAATTATGCCTATTTGTGCGCTTGTAATGCCAAAATACGTCATGTAAAGCGTTGCAAACGGGCTGAAAAGCGAGTACGGTATGAACCACAACGGCTCAGTTATAAGCGACCATTTAGGGTTGCCTTCAAGCTGTGTAAATGTTGACACTAAGTCGTGACTTTTTAGTTTTCTTATCATAATAGTGCACCTGTTAAACATTAATTCAATATATTGTGCCTTTATTATATAAAATAATGACACTATCTAATAGGCTGTTGCGAAACTTTTTTGTCTCGCAACAGCCCTATTTTTTTATTTCGCCTTTGTCTCAACGTCGTTTTTCACTTTGGCTATAAACTCTTCAACGCTCATAACGCCGCCGTTTTCCTCTTTGCGTGCACGAACGGATATGTTTTTTGCCTCAACTTCTTTTTCACCCACCACAAGCATATATGGTACTTTTTCAAGTTGCGCTGCCCTAATTTTATAGCCTACTTTTTCGCTGCGATAATCTGCCTCTGCGCGTATGCCCGCCTTTTTAAGTGCTGTTAAAACACTGTTTGCATAGTCTGCGTAAGTGTCGCTAACAGGTATAATGCGCACTTGTTCGGGGCTTAGCCACACGGGCAGTGCCCCGCCGTATTTCTCTATAAGCAGTGCAATTGTGCGCTCGTAACAGCCAAGAGATGTGCGATGTATAATAAACGGGTACACCTCTTTGCCGCTTGTGTCAACATAAGTCATGCCAAATTGCTCGGCAAGGTATGGGTCTATTTGCACCGTAATAAGCGTGTCTTCTTTGCCATATACGTTCTTTATTTGTATGTCAAGCTTCGGCCCATAAAACGCCGCCTCGCCGTCTGCCTCTTTATAATCAAGGCCTAGGCTGTCCAGAATATTGCGCATTGTGTCTTGCGTTTGCTCCCAAACGTCTGCCGTGCCAATGTATTTTTCCTTGTTGGCTGCGTCCCATTTCGAAAGCCTGTAAGTCAAGTCTTCGCTAAGGCCGATGTCGTCCATAACTTCTTTTGCAAGTTTTACACAGTTTTTAAACTCTTCCTCAAGCTGCTCGTGCGTTAAAATTAAGTGCCCTTCGCTAATTGTAAACTGGCGCAAACGAATTAGGCCATGCATTTCACCGCTGGACTCGTTCCTGAAAAGTGAGCTTGTCTCGCCGTATCTAATGGGCAAGTCACGATAGCTGTGTTTTTCACTTAAATATACTTGATACTGGAACGGACATGTCATTGGGCGCAGTGCAAAGCACTCTTTTGTCTCGTCCTCGGCGTCGCCAAGCACAAACATGCCATCACGGTAATGGTCCCAGTGGCCTGAAATTTTATACAAATCGCTTTTTGCCATGATAGGCGTACGTGTCAAAACATATCCGTATTCATTCTCTTCTTTGTCTTGAATATACCTGTTAAGAATTTGAAAAAGCTTTGCGCCTTTTGGCATTAATATAGGAAGCCCTTGGCCAACAACGTCAGCAGTAGTGAAAAATTTCAGCTCTCTGCCAATTTTGTTGTGGTCACGCTTTTGCGCTTGCTCTACTGCCTCAAGGTAAACTTCAAGCTCGCTTGCTTTCGGGAAAGCAGTGCCGTAAACCCTGCAAAGCATGGGCTTGTTTGAATCCCCACGCCAATAGGCGCCGGTTGCGCTTGTAAGCTTAATTGCCTTTACCGCACTTGTGCCTATAAGGTGTGGCCCTGCGCATAAATCAACAAAGCTGCCCTGCTTATAAAAACTAAGCGCGTCGCCTTTTGCGTGGTGTTCTTCAATAAGTTCAAGCTTGTACGGTTCGTCTTTCATGCACTCTTTCGCCTCTTCGTACGAAAGCGTAATTTTTTCAAGCTGCAAACCTTGCTTGCATATGTTTTTCATCTCTTTTTCAATTGCGTCCAAATCCTCCCGCGTGAACGGCTTTTCCACGTCAAAATCATAGTAGAAGCCGTTTTCAATTGCAGGGCCAATTGCAAATTTGGCGTTTGGGTAAAGCGTTTTAACTGCCTGTGCAAGCATATGGCTTGCGGTGTGGTGAAAAGCCCTTTTTCCGTCTTCGTCGGCAAATGTTAAAATATCAAGTTTGCAGTCACTGTCAACATGTGTGCGCAAGTCGCACACTTTGCCGTTTATTTTTGCGGCACATGCACTTTTATACAGCCCTGCGCCTATTTCCTTTGCTATGTCTGCGGCGCTGTTTGGCTCAAATTCGCGCACAACGCCGCCTTTAAGTGTAATTTTCATCTTTTCTCCGTCCATTATTTATTAGTTGTCGCCCAAAAGCATTGGCTTCGCCGCTTTTGCAAGCTGTTCATACATTTTTGTCGCCTCATCAAGTGTTTGCGCCTTTGCCGAGTAATACACCTTTATTTTCGGCTCTGTGCCCGACGGGCGCACAATAACACTTGCGCCGCCGTCCAGCGTGTAAATAAGCATGTTTGCCTTTGGCAATGTAATTGGTTTTGTTGCGCCGCTTTGTATGTCGGTTTCAACCTGTGTCTCATAATCTTGAATGTTCACAACTTTATAGCCTGCAAAATCAGGCGGCGCACTTTGCCTTAATTTTGCCATAATTGCGCTCATTTTCTCCATGCCAGTAAGGCCTTCAAATTCAAAGCTGTCTATTTTATGCAAATAGTAGCCGTATTTTTTATATATCTCGTCAAGCCTTTTCAAAACGCTTGAGCCCTGCGATTTATAATATGCGGCCATTTCGCAAATAAGCATGCTTGCCACAACTGCGTCTTTGTCGCGCACATATGTGCCGGCAAGGTAGCCGTAACTCTCTTCAAAGCCGAAAATAAAACGCTCTTCTTCGCCTTTTTCTTCAAGCATCAAAATTTGCTCGCCAATATACTTAAAGCCCGTTAAAACGCTTCTGTGCTCTACACCATAATTTTTTGCTATTTCCGGCGCAAGGCTTGTGCTTACAACACTGCTAACAGTAACAGGGTCTTTCGGCATTGTGCCTGCCTCGCACTTTGCGGCGCATAAATAATCTAGCAATAAAACGCCAATCTCGTTGCCCGTTAAAAGCACATAGTCTGTTCCGCTGTCGTTTTTCACGGCAGTGCCAACTCTGTCAGCGTCCGGGTCTGTTGCAAGCACCATGTCTGCGCCTGTGTTTTGTGCCATTTTAAGCCCAAGCTCAAGCGTTTGCTTTATCTCAGGGTTTGGATACGGGCATGTCGGGAAGTTTCCATCGGGCATCTCTTGTTCTTTAACAACGCTAACATCTTTTATGCCTATGTCAGAGAGTATTCTGCGCACGGGCACGTTGCCGCTGCCGTTAAGCGGTGTGTAAATAAGTTTTAGCCCCGCCGTTTCGCAAAGGCCGCTTCGCACGCTTTGCGCTTTAATATTTTTATACAACTTTTCAATTACTTCGTCAGAAATATACTGTATGTCGCCGCTTTTAACAGCGTCATCAAAAGAAACAAGTTTAACATCTTCAAAGACGTCTGTCTTTTTCATCTCTTCGTACACGCCATTTGCCGCGTCCTCTGTCATTTGGCAGCCGTCAGGGCCATATGCCTTATAGCCGTTATATTTTGCCGGGTTATGGCTTGCAGTAACCATAATGCCTGCGTCACATTTTAGCTCTCTTGTTGCAAAACTTAGTGCCGGCACAGGCATTAGCTGGTTGTAAATATGCGCTTTTATTCCGTTTGCGGCAAGCACACAAGCGGCCTCTTTTGCAAAAACGTCGCTTTTAATACGGCTGTCGTAAGAAATTGCAACGCTGCTTTTTCCATTTCCGTTTTGTGCATTAAGAAAATTCGCAAGCCCTTGTGTTGCCTTGCGCACCATGTATATATTCATACGGTTTGTTCCTGCACCAAGCACGCCCCTAAGGCCTGCCGTGCCAAAAGCAAGCGTTGCAGCAAACCTGTCTTTTATCTCGTCGCCTTTGCCTGTAATATCATTTAACTCTTTTGTTAAGTCGGCATCATCAGTTGCCTTTTGTTTCCAAATATCATATTGTTCGTTGTACATTTCATGTTCTCCGTTTCAATATATTATGCCAAGTTATTATAACTAGTATTAGTTTACTACATGTATGTTAAATGTGTCAAACGAAACATATTTAAACTGCTATATTTTACAAATTATAGTAATTAAACACTATAAAACTTGTTATAAATATATAATTGTATTATACTTACATTTATAATAGCTTTAGGCTATTATAAATTGGCGTGTGGGTATTTCGTTGCCACGCCATAAAATAAAATATAAATACCACAAAAGGGTGTGATTTTATGTTTGCACACATAAGTAGCCTGGGCGTTTTTGCACTTAACGGTTTTGCCGTTGATGTGGAGGTAGACACGGCAAACGGCCTGCCACACATGCAAATTGTTGGCCTGCCTGACAGCGCCGTTAAAGAGTCTGCCGACAGGGTAAAAAGCGCACTTGGAAACTGCCATTTTAAAATGCCACAGTGCAGAATTGTTGTTAACCTTGCCCCTGCGGACATACGAAAAACAGGCCCTGTTTATGACTTGCCCATTTTCCTTGGCATACTTGCCGCAAGCGAGCAAATAAAAGCAATACCACAAGACAGCGCCTTTGTTGGCGAGCTTTCGCTGGACGGCACGGTGCGCAGTGTAAGCGGCGTTTTGCCAATGGCAATTGCGGCAAAGCAAGCAGGAATAAAACAGCTTTTTGTGCCTGTGCAAAATGCAGCAGAAGCCGCAGCTGTTGACGGCATTGATATTTACGGTGTAAAAACAGCCGCAGAGCTTTTAAGCCACTTAAAGCAAGAAAACATGATAGGACTTGAGGTAAGCGCCAAATACACTGCAAAACCACACGAGAATATACACGACTTTTCAGATGTTTTTGGCCAAATTGAGGCGCGCAGAGTTATGGAGATAGCCGCAAGTGGTGGGCACAATGTTTTGCTTATAGGCCCACCGGGCACCGGCAAAAGCATGCTGTCAAAACGCCTTCCGGGTATATTGCCACCGCTTACAAAACAAGAGGCCATTGAGTGCACTCAAGTTTACTCTGTGTCCGGCCTCAGCGGCGATTTCACGGGGCTTATAACGCAAAGGCCGTTTCGTTCGCCGCACCACTCTGTAAGTGCGGCAGGGCTTGCAGGCGGCGGCAGCCCACCCATTCCGGGAGAAGTCAGCCTTGCCCACAACGGCGTTTTATTTTTAGACGAGTTGCCCGAATTTAAGCGCGATGTGCTTGAAATATTGCGGCAACCTTTAGAGGATAAAACACTTACTATAAGCCGTGCCACAGGCAATGCAACTTACCCGTGCAATTTTATACTCGCCGCCGCCATGAACCCTTGTCCCTGTGGAAACTTGGGCCACCCTGTGCATGAATGCACATGCACTAAAAGCGCTATTGAGCGATATTTGAACCATATTTCGGGCCCGCTTCTTGACCGTATTGATTTGCAGTGCGATGTAATGCCCGTGGACTATGACGCACTTGCCGGCAAGGCACAAAACGAGGGCAGTGCAGACATTTTACAGCGTGTTTTAAAGGCACGGGAAATACAAACAAAGCGTTTTGAAAACACAAATATACGTTGCAACGCACAAATGACGGGCGAGATGGTAAAAAAAACTTGCGTATTAACGCAAAAGGCGCAAAATATATTTAAAACTTCTTTTCAACGAATGGGGCTGAGTGCACGTGCGTATGACAGAGTTCTTAAAGTAAGCAGAACAATAGCAGACCTAGCAGGCAGTGATATTATCGACGAGTATCATATAAGCGAGGCTGTTCAGTACAGAAACGCTGACAGGAAGTATACGCTGTAAATTCAGCGAAAAAGAACAGCACTTTTAAATTGATAATGCTGTGTTTTGTCTCAACATTTTTTAACGCACAAAACATGTGCCATATACTTATATAGTGGTTGCAAGCGTATAGTTATCGGCACAGTTCCCTTCACAAAAGTGTCGTCAACATTTTTGCTTGCCGGCAGCTCTAAGGTTTTCAGGCTTTCAACTTTGTTATTTTGACACAATCTGTGATATTTTAACCCCTGTGCACGCAGGCAAAGCAAGCATATAAACAGCAGTGAATATGACACCGCCAATTATTGTTTTGTAAAGCAGGCCAAGCCCACCCACAAACGGCAACAGCACAAGTGCATAATAAGAAGCACCCGAAATAACGGCCGCCAGCACAGGCCCTGCAAAATACTCTCGCCATTTAAATTTTATTTGGCAAACGCGAAGTAACCGCCTTAGGTTTAAAAGACACGTAAATAAATTCGAGAATACCATAATATACAAAAAGCCCATTATTCCAAAGTGCGGCAAAAGCAAGTAAATTAAAACTATGCGTATTACGCAATCAAAAACAGTATAGCGAAATGTTGCCACTTGTTCGTTCACACCTTTTAATATGCCGTCTACCATACTTTCCAAATACATAAACGGCGTTAGCGGCCCCAATATTTGTAAGTAAAAGCCTATTTCTTTGCTGTTGTAAAGTATAAGCGCAATTTCGCTTGAGAAAACAGTAAACAGCCCACCTGCAAGCACAGAAACACTTATTGTTAGAAGCAAAACCCTTGCAACAAGCCGCCGCAACACACTTACATGGTTTTGCACATATGCTGTTGAAATGTCGGGCAAAAGAAGTGTTGCCAGTGTGCCTATAAACGAAAATGGGAAAAACAGCACAGGAATAGCCATGCCTTTAAGTGCGCCAAATTGTTCAACGGCTATTTCACGGCTGCCTATAAAAATTGCAAGGCAAAACGGCACCATTATGTTCTCAATTGCGCGCAGTGTTCCCGTTGAGTATTGTGACGCTGCTATTGGCGCAAGCATAGCGCCAATGCGTGAAATGCCATAGCTTGCCTTTTTGTTTTGTAGCTTTTTAATTGCACTGTTGTAGCAAAAATGAAGGTACACCCAGCTGAATGCCTCGCTTACAGTGTTGCCTACCACAATTGCCGCAACACTTACTGCAACCGGCGCTTGCCCAATTATTGCTAAAAGCGACATTACAACAACTATGCGCACTCCTTGTTCAAAAAGCTGCGCACGTACATTAGGCCCCACGCGTTTTACAGCCAAAAAATAGCCGCGCAACACCGCCGACAGCGCCATAAACGGCAGGCTTGGCGCAAGTATTCGAAGCGGTAAAACAGCAGCTTCATCGTGTAATATATATGTGCCAATTAGCGGCGCAAACGCAAACAGAATAATAAATGCGCCACCGCCCAAAACAATGCCTAACATCAACACATGCCGCATTGCGGTTTTTAAGCCGCCAATGTTTTTTACGCTTTGCTCGCTTGTAATGCGCGTTGCCACAACGCTAAGGCCGGCAGTTGCAAAAGTGGCTGCAAGTGCATATACTGTTGCAATTAGCTGAAAAAGCCCCATGCCGGCCGCACCTATAAGCCCTGCAAAGTAAATTCTAAAGAACATGCCAATTGCACGAAGCAAAAAGCCTGTTGCCGTTAGCACTGCTGCATTTTTGGCGTAAGTGTGTTTTGTCATTGCTTACAAAGCCCCCTGTTTTATAAACTTTTTGGCGGCAGAAATTTGTTTTGCCCCGCCATCACACTAAAATATTGCGACAACATGTAGTTTTTATAACCGCCTTTAATATATTTATGCATAAAACATGCTTTGTATGTGTGTAAATTGTGCGCGTATTGCATACACTATTTATACTTAAGCTTATTCAACAGTTTTCAACTTTTCAACAGAGTTTTACACATTGTATATTGACTTTTCAACTGTTTTTGTTGAAAACTATGTTGAAAGTGTTGAAAACACCCATTTTTTGGCTGTAATTATTAACATTGAAATTTTTAGTTACATTTTATTCATAACTCATTGTTGAATTATATACGCGAATTTGGTAAAATATGTAGTAACAAGCAAACTAATAATTTGTTTGAAGCTATAAATTAATGTTGTAACATTAAAGAATTTTTTGTTCGCCGTCTGCGCAAATTGAAACGCACATGTTTTGAGCGATTTTTTTGTTATACAAAGACGAAAAATGAAGCACTTTTTATTGTAGTGTGAATTTTGCAACGCAGTTGGGCGGAAAAATTGTCAAAAGTAGCCGGATTAACACTGGTGTATACACCGCCTAGGCCGCACTGAAAATATATTTATTATGAGAGGGTTTTTATTTTGAAATGGCTTTACAAACTGGAATATAAATATCGCAAATACGCAATAGAAAATTTAATGCTTGTTGTTGTATTAGGGCAAGCAATGGTTTATTTTGCAAACATGTTTGCGCCGGCGGCACAAATTGCAAGCCGCCTTGCACTTTCATGGACCTTAATTTTTCAAGGCGAAGTTTGGCGCATAATCACGTTTATTTTTGTGCCGTCTACTGCATCAAGCCCTATTTTCCTTGCAATAGCACTTTATTTCTACTACTTCATTGGCTCAACGCTAGAGCGCAACTGGGGCTCATTCAAATTCAATATTTATTATCTTCTTGGCATTATTGGTGCGTTAATTGCTGGCTTAATATACTATATTATTTTTCCTGGCGGTTACTACTTTATTACAACAGAACAGCTTCACCTTTCGCTTTTCTTTGCCTTTGCAATGCTGTACCCCAACATGCAAATAATGCTGTTTTTTGTGTTGCCCGTAAAAATAAAATACCTTGGCTTTGTTTCGGCAGCACTTATGGCGTTCCAGTTTATTATGAGCGGCTGGGCAACGCGTTTTGCAATTATTATGAGCCTTATTAACTTTTTCATTTTCTTCGGTGGCAACTTCACAAGGCACATTAAGCAATACTTTAAATATTCAAAATCTAGGCGTGACTGGCGCAATAACAACAAGTTTTAAATTCTTTTTCGCTTTACATTTGGCAAATTGTTAAAAATATGGTATAGTGTATATATTATGTTATTATATCTTGTAAGGGGGATTTAGCGTGAAACTTATTACGGCTATAGTTAACAAAGAGGATTCAAATGCAGTTAACAGTGCACTAACAAAGGCGGGCTTTTCTGTTACAAAACTGTCTACAACGGGTGGCTTTTTAATGTCGGGCAACGTTACGCTTATGATAGGCACAGAAGATGAAAAAGTTGACGCTTGCATTGATTTAATTAGTTCGCAATCAAAACAACGCGTTGAAGTTGTACCCAGCACTGCTAGTTATGGCATTGGTGTTACAACAGCATATCCGTTAGAGGTTACAGTTGGCGGCGCAACAATATTTGTTACAAATGTTGAGCGCTTTGAAAAGGTTTAAATTTACTTTATGTGTCTTGATGAATTTGTTGGCAATGTGCAAACTGTTGATAGCTTAAAACAAAGCTTAAACAACAAAAAGTTTGCGCACAGTGTTTTACTGTGTGGCGAGGGCGGCACCGGCACAAATTATCTTGCGCGCCTTTTGGCGGCAGATTACCTATATGCAGGCGAAAAAGACGAAATTGCGAAAAGAAACGGCACACAGCAAGTGCTTTCAAATAACAGCCCTGAGTATATTGTAATAGAGGGCACGGGTGCAAACGGTGATATTCCCGTTGAACTTATTCGCACTGCCAGAAAAGACATTTTTGGCACATCTTTAAGTGCGGGCGGCAGGGTTGTGCACATAAAAAAAGCCCAAAACCTTAACGCCTTTAGTGCAAACGCACTTCTAAAAGTACTGGAAGAGCCGCCTGAAAATGTGCTTTTTATACTAACTGCAGCGTCACAAAGCGCTGTTTTGCCAACACTGCGCTCACGTTGCAATGTGTATACTGTAACGGCACCAAGCGAAGGCGAATGTGCCGAATATTTGCAAAAAGCGTTTAAAAACACAAACGGCATAAAAGAAAGAAGTGCACAGCTTGCCAATATTTTTGCGGGCAAAATAGGGCTTTGCACTTATTGTATTGCAGAAAAAGAAGGCGCCGAGACGCTGGAAGATGCAACAAAAATTAAAGATGCGCTTTATGAAAAAAACAAATACAAAGCGCTTTGCAAAATTAGCAAATATGAAAAAGACAAGCAAAGTGCGCGCGTAATGCTGGACATGCTGGCACAGTTGTGTGCGGCAGATTTGCGCCGCTTTACAGGGAAAGACACCGCAGGCATAGCGGCAAAAACAATAAAAAACTGTGGCGAGGCAAAAAGGCTTTTAAACAGAAACGTGAATATAAAAACAGTACTTGTATGCTTTTGCATATAAGTGCAAAAAGAAAAAGGAGCACCGCATTTGCGGTAACTATAATGGTTAAAGTAATAAATGTTAGCTTTCAAAAGGGCGGAAAAGTTTACTTTTTTGCGCCGGGCAATTGCGAGGCAAGAAAAGGCGACTATGTTGTTGTGGAAACAGTGCGTGGCGTAGAGTGTGGCTGTGTTACACACGGCGTGCACGAAATTCCCGATTCGTCTGTTACAGGGCAACTAAAACCCGTTCTTCGCGTTGCAGACGATGCGGATATACGCAGAATGAGGCAGAACAGGGAAGACGAAAAGGCGGCATTTTCCGTGTGCGAGGCACGCATTGCAAAACATGGGCTTGCCATGAAACTTGTGAATGCCGAGTACACACTTGACAGAAGTAAAATCCTTTTTTATTTCACGTCTGATGGCCGCGTCGATTTCAGAGAGCTTGTAAAAGATTTAGCAGGTGTGTTCCACACAAGAATTGAGTTGCGCCAGATTGGCGTTAGGGACGAGAGTAAAATGATTGGCGGACTGGGAATTTGCGGCAGACCATTTTGTTGCAGCAAATTTTTAAAAGACTTTCAGCCCGTCAGTATTAAAATGGCTAAATTACAAGGGTTATCTTTAAACCCGGCAAAAATAAGCGGCACATGCGGCCGCCTTATGTGCTGCCTTGCGTATGAACAGCCGGCATATGAATATTTGGCAAGGGTAACACCCGGCCTTGGCAGCATTGTTAAAACTGCCGATGGTGTCGGCTGTGTTACTGAAGTCAACCTTGCGGGCGGCTCGCTTCGTGTAAGGCTTGACAATTCACCTGAAGTTCAAAAG
>CAYJMH010000009.1:56018-71089 GCA_964371535.1 uncultured Bacteroides sp.
TTTAGCTTAAAGCACAAACACGCTTTTGCATCGTGTAAATAAATTAAGCTGTGCTGTTGGCTTTTTTGCACAGCACAATATAAAATAGCATAATATCGAACGGAGAATGACATGCAAAACGACACTTATATCTCGCCATTTCAAACAAGATATGCCTCGAAAGAAATGCAATATATTTTTTCCCAAGACAACAAGTTCAAAACATGGCGAAAGTTATGGATTGCACTTGCAAAAGCAGAAAAGGCAAACGGCCTTGAAATAACAGACGAGCAAATTGCAGAGCTTGAGAAATTTAAAGACGACATAAATTACGACGTTGCAATTCAACGCGAAAAAGAGTGCCGCCACGATGTTATGAGCCATGTGTACGCATATGGCGTACAGTGCCCTTCTGCTAAAGGCATTATACACCTTGGTGCCACAAGCTGCTTTGTTGGCGATAATACAGACATAATTATTATGCGCGAAGCACTAAACACTGTGAAGCGCAAACTTTTAAATGTTATGTCTTTACTCGCAAGCTTTTCGGTGCAATACAAGGATATGCCCGCGCTTGCATATACGCACTTGCAGCCTGCACAGTTAACAACAGTGGGCAAGCGCGCAACGCTGTGGCTGAATGAATTCCACATGGATTTTGAGGAAATTTGCTTTAGGCTTGAGTCTCTGGAGCTGCTTGGTAGCAAAGGCACAACGGGTACACAGGCCAGTTTTATGGAGCTATTCGAAGGCGACGAGCAAAAAATTAAAAACGTGGAAAAAGAAATTGAAAAAGAGATGGGGTTTACCAAAACAGTAACTGTCAGCGGGCAAACTTACTCAAGAAAAGTAGATTATAATGTGCTAAGTGCACTGAGCGGCATTGCACAAAGTGCAATGAAATTTGCCAACGACATTCGCATTTTGGCTAACTTCAAAGAGATGGAAGAGCCTTTTGAGAAAGATCAGATAGGCTCGTCAGCAATGCCATACAAACGCAACCCAATGCGAAGCGAGCGCATTTGTGCTCTATCAAGATATGTTATGGGCAACGTGTTAAACCCTGCTTTTACTGCCGGCACACAGTGGTTTGAGCGCACACTTGATGACAGTGCCAACAAGCGCATAGCCGTGGCAGAGTCATTCCTTGGTGTTGATGCAATTTTAAACATAATGATAAACGTATGCGACGGACTTGTTGTTTACCCAAAAGTTGTTAATGCGCGTGTTATGGCTGAACTGCCGTTTATGGCAACTGAAAATATTATGATGAGCGCCGTAAAAAAAGGCGGCGACAGGCAAGAGCTTCACGAAAAATTACGCGTTCATTCGCAAGCGGCGGCACTTGTTGTTAAGGAAGAGGGAGGCAAAAACGACTTGATACAGCGCATTAGCAATGACAGCTCTTTCTCTCTGAGTTCAGCCGAAATTGAAGAGCTTCTTGACCCTAAATTGTTCATAGGCCGCGCACCCGGGCAAGTAGATGAATATATACAAAATGTAATAAACCCCGTTTTAACTACTTATGGTAACATATTGGGCGAAAAAATCACTCTTGATGTTTAATTTTGTGCTAAATTAATGCCATATGTTTCCGATATCTGTTTCCATATGGCAAATATAGTTTGTGTGCTATTTCGGCATTTTGCTTGCCGCGGCACACCAACCTCCAAAATATGCCACAATAACATTGTGTTTAAAAACTTTATTTATACAGGCGGCGTGCTGTAAGGCCGCAAAACACTAAGCCAAAAAATGTGTTAAACATAAAACAAAAGCTACTAAAGCCGGTTCTGATAAACCGATTTTAGCAGCTTTTTAATTTATTTAAGTATTTATAACTCAGGCACTTCGCTTATTACCATATCCGCAAAAACGTCGTGTGGTTGCAAAGGTATTGTGCCGTTTGGCAAAATTAATTTATTGCGGCATATTAATATTTTGGCGCAGCCTGTACGCACATTCTGTAAATATCTGTCATAAAAACCACCGCCGTAACCAAGGCGTGCGCCGGTTTTCTCTGCCGCAAGGCATGGTAAAATAATTAAGTCTATTTCATTGGGGTTTATTGTAGGTGCAATTTCCGGCGGTTCTAAAATACCAAAAAATCCTGCTTTAAGTTGCCCTGTGCTTTCAACTTTTTTTGCGTGCATTATCCCGCTTACACTGCCTTTTTTCCTGCTTGCTGCCTTGTCATCGTCATCAGCTTTCACATCGCCGCTCTCTTGTGTGTTTTTTGCAATGCAGCGTGGCACACACAAAGTTTTTTTATCGTAAAGCACATTCTGAATAAATTTTAACGTGTCTATTTCATTTTTTGTGCCAACAAAACAAAACACTGTTTTTGCAGCTTTATATTGATGTAAATTTAAAAGCTTTGCACATATTATTTCCGATGCTCTGTCTGTATAATTTTGTTCTAGTTCGGCTACACGCATTTTGCAGTATTCGCGCAAATTAAGCTTGTCGCGCAATATTTCTGTGCTTTGCCCTCTTTCTTCATCGCTACTATTACTGTGTAAATTTATTTGCTGCATATTTTACCCCTGCCATTTTATTACTGCAACGCAAACTTATTATTAGGGCTTTATTAAAGCAAAAAATTATTGCAGTACAACGCTTTTAATGTTTGTATTCAGGCAACGCCGCACTTTCTGAAAAGTCCTCTGTATCCAGTGTTAAGTTAATGTTGTAAAATGGGTCTTTTTTTAATGTGTCGCCGTAAAGTTTCATCAAACGTGCTTGCTCTTTGTTAAATCGCTTGAATTTTTGCGCATCTTTCTCGTCAAGCCCACGGCTTTTGCTCTCGTAATGGTACAGCTCAGCATACGGTGTAAATATTATGCGGTAACCGGCATTTCGCACCCTTAAGCAAAAATCAACGTCGTTAAACGCAACTGTAAATTGCTCGTCAAGGCCGCCCAATTCATCAAACACAGAAGCTTTTACAAGCATGCATGCCGCCGTAACAGCAGAAAAATTTTGCACAGTTGAAAGGCGAAACATATAGCCGCCGGAGCTTCTTTTTGCATATTTATGGCTGTGCCCCGCAAAGCCGCCAAGCCCTGTTATTACACCGCCGTGTTGCACCGTGTTATCCGGGTAATAAAGCTTTGCGCCAACAATTCCCACACCATCTTGCCTGCACCTTGCAAGCATGTCTGTAAGCCATTCTTCGCTTATAACTTCTATGTCGTTGTTTAAAAGCAGAAGGTATTCTCCATTTGCACTTTTTCTTCCAAAGTTATTAATTGCCGAGAAGTTAAATTTGCCTTCATAATTTACTATTTGTATATTATTGTGTTTTTCTGCTATTTGTTTATAAAAATCGAACGTTGCTTTTTCTGTTGAGTTGTTTTCCACTATAATTATCTCAAAGTTCTTGTACAGCGTTTTTTTGTAAATTGAGTTAAGTGCAACTTCAAGGTCGCCCACATGGTCTTTATTCGGGATAATAATTGACACAAGTGGTGTTTTTTCCATGATATACTGCACTTTATACGTGCTGGGGTAAAGCCCGTTTTCAACTGTTGCAATTGCGCCTGTACGCAGCAGGTGCATGTTAATTGCGTGCTGTGCCGCGGCTTGTACGTACGGTTTTGCCGCAGTTCCACCCGATGTAGAGCTTTCATGCACACGCCAATAGTATAAAACGCGCGGTATGTGGACGGGCGTATATTTTTCACAGAGACGCAAAAATAAATCGTGGTCTTGGCTTCCGTCACATTCCGGGTCAAGGCCGCCCATGTCTGTAAATATGTCGCGCTTAATTGCAGTAAAGTGGCAAATATAGTTGCAACTTAAAAGGTAGTCGTATGCAAAGTCGGGCTTAAAATGCGCAACAATTGGTTTCTTGTAATTTTTAGTGAAAAGCGCTTCATCACTGTAAATAAACTCGGCATTCGTTTTTTGTGCCGTTTCACACATCATAAAAACAGCATGCGGCGCCAAAATGTCATCGTGGTCTGCAAGTGCAATATAATCGCCTGTGGCAAGCGTTGCGGCGGCGTTTGTATTTTCTGATATGCCATCGTTCTCAATTTTAACGTACAGAATGCGCTCATCTTTAAACTCGTTCAAAATTATATCGCTAACATGTGCATGTAAGTCATCGCTTGCATCTGCAAGGCAAAGTTGCCAATTTTTGCACGTTTGGCTTGTAACACTGTTTAAAAACTCTCGCAAGTATTTAGCCGGTGTGTTGTAAAGTGGCACGCATATACTTATTATTGGCAGTGCGCTTGTGTCTTTTTCACGCTGGGCTGCAAGCACATTTTTGTGCGGCAAAAGCCGGCCGGCCTTTTTTCCAAACCTGCGTTTAAAAAAGCCAATTGCCCTTTTAGTTGTTGCAACAAGCCCATCTTGTTTCAGCGCAAAAAAGCCGTATTTAAACAGCTCTTTAATTCGCTTTATTTTTAATTTTAATCGCAAGGTTTAAACAGTCCTTTCTCAAATAATGCCAAAAGTAATCGACACTATTTTGCAAATTTAAAACAACACAATTTCGCAATAATGTTTTTTGCTATCTATAACTGTAATTTTCAAATTTAAGCGTTAAATGCGGGTTGTAATAAGGGTCTCCTTTTTGCATAATATCGCCATATTTTGTAACAAAATTCGCTTTTTCGCGCTCATATCTTTTCTGCTTTTCGCCCCCGCAATTTGTGTCGTCTCCACGGCTTTTGCTCTCATAGTGGTATGCCTCGGCAAACGGCGTAAACACGTTTAAATAGCCGGCTTTGTATAATTTTAAACAGAAGTCAACGTCATTGTATGCAATAGCAAAATTATTTTCGTCAAGCCCACCTGTTTTAATGTACAGCTGTTTTTTAACCATTAAGCATGCGCCCGTAACAGCACACATATTCTGCACTGTCGAAAGACGGAACATGTCGCCTGTGTCGCCTGCATTGTGCCCTTTGTGGCTGTGCCCTGCACTGCCGCCAAGGCCAACAAACACGCCTGCATGTTGCACGGTGTTGTCGGGGTAATACAGCTTCGCCCCAACTGCCCCCACGTCTTTTCGCTGGGAGTAGCTTAGCATTTCAACTATAAAATTATCGCTAAGCATTTCAACATCGTTATTTAAAAGCAGTATATGCTCGCCGTTTGCATTTTTCACGCCCAAATTATTAATTGCAGAAAAATTAAATTCGCCTGTATAACGCAACATTTTCACATTAGGCACACGGCTTACCAGCGTTTTATAGAACTCCATAATTTCTTTTGTCTGTGAATTGTTCTCAACTATAACAAATTCTATGTTTTTATATCCGCCCTTTTTTACAATGGACGCAATGCACCTTTTCAAGTCTTCCACATGGTCTTTGTTTGGTATAATAACAGACACAAGCGGCGCGCCCGTAAGTGCATACTCAACCCTGTAAGAGCCTGTGTTTTTCTTTACGGGTGCAACAGTGCCGCGTAAGTTTACGCGCCCTAAATGCTCACGCAATGCGTTTGCCCCGGCCTCTATTGCATACGGCTTCGCCGAAATATCGCTAGATGTTGACCCGCTGTGCATGCGCCAGTAGTATAAAACTTTAGGCACATGATAAATGCATTTTGCCTTTTCGGTAAGGCGCAAAATTAAATCGTAATCTTGTGCGCCGTCAAGTTCGCTGTTAAGCCTGCCACCTATTTCACGCAATAATTCGCGCGAAAAACAGCAAATATGTGTCATATAGTTACAGCCACGCAAATAGTCAGGTGCATAATCGGGCTTGAAATGGTACTTCACAAGTTGCTTTAAATCCTCGCTTAAAACAACTTCGTCAGAATACAAAAAATCTGCGCCTGTTTCGTTAATGGCCTTGGCAAGCTCAAAAAGTGCGTTTGGGGACAGCACGTCGTCATGGTCAAGCAAAACCATATAGTCGCCGTTCGCCTCGCATAATGCAATGTTTGTGTTTGCGGCAATTCCTTCGTTTTTCACAAGGCGTGAATACATAATTCTCTTGTCGCCCATGCGCTTAACTGCTTCGCTTACGGCCGCATGTTCAGGGCCTGACGCATCTATAAGCACAATTTCAAAATTTTTATAGCTTTGGTTCAAAACGCTTTTTATCATCTCGCGCAGAAATTTTACGGGCGTGTTATATAGCGGCACAACAACCGAAAACAAAGGCATTTTCGCAAATGTCTTTTTTCGTTGGTATCTCAGTTCTTTTCTAAGCGGTATGTCTGCATGGCGCTGCCATGGCACTTTATTTTTTGCGGCAAGGCTAAAACGGTACGACACCTCGCGGCAAAACGCCTCAACACCACGCTCGCGCAGGCACTGAATGCCACGCTGTGCCAAGTCTTTTGCATGCGTTGGGTTTGCCACACGCTTTGCGGCACTTGCAAGCGAGTCCTTTTGCGGCGATGTATTAATTGCTATTTGTTGTGACATAACTTTCTCCGTTTCCGCCACCGCAACCGCGGCGCATAAAACTTAAAAATATTCATACTGTTTTTATTATAATATGAATTGGCATGTGCATAGCACCGCCCCAAAAAATGTAAAATATCGCTATTTTGTTGTTTTTTTGTACTGGTCGCACACTTCTTTTGTGTTTCCCGTCATTTTAACTTTACCCTTTTCTATCCACGTAACTTTATTGCAAAGGCTTTCTATTTGGTGTATCGAGTGGCTAACAAGAATAACTGTTGTGCCGTTTTCCATCATTTCACGCATTCTGTCTTCGCACTTTTTTTGAAACAAAAAGTCTCCTACCGATAAAATTTCGTCTGCAATTAAAACGTCCGGGTTTGTTATGGTTGCTATTGCAAAAGCAATGCGAGACACCATGCCCGACGAATAGTTTTTAAGCGGTATATCCAAAAATTCGCGCAGTTCGCTGAACTCTACAATCTCGTCGAACTTTTCGCGTATATATTTTGGCGTAAAGCCTAAAACCGCACCGTTTAAAAAAATATTTTCACGGCCTGTCAAATCCATGTCGAAGCCGGCGCCAAGCTCTATAAGCGGCGCAATTGTGCCGTTTACTGTTGCTGTGCCTTTTGCCGGCTTATACACGCCGGCAATAACTTTTAGCAGCGTGCTTTTACCGCTTCCGTTAAGGCCTAACAGGCCATAGAAGTCGCCTTTTTTCACCTCAAGTGAAACATCTTTAAGTGCCCAAAATTCTTCAAAGCGAAGCTTTCCCTTTATAAGTGCTATAAAATATTCTTTCAGGCTCTCGCTTTTTTCTTTTGCCAAATTAAAACGCATAGACACGTTTTTTACTTCTATTATATTCTGATTGTCGTCTTGCATATGCACGCCTCCTGATACTAAATGTACAAAACAAATTTGTCTTGGTTGCGTTTAAATACGAAAAAGCCAAAAAGCAACATTAATATTCCGCAAATTCCACAAACAAAAATCATGTTAGTTGTAAGCATTTCGCCCTTGTAAACAACCGCACGAAATGCAGTAATGTACCAATACATTGGGTTATAACCTATAAAAGTTTGCAATATACCAACACCGTCGCCCGTCATTGTAAACGGGTCATAAAAAATTGCAGAGAAGTACATCAAAGCAGTGCAGAACACTGTCCACAAGTGCATTACATCGCGGAAAAACACCGCAAGCGACGCAAGGAAAAGCCCAACGCCCACATTAAACATAAAAAGCGTAGCTATTGGGTAAATTGCAAATATAAATGTTGAGTGAAGCGGTGCACCTGTTATGAACATAACTATAAATAGTGCTATTAATGACATTAAAAAATTCACAAGTCCAAAACAAATTTTTTCAAACGGGAAAATGTACTTCGGTATATAAACTTTGCGCAGAAGCGGCGCATTTACAAGCACGCTGCCCATGGCTGTGTTTGTAGACTCTGAAAAAAATGTCCACACAACTTGCCCTGTAAGTAGGTACATTGCAAAATTGTCAATGCCTGCTGATTTGAAGTTCATTACGCTTGAAAACACAGCCCACATTACAAGGCACATTAAAAGCGGGTTCAAAACGCTCCACAAAACGCCAAGCACACTGCGGCGATATTTAACTTTAAAGTCTCGCCCAATTAAATTATAAAGTAAAAAGCGATAACGCCAAAAATCTAAAAAATAAGCCTTAATAAGCGCCAAAATTATACACGTCCTCGTCTTAATTTGTTAATTATTATAAATTGTCAAAAAAGCTAAAATCTTGCTGTTTAAATGACAAGTGAACTTTGTCTTTTTCGCTTAGCTTTATTTCACAGCCCAAATCGGGCCATGTTATGCCAAGCTCTTCATCACACCACAAAATGCCACCCTCTGCCTGTGGGTTATAGTAGTCCGAGCATTTATACGTAAATTCTGCCTCGTCGCTTAAAACCAAAAAGCCGTGCGCAAAACCCTTTGGCACAAAAAGTTGCCTTTTATTTTGTGCGCTAAGTGTTACGCCCACCCACTTGCCGAAAGTCTTGCTGTTTTTTCTGCAGTCTACCGCAACATCGTAAACTTCACCTTGTAAAATACGCACAAGTTTGCCCTGTGTGTTTTGTTTTTGGAAATGAAGCCCACGCAAAACACCTTTTGTACTTTTGCTGTGGTTGTCTTGCACAAAAACATCTGTAATGCCCGCTTTGGCAAATTCTTCGGCTTGATATGTTTCCATGAAAAAGCCTCTGTCGTCACCAAAAACTGTTGGCTCTACTATAATTACATCTTCTATTTCTGTTTTAATAAATTTAAATTTATCCATTTATAAATTACCCTTGCTTAATTTTTTTGACTACTTATTATATCACAGCGGCGCTAATTTTACAAGTTTTGCAAAATTAGCGCCCTGTTATTTTTAAGCAAACGGCGCAATAACGCCTGCTATATGGTTCTCAACGCTGTTTTCCCTGATACTGTTAACAAGCCACGCGCCGTCTTGTGAAAAGACAAGCTCCATTGTAAGGTGTGGCGTAAGCGTCTCTGTTGGCGTTGCCGGCACCGTGGTGTCATCGTTTGGTGTTTCATCAGTTTCGCCGTCTTCTGTTGGCCCGCTTTGTACTATTGGCGTGCTTGTGTACTCGGTTGCAACGTTCACGCTTACAGTGTGCACATTGTTCGCATTAAAACTTTGCTGTGCCCTGGCTGCGTCTGTCACCGTACTTACAAATTGGAATTGCACCGGCAATGGATCGCCTGATAGTTCAGCAGTTAAATTTGTGCGCAGTTCCTCTGTGCAATTTATAAGAAGCGCCGGGTCTCTTGCATTAACGGCGGCAAGGTACGATGTGAAAAACGCACTGACGGCTGCATCGGCTTGTTCTTGCGTTGGGAGCCCCCCCGAAAATTCATATTGAGTAAAGCTTAGCTGCGTTACGTCTTTTTCTGAGTATTGCACAACACTGGACGCCACTGCACCGCTTTGTGTTGTAATAACAATTTTTATATTGCTGCCCACAAGCACGCTTGGCAGTGTAACCGTGCCACCCACAGGCACTTCATTAACTTGCACGTCATTAACATATATTACTGCATTGTCTTGTGCACAGCCCGCAATTGTAATGTCGCTTATAGGCAGTGCGCCTTCAAAAACATATGCCACGTTACTGTCGAAAAGTGCTATGTCTGTTGCCTCGCCCTGTATGCTTTGCCCAACAAGCGTTTGGTCTGTTACAACGGCGGTGTAAATGCCCGGAAAAATACCGGTATATGCCATAATTTCGTTTGTATATGTGCCCATAACAGGTATGTTATCCATTGTTAGAACAGCGTTCTCGCTCATTACAGGGACATTTAAATCAACAGGTTTAACTTGCAATTTATATTCATTATAGCCAAGAAATACTTCTTCTTTTAGAAGAGATAGTGAAGAGTAAATGTCGCTGTTAATTTCGCCGCTTGAAGTGGCTATATTGAAACTTGCAACAAGCTCTTCTACCATCTGTTTTGTTTGAAATTGCTTGCTCAGCGCCGCAAGGCCTGCATCTGTAACTTCTATGCCACTGCCCACAACCATGCCTTTAAGTGTGCCCACGTCTGAGGCTATGAGCGCTGTTTCAAGTTGCGTGTAAAATGCGCCCTCGCTGTAAGAGCTGTACAGCAAGTTGCTGGCAATGCTTGCGCCTGCCAAAAGCACAAGAACAACACACAGTATGCACGTAAGTACAATTATTGTTTTAGACACAGGCGGAAGTTGGCCTACACGCACGCGCGTAAACGCCCTTGTTCGTGTGTCTGCACTGTTTTTTGTAAATTTGCTGTCCGTATTTTTCGCTGCGTTGTACACCTTTTGCGGCCTTTGCGCACTAATATGGTTCGGCCCGCTGTGCATATGGTTTTCATTTTGCGGCGCATAGTTTTGAGAGTTGTTTTTTTGCGCTGTGTATGTTTTTTTAGTGCTTTCAGCCGGCGCGGAATTTGTAATCAAATCGCTTTCGGCCACATTTATTTTGCGCGCACTTTGTATATTGTTACTGCTTGCGTTTTCGTTTGCGCTGTTTTGCGCACTTTCCACAATTTTGTTGTCATAATTACAAACAAAGCATTTTGTGCCGTTTTCATTTGTCAAAAACGCACCGCAGTTTTTACATTGTAACATTGTTTCGCTCCATTCTGTCGTTTATTTGGTAACGGTACAAATATATTTCGGCATTTTTCTATTTAAAGTTTCGTCATTTCATGCACTTTTAAACATTTTTTAATTTAGCGCTTATCAGCGTGTATAAATACGTGTTTTCTGCCAAAACTACTTTTGTTCATAGCCGAGTTAATATAAAAAAACACGTTTTATGAAATAATTTACATCTAGATAGTGTTGACAGTAGTTAAAGCTTGAATATGTAGACACTATCTTATAAAGCGCAACGGGTAAAAGCGCATTTTGATGCGTTTTAATGGCCGGCGCCAAGGAAAGGACACACAAAACATGCTTAAAAATCAACTGAAAAAATTCTGGCAAAGTAAAGGGTTTTATGTTGCGCTTACATTTGTAATTATTGGCAGTGTAATTGCTAGCTATTTAGCCGTAAACACAATGCTTTTAGAACTTAGGCCACAGCAAGACTTAACACAAAACCCCATTGCAACGGAAGACCACATTATTGAAAGCGAGGACGTAACATGGAACGAGCCCATAGCAGAAGTGGAAGTAAAAGAGGAAGATGTGCCGATAGAGACACAGGCAAACTCTCAGGCAGAAAAACCGCAGACATCATCGCAGCCACAGCAAGAGGTGCAAACACAGCCATCTGCTGTATCCAGTGTGCCTTCATCGTCTACACCGTTGCAAGAGGAGCCGTTGCAATTGCAAGAACCTGCCGATTTGCAGGCCGTGCAAGGCAATTTGTACAGCTTGCCGGTGCAGGGCAGTATATTGCAAACTTACAGCGGCGATGAGCTTGTATATAACGAGACAATGGGCGACTGGCGCACGCACAATGGTATAGATATAGCCGCCGTTGTTGGCACAGAAGTTGTTGCGCCCGCAAACATGACAGTTAAAGAAGTTATAGGGCAAGGCGAGTGGGGCGGCATAATTGTACTTGAAAACGGTGCCACTTCAGTGAAAATTTGCGGCTTATCCGGCATAAAAGTAAAAGCAGGCGACACAGTAAAGCAGGGTGCCACACTTGGTAGCGTGGCAGAATTTGCCGCAGAAATGACACTTGGTACACATATTCATTTAGAAGTGCAAAAAGACGGCGTTTATGTTAACCCCTCGGAAATTTTCACGTTTTAAAGCAATAATTTAATGATACTCTGCGCAATCGCATTTTTTATATTTTTTACCACTGCCGCACGGACAAGGTTCGTTGCGGCCTATTTTTTCGACTTTTTGCGGTACTTGTTTTCTTGTGCCGCCACCTGTTGTGCCCTCGCCCGTAATTTGCGCTGTTTGTTTGCGCTGAACTGTTTCCGGCGTTTTTATTTCGATGCCCAGAAGCATTTTTGTTGTGTCCTCACGTATGTTTGCAACCATTTCGTCAAACATGTTAAAGCCCTCTATACGGTACTCTACAACAGGGTTATGCTGGCCATAGCTGCGCAAATAAATGCCACGGCGCAGCTCGTCCATTGCGTCAATATGTTCCATCCACTTGCTGTCTACATTGCGAAGCAAAACCATGCGCTCTGCATCTCGCATTATTTTTTCGCCAAAACGCTTTTCTTTTTCGGCGCATACTTTATCAATGCGGCCTGTAAGTATATCTATTACTTGTTGCGGCTGCAATTCATCCAGCTCGTCGTTTGAGTATTTAAAGTCGTCCTCTTTTGTAAGCCAGCCCAAATAATGCGCGCGCAAGCCTGCAAGGTCCCACATTTCGGCAACGTCACCGCCCAAAAACATTGCGGCGTTGTCTTCAACAGATTTGTGCATCATTGTTCGCACACTGTCTTTAATGTCGCTGTCAAGCAAAACAGTGTTGCGCTGTGCATAAATAATTTCGCGTTGGCTATTCATAACATCATCAAACTGAAGCACGTTTTTACGAATTGAGAAGTTGCGTGCTTCCAGTTTCTTTTGCGCATTTTCTATTTGCCCTGTTATTATCCTGTTTTCAATTGGCATGTCCTCTTCAACACCAAGCGTAGCCATTACATTTTGCACACGCTCGCCGCCGAAAAGGCGCATTAAATCATCTTCAAGGCTTATAAAAAACCTGCTGGCGCCGGGGTCTCCTTGGCGGCCTGCACGCCCACGCAACTGGTTATCAATACGGCGCGATTCATGACGTTCTGTACCTATTATATAAAGGCCGCCTGCATCTTTTACTTCTTGTGCTTCTTCGGCAGTCTCTTGTTTAAAGCTTTTTTCAAGTTCTTCATAGCGCTTGCGAACATTCAAAATATCTTCGTTGTCGGTGTGTGCATGGCCTGTGCTCTCTGCTATAAGCTCTTCCTCATAGCCCTCTTTTTGCAGCGCCGACTTTGCCATGTACTCACAGTTACCGCCCAGCACAATATCTGTGCCGCGGCCGGCCATGTTTGTGGCAATTGTAACAGCGCCTTTTTTACCCGCTTGTGCAACAATTTTTGCCTCTTTGTCGTGGTTTTTGGCGTTAAGAACTTCATGCTTTACGCCATGTTTTTTCAACATTGTGCTCAAAAGTTCACTTTTTTCAATGGAGATTGTGCCCACCAAAACAGGCTGACCTTTTTTGTTACACTCTATTACTTGGTCAATAACAGCATTATATTTGCCGTTAATGCTGCGGTAAACGCTGTCATTATAATCTTCGCGCTTAACAGGTTTGTTTGTAGGTATTTCCACAACATTCAGCCCGTAAATTTCAAGAAACTCCGCCGCCTCTGTTTGTGCTGTACCCGTCATGCCCGCAAGTTTTTCGTACATGCGAAAGAAATTTTGGAATGTAATTGACGCAAGCGTCTTGCTCTCACGCGCAACTGTAACGCCCTCTTTTGCCTCAATTGCTTGGTGCAAGCCGTCGTTATAGCGCCTGCCCATCATCATGCGGCCTGTAAATTCGTCTACTATTACTACTTCACCGTCACGCACAACATAGTCAACATCACGCTTCATTACACCGCGTGCTTTAATTGCTTGGTTTATGTGGTGCGACAATGTCATGTTATCGGCGTCTGCTAAGTTCTCAACATTAAACGTCTTTTCTGCCTTGTCAATTCCGCGCTGTGTAAGTGTGGCTGTTTTCTTCTTCTCATCAATTATATAGTCACCGTCAACTTGGTCCTCTTTATGCTCTTTGTCGTCAGTCTCAACAACAACGCTTTTCTTTAATGTGCGCGCAAAATTGTCGGCTAGTTTATACAGCTCGCCGCTCTCCTCGCCACGCCCACTTATAATAAGCGGCGTTCTTGCCTCGTCAACAAGTATAGAGTCAACCTCATCCACTATTGCATAAAAATGGCCGCGTTGTACCATGTTTTCTTTATAAACTACCATGTTATCGCGCAAATAATCAAAGCCGTATTCATTATTTGTGCCGTATGTAACGTCACAGGCATATGCCGCACGGCGCTCTTCAGATGTTTTACCGTGCACAATAAGCCCAACACTAAGCCCTAAAAAGCGGTAAATCTTGCCCATCCACTCACTGTCTCTTCGTGCTAGGTAATCGTTAACTGTTACAACATGCACGCCTTTGCCCGTCAAAGCATTTAAATAAACGGGAAGTGTTGCCACAAGTGTTTTACCCTCGCCTGTTCTCATCTCGGCAATTTGGCGGCGGTGCAAAACAATGCCGCCTATAATTTGCACAGGGAAGTGCTTCATCTCTAAAACGCGCCATGCGGCTTCACGGCACGTTGCAAATGCATCGGGAAGTATGTCGTCTGTCGTCTCGCCGTTTTCAAGGCGTTGTTTTAACAGTGCCGAAGAGCCCTTAAGTTGCTCGTCTGACATGGCGGCATATTTTTCCTCCAGCGCCAGTACACTGTCTGCGATGGGTTTAATTTTTTTAAGTTCTTTATCGGTGTATGTGCCGAAGATTTTCTCCATTAATGACATATATATTTTCTCCTTAATTCACTGCTGAGCAAAACAAATGTTATTGCTTACAACAACTGTAATGACAAAACAATTGCAAGTTTTTATTTAAGTATGCATTATATTATAATACTACTAAACGGCATTTAAATCAATTAAATAATTGTTAACCTTGCAAAAATGCGCATTTTTTATTGCATTTTTTTGGCTTTCTAATTTTAGCATGCTTTTTTTGTGAAAATTGATGTAAAATAGCGAAGGTTAATGCGAAAACATAGAACAATAATTTCACATCGCACGCGTTTAACGCTTGACACACCGCAACAAAAGGTGTATAATATTATGGTACTATAAAAATGCGGGTGTAGTTTAGTAAAAATGCGGGTGTAGTTTAGTGGTAGAACTCCAGCCTTCCAAGCTGGTCGTGTGGGTTCGATTCCCATCACCCGCTCCATCTTGTGTATACAAAAAGTATACCCTAAAAAATAACGTTATATCAATGTTTTTTGGCTCTCGATTTTATCGGGAGTCTTTTTTTGTTTTGTATACCCTAAAGCGTCAGCCCGATATAAGCCGATATGAACCTAAAATGTGCAATTTCAGCTTATTTTTAAGTTCAATTTTTATATAAATAATGTAATTCTAACAATTTAATACGTAAAACTTTAAGCCCTAATTTTATGCAATGTGTCATAAGATTAGGGCT
>CAYJMH010000010.1:0-67266 GCA_964371535.1 uncultured Bacteroides sp.
ATGCAGTATGCCATGTGTTTCCAAGTATGCTTTTTACGGGGTCGCATCCCTAGCTTGGTTAAAACGCAAAACAACTGCAAGATACACAAAAACGTGCAAAGGCTAATTAAATATGTTAAGTAAAAAATATTACAACCAATGCCTCACTTGCCACTTATGTTAATGTTGCATCTTCCCAGGTTTGCAATATAACAGTTGGTTTTTTTGTGCTTGTGCATATATTAAAGTGGAATAGGGGTACAGTTACTTACAAATTTAAGCTTAAAACAACAAAAAATAAGGCACTTACAAAATCGCATGTTTTGTAAGTGCCTTATTGTGTCAAAAAAGTTTTACTAAATTTTTTCAAAAAATTTCGGGTCTTAGGGCAGCGCCCTTAGGTGATTCCCGCAGAAAACGCAACCTTTTTTCTTAAAAAAGCTTTTCTGAATATAAATCTGCCAATTTTTAGTACACAGCTTCAAATGTGTCGCTCTCATCAAATTTCAAAACGTCAACTTCACTGTACCTTTGCTTCATAAGCAAATATTGCCCATCTACTTTGAAAATTTGATAATCCCCACTGTGTGCAAACTTTGTATAATCTGTTATGTCTGCAATAACATAAAGTGTGTTTTCATCAATAATACCATTTTGCAAATTGAGCTTGGTATCGCTTACAAATTGCGCCCTATTGTCGTTTTCAGCCCTTGCTTCAAACGACAAATTAACTTTTATGTCGTTGTTTGCCTTTCCGGAAAGTATGGCAATATCAATAGCACCGGCATAAATTTGCAAATCCACATCAAGCGCCGCAATGTGCGTAAAATCATCTGTTGCAGTTTGCCAAAAGCTGTCTGTTAAACCATATGTCATGGTGTGCCCGTCGCCAATGTAGCCGTTACCGCTAAAATAGCCATGTTTTAAACTTATAGCAGGCATAATGTCATAAACTTGTATTGCAATTAATGCAACCATTAAAAAAGCATATATGTGTTTAAAAGTTGCCTTTGATATAGTAAATAAGACAATTATGTATATTAAATAGTGCAGCAACCATCCGAAACGCCCGCTTGCCCTAAAAATTGATGCAAGAGATAAAATTGCAGGGGGTAATTCAATATGGAAAAGCAAATTTTGGTCAAGTGTGACAGTGTTACTAAGTGCAAATATTGTAAGAATAACTGTAACAATAATAAGTCCAACGCTACTTTTCAAATAACTAAAAACTTCTCTTCTAATATTTTTTACAAGTAAAATAAAAGGCAAACTAGCACAAAGGGCAACAATAATACCAAAGCCTAAATAGTTGAATGCTTCTTGTTGGTAAACAATATAAAAAGCCCGTGGCGGCATGAAATTTGACCAATCGCCTATTTTATTGCTTATGGGGTTAATGTAAGAATTAAAATTCAAATTAAAAAGGCCATACCCAATGTCACTTGCGCTGCCGATGCTGTGAAAAGCACCTATAATGTACCCAACAAGAAGTGTTGAAATAAGGCTTACTATAATAAATATACTTGGCTTTATAATTTTCCTTTCACAAAAAGCCCATTCAAGAAAAAAAGCAAAAGAGATTGCAAAAGTAAATGGCAAAAAATACGGATGAACACTTATTGCCAGTGTATTGATAATTATAAATGGTAATGTGTTTTTATGGCGCCAATTGCCTTTGTTTTTAAAATAGTAATAAAGCGTAGCAACAATAATAAAATGGCTTGTCAATGCAACGTGGCGAAAAGCACGTTCCATCATAATTGGCGAAAGTGAAAAAACAGCGGAACTAAAACAGCTAAACACAAAAGATTTTGAAAACAAATTCATTAAAAGGGCAGAAAACCCGCCCATAAGAGCATAACAAAGGCAGACATAAATGCCAAAATATTGGAATGTCTGTGGGAGAATAGGCATAAACAACTTAAAAAATATTGCTGCAATGGGCACCGAATCTGTGTATGATACACTGCTACCGTACGGGTACGCCATGTTTTCGCCCACACCTATTGGGAATTGCCAGTCAGATTGACTGTAAAGCATCCATCCTGCATAGTGCTGTGCAACGTCTTTCTCAATGTAACCGCTTGTGAAAAAAGTATCGTTTGTAACATTAAGCGTGCTTGGTGTAAATATAAATAAAAACACGCACAGCCCTATTAAACTGCCGGCAATAAACAAGTTCCTGCTGTTGTGCTCTTTAATATTCATAATTAAACTGCTCCGTTTCGTGTTAATCAACCGTAAAAAAATTATTATTTGCGTAATTACAATATATTATTAAACATCACTGCGTTGTAACAATTTTAATTAATAACAAATGTAATTGCAGTTCTTACATTTTTCGCAAATAAACAAAAGAGTATGCTTCTAAATTCAAGTTGCCGTTTAAAGTCAGTTTTTCGCCACTTAAAATGTTCTCAAATTCTCCGCATAGCTCGCCGGTGTTAATGCAGGCGCTTTCACCAATTATATTTATACCAACAAAAACACGTTCGCCCTCAAACTCTCTTTCAAAAAGAAGATGAGTATTATTTATAACTACATTTTTGTAACTGCCGTAGCATAAAGCTCGAGAGCCTTTTCGCGCATTAACCATGTTTGCAATTGTTTTTGTCAACTCGTTTGGTTTTGGTGCATCAAAACACGGGCGCAAGCTTTTGTCGCCATTTTGTTTGTCGCCGCTTTCGCCCCACTCGCTTCCATAGTAAATGCAAGGCACCCCGGGCATACCAAACAACATTGCATAAACGGCATTTATAGTTTGTTTGTCGTTCAAAATGCTAAAAATACGCGACACATCGTGGTTGTCTACAAAAGACATAAGGTGCTTGCCACGGTAAATGCACCAGCCTTCACTGCCAAATTGTCGATGCAATGAGTGCGAAATTTCGAACATGTTCTTGTCGTTCATGCTAGAAAAAAGCCCTTTATAGCATTCGTAATTTGTGCAACTGTGAAGCATATCGTCTTTTACAATCAAGTTATAATCGCCGTGTATTATCTCGCCTACAAGCGCAAAGCCCGGCTTAATACTAGTGCAAAATGTGCGCAAGTTCCGCATAAAATCATGGTCTAAGCTGTATGCTACGTCAAGCCGAAGTCCGTCAATGTCAAAATTTTCAACCCAACCCTTTACACAGTTAAGCAAGTAATTTATTACTTCGGGGTTTTTTAGGTTTAGTTTTACAAGTTCAAAATGGCCCTCCCAGCCCTCATAGTAAAGGCCATCGTTATAATTACTGTTGCCGCCAAAATCAATAAAAAACCAGTGTGCGTACTTTGAGTTTTCGCGCTTTTCAAGCACGTCTTTAAAAGCCCAAAAGCCCCTGCCAACGTGGTTGAACACACCGTCTAACACAATTTTTATTCCTTGCTGTTTTAAGGCGGCACACACATTTTTAAAGTCTTCGTTTGTGCCAAGGCGTCCGTCAATTTTTGCATAGTCCCTTGTGTCATAACCGTGAGAATCTGCCTCGAAAATAGGGTTGAAAAGAACTGCACTAATTCCAAGTGTTTTAAAATGCTCGGCCCAGTCAATAATTTTTAATATGTTGTTTGACGTGCTGCCGTCATTTTCATAGGAAACACCGCAAAAGCCAATTGGGTAAATTTGGTACAGCACACTATCGTAAAGCCACATAAAAAGCTCCGTTCCGCCGTTATTAAAATACTAAAACAACCCGAAACGGCACCGAGCGGATTTAGTGTAGGTTTAAATTGTTAATTATGCTACCGCCAAAATAAGTATATGTAACCTTATATAATAATATTTTACAGCACATATGAAATTATTGCAATAAGCACATAGCAATACAAAATCACACAAAAGGTGGTTAGAAAAAAATTTATAAATGAAAACAAAGAAAAAAGCTATAAAAAGCGTAAACATTGACAGAAACTGTAAAATTAATGTATAATTTAATTTAGTTGCTATTAATATGATATGTAATATGCACTAAAGTGATTTTGTCAAAATAAAAAAATGGTGGTTATTATGCAAAAAAAAATTCTAATCATACCTGCATTTAACGAGCAAGACTGCATAGTCTCTACAATAAAAGACGTGCAAGATAACTGCGATGGCTGGGATTATGTGATAATAAATGATGGGTCGTCAGATGACATGATGAAAGTATGCCGACAGCATAATTTTAATGTAATATCACTTTCTACTAATTTAGGGCTTGCCGGTGCATTTCAAACGGGAATGCTGTATGCATATGAGAATGGATATGACTTTGCAATGCAGTTTGATGCAGACGGGCAGCACATGGCACAATACGTTGAAACCATGATGAATAAAGCTGAAACAGGCAAAGTAGACATAGTTATTGGCTCGCGCTATGTAGACAAAAAAAAGCCTTACAGCACACGAATGCTGGGAAGTAGGCTTATCACATTATTGATATATATAACAACAGGCAAATTTTTAACAGACCCAACAAGCGGTATGCGCCTTTTTAACAAAAAAACAATAAGAATTCTTGCAAGAAGCGTAAACTGCCACCCTGAACCTGACACAATTGCACACCTTTTGCGCCACAAAATAATAGTAGAAGAATGCCAAGTAGAGATGAAAGAACGCATAACAGGCACAAGTTATCTAAGCTTATTAGGCGGTATAAAATATACAGTTACAACGTTAATTTCCATAGCATTAATTCAATGGTTCAGAAAGGAAAAAATTAAATGAATGTTTTGAGTATATTGCTTATAGTCGGCGCTGTATTCACAAGTGTTTTTATACTGTTCAAAGTTCGTCGCTCTAAAGTACAAATTGAAGATTCGATTTTTTGGTTGTTATTTTCGGCTGTTGTTGTATTGTTAAGTGTTTTTCCTGAAATAGCATACTTTTTTTCAAATTTATTAGGTTTCGAAGCACCTGTTAACTTCATATTCTTAGCAATAATATTTATTATTATTGTGCATCAATTTTGGCTTACAATGCGTCTTTCACAAACAAACAATAGGCTGAAAGAAATTGTGCAACGAAAAGCGATTGACGACCATGAACTTTTTAAGCACAACTTAAAAAATAAAGATGAAAACAGCACTGAGCTAGACGAAACATAAAATTTGTAATAATTATTATTTATTAAACTTAAAAAATGTGTGATATTTTTTCACTATAAACGCTAAAAAAGAAAATAAAGGCATAACAATAAGCGGCAAGACAAATATTAAAAATAGCGTATTACCGGCAAAAGGTACTAAATCAAAAAATTGCATTCTGTTTACAACAAGGCTTTCTATACTTATTGTATTAGATGCAGCTACCCCGCAGTCAAACCTAATGCCTTTTGTAAAGGGTGGGAAACGAAAGCTGTACGTGCCATCTTCAAGCTTGCCGTAAAGCATTTCTTTCGCACCGAAATTCTCACTATCATCAAAAACATAAAATGCTATAACTTCACCCGGTGGTTGTGAAAAATTCAGTTTAATATGTAGGTTTTGTATGTAACCGGCGCCGGTTAAAATAAGCTGCCCGTCCTCATGTTCTGTTATAAAAGTATAATCGTCAATAACTTCAATGCCAACATGTTTGAAGCTATTTACATTTAAGTGTTGCGTGTTGTAAATTCCTGTTTTATAAAGTAAAAAATTAAATAAGCCTATTAAAAGCACTAAAACAATCATTGACAAAGTAGTGGCAACATAGCCAATAATCAATGAAAGCCTTGGGTGCTTTTTTGCATATTTATACACTTTTTTAACATTGCTAATAAACGCTACTAATTTATTTGTCTGCATAAACTTCCTCAAAATATATCGTATTGTCAATATTTACAACTTCGTATAACTTTCCTTGCTGCAAAGGGTTCACAAAATGCTCGCCATATGATTGAATAAACTCAATATGTGGATAAGCAATAAAAATATAATCGAAATTTTCGGTTACAATTTGCAAGAACTCTTCATCGTTTGCAATAGTAAAAACAGTAGAGTTTTCATCGCCAGCATATTCTTTTTCAACAAAGCCAATTGAAAAATCAATGCCGGTATTGTACATGTCAACATTTACATAAGCAGGCAAAAGCCTGTGCCTATACAAATTATAATTATAGTCATTGTTTCTGTCGGCTATCATCAAAATTCTTGGAGAAGAGCTCAGCACATCATTATAAATATCAACGTCTCTTTTTGCCTCTGCGGCCTGCGCGTAATTGTTTTCAGGGCTGTTAATTACAGTTTCATCTAAGTCAATATAAAAAACAAAAACTGTAAGTAAAATTGAAAGTAAAGTAATAAAATATGGCCTTCCAAAGCCTATTGCAACCTTAAATGCCAAAGCTGTAACAAGATATATCCAAAACCAATAATAAGTTGTCATATAGCGTGTGTATTCAACCATGCCATCGTTGAAATTTGCTATAAAAAAGCTGATTGCAATAACATATAAAACAGCACCCACTGCAACGCCAATGTTTGCCATTAATAGTGATGTGCGGTATTTTTTTGGTACTAAAAACGTAAATATAGCGCCTGAAAAAATTAAAATTGCGCATAATAGTGTGTCGTTTATGTAAAAGGTGGTGCTCTCTTCTTTAAACTGAGAAAACATTGCGCTAATTACTTCATTTTGCCCTGCATTGCGGTAGTCAGACGAAAAAACACTGAGCATTATGTTCAGCCATAGTGATGACGTCGAAGCCGGAACATGTGCGTCCACAACTTCTTGTGCACCGATGTCGTCTGCATTATTAACGCTCTCTTTTTCGTCAATTTCATCTAACTGAAACTGCTCTAAATTATTTGCTGTAATGCTAATGTTTTGATGTGGTAAATTGCCTGAAACATGTAAAGTGTGTATATCCGCAGCAAAATAATAAATTGAAAAGTATAGAACAAACGACAACAAAAAGAGCAGTGTGCGCTTAATAATTACTTTTATACTTTTGAAGCTTGTGAAAATTTCGAAGCAAAAAATTACGCACGTTGCCAGTATTGCAAAAAGAATGCCAACATCTTTTGTTATACATGCAAGCAAAGCCGGTAGAAAGTAAAAATACTTTACACTTAAGTCTTTGTTAGATAAGTATAAAATAACGGAAAGTGCTAAATAAATGCTTAATAAAAAATCCACCATAGCAGTGCCGAAAACGTAAGAAACAAATGTATGGTCCGGTGTGGCAATGTGGTACGTTTGAAAAAACGCCGAAACAACAAAAAATAAAAATACACTTAATTGGATAAATGGATTTTTTGCTTTTTTACAGGAAAACTCAGTCACAAGCGCAAAAAAAGCCAGCGCAACAACAATGTATGAAAAGTAAAGTGAAAAATCGTTGTATTCCGACGAGAAAACAGAAAACAAGTACCCAAGCACAGCGCTGCCTGTGGGCAAGTTGCTGAAAGTGTTAAGCCCAAAATTTTCAACAGGAGGCAGGCTGCCCGTTAAGTGCGTTTGCCGTGCAGCTGTACCCCAATAAGAGTATTCGTCCCAGTAAGAAAAAAGTGGCGATTGAAAAGCATAAATTGCCGAAAATATCAGGCATGCTATTAAAAACAAAATAACAGATATGTTGAAATATTGTGTTAAAAGGTGAAATTTACCGCTTTTCGTGTCTAAATATATTTGACATATTGCAAGTATTACACAAAGTGCATAAAACAATGCTATGCCAATAACAATCAAATCAAACGCTGCAAAAAACCACACAAAAAGCACGCCACCACTTAGCACACAAGCAAATGAAGACATAGGCGTAGTATGTAGCTTTCGGTGCAAAAAGTAGCCCGTAAAGCACATTATAAAAACAGGTAAAACGTAAATCATGGTAGCTCCTAATTTAAGCTGAAATTTATCAAACAAAGTGTAGTGTAAATTAAATATAAAAGTATAAATAATAAATTTACTAAGCTTTATCATGCACTTAGCTAATTATAACAAAATGGCTCTATAATTGTCAATTAAGCGCTTTCTTCACAACAGATAAATTGAACAAAACGCCATACTATATATACATAAATAGTACTTTTTGTTATAATATAAAAAAGTACAAAATGTTGAAGTTAAAAGATTAATAATATCGAATTAGAAAGCAGACGCAATAGTTTGCAGTAATATTCAGTAATAGTACAGAGATTTTTGAACTGGTTAAAGGGGAAATGAAATTGACATATTGTTTTTTCACAGCACAATATTTGCCAACTGTTGGCGGGGTAGAGCGCTATACAAACAGCCTTGCGAAAAAATTAATTTCCGCAGGTCATGAAGTAATTGTTGTTACTAGCCAAAAAAAAGGCACCGAGAACTTTGAAATGCAAGGTGGAATTAAGGTGTTCCGTGTGCCGACATTGCAGTTTGCATCAAACCGGCTGCCATTCGCACTGCCGTTATTAAAATGGCATAAAATTAAAAGTATCTTAAAGAGTGAAAACATTGATTTTGTGGTAATTCAAACAAGGCTATATTTTCTCAGCTTTCTTGGCGCAAAATTTGCACATAAAAATAATATACGTTCAATTTTAATAGATCACAGCACAGCACATATTATTTCTAAAGGTGTTTTGGGCTATTTTTGCAGTATATATGAACATATTATTATTGCATTAATTAAAAAGTATAATAAAGAATTTTACGGTGTTAGCAAGTCGTGTACAAAGTGGCTTGAGCATTTTGGCATAAAAACGCAAAAAGTTTTATACAATGCAGTGGAACCACAGCTTTTGCAAGAAACTGCACAAAAAGCAATGCGGGATTTTGAAACTGATGAAGATTTTTTAAGTGATTTAATAATGAACAGTGAAACAAAACACAGTAACACACAGCTATTATTACAAAGTAAAAAAGATATAAAGGCAATAGTTTACAGCGGTAGGTTTGTGGAAGAAAAAGGTGTTTTGCAATTGATAAAGGCATTTGAAAAAATAAAAGCACAGCACAAAAATGCCGTTTTACTTTTGGGAGGCGGGGGCCCGCAACTTGAAGAAATAAAAGCAATTTTGCCGCAAAATTCGTACTTGCTGGGTATGTTGCCATATGAAAAAAATTTAGCGTTTATGAAAAGTGCACACATTTTTTGCCTGCCTTCTTTGGCAGAGGGATTTGCCACAACTGTGCTGGAGGCTGTGGCACTAAAAACATTTGTAATAACAACGAATGTTGGAGGAAGCCCCGAACTTATCACAAGTGATAGGCATGGGCTAATTATTGAAAATAACAGTGTAAAGACAATTGAAAAAGCGCTGAGTTATGCCCTGAACAATGACGATATGCGAAATATGGCATGTGAAAATGCATATGAAAGGCTTAACGAGCATTTTACATGGCAAAAGGTATTTGAAAAGTTGCAAGCAATTGCTGAGGAAAAATTATAAATTGGCATGTGGCTATGCCACATCAAAAAATAAATTATAAATAATCCATAATAAATATTCGCAAGTTAAATTAGTTTTCTGCAAAATGTCGAAAAAGAAAAAAATATATAAAACAATGGCGTTATACATGTGGTTTGTGGTACAATAGTGCTATATAATTAAATGTCCAAATTTCTATTAGCGATAAACAGTATTTAAAATATAAGTTACGTTAATTTTTTGGTAAAAGCATTTTTTGTTCAACGGTTTTTGCCAATACATTCGGAAAGGAAAGGTCATGTAATGACAACTTCAATTAAGCGCGGTAAGGATTTTTTCGGCACAGATAAAAATGACAGCAGTGTTTCACCACTTGGGCTGATTGCGGTGCCCGGGGCAGATGCATTATGCATAAAAATTAATAACCACTTAAAAAGATGGGCGAAAGAAGCAGGCGTAAACCGTGACACATTTATTGTAGAAAGCGAGTGCCCTCGCTTTTCGACTGGCGATGGCAAAGGCATAATAAAATCTACTATTCGCGGGGACGATTTGTTTATGATAGTAGATGTTGGAAACTACAATGAAACTTATAAAATATTCGGGCGTGACAATTGCATGTCGCCCGACGACCATTATCAGAATCTTAAAAGGTTAATACAGGCGGCAAGCGGCAAAGCAGACAGAATTAATGTTATAATGCCGCTTTTGTACGGCAGCAGGCAACATAGGCGAAGCTACCGTGAAAGTTTGGATTGTGCTGTTGCACTGCAAGAGCTACAAGCAATGGGCGTTTCAAATATTGTTACTTTCGACGCGCACGACCCACGCATGCAAAATGCAATTCCACTTATGGGCTTTGACAATATTATGCCAACATACCAAGTTATGAAAACTATGCTTAGAAGTTTTGATGACCTTAACATGAGCAGGGACCATTTTATGGTAATTAGCCCCGATGAAGGCGCACTTGACAGGAACATGTATTATGCAAGTGTTTTAGGCATAAACCTTGGAATGTTTTATAAAAGGCGCGATTATTCTAAAATTGTAAATGGTAGAAACCCAATTGTTGCACATGAGTATTTGGGCGAAAGTGTTAGCGGGAAAGACATATTTATAGCCGATGATATTATTTCTTCTGGCGAGAGTATGTTGGATTTAGCATATGAACTGAAAAATAAAAAGGCGAAAAGAATTTTTGCTAATGCCACGTACACAATATTTACAAACGGGCTTGATGCGTTTGATAAAGCGTATGAAGAGGGCGTAATAACAGGTGTATTTGGCACTAATTTAACATATCTAACACCGGAATTGAAGCAGCGTGATTGGTTTTATGAAGTAGACGTATCGAAATACATAGCCTATTTTATAGCAAGCTTAAATCATAATATGTCTATTGGTTCGATAATAAACCCACATGAAAAAATTAAAACATTACTAAAGAAAACAGGAAAAGATTAAAAAAAGGGGTTGTGACGAAACACGGCTACTCATAAGGAAACAATCTGACCACGGGGTCAAAATCAACTGAACACGGAAAAAAGCAATGCTGTGTGCATTGCTTAAAGTATACAAAGAAACCTTGTTTTACGCATTGAAAACAAGGTTTCTTTGACAGTCTGGCCGCTTGCTAATGCAAGCGGTTTTTATTATTAAGGGCAATCGCTTTTACTTGTGTTTTTTCTGAAAGTTAAATAGTTTTCTAAAATTACGCATGCAGACACTGCATCTATAATTTCTTTTCGTTTTTTCTTAAATGTTTTGTTCTCTGTAAGAATATTGGCGGCGGCAATTGTTGAGCGGCGCTCGTCATAAAGCTCGACAGGTATGTTTATAATTTTACTTACCATGTCAGCCACTTTGCGGCATTTTTTTGCCCTGTCGCCCTCGGTGCCGTCCATGTTCTTCGGAAGTCCTATAACTACCATACCTACGTCAAATTCACGCGTTGCGTGTACTATTTTTTCAACTGCTTTCGCTATGCTTTTCTCCTCAATAACCCCAACAGGGCTAGCAAGGAACTCCGTTCTGTCACATACAGCAACGCCTGTGCGAACATCACCGTAGTCTATTGCCATTATTTTCATATTTTCTCCGTATATTCTTTTTGTATTTGTTGTAGTGTTAAAAGACGTTTGTCAACAGTTCTGAACTGCTTAAACTTGCAAAATGCAAAATATTTTCACAAAAGCAAACTACTTCCAATTAGCAGCGGTTTCTGCAATGTTTTGCGCACAAAGGCCAAACTGTTTCAGCAATTCCTTTGCAGGGCCGGAATGACCGAACTCATCATTTACGCCTATTCTTTTAACAGGTGTCGGCAAGTTTTCACTTAAAACAGAGCAAACTGCCTCTCCAAGGCCGCCTATAATGTTGTGCTCTTCTGCAGTAATAATTTTTTTGCATTCTTTTGCGGCAGAGATAATAATGTCTTTATCAATTGGCTTAATTGTTGGCATGTCAATGACTTGTGCGTTTATGCCAATTTGTCTAAGCATCACAGATGCGGCAAGTGCCTCTGCAACCATAAGGCCTGTTGCAATAATTGCAATATCGCTGCCCTCTGTAAGCTTATAGCCTTTGCCTATTTCAAAATTATACGTGTTGGCGTCGTAAATTACAGGCACAGCAAGCCTGCCAAAGCGAATGTAGCACGGGCCGTTATGTGCGTAGGCTGCTTTTACAGCTGCTTTTGCCTGTGTGTCGTCTGCAGGGCTAAGCACTACCATTCCGGGTATACTGCGCATCAAGGCAAAGTCTTCGCAACACTGGTGGCTTGCACCGTCTTCGCCAACGCTTATGCCGCCGTGGGTGGCGCATATTTTTACGTTTAGGTGTGGGTAGCCAATGCTGTTGCGTATTTGTTCAAATGCACGCCCTGCGGCAAACATGGCAAAACTGCTTGCAAAAGGCACAAGGCCCATTGTTGCCATGCCGGCGGCCGCCGCAACCATGTTGCCCTCGGCAATACCACAGTTAAAGTGGCGCTCGGGGAAAAATTTTTTTAACATGCCTGTTTTAGTGGCGGCCGAAAGGTCTGCGTCCAACACTACAATGTTGCTATGTTCCTTGCACAGCTCAATAAGTGCATTGCCATAGCTCTCCCTTGTCGCAATATATTTAGTTTCACTCATTGCACTGCCTCCAATTCTTGTAATTTAGCGCTAAGCTCATTTATTGCTGTTTCACGCTCTTCGGCATTTGGCGCTTTGCCGTGCCATTCGGCATCGTTTTCCATAAAGCTTACGCCTTTGCCTTTTGTAGTAAGCATTAAAATTGCAGTTGGCTTGCCTTTTGTGGCTTTTGCGTGCGCAAAGGCAGCCTCAATCTCGTTGAAATCGTGCCCGTTTATTACTTGCACTTCAAACCCAAAAGACTCCATTTTCTTGTCAATAGGTGATGTATTCATAACATCTTTAGTTGCTCCGTCAATTTGCAGGCCGTTTATGTCAATAATAACACATAAGTTATCTAAGTTGTAGTGTGAAGCAAAAAGAAACGCTTCCCAGCACTCGCCCTCTGCAATTTCACCGTCGCCAAGAAGCGTGTAAACACGGCAATCATTTTCGATGAATTTTGCAGCTTTTGCCATGCCCACAGCAACAGAAACGCCCTGACCCAAACTGCCTGTGCTCATGTCAACGCCGGGCACAGTGTTCATGTTTGGGTGGCCTTGTAAATAGCTGTCAATATGGCGGAAAGTCGGCAAGTCATCAACAGGGAAAAAACCACGGTGGGCAAGCGCCGAATAAAGCCCGGGTGTTGTGTGGCCTTTGCTTAAAACAAAGCGGTCTCTTTTGTCCCACTTGGGATTTGTTGTGTCAATGCGCAGTTCTTTGTTATAAAGGTATGTAAACATATCGGCAGAAGAAAGGCTTCCACCGGGGTGCCCGGCTTTCGCGCCAAATGTGCTTTCAATAACACCCATTCTAACTTTGCATGCAATTTTTTGCAACGCAAGCACTTCAGTGTTGTTCATTTTTACCCTCCACTATTGTAATTTTAAAAGCGGGAATGTATGTAAAATTCTCGCATAACAGAAATATTATAAAATAAAGAAAACGTTTAGTCAATTATTTAAGGAAAATAGCAATAATTAAATTGAAAATTTAACTGTAATATGTTAAGATTATATTAACAATATCAAAGCTTGCACATTTGTGCAAATTTATCTGCATTTGGTTTTTCGAATTTAAAGGAGAGCACTATGAGCTATGTAATAGAAATGGTTGGAATAACAAAAGAATTTCCCGGCATTGTTGCAAATGACAATATTACTTTACAGCTAGAGAAGGGTGAAATTCACGCACTGTTGGGCGAGAACGGCGCAGGTAAAAGTACGCTTATGAGTGTCCTTTTTGGAATGTACACGCCTGAGAAGGGCGAAATTCTTTTGAACGGCAAGCCTGTGAAAATACAAGACCCTAAAGATGCAACAAAGCATGGAATAGGCATGGTGCACCAGCATTTTAAACTTGTGCACAATTTTACGGTACTGCAAAATATAATTCTGGGCAGCGAGAGCACAAAATACGGCGTACTTAAAATGGAAGACGCGCGCAATAAAGTGCTGAAACTGAGCGAACAATATGGCCTTATGGTGGACCCTGATGCGGTAATTAGTGAAATAAGTGTTGGAATGCAGCAGCGTGTTGAAATATTAAAGATGCTTTACAGAGATAATGAAATTTTGATTTTTGACGAACCGACCGCAGTTTTAACACCACAAGAAATTGAAGAACTTATGCAAATAATGAAAGACCTAACTGCTGAGGGCAAAAGTATACTGTTTATAACGCATAAGCTTAATGAAATAAAAGCCGTTGCAAGTAGGTGCACTGTTTTAAGAAAAGGCAAGGGCATAGGCACTGTGGAAGTTGAAAGCACAACAAAAGAAGAGCTTAGTGAAATGATGGTTGGGCGCAAAGTTAATTTAAGCGTTGATAAAGACATTGCAAAGCCCGGCGAAGAAGTATTGAGGGCTGCCAATATAAGTGTGCGCAGCAAAGGCAGCACTAAAAACAAGGTAAATGATGTTAGCTTTAACGTGCGCAAAGGCGAAATTGTGTGCATTGCGGGAATTGACGGCAACGGACAAAGCGAGCTTGTTTACGCACTTGCCGGCATAGAACCGCCACAACACGGCAGCATTTATTTGAACGGTGAGGATATTACGGCCAGCTCAATAAGAAAGCGGAACCATTCAGGGCTGTCACACATTCCCGAGGATAGGCACCGCTATGGCCTTGTACTTGACTATTCGCTTGCGTACAATTGCATTTTGAAAAACTATTATTTGCCTGAATATTGCAAAAGTGGATTTTTAAGGTACGACAAAATTTACGAATACGCCGACAAGCTTATAAATAATTTTGATATACGCTCAGGACAGGGCGCGAAGACAGTTACAAGAAGCATGTCCGGCGGAAACCAGCAAAAAGCCATTGTTGCAAGGGAAATTGACAGAGACCCGTCTGTGCTTATTGCAGTACAGCCTACAAGAGGGCTGGACGTTGGGGCCATAGAGTATATACACAAAACAATTGTAAAGCAAAGAGACGAGGGCAAAGGAATTTTGCTTATAAGCCTAGAGCTTGACGAAGTTATGGAACTATCTGACAGAATACTTGTTATGTTTGAGGGCGAAATTGTGGCAGAGCTTGACCCTAAAGAAATAACTGTTAATGAACTGGGGCTTTATATGTCGGGCTCTAAAAGGAGGCAGTGAAATGAATAACAAAAATGCTTTTTTACACAAAGCTATGAACAGTAACGGCGTGTGGTCGTTCATCTCTTCACTGCTTGCTATATTAAGCGGGCTTATTGTGGGGCTTGTAATTCTTTTAATCACAAACCCATCAAGCGCCTTTGGAGGCTTTGCCTCAATACTTGTGGGCGGCTTTGTAAGTATGCGGGACATGGGGCAGGTTTTTTATACTGCCACGCCTATTATTTTAACAGGTTTAAGCGTTTGCTTTGCATATAAAACAGGGCTTTTTAATATTGGTGCTTCGGGGCAATTTATTATTGGCGCTTTTGCTGCTGTATTTGTTGGCGTTAAGTTTACATTTATACCCGGGCCGTTGCTTTGGATAACATGTCTTTTGGCGGCAATGGTTGCAGGTGCACTTTGGGGTGTAGTGCCGGGCATTTTAAATGCCGCAAGCAATGTAAACATTGTTATTGCTTGTATTATGATGAACTATATTGGTATGTATTTTGTTAACCTGCTAATAATGGAAACGATTTTCGACTCTTTTAGAAATCAATCGCTTTCTGTTGCGACAAACGCAAACGCGCCAAAACTTGGGCTTGACTTAATATTCCGCAACAATAACGCAGTTTCAAGTGTTAACGCAGGTATTTTTGTTGCAATAATTGCAGGCATAGTGCTATATTATTTAATAGAAAAGACAAAATTCGGTTACGAGCTGAAAGCATGCGGCCTTAATAGAGATGCAGCGAAATATGCAGGCATTAATGAGAAAAAAAGTATAGTGTACTCTATGGCAATTTCGGGTGCGGTTGCCGGGCTTGGCGGTGCATGCCTTTACCTTTCCGGTGCAGGCAAAAGCATTGAAGTTGTAGACGTGCTTGCCGCAGAGGGCTTCCAAGGCATACCTGTTGCACTTCTTGGCATGAACCACCCAATTGGCGTTATTGCCTCGGGCATATTTATTGCATATTTAGAACAAGGCGGTTTCAATATGCAAAGTTATGGGTTTGCACCACAGATTATTGAAATTATCACGTCGGTTATTATTTATTTTTCGGCTTTTGCACTTGTTTTGCGCGGTGTTATACGGCGCTATTATACAAAAAAATTCGGTAATACTGCCACTGTGGCGCCCGGTGTGAAAGAAAATGGCGATAAAAGTGTGGACAGCGGCAATGATGACAAGGCAAAGAGCGTTGAAAAAATAAGTGAAAGGGGCGATGAGAAATGATTGATTTTAACAATCTTGTACAAGAGATTTACTTTCTTTTTCAACAAACAATGTTTTTCTCAATTCCTCTTCTTGTTGTGGCGCTTGGCGGCATGTTCAGCGAGCGCGGAGGCGTTGTAAATATTGCGCTTGAGGGCATAATGATTATTGGCGCATTTTCCGGTATTTTGTTTATAGACGCAATGCAAGTTGCAGGTGTACCAATTAATCCTCAGTTTCTTCTAATAATAGCACTTCTCATTGCTGCTGTGTCAGGCGTTATTATTTCGCTTGCACATGCATATGCATCAATAAACATGATAGCAGACCAAGTTATTAGCGGAACGGCAATTAACATGTTTGCGCCGGCATTTGCAATATTTGTTGCACGTGCAATAAGGCAAGTGCAACAAGTGCCGTTTAAAAATACGTTTAGAATTAAAAGCATACCGCTTTTAAGTGACATACCGGTTTTGGGCCCGCTTTTATTCCAAGACACGTATATAACAACATTTTTATGCCTTGCAATGCTTTTTATAAGTGCTTTTGTACTTTTTAAAACACGCTTTGGGTTAAGGTTGCGCTCTTGCGGCGAGCACCCACAATCTGCCGACAGCGTTGGTATAAGCGTTGCAAAAATGCGCTATGCCGGCGTTGCAATTTCGGGTGCGCTTGCAGGCATTGGTGGCCTTGTGTTTGTAATACCAACATCTGTTAACTTTAATGCAAGTGTTGCAGGTTACGGCTTTTTAGCATTGGCTGTTTTAATTTTTGGCCAATGGAACCCATTCAGAATACTTCTTGCGGCATTTTTCTTCGGGCTTATGCAAACAATTTCGTCGGCAAATTCGGGAATATCGTTTTTGGCTGCCATGGATATACCAAACGATATTTATAAAATTATACCATATGCGGCAACACTTATTGTTTTGGCATTTACAAGCCGTAATTCTGCCGCACCTAAGGCTGTTGGCATACCATACGACAAAGGCGTTAGGTAGGGTTTAGATATGAGAATGTATGACATAATTGAAAAAAAGCGCGACGGCGAAACTTTAAGCGAACAAGAAATTGATTTTTTCGTCCAGGGCTATTCAAGCGGAAGCATACCGCACGAACAAGCGGCGGCACTTTGCATGGCAATTTATTTTAACGGAATGGATATGAATGAAATATCGCTTTTGACTGCCGCAATGGCAAGAAGCGGCGATATGGTAGATTTGTCTGCAATAGACGGCGTGAAAGTAGATAAGCACTCTACCGGTGGTGTGGGTGACAAAACAACGCTTGTAATTGCGCCAATACTTGCAGCGTGCGGCGTGAAAGTTGCAAAAATGAGCGGCAGGGGACTTGGCCACACAGGCGGAACACTTGATAAAATAGAATCAATACCGGGTGCCAGTGTTGACATTGGCGAGGATGATTTTATAAACCAAGTTAAAAATATTGGGCTTGCTGTAATTGGGCAAACGGCAGACATTGCACCGGCTGATAAAAAACTATACGCGTTGAGAGACGTTACAGCCACAGTGCCCAGCGTGCCACTTATTGCAAGCAGTATTATGAGCAAAAAGCTTGCCAGCGGCGCAGACTGTATTTTGCTTGACGTGAAAACGGGAAGCGGCGCTTTTATGAAGACCACACAAGAGGCAATTGGGCTTGCAAAGACAATGGTGCAGATAGGCGAGCGCAACAACAAACGCACTGCCGCCATTATAACAGACATGGACACGCCGTTGGGGCAAAACGTGGGCAATAGCCTTGAAGTTATTGAAGCAGTTAATACACTTAACGGGTGCGGCCCTGAAGATTTAGCGACAGTTTGCAAAGTTCTGTGTGAAAAATTGCTGATACTTGCAAATTTTGGAAGCGAAGAGCAGTGCAAAAGTGCTGTTGAAAATACGTTTGAAAGCAAAGCGGGCGTTGACAAGATTGTACAGATGATTAAAATGCAAGGCGGAGACACAAGCGTTATTTTCGACACCGATAAGTTCAAAAAAGCAAAGCACGCACATTTAATTAAAGCGCCGAAACAGGGCTTTATATATAGTATGGACACAGAAAATATAGGCAAAACAGCCGTTATTTTAGGTGCAGGGCGCGAAAAGAAAGAAGACGGCATTGATTTTGCGGCCGGCATTAGTATATACAAAAAAACCGGCGATTTTGTGAACACAGGCGAAGTTATTGCTGAAATTTTTACAGACAGAGAGACCACACTTTTAAGTGCCGAGCAAAACTATTTAAACAGTATAAATATTGAAGAAAGTGCACCACCAAAGCAAAAACTTATTCTGGCGTATGTGGATATTAACGGCGCCGTGCAATATTAAACAAAAAAGCGGCTGCCAATGTGTAAATGAAATACACCTTGGCAGCCGCATGTTTTATTAAAATTATTATGGCATGTTGTCGTTACCGTGCACAGTGCAGACAATGTCGATACTGCCCGGCGATTACTCTTCTTGTGGCTGTGGGTTTAAAAGTTTATCGAACTCACCCATAACATGGTTGAAAGTGTCCATAGTTATGTCAGGCATACCCTCGCCGGTTTCAATGTTAAGGCCTGCGGCCTCAAAACCTTTTATAACGGCTTCGCGCATCTCCTCCAGAACTTCAGGGCTGTTTGCGGCAAATGTTGTTGCCATTTTCATTATGCGCCCGGACACTGCCTCTATTGAGTATGCGCCGCCCTCGGATATGCTTGCAAGAGCACCCTCAGGTGTTGTAGCAGGTGTGGGCAATGCATTTTCAAGGCTACCAAATATTTGTGTAAGTATATTTGCCGAAGATGCACTAAATTCAAAGCCGGCATGTGTTACAGTATTTTGTCCAGCCTGAATTGAAACGTTTTTTTCAACCATGGCGGCAAAAAATTCAAGTTTTGATTGCTCTTGCTCATCAACAAGTGCTTCTATTTGTTCATTTGTCAGTTTTTTTGGTGGCTCATATGTTAAGCTTTCTGCCGTCTCACTTTTCTTTTCAAAAGTGTCAACGTTTTTTGCGTTTACGGTTGCAGCAACTTCAACGTCTTTTTCCAATAATGTTTGTGCATTTGTGTATGGTGTTAAGTTTGCTGCAGTGCCTTGTACGCCTGTTATATTCATGTTAATTCTCCGTTCTGCCGCTTTATATTATAATAAAAAAGCTACCCCCACAGCGGCCAAGGCAGAGGTTTTGTTTCTTCCAAAAATTGCTGTTAAGCCGGTTTTGAAAAGTGTCAAGTTTCTTATATAATATTATCGTCATGTTTTATGGTAAAATTAATAAGCAGTTAAAATATTAAATTTGCAATACGCATACTTGTGAACGCACATTGTTAAAAAAGAACATGAAAACGTAAATTTTATGCGCATTAATAAATATTTCGGGGGTTAAAATGAAATCAATATTTGTTTCAAGCACGTTTAGGGATATGCAAGCAGAGCGCGATGCACTTGTATTAAATGTTGTGCCGGGAATTGACACATATGCGGCGAATTTTGGGCAAAACATACGTTTTGTAGATTTGCGCTGGGGTGTTAACACAACCGATATGAATGCAGAGGAAAGCAGCCGTAAGGTACTTAAAGTTTGCCTTGATGAAATAGACAAAACACGCCCATACATGATAATTTTAATAGGCGAGAGGTATGGCTGGATACCCGAGGATAAAGAGCTTATGCACCGTGTTGCAAAAGAAAAAGGGCATGAGCTTAAAAACGCCGAAAAAAGTGTTACCGAGCTGGAGATTGAGTACGGCGCACTTGGTGAAAAAGGTTTGCTTGAAAATTGCCTTTTCTATTTTAGAGAGCCGTTACCACAAGAAATAATACCGCAGGATGTTAAGGGTGCCTATATTGAGAAAGATGCCGAGCTTGAAAATAAACTACAAAACTTAAAACAGCGCATAAAAAGTGCAGGCGGTAAAATTAAACATTATACTGCACGGTGGAACGAAGAGAAAAAAGCACTTGACATACCGCGGAATTTTTGCGAAATGGTAGAAAATGACGTGAAGGCGCTTTTTGACGCAGAATTCAAGGAAACTGAAAACTTATTGCCAATTGAGCGTGAACAAATTTTTGCAATGCTTTTTGCACAGCAAAAGGCATTGCAGTTTGCCGCGCGTTTTGATTTGCTTCGTTTATTCACATCACTTATAATGTCACAAGACAAAAATTTGCTGCTTATTCGTGGCGCACCGGGAAGCGGGAAAAGCACAATAATGTCAAAATTAGCAGTTGATTTAATAGAAAAAGCAAACGTGTTTTTTTTCAGCTGTGGAAACACATCGCTGTCTCAAACAGTGTTTGACATTGTGCGTGGCGCAGTGTATTACACCGAAACACTTTTAGGCAAAATTGAGCATTACGGTGAGGGAGAAAATGAAAAAAAGCACACATTTGCAGAGTGGGCAAGTTTGCTTGAAAATTTGTGCGGACAATATGGAGAAAAATATAAAAAGCCACTGCTGTTTTTTATAGATGCACTTGACCAGCTTGCACAAGACGAAGATACACGCGCGCTTAAATTTTTGCCGTATGTTTTGCCGCCTAACGTCACTTTTATAGTCTCGGCACTAAGCGACTATGAAACACGTGAAATGCACCCATTACACGATAGATGTGCAAAAGAAGAGATTTTGCCGCTTCACGATGAGCAGCGTGCAAAAGTTGTGTATGGTATATTAGAAACGTATAGCAAGCAGTTAAACAAGGGCGTGGTAGATGCACTTATTGCGGCAGAGGGCGCAACAAACCCGCTTTATATTAGCATGATGATACAGCGCCTTATAATGCTTGACAGTGACGATTTTGGCGTTATAGCACAGTTTGGCAATGACATGAATGCAATAAACAAATTCCTTGTAGACACAATTAATTCAACGCCGAACACTGTTGAGGAAATGTCCGCAGAGGTACTGCGTGAGGCAGCACACCGTATTAATGAAGACATGATTCATGTGGCAGCATTAATTGCAACGTCAAGAAGAGGACTTAGGGAAAAAGACCTTGCCGAAATATTTAAGCTTGGTGGAAAAAACTGGCTAAGCGTTGACTTTGCAAGCTACATAAAATACTTGAAGCCGTTTTTCATACAAAGGCACGATGGAAGGCTTGATTTTACACACCGCACAATACGCCTTGGCTTTTTAAATCAAATTGATTTTAAAAAGTATAATGCGCAAATTTTAACATTGCTAAAACAAACAAACTTAACGGACTCGTTAAGAATTTCCGAAACAATATACCATGCGCTGAAGCAAGAAGATTACAAGTTTGCAATTGAGCATGTTGCAGACATCGATTTGAAATGCAGAGCAAAAAACGGCACTGAAATATCAACAACCGCAGATGAAATGTATGCAATGTCAGTTACAGAGGCACGATATGTTGATATGCTTCTTTTTGCGTTTAATAAAAGTACAGACAAATTTAAAACACGCAGAAATTGCAATTTCTTCAACTTTGTTATTAATGATTTTTACAATACATTTGGTGACTCGGACCTGGAAAAAGACTTGTTGGTAATGTTTTTAGAGCGCATTGTAATTTCGGCACAAAATCTGACAGGGCAGTTTACCAACAACGAGAAGCTGGATACAAACCTTTTTAAATGCTATGCAGAGCTTGCAAAAGTACACAGCTGGCGTAATATATATGATGATTTATTGGACATTGACTTCTATGACAGCAATTTAGCATATTTGCAAAAATGCAAAGATGCAGCTGTAACGCTTGTTAAACAATACAATACACTTAAATCAAGGTTGAATTTTTTTGAAATATATTATAAACTTGAAGACGACTGTTTTGGGTATGCAAGTTTGCTTAACATGAGTGCGACCGAGTTGGAGTTTCAGGCGATAAAAACGTATGAAAAGCTTGTGAACTGCGGCTATTACAATATGGTTGAGATGTATTGTAACTACTGTATGCGCTTTGCACAAAGGTTTACGAACAAATCTATTATAGCTGCTAAAATAGTGAAAGAAGCGTATGAGCTGACAAAAAATTTGCACAGCACTAAAGGCATAGGCACAGCGCAGTATGTAACTGCTGCGTTGAATTTGGCGTACATATATTATAGGGCGAATATGCTGTCAACGGCGCAGCCATATTTTTTAGAGGCGCTTGGCGTTTGCGAAGAGTTAGTTCGTCTAAATTCTTCTGCGAAAAACTACTTACTTTATGCGAAAACATTAAGGTATTATGGGCTTTGCCTCTCAAAGGGCGGCATGAGCAAGCAGGCTATTGAACACCATACAAAAAGCATAGAGATAAGCGATAAATATATTATCACAATAGGAAATTATGAGTGCTATATTGCACTTGCACGCTCTTATGAATATAGGGCAGACTGCCACGGTGCCATTGGCAACAGGGAGAAGGCTATTGAGGATTATAAAGAATGCTATAAGCTTGCCGACATTATAACACATAACTTCCCGGTGAATGAAATGCTGACGGAAGAACAACGAATTTCCGATATTTTTGATGAAAAGTTTGGCAGAAGTGAGTTGGGATTTGTCTCGGTTATAAGTGAAGAAAAACTTGAAAAAGAACAAGTTGCCGTAAAAAATTGTGAGTACATTGCAAAGAATTTTGACGAGCCGTTTTTTAAAGCACGTTTAATTAGTAAGTATGTTGACCTTGCTTATCAGTTTGAACGTTTTAGAAAATATGAACAAATGTTGCAAATTCAATATAAAATTGCAGGGATTTACAGGCAAGAGGGTGGAAACTTGCCCGAAGATTACCCGGGGCAAAGTAAGTACAATTTTATAAAAGCGCTTAATAGTATTTCAAGCACATTAGACAAGTTGGAAATCAGCGACGGAAAAATTGAAGTGAATGAAGAAATTGTTTTTGAGCTTGCAAAAAAAATTGACAGTGATGATTTTTGCTTCAACGAGTATATAGCCGTTAGTGCCATCACCGCATTGGCACACACTTACAGCGAAAATGAGGACTTTGTAAACAGTGAGAAGTATTATAAAGAGGGGCTGAGACTTTTTCAAAAAGTTATTGATAATTACGAGCGCGTTGTTTTGAGCGCAAGTAAAGAGGTTTTATTGTCACTAGACATTAGCGAAAATGCAGATGAAAGTAAATTAAAGCGTGAGTGCGAAAGCAAAATAGGAACAATTGAAGAAGTTAAAACAGATATGTACAAACCGATGACTGAAATGTACATAAAAGCCGGCAGACATGATGATGCGTTGAAGTACAACAAGTTGAAAATTGATTATATGCTTGAAAAGTATACATATGAGGACAAAGAAACAGGCGAAACTTTGTGTGCAATGTATAGCTTTAAAAATTTTGAAATTGTGGGGCTTTACAAGAAAAGGGCAGACATTTTTAGGCTTATGGGCGAAATGCAAAATGTTGCTAATGCACTTAGTGACGCTGTTTATTTCCACATGGTTGATAAAAACTATTCGGACGGCGCAAGAAAAAACGCAAAAAGGGCAAAAGAGTACAGTGAATTATGTGATGAGTACATTGATGTTTTAAAGGGGCTGGGCATGCATGAACATGCAAAAATGCACGAGGATAAAAAGGCCGATGTTTTGACAAGCTTTGAAAAACACGAAGCCGAAAATGCGATGAAAGCAGCAAAAGAAGGTACCAGGAAAAACCCTATTATAAAAAAGCATACGGACAAAGACGGGAAAGAAACAGGTGCATATATGCGCATATATGAGAACGAAGAAGGCAAAGAGATAATAGAGATAATAGATTATTAAAAATTAAATAAATAATTTTTTCTGTATTTTTAGTTATTAATGTGATATAATTGCTTTTAAATATTTTGTTCACATATACGGCCAACACGGATGCCAACATTATTATTATACACATGCCGGAAAGGATAATAAACATAAATGAGTTTTATAAAATTTACTGATGTAAAAAAAACCTACCACATGGGTGAAGTAGACATTAATGCACTGGACGGCGTGGATTTTGAGATTGAAAAAGGCGAATTTGTAATTATTGCAGGCGCTTCAGGTGCAGGTAAAAGCACAATTTTAAACATATTGGGCGGCATGGACACTGCGTCTAGCGGCGAAATTATAGTTGATGAGAAGCGTATTGACAGTGTTAGTGAAAAAGAGCTTACAAATTACAGGCGTTATGATATAGGTTTTGTGTTTCAATTTTACAACTTAATGCAAAATTTAACGGCAATTGAAAATGTAGAGCTTGCAACACAAATTTCTAAAAATCCATTTAACATATCTGAAATAATGCGCAGTGTTGGCTTGGAAAAAAGGAAAGATAATTTCCCCTCGCAACTTTCGGGCGGAGAGCAGCAGCGCGTGGCAATTGCGCGTGCACTTGCTAAAAACCCAAAATTGCTTTTGTGCGACGAGCCCACAGGTGCGCTTGATTACAACACGGGTAAGCAAATATTAAAACTGCTGCGCAATGCATGCGACAAGCTGAACATGACTGTCGTTTTAATAACACACAATTTAAGTTTATGCCCCATTGGCGACAAGATAATTAAAGTTAAAAGTGGAAAGATATTGTCTGTGGAAATTAACAAATTGCCACAAAACGTCGATAACATTGAGTGGTAAAACAGTGGGAAAAATATATGAAGAATAAAACAATTGCAAAACATTTGAAAAGGGAACTACGCCACTCAATCGGGCGCTTTGTCTCTCTTTTTGCAATAACAGCACTTGGCGCCGGCTTTTTTGTTGGGCTTAGCTCCAGTGGGCCAAACATGCTTTTAACAGCAGATAATTACTATAAGGAACAAAAACTTGCAGATTATCGCTTGCTTTCAACATTCGGGTTCACCGAAAACGACATATCAGCTCTTGAGGAAACGGGTGAGTATTCCTCTGTTTTTGCGGCATATGCACTAGATGTTCTTTTGCAGACACCGCAGGGTGCACAACCTGTGCGCTTAACAAGCTTGCCTGATGATTTAAACGCGACAGATGTGCTGAATGTTCCTGTGTTATTAAGTGGGCGCATGCCAACCGCCACTAATGAGTGCCTTGCAGACAGTGCAAGCGGTGCAAAATTAGGCGATGTTATTACTCTTTCTGATGAAAATGAAGAAGATACACTGGATTTGTTGAATTCTGAACAATTCACTGTTGTGGGCATTGCACAGTCGCCGTATTATATTTATTTTTCTCGTGGTTCAACTAATTTAAAAGATGGGCAGCTTGATAATTTTTACCTCGTGCCAGACGCTGCGTTTAACTCAGACTATTATCTGGAAGTATGGCTTCGAGATGCCGCCACCGAAGATATAAGCAGTTTTTCAAGTGAATATACACAGATTCAAGATAATGCAAAAGATAGCCTTGAAAATTTCGCTATTTTGCGCTCAGACATACGATATGATGAAATATTGAAGGAAGCTAACGAAGAACTTAGCGAGGCAAATGAAGAGCTTGCAGACGGGCAAAAAGAACTGGAAGATGCAATTATAGAGGCAAATGAAGAATTTGCCGATGCACAAAGTGAGATAAACGAGGGTTATGCGGACATTTACAGTGCGCAGCAAGACTTGCAAGACGGGCAAAGCGAGATAAACAGTGCAAGGCAACAATTTGAAGACAGCCGCGCACAACTTGTTGCGGGGCAAGCAGAATACGATTCAGGGTTGGCACAGTATTATACAGGCCTTGCCGATTATGAAAAAGGCGCCGCGGAATTTAATAAAGCACAAAATGATTTAAATGCTTTGAAAGCGCAATATGACGCGCAAAAACTTGTGCTTGATGATTTGAATTTGCTTATTACCGCACTTGAAAGTTATAACACTTTGCTAATAACAAAGCAGACAGAGCTTAACGCATATGACCCTGCCCTACAAACAGCAGACTATACAAGGGTTGCACAAGAAATAAAAACAGCGCTTATTGATATTATAGCAATTTTGCCACAAACTTCTGCACAAAAGCCATTATTGGATGCAGCGCTGACAACTATTACTACTGCCATTGACAATACTGACCCTTTAGTGCCTTTAAGCAGTGTGGGAACACAGCTTTTTGCGGAAGTATTGCCGCAAATGAAAATAGAAATAGCGACAAATGAGCAAGCGGTGATTGTACTGACACAAGCATTGGATACAATGTTGTTGGCGCACACAGACGGACAAAACAAACTTAACGCCGAAAAACCGCAATTAGATTCGGCAAAAGCACTTTTAGAGCAAAGTGCCGCAACATTGGCAAGCAGTTACAATGAAATTCAGCAGGGCTTTTCTGCATTGGCACAGGCAGAAATAGACGCTGACCTTGTTGGTGCACAAGCGGAAATAAATGATGCCTACGCAGAGCTTGAAGACGCCAAGATAGAATTGTATGATGCACAAAAAGAGCTTGACGATGCGCGCGAAGAAGCAGACATTGAATTTGCCGACGCACAAAAAGAGCTTGACGATGCACTGCTTGAAATAAAAGATGCCGAAGAGGAAATAGCGGAACTTACAGTGCCTGAATGGTACGTCCAAACAAGAAAAGACCAGCCGGGTTACAGCGGATACACGAACAGCGTAGACAGCATTAACGCTATATCGGGAATTTTTCCTGTGTTCTTCTATTTAGTATCAACACTTGTGTGCCTTACAACCATGACACGCATGGTTGAAGAGAACAGGGGGCAAATAGGCACGCTGAAAACGCTTGGATATTCGCGCGCTGTTATTGCGTTTGAATATTTGCTATACGGCACATTGGCAAGCCTTGCAGGTTCACTTGTCGGTTCAATAGGCGGCAGCTATATTTTTCCGCTTGCCGTGTGGGATAGTTATTCTATCATGTACACAATGTCAGATATGACAGTGAAAATACATCCACTTTACTTTGCCGCAAGTGTAGTAAGCAGTGTTGTTGTTACAGGTGCAGCAACGCTTAGTACATGTATGGCAGAACTTAAAAGTGTGCCGGCAACTTTACTGCGACCAAAAGCACCACGTGCAGGCAAACGTATACTGTTGGAGTATATTAAACCTGTGTGGAATAATATGAATTTTATACAAAAGGTGACAAGCAGGAATATTTTTAGATATAAAAGCCGCTTTTTGATGACCGTTATAGGTGTTGCGGGCTGTACGGCACTTTTGCTAACGGGGTTTGGCCTTAACGACACAGTAAGCAGCACTTTCCCGTTACAGTTTGGCAAAGTTTACACGTACGATGCATTTTTGGCGCTCGAGGATAGCTCGAATTCTACCGAGGACACAGTGCTAAATGAACAATTGGAACAATATGCCGACTATGTTTATTTCACACAAAAAAGTGTGAAAGTGAATTTTGATAAGCAGGATAGCGGAGAACTTCAAGTGGGGCTTTATATATCTGAAGAACCCGAAAAAATGGGGGAATTTATACACTTTTATGAATTTGAAAGTGGCGAAGAACTAAACCTTTACGATGAAAACGGCGTGTTTATTACAGAGAAAATGGCAGGTTCACTTGGTATAAGCGCAGGCGATGAAATTACATTGGAATTAACGCAAGATGAGAAAATAATAAATGTTGAAGTAGCGGCAGTAGTTGAAAATTATTTGTACCACTATGTTTATATTACACCGGAAATGTACACACAGCTTACAGGGGACAAGCCACAGTACAATGCGCTTATGTTAAGTGCAAATGAGGGCACACAAATTAAGAGTGCACTTGAAGTGCTACTTGAAACCGATAATGTCGCAGGCTCGCTTATAAATGAAGAACTTGAAGCAGAGTTCAGTGATAGCATGGACGGGCTAAGCAGTGTAATATGGCTTGCAATTATTTCGGCTAGTGCGCTTGCAATTGTTGTTTTGTATAACCTTACAAACATAAATATTATAGAGAGAACAAGGGAAATTGCAACGCTTAAAGTTTTAGGCTTTTACCCGAAGGAGTTTGCATCATATATTTACAGAGAGGGCTTTTTCTTAACGTTATTGGGCTCTCTGGCAGGGCTAGTGGTTGGTGTGTATTTGCACGAAATTGTATTACAAATGGCAGCTGTTGACGATGTGCTATTCAATATTTACATCAAGCCAGTCAGTTTTGTGTTTGCGGTTTTATTCACGCTTTTTTCAATGGTAGTTGTAGATGTTTTAATGTATAGGCGCCTTAAAAACATAGACATGATAGAGAGCTTAAAGTGTGTGGAGTAAAACTAAAAAGGAAAACAGCAATTTGCGTAGATACTGCAAAATAACATATTAATAATTTGTAATTTTAATGTTTTTGAATAAAATATGTTATTTTCAACTGTTTTCTTGACGATATATTTATATAGGCATGTTAACTTATTAACAAATTATCAGGAGATTAGAGTATGGCAATAAATAAAAAAGCAGAACATGAAAAGCTTATAAAAATTAATATAGGTGTGATTTTAATAGGTGGCTTAGGATACAGCGTTTTGTATTTCTTAAGCGGTGATTTTGCGATGGCTTTAGGCATAATTTCGGTGACTGTCGTAATGACAGTTTTGGCAAGATTGTTGCAAAAAAAAGCAAACGAGGATGTTGTAATATATTTTCTAACGTCTGTACAATATGCTGCTGTTGCACTGTTTGGCCTTTTAGGCGGCGAATTTGCAGGAGGCTTCCCGCTAATAATATCTGTTGTTGCAATGAATACAATTTATTTTAAAAAAGTAATTGTTGTAATACAGTGGGTAGTTACAGATGTAATTATTTTAGGCTCGCTGTTTTTTATGGATGCACTATATGGGAATATAGGCACATCGTTCCTTTTAAGAGGGATTATTGGCGTAAATTTTTGTATGCTGTTTCTTTATATATTGCTTGTTTGGATTTTGAAGTTTAAAAGTGAAGCATTAGAGAAAGCCACCACTTCAAAAAAACTTTTAGAGCAAATTGAAGAGCAAATGCGCGAACAAAAAGAGAGGGCAAAAACAATACAAAGCGTTTTCGACGGTATAAAAGAGAATTCAGACAACTTAAAAATTACGTCTGAACAAATGCTGTCGGTTTCGGGTAACTTAAGTAGCAATGCAAGCAACCAAACAGAAATTATAACAGAGCTAGCACAAAAGAGCGCAGAGATATCTGATGAGATAAAAAGCGCAAAGGATATAGTTTATGAATCAAGCAATATGGTGAAAAACAGCGCAAGAATAATTAAAGACAGTAATAATGAAATGGTTCAAGCTGTGTTAAGTATTGAAGAAATGGAAGAGTCTAACAAGAAGATAATTCACATAATAGGGCAGATTGAAGAGATAGCATTCCAAACAAACATACTGGCACTTAACGCTGCAATTGAAGCGGCAAGGGCAGGTGTACACGGCAAAGGTTTTGCGGTTGTTGCCGAGGAAGTTCAAACACTTGCAGCGAAAAGCAGCGAAGCGGCAAACGCCACGAACGTGCTTGTTACAAATTCGATTTCTAATGTTAAACAAGGTGCAAAACTAATAAAAAATGCTGCAAAAAATATGCAAACTGTTATTGAAGAGAGCAATTTAACAGTTAATAAGGTAGAAGACATAAATGTTATCATAGAGGAACAAGTTAAAACTGTTGAGGAGATGATGAGCCAGATTAATAGTTTTATGGACGTTATAACTCAAACATCGCAAACAGCAGTGCAAAGTAATAGCATGGCTAATGATATTTCAGAACAAATTGCACACATTAACAGTGCTATTAAAAGTGGTAAATAGTTGGTGTGGTAAATAAACCTAAAAAATAACCGCTTGCAATGGCACTAATTGCCAAAACAAGCGGTTATTTTTATATTAAATTATATACTAAAAAACACAATATTTTTTAAAAATTGTGCACATTAATTAATATGAATATTTTATTCACTGTTAATACAATGTTAAACAAAAACAAATTTTCACTTGATAGCACACTAATTTTATCACAAAGAAAATTAGTGTGCAATATACTTTGAGTAAAACAATAAGTAATAAAAATAAAAAATGTCTGCACAAGAAAAATTGTGAAGGCAAAAATAAAAGAGCAAAATAGTTAACATTTTTTGATAATGCGCATATAATTGACACAGTTGGGGTTTTGTTGTATACTTGCCCAATAAACTTGAAATTTTGAAACGCAAAAAAGGAGCAACACATGGAGCAAAAAAAGACACCTGAAGTATTGGGCATTTTGGGCGGCCTTGGCCCACTTGCATCTGTGTATTTTTACGAGTTGATAACAAAACATACGCTTGCGCTTAAAGACCAAGATCACATTGATATAATATTAAACTCACGTGCGACAACGCCCGACAGGACGGCGTTTATTTTAGGTGAGAATGCCGAAAACCCATTTGACATTATGGTAGAGGACGCAAAGCGCCTTGTGACTTATGGTGCCCAGGCAATTGCAATACCATGCAATACGGCGCATTTTTTTTATGAAGAGCTGGACAAATGCATAGACATACCTATATTGAATATGATTGAACAAACTGTTATTGAGGCGAAAAACCGTGGCGGTGAAGTGGGTGTTTTTGCAACAAGCGGAACTGTGCAAAGCCGCACATACCAGCGTGTTTGTGAAAAACACGGCGTCAAGTGCATTTTGCCCGACGAAAAGCATAATGAATATATTATGAACATCATTTACGGCTGCATAAAACAGGGTAAGCGCGCCGATATGAAGCTTTTTGATGCTGCAACACAACATATGCAGGAAAAAAATTGTTCCTGTGTTATACTAGGCTGTACAGAGCTTAGCATTGTAAAAAAAGACGAAAAAATTGGCAATTATTTTATCGATTCGATGGAAGTGCTTGCGAAAAATGCGATAGAGATGTTTGGCAAAACGCCTGTCGGGTTTGATGGGCTTCGCTAACATTTAAATATTTACTTGCGATAATTTGTAAAATGTTGTAAAATAAAATAGATAGTGCCGACATTGCAAAAGAAACGCAATAATTAAAAGACATGTTTTGATGTAGATGCCAAGCAATGATTTTAAAGTATTTATTTGGGCACACTATTTACGACAGAGTGGTGATTATTTACTTGACAAAAGTTTTTACAAGTTTTTTACAACATAATAGGAAACTGGTTTTAATAATATTTGACATATTAACAGTATCGGCGGCTTATCTTGTCCCGTGGATATTAATTCAAGGCAGAACATCTTACACAGAGCACAACAGCTTACTTGTTGCCAGCTGTTTTTTCTTTGTTTGCTGCTATGAAATTGTATATGGTTTTATGGGCATGTATGACAGCCTTTGGCGCTATGCTGAAATTGTAGAATTTTTCAGGCTGTGTGTTGCGTCTGTAATAGCTGTTGCGGTTTTTGTTGGCGTTACAATGCTTCTTTTCAGTGCCGAGCGCCGTGTGCCAATTTCTGTTTACTTTTTAAGTGCAATTTTCGCGTCTTTTTTAACACTGTTTACGCGTTTGACGTATAGAATGTATAGAAATACAAAAATTGCATCGCGAAGGTTGGCGCGCAAGCGTGTTTTAATGATAGGCGCAGGCGATGCTGCAAGCACACTTTTACACGAGGTTTTTAAAAATAATTCTCCGACTATGAACATAATATGTTGTGTTGACGATGCAAAAGAAAAAGTTGGACGCTCTATAATGGGCGTTGAAATTATGGGCACCACAGAAGATATACCGGAACTTGTTGAACAGTGTGAAATAGAGACTATCCTTCTTGCAATACCGGCAGTTTCTGAAGATGACAAACGCCGAATTTTGAGCATTTGCAACAGGACGAAATGCAACATACAAATATTGCCCGATATTGTGAAGCTAATATCAGACGGCAAGGACTTTTTGTCGCGTGTTAGAGACGTGCGTGTTGAAGATGTTCTGGGTAGAGAAGAAGTAGAACTTTCAGGCATATCGAAAAAAATGCTCGAGGGCAAAGTTATCATGGTCACGGGCGGTGGCGGCTCAATAGGTTCCGGCCTTTGCAGGCAAATTGCACAGCACAAACCAAAAAAACTTGTTATAGTTGATATATATGAGAACAACGCATATGACGTGCAGCAAGAACTTTTGCGCACGTATAAAAACGAGCTTTTGCTCGACGTTTATATAGCATCTGTGCGTGACTCTAAAAAAATAGATGCGCTTTTTGAAAAAGTTAGGCCGCAAATTGTGTTTCATGCTGCGGCGCACAAGCATGTGCCATTAATGGAGGATTCACCTGAGGAGGCTGTTAAAAATAATATATTCGGCACATTTAATGTTGCGTTGTCGGCAGACAAGTACAGTGCCGAGCAATTTGTGCTTATTTCTACCGATAAAGCTGTTAACCCAACAAATGTTATGGGCGCAACTAAGCGTATATGTGAGATGATTGTGCAGGCAATGGCGCAAAAAAGCAAAACGAAGTTTTCTGCTGTGCGCTTCGGCAATGTACTTGGGTCAAACGGTTCTGTGTTGCCGCTTTTTAAACAGCAAATAGAATGCGGCGGCCCGCTTACTGTAACGCACCCTGACATTGTGCGCTATTTTATGACGATACAAGAGGCCGTTCACCTTGTTATTGAGGCAGCGGCAATGGGCGGCAGAGGCAATATTTATGTGCTGGACATGGGCAACCCTGTTAGGATACTTGACCTTGCGGAAAATTTAATTAAGCTTTCGGGCTTTATTCCGTATCGTGATGTTGAAATCAAGTTTACCGGCCTTCGCCCGGGTGAAAAGCTTTTTGAAGAGCTTTTAATGGACGAAGAGGGCCTTATAAAAACAAGCAACAAAAAAATATTTATTGGCGCGCCACTGGAGCTTAACAAAAACACATTTTTTGACCACTTAAAAACGTTGAAAGAAATTGCATACGCAAATAACAGCGAAAACCTTGTGCAGGTGCTTATAGATTTAGTGCCAACGTTTAACCATAATGCAAACGGAGATGTCTAATGTATAAAAATTTTGTGAAGAGGATACTTGATTTTTTACTGAGTTTGATAGCGGCAATTGTGCTTTCGCCTATTCTTGTAATAATAGCTGTGCTTATTAAGTGCGATTCAAAAGGGCCGGTTCTTTTTACACAAGTGCGTGTGGGGCAAGATAAAAAGCACTTTAAAATTTTAAAATTTCGCACAATGTATAAAGACACGCCAAAAAATGTGCCAACACATTTACTTGGCAAAGCAAACAAGCATATAACTAAAATTGGCGGCTTTTTGCGCAAAACCAGCCTAGACGAGTTGCCACAGCTTTTTAATATTATTGTAGGGCAAATGAGCATAGTAGGCCCACGCCCTGCCCTTTTTAACCAAGATGATTTAATTGCAAAGCGCGATGAGTATGGCGTTAATGTGCTTGTTCCGGGCCTTACGGGATATGCACAAATTAACGGAAGAGACGAGCTTCCGATAGATGTAAAAGCACAACTTGATGCGTACTATGTACAAAATATCAGTTTTGTGCTGGACGTGAAGATTGTGTTTAAAACGGCGGCTAATGTGCTTACAAGCAAGGGAATAAAAGAGGGAAAGTAATTTCAAATAAAACATAAATACAAATAATGTTTATAAAAGAACAGTGTGAAATGCGGCAGAATTTTGATGCATTAAATTAATGCCAATTATAGGTAGAAGGGGAGAAACTTTGAATTATAACGAGGCTGTTGCGTGGGTGCACGGCTTGCCAAGGTTTGCAAAACACCCCGGCGTTGAGAATACTACGATGCTGTTAAACAGGCTTAATAACCCTGAAAAAACACTAAAATTTGTTCACGTTGCCGGCACAAATGGCAAGGGTAGTGTTACTATGATGGTGTCGTCTGTTTTAAAGCAAGCCGGCTATAAGGTGGGCACAACAATAAGCCCATATGTTATAAATTTTTGCGAGAGATTTTTAATTAATTGTGAACTTGCAAGTGAAGAAAAAGTTGCAAAGGCACTTACCGCCGTAAAAAATGTTGTGGTTGAAAGCGACAGAATTGTAGAATTTGACGCTGTAACGGCCGCGGCTATTATTTTGTTTTCTTGGGAAAAATGTGACATAGTATGCCTTGAGACAGGACTTGGTGGAAGACTTGATTCCAGCAATGCTGTGAAAAATACACTTGTTGCTTGCATAACGGCTATTGGCAAAGACCATATAGAATATTTGGGCGATACGTTAGACAAAATTGCCTTTGAAAAATGCGGAATATTTAAAAATAATTGCAATGTTATTTCGTACCCAAAACAGGAAAAAAGTGCATTTGATGTAATAGAAAAAACAGCCGAAAAATGTGGATGTACACTTACAGTGCCAAACATAGACAACTTGCGCATATTACAAATAAAAAACCTAAACAATAGAAATTTAATTTTGAACGGCAGTAATGCCAGTTATAACAATATCAATTTAGAAGTGCCCTTTGCAGGTGAACACCAAATTTACAATGCAACAGTTGCATGTGAGGCTGCATATGCGCTTAAAAAGCACGGCTTTTTTATAAGTGATGATAATATTACAACTGGTATAAAGAACACAAAATTTCCTGCTCGTATAGAAATTTTGTCTAAAAACCCACTTGTAATATTAGATGGCTCGCACAACGCACAAGGGGCAAGCGCACTTGCGAAAACGTTGGAAAGTGCGGGATGTAACAATTTGATTGGCTTAATGGGTGTTTTGAAAAACAAGGGTGAAGATGAGATGATGAGTGCGCTTTGCCCGTTGTTTAAAAGTGTTTACACAATAAACCCTGACGAAAAACGTGGTTTAAGCGCAAAGAAACTTGCGAGTGTAGCAGAAAAATATTGTGACGATGTGTTGCCGTGTGACGATGTAGAAACTGCATTGCAAACTGCACTGGAAAAAGCAAAAGGGCATGGCACAGGCCTTGTTATTTGTGGAAGCTTATACCTTGCGGCAAAGGCAAGGGGCATATTACTAGCCCAAAATATCTAACTATAATAAACAAAATTAAAGGCGCTTAGTCAAACCAGCTTGACTAAGCGCCTTTTGTATTAAAAAATGCATACCATTTCGTAATTAAAACAAATACTAAAAGTTTTACTAAATTTTTTTCAAAAAATTTCGGGTTCTCAGGGCAGGGGCCTGAGACGTCTTAAGGGAAGAGAGCTTAATTATCAGTTTTAACCGCCGCAATTGCTGCGTGCGTTAAAAGGCCCATTTGCGTAAACATATTTTCATGCTCTGTTACAATGTTATCATGTGCAAAAAAAATTGCTTGCGAATGCAAATCCCACGTTTGCTTAACTATTTTAAATTGCGTTTTCTCAAAGTAAACCAAAGTATCTTCAAAAAGGTTGTCGTTGTCGCATTTGAAATAAATTTCAGCGCTTGGTGCAAGAAATTTTTTGTAATTCTCAAGCTGGCGCGTATGAGTTAGGCGGTGCTTTTTTTGGCCTGACTTTTTATTCCACGGGTTGCAAAAATTTATATAAATGCGCTCTATTTCATCTTTTTCGCACAAAATATTCCCAATTTGTTCAATGTTATAGCCTGTAATAAGTACGTTGTCTATTTCACGTGCATGCGTTTCGAACGTGCTTTCAATATTGCGCTTTGCCAAAACAAGCACTTTGTCGGTAATGTCGATGCCAATATAATTTATATTCGGGTTTTGCACACTTAATTGTGAAATAAACCCTCCTTTTCCACAGCCCAGCTCAATGTGCAGCGGCCGGTTTTGGCGCGTAAATTGTTCTTTCCACTTACCGCATAAATCCTCCGGTGCACGCTTGCACGCACTGAAAGCGTCGAGCTCGGGCCCGGCGTACGGTTTAAATCTCATTCTCATTTATATTCTCCTAATTGTTACAAAACATGCTTTTATATCGCTTTTTAATTATAAAATAAGCTATAACCACACAAATAACATCTATGCAAAAGAAAAACTGGGATATAACAAGCAACACAAAACTGTTAGTTGTCAATAAGCGCAGTTTTAAGCACCTGTACAACACAATAATTGTGTATAAAGATGTGACGAAAAGCACACTGCCAGCCACAATTGCACCTACAATTATTGTTATAGGCATGCCAATTCCTGTTATGGAAAGCAAGGCGGCAATGAGTGTATATATAATAAAGTTAAACGCAAAATAAGGGATGTGTATAAGTTTAATCAACAACATACCGTCAATTAAGTCTTTAACTAATTGAGGTTTCTCTGCCACTTTTATAGTTTTTAGTATTGTAAAAACTATTGTAAAAATCCCCATGCAAATTGCAATTAAAATAGCATCTGCAAATTCAATATAAGCAGTGTTTTGAATTAAACTGTCAATAAAAGCACTTTCAAATGGCAGAATGTCAATGGATGCCATGAAAGGAATTTGCGTTAAGTATAACGAAAGTGAAAAGAGAATAATGATGATTTTTAAAAGCACCTAAACCACCCCAAGCATTAATATATTAATTGCAAACATTTAATAATTTTACATATTAAAATAAGCGCAAAATTATTAAAAGCTAAGCTAGTAACCACGGATATTTAATTTTGGGCAACCCATCGCTCGTCATGAGACAAAACCGCCGCGCCGTTTTCAATGCTTTTTTTTACGTCAATTATGCGTTGGTTGTCACTGCCGCGAAAGCGAAGCCCCAAACTTCGGCGCTTTTCAACATATGGGCCGTCTATTAATATGTGTATGTTGTAAAGCAGTTCCATTTGCCATTTATCGTTGCTGTTATAAAGTTCCTCGAATAAAAAGCCGGTATAACATGCAACTTCATAATCATGCTCGCTTAAAAGCTTTGCCAACACAGCAAAAGGTTCGGGCTGGCAAAAAGGTTCGCCGCCCGAAAATGTTACACCTTTGCATAACTTATTTGCCTGCACTGCTAAAAACAGCTCGTTCACGCTTGTATCTTTGCCTGTGCCAAACGCATGGCTTTGTGGGTTGTGGCAGCCTGGGCACGCGTGTACACAGCCTTGGCTAAAAATTACAAACCGCAACCCGGGGCCGTCTACAACGCTGTCACCCTTAATACTTGCCACGTTTAAAAATATATTATCGTCAATCATAAATTAAATATGGTATGAAATCAGTTGTCCGCACTGTGTTTCACACGTTGTGATTCCTCGGCTTTTTTTGCGTCGTTCCATTTGTCCATGGTGCCAACAAGGTAGCCTGTAATTCTGCGTATTCTCTCGAACTCAACACCTTTGCCGTTTCTTGCCTCTAAATTAACTTTAATTTCCGGTGCCATGATATTTCCTCCTTTTAATGGTTGGGACTACCTCAATTCAGGGTAAATCTTCTTCAATTCTTCCATTTTTTCGTCGCTCAATGCCTCGCCGGCTTTTCTGCCGCACCTTGGGCATTCATCGCCAATAATACCCACATAGCCGCACACGGGGTCCCTGTCCACAGGGTGGTTTATGCTGCCATAGCCAATGCCTGCATCGTGCATACAGCGCACAACTTCCTCAAATGCCTCTAGGTTATGCGCGGTGTCGCCGTCCAGCTCAACATAACTAATGTGCCCGGCGTTTGTAAGTGCATGGTATGGTGCTTCTAAATTAATTTTATCATATACAGATATGTCATAGCTTACAGGTATATGGAAAGAGTTTGTGTAATACTCTTTGTCGGTTACGCCCTCAATTTTGCCAAACTTTTGGCTGTCCAGTTTCACAAATCTACCCGAAAGCCCCTCGGCGGGTGTTGCAAGCAGGCTGTAATTCAGTAGTTCTTTTTTTGCCCTTGTATCGCAAAATTCACGCATGAACGAAATAATTTTCAAGCCTTTTTCTTGCATTTCAGGGCTTTGGCCATGGTGCTTTCCATACAGTGCTACAAGCGTTTCAGCAAGGCCTATAAAGCCCATTGATAAGCTGCCGTGTACTATAACGCTTCTAACTTCATCAGACGGCCCAAGTTTTTCACTGTCAAGCCATATGCCTTGCCCCATTAAAAACGGGTAGTTATAAACACGCTTTTTGCCTTGAAGTTCAAAGCGGTCTTTAAGCTGGTCTGTTACAAGTTGCATTTTATCAGTTAATAATTCGAAGAACTTTGCCTCGTCGCCTTTTGCAAGCAAGGCAAGACGAACAAGGTTAATAGACGTGAAAGACAAATTGCCCCTAGAATATGATATTTCGTTGTTTGGGTGCGCAAAATTTGCCATTACCCTTGTGCGGCAACCCATTGTTGCAACTTCGGTCTCGGGCTTACCCTCTTTATAATATTGCAAATTAAACGGGCTGTCTAAAAAAACATAGTTTGGGAAAAGCCTTTTTGCACTAACCCTAAAAGAAAGCTTGAATAAATCATAGTTTGGGTCGCTCTCGTTATAGTTTACGCCCTCTTTAACTTTAAAAATGTGTATAGGGAAAATTGCAGTCTCACCATGGCCAAGGCCACGTTCGGTAGCAAGTAAAATTGCCTTTATAACAAGACGCCCCTCAGGCGAAGTGTCAGTTCCGTAGTTTATGGAGGAAAAAGGCGTTTGTGCGCCGGCACGTGAGTGCATTGTATTCAAGTTGTGAACAAAGCCCTCCATTGCTTGCATTGTCTGCTTTTCTGTGTGTTGAAGCGAGCGACGTCGCACATTTTTAACAAGCTGCTCGCACTCTTTTGCACCTAAGCCGCTTTTTTCTGTAATATACTCTATAACAACTTCATCAAATTTCTTTGCATCTGTTTCCATCCGGACAAAGCTGCTTTCGGTAGCTTTGCAGGCTGCCTCAATTGCACTTTGTGCAAGTGCTTTTTCGTCAGACGTGCCTTTTGCGTCCTCTAGGCACTCATATAAACGCTGTGTATATTGCTTTTCAAATGTTTTTGCTACACCGGCAGACATGGCATAGTCGAAGTTTGGCACGCCTTGGCCCCCGTGCTGGTCGTTTTGGTTAGATTGAATTGCAATTGCTGCAAGCGCAGCATAACTGGCAATACTTTGTGGCTCACGCAAGTAGCCATGCCCTGTTGAAAACCCACCTTTAAACAGCTTTACCAAATCTATTTGGCAACACGTTGTTGTAAGTGCATAAAAATCAAAATCGTGTATGTGTATGTCACCCTCACTGTGTGCCTTTGCCTGTTGAGGTGTAAGTAAATTTAAAATGTTATATGCTTTGGCGCCTGCTGTGCCAATTTGAAGCATACTGCCCATTGCTGTGTTACCGTCTATGTTTGCATTGTCGCGCTTAATATCGCTTACACGTGCATCAATTGTGGTTATTTCGTCAATACTGCGCATTAAAGACATATTTGCCTCACGCATACGTGTACGCTGTGCGCGATATAATATATATAGCTTCGCCGATTCTTCAAAACCTGCACGCATCATTTCGTGCTCTACGGTATCTTGAATTTGCTCAATTTGTGGTGGCTCGCCTGCACACTGCTTCTCTAGGCTTGCGCCAACACTTTGTGTAATACGCGCGGCATCTTGTGCGTCGCCCTCGTTTGCCGCCTGCAGTGCTTTTAATATTGCCGCGGCAATTTTATCTTCATTATACAATACAACGCGGCCGTCACGTTTTTTTACACTTTTCAGCATTTGTTATCTCCTTTAAACAACACACATTTTTCAAAATATAGCGCCTGTATAATATTATTACACTATATGTAGTATATGTCAATATTAAAAATGCAAAAAAATATTTTTTTATTTTTTGCCAAAATTCAGGACAAAAAAATGTTCAATATTATAAAAAATTCTAAAAAAAATATATACAAATTGCAAAGTTTGTGTTTAAAGTATTGCAATATATACTAAAATGGTATATATTAATATTATAAAGCAATGAATTTTTAAATTTAAAGGCAAGGTGAATAAAAAGGTGAATGAACCACAACATATAATTTATTTAGACAATGCGGCAACAACGCCTACACATAAAAGCGTGGTAGAGGCTATGGTACCTTATTTTAGCGAGATATACGGCAACCCTTCCAACAGCGAAATATACGAGATGGGCGCCGTTGCAAAAAATGCAATTGAAACGGCGCGCAGCAAAGTGGCGAAAGCAATTAATTGCAACGAGAATGAAGTATACTTTACTAGCGGTGGGACAGAAAGCATAAACTGGGCGATACACGGTGCTGCAAAAGTGCTTGCGCAAAAGGGCAAAAAGCACCTTATAACAACTAAAATTGAGCATCATGCCGTTTTGCACACAATGATAGAGCTTGAAAAACAGGGCTTTGAGGTGACGTACCTACCGGTTGATGGCGATGGTTTTGTTAGCCCTTCCGATGTAGAAAAAGCTATAAGGCAAGACACGGCACTTGTGTCTTGCATGTATGCTAATAATGAGATAGGAACAGTACAGCCCATAGAAGAAATTGGCGCAATTTGCAAAGCTAAAGGTGTGCTTTTGCACACAGACGCAGTACAGGCAGCCGGCGCTGTACTAATAGATGTGCAGGCACAAAACATAGACATGCTTAGCATGTCCGGGCACAAGTTTAACGGCCCAAAGGGCGTGGGTGCCTTGTATGTGCGCAAGGGCGTTAGTATTTACAATTTGCTTTTTGGGGGCTCGCAAGAGCGCAGGCGCCGCGCCGGGACAGAAAACGTTGCCGGCATTGTTGGGCTTGGCGCGGCAATTGAAATTAGTGCAAACGCCATAGAGGACAAACAAAAAAAGCTTTGTGAAATGCGCGATTATGTTATAAATTACGCAGAGAAAAACATACCCAGCGTTATTTTGAATGGGCCTAAAGATTTAAGCAAGCGCCTTGCGGGCAATGTTAATTTGAGCTTTCCGGCTGCGGAAAGCGAGAGCATTTTGCTGTTTTTAAACATGAAGGGCATATGTGCGTCCAGTGGTAGCGCATGTACAAGCGGTGAGCTTGACCCAAGCCATGTATTACTTGCAATTGGGCAAACCCATGCAGATGCAAACTGCAGTGTGCGCATTAGCTTTGGCGTGCAAAACACAATGCAAGAGGCAAAAAAACTTTGCGAAGAGCTTGAAAAAACGGTGGCCGAAGTGAGGCGCAGAAGCCCTATTTGGCCAATTAAAATTTAGAACAGAAAGGCTGAGCATTAAAATTTACAACAACAGGCCGTGAACTTGGAATAAAGGCAGAATTATAAAAATTGAGAGGATTTATATATGTATAGCGAAAAAGTAATGGAACATTTTACAAACCCAAAAAATTTGGGTGAGATTGAAAACGCCGACGGCATTGGCGAGGCAGGAAATGCAAAGTGCGGCGACATAATGAAAATGTATTTGAAGATTGACGGTGAAGTTATAAGCGATGTTAAGTTCAAAACATTTGGTTGCGGTGCGGCAATTGCAACTTCAAGCATTGCAACAGAGATGATAAAAGGCAAAACAATAAGCGACGCATTGAAGCTTACAAACAAGGCAGTGGTTGAGGCACTGGAGGGCTTACCGCCTGTTAAAATTCATTGCAGTGTTTTGGCAGAGCAAGCGGTGAAACTTGCATTATCAGACTATTATAAAAAGCAAGGCGTTGACCCTGAGCCGATAGTTGGCAAAATTGAAGATGCAGACCACAGCCACGATTTGGCATGTGGCGTTTAATACAAGTTTAAACTATATTTAGCGCTACACGCCCACACATGGCATTATTAATGTTATGTGTGGGCGTGTAGTAAAATTATGAAAATACAGAAAAATGGTGATGAAAATGAGTGATGAAATAGCATCGGGCAGTGGCTTTAGCACGTTTGAAGAGCGCGACAAAATTGTAGTTGGCTTTTCAGGCGGTGTAGATTCATCTGTGTGCGTTAAAATATTGAAAGAACAAGGCTTTGACGTTACTGCGGTGTTTATAATGTTCTCGAAAGCGCACGAAGCACATTTGGAGCAGGCAAAAAAAGTTGCCGAAGAACTAGGTGTGCCCTTTTTGGTTGAAAGCTGTGAAGAATTGTTCGAACAGAGTGTTATAGCACCTTTTTGCAAAGAATACAGCGATGGCGTAACGCCAAGCCCATGTGTTATGTGTAACCCACTTGTAAAGTTTAAAACACTTGAAAACGTAGCAGACAGGTTAGGTATAAATTTTATTGCGACGGGGCATTATGCGCGAATTGACGAAAAAGACGGCATATACTTTGTGCAGAAAGGCATAAGCGAGAAAAAAGACCAAAGCTACATGCTTTACAGGCTACCTCAAAATATTTTGGCACGCCTATGTCTTCCAATAGGCGAGTTTATAAAGGAAGACGTGCGCGACATTGCAAGTGAGGCTAAACTCTCCAGTGCTAATACGCCCGACAGCCAAGAAATTTGCTTCATACCAAACGGCGGTTATGCAGAGTTTATAAAAGCAAAGGGCTATGACAGCGCAAAAAAAGGCCGCTTTATTGGCCCAAAAGGCGAAGATATGGGCGAACATAAGGGCATTTTGCACTACACGGTGGGGCAACGCAAAGGGCTTAATATTTCTTATAGCGAGCCAATATTTGTAAAGCGCATTTTGCAAAACGGCGACATTGAGCTTGCAATTTCAGGCGATGAGTTTTTTTGCGAAGTTGATGTAAAGGACACAGTGAAAACAGACGGCGGCAATTTTGCACAGGGCGAGGAATACACAGCCAAGGTGCGAAGCCGCGGCGCACTTAGCCCATGTACAATAAAAAGTGTAGGCGGTGAAATTGTTACAGTTAGCTTTAACGAGCCGCAACGTGCGCCTGCACCGGGCCAGTCGCTTGTTTTTTATAGCGGTGGTTTAGTTATGGGTGGCGGCGTTATTTGCGACATGCGGTGAAGAAATGTGTGTTGAGATAATTGATGATTGTATTTATTTAAACAGTGCACTTATAATTTGAAATTAAAATGGCGTCTTTGGCGATGATTTCGCCAAAGACGCCATTTTTTACATGTGTTTAATTGCGTTTAGTTGCAGGCTTTTTAAAAGCACTTATAATGCCTTTTGCTATTTCCATAATTATTATTGGCGCAACGCTTAGCACAACTACAAGTGCCAAATTTGCTGCGGGCAAACGCACCATATTGAACACGCCGGCAAGGAACGGCACAAAATATATTATTGCTTGAAGTGCTATTCCACCAAAAAGTGCATATATCAAATATTTGTTGTTTTTTATGCCCGTTTTAAACAGTGACGCACCGCTTTTCATGTTAAATGCGTGGAAAAGCTGGCCAAGCGCCAAAGTCATAAACGCCATTGTTCCGGCAATCTCTTGCCCGGTTTGTGGCAGTAAATAAAGCCCTGCCACGTAAGCAAAAAGCGTAAGCGATGAAATCATAATACCCATTAGCAATATTTTGGCAACTGTGTCTTTTGTAAAAAAGCCTGTTGCTGCGGGCATTGGCGGCCTTTTCATTATGTCGTTTTCAACGGGTTCAACGCCCAGTGCAAGCGCAGGTAAAGAGTCAGTAATTAAATTTACCCATAAAATTTGCGTTGGTAAAAGCGGCGAGCCTATGCCGATAAGCATTGCGGTGAACACTGTTATAACTTCGCCCAAATTGCTTGATAATAGGAAAGATATGCACTTTTTAATATTTTGGTATATTGTGCGCCCCTCTTCAACGGCCGCAGTAATTGTTGCGAAATTGTCGTCTGTCAAAATCATATCGGCCGCACCCTTAGACACCTCTGTGCCAGTAATGCCCATTGCACAGCCTATGTCTGCGGCTTTTAAAGCCGGCGCATCGTTTACGCCGTCGCCTGTCATTGCAACAACTTGCCCTGCCGCTTTCCACGCTTTCACTATGCGTATTTTGTGTGCAGGCGAAACACGGGCATACACCCTAAAGTTTCTAATTTCTGCCGCAAGCTGCTGCTCGCTTAGCTCATCAAGTTCTGTGCCGGATATAACTTTGTGCGATTCATCGCTTAATATGCCAATGTTTTTTGCAATGGCAGTTGCTGTGTCCTTATGGTCGCCCGTAATCATAACGGCTGTAATGCCTGCTTCTTTGCATACAGAAACAGCTTGTTTTGCTTCTTTTCTCGGTGGGTCAATCATGCCTATCAGGCCTACAAATTTAAGCTCGCATTCGGCGTTCTCAGTGGTGAATTCTTGTGGAGTATCATCCCATTCCCTAATGGCAACTGCAAGAATGCGCAGTGCTTTGTCTGCCATTTCCTTGTTTGCGGCCATTATTTTTTGTGCGTCTGCACCGTTGCATCTCTCTAAAATTTGGTCTGGTGCGCCTTTTGTCACGCTGAAAATACGCCCTGCGCTTTTGTGCAGTGTTGTCATTAATTTCCTGTCAGAATCGAAAGGTATTTCGTCTATTCGTGCGCTTTCTTTGTCTGCATCGGGCTTGTTAAAACCAATTTCCATAAACGCGGCAACCATGGCTGTTTCTGTTGGGTCGCCAATATGTTTCAGTGTTCCGTCATCTTGCTTTTCAACTATGCCGTCGTTGCACAAAACTGCAAGTTTCAACACCTCGTTTGCATTGTCTTTATTTGCTTCAAGCTCGGTAATTTCGCCGTCGTAGTATATGTCAACAACAGTCATTTGGTTAAGTGTAAGTGTGCCCGTTTTATCGCTGCAAACAACGCTTGCACTGCCAAGTGTTTCAACTGCAGGCAGTTTGCGTATAATGGCATTGCGCTTAACAAGGCGCTGAACACCCATTGCAAGCACTATTGTCACAATTGCAGGCAGCCCTTCGGGTATGGCGGCAACTGCAAGCGAGACGGCCGTCATAAATATTTCGACGAACGGCGTGTTATCTGCAATGCCTATTGCAAAAATTGCACCACATATAATAATTGCAAGAATACCTAAAAACGTACCTATTTGTGCAAGGCGTTTTTGAAGCGGCGTTAGTTCCTCTTTTTCGTTAGACAACGCCCCTGCAATTTTGCCGTTTTCTGTGGCCATGCCCGTTGCAACCGCAACGGCCCTTGCGTTGCCATACGTTGCAACAGTGCCGGAGTATATCATGTTTTTCCTGTCACCCAGCGGTATGTTCTCCTCAGAAATTATATCGTCGTGCTTTTCAACAGGCAAACTCTCGCCGGTAAGTGCCGACTCTATCACCTTTAAATTAGCACACTTTAATATTCTAGCATCAGCAGGCACCAAGTCGCCGGCCTCTACAAAAATAATGTCGCCTACAACTACGTTTTCGCTCGGTATAATGTCAAGTTTGCCGTCCCTGTACACTTTGGCGTTGGGCGCACTCATCTTTTTAAGCGCCTCTAATGATTTTTCGGCCTTACTTTCTTGTACAACGCCAAGCACAGCATTTACAATTACAACTATCAATATAACAATGCTGTCAACCGCATGGCCGCTTACAATATAAGAGACTGCGGCAGCAATTAACAGTATGATAATCATAAAATCTTTAAACTGCATTAAAAAGCGCATTAACAGTGTTGGTGGCTTTTTTTCTTCAAGTGCGTTTTTTCCGTTTTTAAGCAATAATTCTTGTGCCGTTTGTGTGCTAAGCCCGTTTGTTTCGTCTGTTTTCAGCTCGCTTAGCAATTTTTCTTTTTCCGTATTGTGCATGTGTTACTCCGTTCAAAAAATAAAATAGGTTTTAGTTCTAACGGCAATAAAAGCCGCTTATTTAATCTGTATTATAAGTTTAGCATATAACATTATGGAGGTGTTGACTAAGTCGCCTTTACAAAAAGCGTCGGCAAAATTCCGTCATATTTCATAAAAATGCTCATTAATACATACAGTATTGCTTGTGCTTTTTGTTTCATCTGACAAAAATTTTGCTCTAGTTTTTGCGAAGTCTTTGCTTGTCAACACCTCCATTATATCATTATTGGAAAAAATATCAATTACAAAATTAAAAAAATATTAAAGTTGCATTTATACAGTTTTTGCGTGTATTTAAATAATATGCAAAGCATTAAAAAGTATGGAACATTGAGATGTAAATGTAATATAATTTTCTAAAAATACATAATATAGTAGAAAAGTGCGGCGCAAACAGGAATTAAAATTTGCACAAAAAGGTACAAAATTTATACAAAAGGCTTTATTGTGCATTGACTTTTTAAACTTTTGCATGTTAACATTATAAATGTTGTTTTTAAAATAAAAAAATGAACGAACAGGAGAGAATATTTATGTGCGGAATAGTTGGTTATACAGGGACTAAAACTGCAAAAGAAAAACTTGTTTCAGGCTTGCAGAGACTTGAATATCGTGGTTATGATTCAGCGGGAATATCGGTGTTTGAGCAAAACAAAATAAACACATATAAAACAAAAGGCAGGATTACAGAACTTGAAAATATACTTTCAAATGCAGCCGATGACGCAACATGCGGAATTGGCCACACAAGGTGGGCCACACACGGTGTGCCGAATGATGTTAATGCACACCCGCATACTACTGAAAAGCTATCACTTGTGCACAACGGAATTATTGAGAACTATCTTGAAATAAAAGAGCTTTTAGTTGGTAAAGGATATACTTTTGTATCACAAACAGACACAGAGATTGCCGCAAAGCTTTTTGATTATAACTATGACGGCGAGCCAATAAAAGCCATAATAAAAACAGTGAAAATGCTGGAGGGAGCCTTTGCCTTTGCTATTATGTTTAGTGGCTTTGAAAATGAGATATTTGCTACAAGGAAAGGAAGCCCGCTTGTTGTTACAAAGTCAGAAGACGGGCTTTTTTTGGCATCTGACATGCCGGCGGTGCTTGAGTACACAAATATGTACTATACACTTGAATCTGGCGAAATTGCCCACCTAAATATTGTAGAGGGTGAAAAATTTTACAGCGAAAATGGTGAAGAAGTGACAAAAGAGATAAAAACATCGTCGCTTACATTCGAACAAGCTGAAAAAGGTGGGTTTGAACATTTCATGCTTAAAGAGATGTATGAACAGCCAAAAGCGCTAAAAAGTACATTAAGCCCACGTGTCTCGGCAGACAACTTGCCGGACTTCACACCCGACGCAATACCTAGTAATTTTTTCAAGACGTTTGAGCACATACACATTGTTGCGTGCGGCACAGCGTACTATGCAGGCATAATAGGCGGGCAAATTATAAGCTCTTTTGCAGAAATTAACGTTACAGCTAACATTGCCTCTGAATTTAGATACTCGCCGCCAATTTTAAGCAAAAAAGACCTTGTTGTTTTAGTATCGCAGTCAGGTGAAACGGCAGACACACTTGCGGCACTGACACTTGCGAAAGAAAAGGGTGTGCCGACGCTGGCCATTGTAAATGTGGCAGGCTCTGCCATTGCGCTTGAAGCAGATTATGTAATTTATACATACGCAGGCCCTGAAATAGCTGTTGCAAGCACAAAAGCGTTTTCGGTTCAAGTTGCAACATTTTACCTTTTTGCAATTAAAACTGCACTTGAAAAAAATGTAATTACGCCGCAAACAGCGCAAGAGTATACTAAGCAGCTGATGGAAAGTGTTGCACAAATTAAAAGTGCGTTTGAGCTAAATGAGGTTTGCCTTGAAGTTTCTAAAACATTTTTAAATGCGAATAGCATGTTTTATATTGGTAGAGGACGCGACAGTGTGCTATCGTTAGAAGGTGCATTGAAGTTGAAAGAAATTTCATACATTCACTGCGAGGCATATGCCGCAGGCGAACTTAAACATGGCACCATATCGCTTATAACAGAAAACACACCTGTTATTGCACTGCTTACAGATGAGCGACTTGCACCTAAAACCATAAGCAACATGAAAGAGGTAAAGGCACGTGGTGGTAAAATTACGGCCATTGCACTGCGTGGTGTTGCTGTGCCTGAAGACGCATACGATTTGAAAATAGAAGTGGACTGTGAGCATAAACTTTTTGGTCCACTTCATGCAATTGTGCCGTTGCAACTTCTAGCATATCACACTGCTTGCTTAAAAGGCTGCGACGTTGATAAACCGCGAAATCTTGCAAAAAGCGTTACAGTTGAATGACGAGTTCACAGTTAATTAACACAAGGTTTCGATAAAATTCGTTGACTTTTGCTCCCGAAAAGTTTATAATGCCTATTTGAGATTATAAAAGAACCGGCAGACAAGTTAGCCGTGAAGGGGCGTAAGTTATGTTTCGCATTGGCCTTGATGTAGGCTCGACTACTTTAAAGTGTGTAGTTGTAGATAATAATGACAAAATAGTTTTTAAAAGCTATGAGAGGCACTTTTCTCAAATATCAGAGAAGACAAAAGATTTGTTGGTTGCTATTTCTAAAGAGTTTGAAAACGAAAAGAAGTTCGATATAAAAATATCGGGTTCGGCGGGCATGGGCTTTTCGAAGCGCATGGACATTGCATTTGTGCAAGAAGTTTTTGCAACAAGACATGCGGTTAAAACATTGCTTCCAAGCACAGATGTTGTAATTGAGCTTGGCGGCGAAGATGCGAAAATACTGTTTTTAAGCGGCATGCTTGAAGTTAGAATGAACGGCAGTTGTGCAGGTGGCACAGGTGCGTTTATTGACCAAATGGCTACGCTTTTGTCAATAGACCCAATGGAGATGAACGAGCTTTCGAAAAAGCACGAGAAAATTTACAGCATAGCTTCACGCTGTGGTGTTTTTGCAAAAACAGACATACAGCCACTGTTAAACCAGGGCGCAAAAAAAGAAGACGTTTCGGCTAGCATATTTAACGCAGTTGTGAACCAAACTATTGCAGGCCTTGCACAGGGCCGCACAATAGAGGGCAACGTGCTTTATTTAGGCGGGCCGTTAACGTTTTTTTCTGAGCTGCGAAATTCATTTGACACTACATTAAAATTAACAGGTACTGCACCTGAAAATGCACTTTATTATGTGGCACTTGGTGCGGCGCTAATTAATGAGGGCTCAGTTTTTGACATTAACGAGCTTATACATAAAATTGATACGCTTACACACGACGAGACATATGCATGTTGTGACCCTTTATTTGCAAATGAAGAAGAGTATAACGACTTTCAAAATAGGCATAAGATAGGCGAAATAGAAACAAAGCCGCTTAAAGGCAAGGCATACATAGGTGTAGACGCCGGCTCTACAACATTAAAAGCCGTTCTTATTGGCGAGGACGAAGAAATTGCACTTTACAAATATACACAAAACAACGGTACTCCTGTGCCTATTGTCAAAGAATTCTTAAAAGAAGTTTACGAAAAATTTCCGAACATTGAGATTGCCGGGTTTGCAACGACAGGTTATGGCGAGGAAATAATTAAGAACGCCTTTTATGCCGACATGGGAATTGTTGAGACAATGGCGCATTTTACTGCGGCGAAGAAGTACGACCCCAGCGTGGATTTTATTATTGATATCGGCGGCCAGGATATAAAGTGCTTTAAAATAAGAAACGGTGCAATTGACAACATATTTTTAAACGAAGCATGTTCTTCAGGCTGTGGTTCATTCTTGCAAACTTTTGCCGAAGTCTTGGGGAAAAGCACGGAAGAATTCTCAAAGCTTGGGCTTTTTGCAAATAGGCCTGTTGACCTTGGCTCCAGGTGCACTGTGTTCATGAACTCTTCTGTTAAGCAGGCGCAAAAAGATGGTGCAAGCATTGAAAATATATCGGCAGGGCTTTCAATAAGCGTTGTGAAAAATGCAATTTATAAAGTTATAAGAATGAGCAGCCCTGAGGCGCTTGGCAAACATATTGTTGTTCAAGGCGGCACGTTTTTGAACGACGCAGTGCTTAGGGCGTTTGAAAAAGAGGTGCACACCGGCGTAACACGCCCTGATATTGCAGGGCTTATGGGTGCTTTTGGTGCGGCGCTTTACGTGAAAGAGCATTTTAAAGGTGAAAGCACTGTAATAAGCAGCGAAGATTTAGACAATTTTAAGCACGAAGTTAAGGCAACAACATGTAATTTGTGTGCAAATAAATGTAAGCTTACCGTTAACATTTTTAAGGGCGGCGCAAGGTTTATTGGCGGCAACCGCTGCGAGAAGCCGCTTAAAATGAAAAAGACGAGCGACACATATAATATGTACGAGTACAAAAAACAGCTTCTTTCAAAGTATGGTAGTTTTGACGGCGACAGAGAAACAATTGGCATACCAATGGTACTGAATATGTTTGAGTTGCTACCATTCTGGCACACATTTTTTAAAGAGCTGGGCTTTGGCGTTTCTGTTACTGACTACTCTACAAGAGAGCTGTATTTAAAAGGCCAGCACAACATACCGTCTGACACTGTGTGCTACCCCGCAAAAATTGTACACGGGCATGTTGAGCAATTGCTTGAAAATGGCATTACGTCAATTTTTTACCCATGCATGAGCTATAATTTTGACGAGAAAAAGGGCGACAACCATTATAACTGCCCGGTTGTTGCATATTATCCTGAGGTTATTAGTGCAAATACGCCGGCAGTTAAGCAAGTGAAGTACATTAAGGATTACTTAGGAATTCACAGGAAAAAGGACTTTGCGAAAAAAATTCACGCTGTTTTAAAATCTAATTACGGTGAATTGCCGCTTGCAAATGTGAAAATTGCGGCAGAAAAAGCATACAATGAATACGATGAATTTATGCAAAAATTGCGTGAAAAAGGCGAGGAATATTTAAAACTTGGCAAAGAAAAAGAACTTCCTATTATAGTTTTGGCAGGAAGGCCGTATCATTTAGACCCTGAAATTAGCCATGGCATAGACAAACTTGTTTGTGACTGCGGCGCAGTACTTGTAACAGAGGACGCCGTATGTCATTTGGCAGATAAGTTTAAAACAACTGTGCTTAATCAATGGACATACCATTCAAGGCTATATACTGCGGCAAAATACATTTCAAAAAGCAAGTACAAAGACATTAATTTCGTGCAACTTGTATCGTTTGGCTGTGGGGTAGACGCCATTACAACAGACGAGATACGAAAAATATTGGAAAGAAAAAGCAAGATTTATACACAAATTAAAATAGATGAAATTACAAACTTAGGCGCAGTTAAAATAAGGTTAAGAAGCTTATTTGCCGCCACCGCAAAAGATGATGTGTAAATAGCGGCGTTGTTAAAAAAGGTGATGACGCAACTTTTTGGGAAGGTAAAATAATGCAAAGAATAGAATTTACAAAAGAAATGCGAAAAACGCATAAAATACTTTTTCCGAATATGTGTGATATACATTTTCGGATTTTACAAAAGGTTTTTGTGAACCATGGCTATAACGTTGAGCTTCTTACACAAACAGACCAAAAATTGGTGGATGAGGGACTGAAATACGTACATAACGACACATGCTACCCTGCGCTGCTTACAATTGGGCAAATGATAGACGCGCTTAAAAGCGGTAAGTATGACTTAGAGCACACAGCACTAATGATGTCTCAGACAGGCGGCGGGTGCAGGGCGTCTAACTACATACACCTTCTTCGCAAGGCACTTATTGCCGCAGGAATGGGACACATTCCTGTCATTTCTGTTAATATTTCGGGGCTTGAAAGCAACAGCGGCTTTAAAATAACGCTGCCGCTTTTGCGCAAATCTCTTGCCGCAATAATATATGGCGACTTGATTATGTTGCTGGACAACCAAACAAAGCCGTATGAAGTGCAAAAGGGAAGCAGTTTTGAACTAGTTAAAAAGTGGACAAACAAAATTAGCGAACAGTTTGAGCAGGGGAAAGCCATGGGCGCAAAGCAAATGGCCATATATTTGAAAGAAATTGTTGAAGACTTTGAAAACGTAGAAAAAACCGACACAAAGAAGATAAAAGTTGGAATAGTAGGCGAAATATACATCAAATATTCTGCACTTGCCAACAACAATTTAGAAAAATTTTTGGCCGAGCAAGGCTGTGAAGTAATGGTGCCGGGCCTTTTAGGTTTTCTGCTTTTTAAAGTTGACAACAGGCTTGAGGACATTAACCTTTACGGTGGAAGCGCTGTAAAAAAAGTGCTTGTTAAAACGTTGTTCAACTACTTGCTTAATTTTGAAACACAGCTTATAAAATCTCTTAAAGGCAGCACTTTTACAGCGCCTGCCACATACGCACACCTTAAGCACATTGTGAAACCTTACATAGGCCTTGGTTGCAAAATGGGCGAGGGCTGGCTGCTGACAGCAGAGATGTTAGAGCTTATAGAGCAGGGCTATGGCAATATTGTGTGCGCACAGCCATTCGGTTGCTTGCCAAACCATATTGTAGGAAAAGGGATGATTCGCTCTATCAGAGAGACATATCCAAGCGCAAATATTGTGCCGATAGACTTTGACCCGGGTGCAACAAAGGTAAACCAGGAAAACCGCATAAAACTAATGCTGTCTGTTGCACAATAGCGTGAAATTTGAAAATTATGCGAAACATATATGTGGCTAAAAAATGAAAGAACAGACCTTTGCCACATTTGACAAAAACATGCTTTTTTGATAAGATTAAGACAAATATTAAAAGTTTTACTAAATTTTTTCGGGGAAATTTCGGGTTCTTAGCGCGTCGCCCTAAGGTGTTTTCCACAGAAGCCGCAACTTAAAAAGCGAAAAGCGCGAAATTAGAGAAAAAACGCACGAAGTTTACTAACTTCAAATTATGACGACATTATGCAGTAGTTATTACAGAATAAAATATTTTTTGCTTTCATTATGTATTGATGGAAGCTTTTTTTATACGTATCAATTTTATATTTAATTAACAATTTGAGTAAGGAGTAAAAATATGTCATCTATTATCACGAATAATAATTTATCAAACGACGGAAGTTCTCGCATGGGTTGGTTTCGTGAGAGAATGCCAATAATTGCACAAATAAACGAAAATATTGCAAGCAGCCAAATTTTTAGCGGTAAAACAATTGCTATATGCATGCATATAGAGCCAAAAACTGCATTTTGGGTTGAAGGTATTTTGGCGGCGGGCGCAAAGCATGTATATTTAGTTGGCTGCTTGGGCACAACAAAAGACGACACAGCAGCATATTTGGCAGGCTTGCAAAACATGACTGTTTTGGGGAAATCTTCAGATACGTATGATGACCATAAAAGATATATAAACAAAGTGCTTGAAAATAAAATTGATTTATTTTTGGACAATGGGGCAAGCTTTATTATTGCGCACAGCATGTTAAACCCGGGTTGGCTGCCGCTTGGCGCAAACGAGGAGACACGCAGCGGAAAGCTTTTGATTGAACAACAGGGCATAAAAACTAATTATCCTGTTGTTGTAATTGACGATTCTCCGCTTAAACAATTGCTTGAAAATTTCACAGGTGTTGGGCAATCTGTTGCCGACGGGTTTATGCGTGCAACAAGCCTTTTAGTTGGCGGAAAAAATGTGCTGGTTATAGGCTATGGCTATTGTGGAAGCGGAATTGCAAGCAAGTTCAAAGGCCTTGGCGCAAACACTTTTGTTTACGACATTGACCCGCTTTACCTTTTGAAAGCAAAAGTAGAGGGGCACACAGTAGGCAATTTAGAGGATTTGTTGCCGCAAGCAGATGTAATAATTACTGTAACGGGCCGTTTCAATATATTAACAAATCAGCATGTACCACTGCTTAAAAAAGGCGCTATTTTGGCAAACAGTGGGCATTACGGCTTTGAAATTGACGCAAGCAGCATAAAAGAACAAGCAAAAAGTGTTGAGCAGATTAAAAAAGGCGTTGAGAAAATACAGTTTAGTGACAAACATATATATCTTTTAGAAAATGCCGCACCGTTGAATTTAAGTGCAGGCGACGGAAACCCGATTGAAATAATGGATTTAGGGCTTGGGCTTCAAACGCTGTGTGCAGTTGAAATAATAAAAAACAGCAAAGAGTTAAAAGACGGACTTCAAGCCGTGCCGTACAAAATTACACAAGATGTAAGCCGAATTACATTAGACGTGTTAAAATAGCGCATTATTACTTAAAGAGCAGTGGCAAGGAAACTTTTTTATCGCAAAAAGTTTCCTCTTTGCCAATAAGCTTGCGGTTTCTGCGGAAAACGCCTTAGGGCTCTGCCCTAAGAACCCGAAATTTTTTGTAAAAAATTTAGTAAAATTTTTGATGTTAGTAATGATGGCGAACCGATGAAATTAGTAAATACAATGCTAATTGGTTGTTTTATGTTAAAAGGAGAAAAAATGAAAATAAAAAATTTAGTATTGTATATTATTACAGTATTGATATCGGCAGCACTTATTTTTGTTGGATATAACTACACGAAAAATGACACAATAACAGATGTAGCAACGAATTATTATATAAAAGCTGTTGTCTTATCCGTTGATGATAACTTGTACGAAACCCCTTTGCCGCAAAATCAAGACACCCTGTCCCTCTCGAAGAAGACAGGAATTGTATTTACAGCACAAATAATTTCGCAAAGCAATGAAGGCGAAATTGTGCAAGCAAGACAAATGATACTGTATGAAGACGAATTAGAGGTTTCGGCAGGCGATAAGGTGCTGTTGGTGTATACAGAAGCAATGGCTGCCGAGAATGGCTGGTATTTTTCAGGGTTTTACAGGTTCGATTACGCAGTTTGTCTGATAGCAGCGTTTTTATTGCTAATACTAATTATTGGCAAGTTGAAAGGTGTAAGTACAATAATATCGCTTATACTAACATGTGCCGCTATTTTTGCTGTATTTATACCTGGCATATTAAAGGGTATAAATATATATTATTTAACTGTTTGTGTAACGCTGTATATAATAATTATGAGTATTATTATACTTAATGGCTTTAGTAAAAAGACATTTTGTGCTATTATGGGCAACATATGCGGTGTTGCAATATCGGCCGGGCTTGCCCTGTTTGTCAATGGTGCTTTAAAAGTAACCGGCCTTGTGGACCAAGAGTATATATACTTAACATATATAAACCCTGAAAACCCGCTTAATTTGAAAGCTTTAGTTTGGGCAGGTATAGTCATAGGCTCTTTAGGTGCGATAATGGATATAGCTGTAACTTTGGCGTCATCAGTGAAAGAACTTTCAGACCATATGGAAGAAAAAAGGTTCATGAAACTTTTTAAATCAGGCATGAACATAGGCAAAGACACTGTGGGTACAATGACAAATACATTAATACTGGCGTATATAGGAAGCTCTATGGCAATGGTGTTGCTGTTTGTGGCTTATAATCACAGCTTTTTGTTCCTGTTGAACCTAGAGCTTATTATAGTAGAAATAGCGCAGGCAGTAGTTGGCAGCATTGGCATATTAGCCGCAGTGCCTATGACAGTGGGCATAGCTTCATACGTTTTCAGTAAGCGTGGCCGCAAACATTAAGTGAGTTTATTCAAAATTAAAAAGTTCTGTCGAAATATACCTTTCGCCTGTGTCGGGCAGTATTGTGACTATGGTTTTACCGGCGTTTTCACTGCGCAGTGCCAACTGCTTTACGGCGCAAAGTGCAGCACCTGAAGATATGCCCACAAGCAACCCTTCTTGCGTTGCAGCACTTCGCGAATTGCGAAAAGCATCTTCGTCACTAACACAAATTACCTCGTCAATTATTTTGGTGTCAAGAATTTTAGGTATAAAGTTTGCGCCAATACCTTGTATTGCGTGCCCGCCCGCACTTCCGCCGCTTAACAGCGGCGATTTTTTTGGCTCTATTGCCACAACTTTTATGTTTGTGTTTTGCTGTTTTAAGTATTTGCCCACGCCTGTCAGCGTGCCGCCTGTGCCAACACACGCTGTAAATATGTCTATTTTGCCGTCTGTGTCATTCCAAATTTCAGGGCCTGTTTGCATGAAATGCGCCTTGGCATTGAACTCGTTTTCAAATTGCATTGGCATAAAACTGTTTTGTATGGTACTTTTTAATTCATGCGCCTTTTCTATTGCACCGGCCATGCCCTTAGCCCCCTGTGTCAGAACAACGCTTGCGCCGTACGCTTTTAAAAGCTGTTGGCGCTCAATGCTCATAGTTTCAGGCATTGTTAAAATTAGCTTTAGGTCTAAATATGCGCATATTACAGCAAGCCCTATGCCTGTGTTGCCGCTTGTGGGTTCAATTATTGTTGTGTTATTATCAATTTCCTTTGCTTCAATTGCTTTTTCAAGCATATATTTTGCGGGCCTGTCTTTAATGCTGGCGCCCGGGTTGTTTTTTTCAACCTTAGCCAAAATTATAGCGGTAGTTTCCAGTAATTTTTCTGTTTTTGCCAAACGTAACATAGGTGTGTTGCCTATCATTTTTGTAATATTTTCATATATTTTCATACTAAAACCTCTATTTTTTATTTACATAAACATATTAAACATGCTATAATGTAATCTCTATGTAATTGTATCATAATTATGCATTTATTGAAAGGGAGTTCGAGTTATGGATAATACGATTTTTATTGCTGTTATTATTGTTTTATGTGTTGCTTTTGTTGCGGCGTTATTGTATTGTTTTGTAATGTTTAAAAAAGTAAAGGCAAAAAACAGCTTAATTGATGCGTTGAGTAAAGATACGGTTACCGGGCTTAACACGCGCACAAAGTTTTGCGAAGAAGTAGAAAAAATTCTGAAGGACGCAAAACCGGGCGAATATATGCTGATTTCTTTAGACATTGATTCTTTTAAGATAATAAATGAAATATATGGGTATAAAGTGGGCACTTTAGTGCTTGAAAAGGTGTCTGAACTTTTAACAGAAGCTTATTCAGAGCAAAGCATTATTGCACGAGACAAAGATGATGTTTTTCTTGTTTTTAGGTCGTATACATCGTCTCAGCGTAATATTTGTTTTAAAGAAATGTGCGATGACTGCCTGATAAAAGGTGTAAGAGAAATATTGGGCGAACATTATGACATTAACTTTAGCCGTGGCAGCTATAAAATTGATAACACACAAGAATCTATTAACTTGATGATTGACCTAAGCAACCGTGCACGTATGGAAGGCAAAAAAATTCATGGCACAACTTATTTTGAGTTCACTGAGCAAATGCGAATTGAACGCGAACAAGTGAAAAAAATTGTGTACAGCATGGAGAATGCACTTAAAAGCGGTGAGTTTAAACTGTTCTATCAACCGAAAATAGAGCTTAAAGCATACACAATTGCAGGGGCAGAGGCACTTGTTAGATGGTTTACAAGCGATGATGAACAAATATCGCCTGATAAATTTATACATATTTTTGAAGAAAATAATTTTATAAACGAGCTTGATTTTTACGTATTTGAAGAGGCGTGCAAATTTATAAGCGTTAATTCAAGCAAAGTTGATGTTCCGCGTATTTCTGTGAATGTGTCAGGCGTTACACTAATGAAAAACAAAAATATTGTGCAAAAACTTTCGTCAATTCTTCGCAAGCACAAACTAAGCAGAAATGCAGTAGACTTGGAAATTACAGAAAGCTTTTTTGTTAAAGACATACATACTGTTTCAAGAAAAGTAGAAGACTTGCGCGATGCAGGGTTTAAAATATCAATAGATGATTTTGGCTCGGGTGAGTCATCATTAAACAGCTTGCGTGACATTAAAGTGGACACGTTGAAACTTGATAAAGAGCTGTTAAATTATAACTTAAACGAAACAAGGGGCACCATTATTGTTGGCAACCTAATTAAAATGGCAAAAAACCTTATGACGGAAATTGTTGCCGAGGGAATAGAAGACCAATACCATTTAGACATGCTTAGGATGTTAAAATGTGACATGGCACAAGGTTATTTGTTTGAAAAACCACTTAATGAGCATGACTTTTTGCAAATACTTGAACAGAAAAAGAATTATGACATTAAGGCTAAAAATGCTGAAAATGATGCAAAATAATCATAATAATTTCACAAAAAAGTGCATATAACATTTATGTACACTGTACAATGCACATGAAAAAGTGTATAATAATTAAACTACTATTTAAAAGGGGCGATTAACTTGATTCAGCTTTACACAACAGTTGGCAAAGTAAGCATGACAAATGAATATTTTCAAGGCATTGTAAGCATAGCCGCCCAAAGTTGCTACGGCGTTTGCGGCATGGTTACCGCAAGCACCACAGAAAATATTCGCAATTTAATTTTCGGCACTTACAGCCCGGAAAAAGGCGTTAAAGTAACTGTTGAAGATGGTATGCTTTGCATAGAGCTTCATATAAAAGTAACGTATGGGCTAAATATTTCCGCAATTGTTAAAAGCATTACGCATAAAGTTAAATATGTTGTTGAAGATGCCACAGCGCTAAAAGTTAAGCGTGTAAATGTATTTGTAGACGACATAGTTTAAGCCGGTTTGCCCACGCATTCTAAATATAATATTATTCGCAAATTTTTTTCGAGGTGACTAAATTTATGATAACAGGCAAAATTTTAAGAGATAGCATTATATCCGGTGCCAATAAGCTTACTAATTACAAAGTCAGCGTTGATGAGCTTAACGTATTCCCTGTGCCGGACGGCGACACAGGTGCAAACATGAGCATGACAATAGGTGCGGCACAAGAAGAACTTTTAGTTCTTGGCGATGACTGCACAGTTGAAAAAGCTGCAGGTGTTGCGGCAAGCGCAATGTTGCGTGGCGCAAGGGGCAACAGTGGTGTTATTACAAGCCTTTTGTTCCGCGGTTTTTCTAAGGCAATGAAAGACAAAAAAAATGCAGAGGCCATAGACTTGGCAAACGCACTTGACGCAGGCGTGAAAGCCGCTTATAAGGCGGTAATGAAACCGACAGAGGGAACTATGCTTACTGTTGCACGTGTTGCAAGTGAAAAAGCACTTGAAAGTGGCGAAAAAGATGTTGTGAAAATGTGGAGCCTTGTTTGCAAAGAGGCGCAAAAAGCACTGGATTATACACCCGAGCAATTGCCGGTACTTAAAAAAGCCGGCGTTGTAGACGCAGGCGGCCAAGGGCTTTTGTATGTATTCGAGGGTATGCTTAGCGTATTTTCCGGCGGTGAGATTGTGGAATTAGACAAACAAGAAAAACGTGTTGCAAAACTTTCAAGCGAAGCAGCAGGCAAGGGTGTTTTCAGCGATGAGCTTATGCACGTGGAGGATATAGTGAACGGATATTGCACGCAGTTCCTTGTTAATAAAAACGAGAATGCGAACAGCGAAAAATTGCGTGCGTTTTTAGAGAGCAATGGCGACAGCGTTGTTGTTATTGAGGACGACGAGCTTATGAACTGCCATGTGCATACTGCAGACCCGGGCAAAATTATAAGCAAAGCGCTTGACCACGGATATTTGACAAGCTTTAAAATAGAGAACATGCATGAGCAATTTTTGAGCCGCCAAAAAGAAGCCGGTGGGCTTAAAAAACAAGTTGAGGCAGAAAAAAATGAAAGTGCGAGTGAGTTTATTTATGCCGCAGTTGACACCTCGAACGAGTACGGTTTTGTTGCTGTTTCGGCAGGCGAGGGACTGAGTGCTGTGTTTAAAGATTTGGGCGCAGACGCCATTGTTTCGGGTGGCCAAACAATGAACCCTGCAACAAAAGATATAGTTGAGGCAGTTCAAAGCGTGCCAGCAAAAACAGTGTTTGTGTTGCCAAACAACAAAAACATAATTTTAGCGGCAGAGCAAGCGAAGAAAATAGCCGACAGAAATGTTGTGGTTTTGCCTACACGCACTATACCACAGGGTGTAACAGCAATGTTGTCTTTTGACCCGGATGCAAGCGAAAAAGACAATAGCATTAATATGATGAAAGCTGCCGACAAAGTTGCAACAGGACTTGTAACATTTGCCGCAAGAGACAGTGATTTTGATGGCAAGAAAATTAAAAAAGGCGAAATTTTAGCACTTGAAAACGGCAAACTTTCGGCTGTGGGTACAGACATTGAAAAAACTACTTATAGGCTTGCACGTGGCATGTGCAAAAAAGACACAAGCTTTATTACTGTGTTCTCGGGCTGTGATGTAACATCGGAAGAAGCCGAAAAAGTTACTGAGTTAATTAAATCAAAATGCCCTGAACACATTGAGGTTTCGTGCATAGAGGGCGGCCAACCTGTTTATTACTATATGATTAGCGTAGAGTAATAATAAAGCCAAAGTTTTGTTTTGTCGGTATAATATTGCTTAATAATGTAAATAATACCGCGGTATTATTTACATTATTTTTTTTGTTGTTTGATGTTTTTTAGCTACTTTGCACGAAAAAGTGTTTTTAAGACGAAAACACTTGTCTTTGGTGGAAATACATGATAAAATAGTTTCAGGCATTAATTATTATTATGCAAAGGGGCGCTGAGTGTAATGGGCAAAAGGTATTTACTTGTTGACAGTGACGTCTTACCTGAGATATTTTTAAAAGTATCTAAAGCAAAAGAACTTTTGGCCGAGGGCAAAGCGAAGAGTGTTTCGCAGGCGACAAAAATGCTGAACATATCACGCAGTGCATTTTACAAGTATAAAGACTGCATTTTTGATGTTGAGAACACAGGCAGTGTGCACACTGTAAGTGCTGTGCTTAAAGACGAGACAGGCGCTCTGCAATCTTTGTTGGCTGCAATTTCTGCGGCAGGTGCATCTATTGTTACAATAAACCAGTCAACGCCGGAAAACGGTACGGCGAATGTTGCTGTCAGTGTCAGAAGTGATAGCATGTTAATGAGCTTTGAGAGTATGCTTGACACACTGAGAACACAGCCTACAGTTGTAGAGGCGAGGCAATCGAGCTAGGCAGTGGTGAGAAGAGTGTTGCCACTATATAAGATTAAGTATATAATATGTTTTAGTTAGGAGTTTTAATATATGGCTAATGTTGCAATTTTGGGCTTTGGTACAGTGGGAAGCGGTGTGCTTGAGGTGTTGGAAACAAACGCACTTTCGGTGTCTAAAAGGGTAGGGCAAGACGTTAAAGTTAAATATATTTGCGATATACGAGATTTTTCGGCACATGAAAAATCACATCTTTTTGTTAATAATATAGATGTGATTTTAAATGATGACGATGTAAATGTTGTTGTGGAAACCATTGGCGGCATTAACCCTGCCTATTTGTTTGTAAAGCAAAGCTTGTGTAGTGGGCGTCATGTAGTTACGTCTAACAAAGAACTTGTTGCAACACATGGCGCAGAACTTTTGCGCCTTGCGAAAAAGCATGAAGTTTGCTTTTTGTTTGAGGCGAGCGTAGGCGGCGGCACACCTGTAATAACGCCGCTTTACCAATGCCTTGCCGCAAATGTTGTAAATGACGTTATGGGAATTGTAAACGGCACAACAAATTTTATGCTTACAAAAATGTACCGCGAGAATTTAACGTTTGATGAAGCGCTGAAACTTGCGCAAGACCTTGGATACGCAGAAACATATGACCCCTCTGCCGACATTGACGGCATTGACGCACAAAGAAAAATTGCAATACTTGCAAGCATAATAACCGGTATGCAAGTTCATACACAAAATGTGCCAACAAAAGGCATTAAAGACGTAAAACTTGCTGATATACACACGGCGGATAAACTTGACTGTGCCGTAAGACTTATAGCGTGGGCGAAAATGCAACAGGGTGGAAATGTTGTTTGTGGTGTTGAACCGTGTTTTGTGCCAAAAAGCAACATGCTTGCAGGCGTACAAGATGTGTTTAATGCAATACTTATTAACGCAGACATGCTGGGCGATGTTAGCTTTTACGGCAAGGGTGCAGGGAAATTGCCAACGGCAAGCGCAGTTGTTGCAGACGTTATGGACGCACTAAAGTACGGAACAGGCATACATGATAGTCTTTTTTGGCAAGAAACACTTGCGCCTGAATTCACAAATGAAGACAGTGCAACATATGATTATTATGTAAGATTAAGTGGAATGTCAATTGAAAAAGCTGATGAAGTATTCGAAAACGTGCAAAAAGTAGAAAACGATGAAAGTGACGAGCTTTTGTTTATTAAAAAACAAGTAAAAACAAATGCATTTTTACAAATGTGCGAAAAAGCAAAGGCGAACGGTGCAAAAATAGGTGTATACATAAAATGTTTACAATAGATAGTGTTAGATTTAACGCCAAAGCATAAAACAAGTGGGGGATGCAACTACATGAAAATACACATAAAAGTGCCGGCGACGAGTGCAAACGTTGGTTCGGGATTCGACGCACTTGGCATTGCGCTTAATTTGTACAATACCGTTACAATTTCGCCCAGTGATGTACTTGATATTTCCTCGGATGATGGTAGTTTTGTGCCCACGGGCAAGGATAACATGATATACAAAACCGTAAAACAAGTTTGTAAAATGTACGGTAAAACCATAGATGGGCTTAAAATAGTACAGACTAATGAAATACCAATGGCAAGGGGGCTTGGCTCCAGCAGTGCATGCATTGTGGCAGGAATACTTGCGGCAAACGAACTTTTGGAAAGGCCTATGACAACCCAAGATGTGCTTACACTTGCAACAGACATGGAGGGGCACCCGGACAATGTGGCACCGGCACTTATGGGCGGGTTTGTAACGTCGGTTTTCGACGAAGGGCAAGTATACAGCTTGAAAAAAGAAATTCCGAGCGACTTGTCTTTTGCGGCGTTTGTGCCGAATTTTAGGCTACTTACAAAAAAAGCACGCGGTGTGTTGCCGCAAAACATAGCACATAAAGACGCTGTTTACAACTTATCGCGCAGCTCGTTGCTTACAATTGCACTTTTTCAAGAGCGTTATGATTTGTTGAAAATAGCAACAAAAGACGTATTGCACCAGCAGTACAGGCTGCCGCTTATAGAGGGTGGCGAAGAAATATTCGAGCTTTGTGATAATTTAAATGCGCTTGCAACGTATATTGGCGGTGCCGGCCCCACAATTTTAAGCTTTGTTCATAAAGACAATAAAGACTTTTATGCAAACGCCGAAAAAGCAATAGAGGAAAATAGGCGTTTGCTTAAAAAATACACATTGAAAAAACTGTGCGCGGACAATGCTGGCGCAGTAGTTACAATTTGTTGAAAGGGAGGAAGGTATATGGCACTAATTGTTCAAAAATTCGGTGGCACTTCGGTTGCAGACCGCGACAGGCTGTTTAACGTGGCGAAGATTATTGCGAAGACAAGAGAGCAAGGCAATGACGTGGTGGTTGTTGTTTCTGCACAGGGTAAAACGACTGACGAGCTTATTGAAAAAGCGGCTGAAATAACAAAAGCACCGTCTCAACGTGAGATGGACGTTCTTTTGTCCACGGGCGAGCAAATAACAATATCACTGCTTGCAATGACACTTGCCGAAATTGGTGTGCCTGCAATTAGCCTTACGGGCTGGCAAGCAGGTTTTAAAACAAGCAGTTCTTACACAAAAGCGAGGATTAGCAAAATAGACGGCGAGCGCATTGAGACAGAGCTTGCAAAAAAACGTGTTGTTATTGTGGCAGGTTTCCAAGGCATTAATAGGTCAGAGGACATAACAACGCTTGGGCGTGGAGGTTCAGACACAAGTGCCGTTGCAATTGCAGCACAGCTTAATGCAGACTTGTGCCAAATTTACACAGATGTGGACGGCGTTTATACGGCCGACCCACGCCTTGTAAAATCGGCTAAAAAACTTAGCGAGATAACATTTGATGAAATGCTTGAACTTGCAAGCCTTGGCGCACAAGTTTTAAACAACAGAAGTGTAGAGCTTGCAAAAAAATATTCTGTAAACTTAGAGGTGCTTAGCTCATTAAGCGGCGCACCCGGTACAATTGTTAAGGAGGTTACATCGGTGGAAGGAATGTTAATAAACGGCGTTGCAAAAGACACAAGAGTTGCTGTTGTCACAATTTTAGAGGTGCCTGATGTTCCGGGCATGTCGTTTAAAGTGTTTAGCCTTATGGCACAGCGCAAAATAAATGTAGATATTATACTTCAGTCGTCGGGAAGAGTTGGCACAAAAGACGTTATATTTACTGTGCCACTTGAAGACGCAGACAATGCGCGCGAGATTTTGAATGAGAACATGGCGCGTTTCGGCGGCAAAGAAGTGTTTATTGACACAGACGTTGCCAAAGTTTCAGTTGTAGGCGCAGGCATGCAAAGCCACCCGGGCGTTGCCAGCACAATGTTTGAGGCGCTTTACGAGGCGAACATCAACATAAGAATGATTTCCACAAGCGAGATTAAAATATCTGTATTAATTAGTAAAGACGACGCCAACAAGGCAGTTAGTGCAATACACGATGCATTTATAAAATAAATGCTACATTATAAACAGTTGCTTAAATGGCGGTAAAACAGCGTTGACATTTAGTTTAAATTAAATGGGGCTGTCGCATAATAATAGCAAACTGTAAGTAGTATATGCAAGGTTAATAAAAAAATCGGTGTGTCTTATGGATGAACACACCGATTTTTTTGTTAATTTTAGCTATATAAAATGGAAATAAGTGTCTTAAAGCGACAGCACCATTTTTATGCGTTTAAATAATTAAAAACTGCAGTTGCGGCATTGGCGCCGTCACTTACGGCAGTTGTTATTTGGCGCAATTGCTTTTTGCGCAAATCGCCGGCAACATAAAGGCCGTCAACTTCTGTTTTGCCGCTCTCAGGTGCATTTACATAGCCGTATTCATCAAGTTCAACAATGCCTTTTAAAAGCTCTGTTTTAGGTGTTGTGCCGACAGCTATAAAAACACCTTGAACGTCAAGCGCTGCTGTTTGCCCGCTTTTCACGTCTTTAACATCAAGCCTTTTAACACTGCCATCACCCTTAATCTCTTGCGCTGTGCTGTTCCAAACAATTTCAACGTTTTCACACTCAAACAGTTTTTTCTCTAAATATGCGCCTGCACGTAATTTGTCGCGCCTGTGCACAACATAAACTTTTTCACAAAGTCCGCTTAAATATATTGCGTCTTCAACAGCCGTGTAGCTGCCGCCCACAACTGCCACCGTTTTGTTTTTAAAAAATGCGCCGTCACACGTTGCACAGTAAGAAACGCCCTTGCCGGAGAATTCGGCCTCGCCGCTTATTCCAAGCTTTCTGTTCTCGGCACCTGTGCAAACAAGTACGCACTTAGCAAGAATCTCCTCGCTAGATGTAACAACAGTGAAGCCGCTGTCGGATTTTTTTATCTCTTTAATTTCTGCAGTCTCTACTTTGGCGCCAAAACGCTCTGCGTGTTCTTTGAATTTCACGCCTAGGTCAAAGCCGTTTATGCCTGCAATGCCAAGGTAGTTGTCAACTTCATACGTTGTAAGCACTTGGCCGCCTGCCACATAGTTGCTTTCAAATATTCGAAGCGTTAAACCTGAGCGTGAAGCATACACCGCCGCACTAAGCCCTGCCGGCCCGGCACCTATTATGGCTAAATCTAAGATGGCTTGTTTTGTGTTGTCCATTTTTTTACCTCGCTATAATTAAGTGTTAATAAATAAAAACATGTATTTGCGTTTAAAAGTTAAAAGTACAAAATAAAAAACAATGGCTTTGCGTAAAATTTAATTATTAAGCATGGTTTTATAATATATCATTATGTCGGTTTTGTAAATACATTATACAGCGAATTTTTGTTTTTGCCTTAATATATATGCCGGCGCGTGCAATATAGTGTTGACATTTCCTGTAAATAGTTGTAAAATAGAGGTTGCGCCGTTTAGGTGCGTTTTGTCTTGCCAAAACGGTGCGATTTTTTTGGCGAATAGCCCAAAAAATATTTATAAATTTGGAAAGAAAGGAGAAAAATATGCCAACATTTAACCAACTTGTACGCAAAGGTCGTGAAGTATTGGTGAAAAAGAGTACAGCACCTGCATTGCTTAAAGGTTACAACTCAAAGAAAAAAGCGTATACAGACCAAAGCTCGCCGCAAAAACGTGGTGTGTGCACAGCTGTTCGTACTATGACACCGAAAAAACCAAACTCTGCTCTACGTAAAGTTGCCCGTGTCCGTCTTTCAAATGGTATCGAAGTTACTTCGTATATTCCCGGTATCGGCCACAATCTTCAAGAGCACAGCGTTGTTTTGATTCGCGGCGGCCGTGTTAAAGACTTACCCGGTGTTCGTTACCATATTATTCGTGGTACTTTGGACACACAAGGTGTTGCAAACCGCGGTCAAGCACGTTCAAAATACGGTGCAAAGCGCCCCAAGGCCGGTGCTAAATAAGTAAAAAGAAACACATTTTAAACTTACTTGCCCCAAAAAGGGTTTTATTATAGATAAACCTCTTTTATAAGGCAGTACGGAAGTTTTTTATTACTTTCGAGTACCAATGATATCATTAATATGAAGGAGGGAAGAAAGATGCCAAGAAGAGGTAATATTGCGAAACGCGATGTACTTGCAGACCCGGTATACAATTCCAAAATGGTTACACGTTTAATAAACAGCATTATGTATGACGGCAAAAAAGGCGTTGCCCAAAAAATAGTTTACGATGCTTTTGACATTGTAAAAGAAAAAACAGGCAACGACGCACTTGAGAGCTTCGAAAAAGCGCTTGAGAATATTATGCCGGTTTTAGAAGTTAAAGCACGCCGTGTAGGTGGTTCAACATACCAAGTACCTATGGAGGTACGCCCGGACCGCAGGGAAACACTAGGCTTGCGTTGGCTTACATCATACTCACGCAACCGTAACGAGCGCACAATGCGCGAGCGTTTGGCCGGTGAGATTATGGATGCTTGCAACGGAAACGGCAATGCATGCAAAAAACGCGAAGACACACACAAAATGGCAGAGGCAAACAAAGCATTTGCACATTTCAGATACTAAGTTAAGGAGAACAGAATATGCCAAGAGACGTCTCTCTGGAGATGACCAGAAACATCGGCATTATGGCTCACATAGACGCCGGCAAAACAACTACTACCGAGCGTATACTGTACTATACAGGCATTACGCATAAAATCGGTGAAGTTCATGACGGCGCCGCAACCATGGACTGGATGGAGCAAGAGCAAGAAAGAGGTATTACAATTACCTCTGCCGCCACAACATGTTATTGGAGCCATTCCGATTTGCAAAACGACCCTGCAAAAGCTAAAAAGCTTAGGCACAGGGTAAATATTATTGACACACCCGGCCACGTTGACTTTACTGTTGAAGTTGAGCGCTCACTTCGCGTTCTGGACGGCAGCGTAACAGTTATGTGTGCAAAGGGCGGCGTTGAGCCACAGTCTGAGACTGTTTGGCACCAAGCAAACAAATACCGTGTTCCCCGCATGATTTACATCAATAAAATGGACATCATGGGCGCTGATTTTTTCAGAGTTTTGGACATGGTTTTAGACAGACTGAAAGCTAACGCAATACCCATTCAGCTGCCTATCGGCGCTGAAGAGGATTTTAAAGGCATTATAGATTTAATGGAAATGAAAGCCGACGTATATTATGACGATTTAGGCAAAGATGTACGTGAGGAAGAAATTCCTGAAGATTTAAAAGCTAAAGCCGAAGAGTACAGAGAAAAACTAATTGAGGCAATTGCAGAGACAGACGAAGATATTATGATGAAGTACCTTGAGGGCG
>CAYJMH010000010.1:67291-69909 GCA_964371535.1 uncultured Bacteroides sp.
CAGACGCCGAGGAAACACGCCCGTCTGATGACTCTAAACCGTTTGCCGCACTTGCATTTAAAATAGCTACTGACCCATTCGTGGGCAAGCTCTGCTTCTTCCGTGTATACTCAGGCACTGTTGCTGCGGGTTCAACTGTTTACAACTCAGTAAAGGGTAACCGCGAGCGTATGGGCCGTATACTACAAATGCATGCTAACCACCGCCAAGACATTGACATTTGCTATGCAGGCGACATTGCGGCGGCTGTTGGCTTGAAAAATACAACAACGGGCGATACACTTTGTGACGAGAAACACCCTGTTATCCTTGAGAGCATGGAGTTCCCGGAACCTGTTATCCGTGTTGCTATTGAGCCAAAAACCAAAGCAGGCCAAGAGAAAATGGGCATAGCCCTCTCAAAACTTGCAGAGGAAGACCCGACATTTAAAACTTACACAGACGAAGAGACAGGCCAAACAATTATTGCAGGTATGGGCGAGCTCCACCTTGAAATTATTGTTGATAGGCTTCTTCGTGAGTTCAAAGTTGAAGCTAACGTTGGCGCACCTCAAGTTGCATACCGCGAGACAATTCGCCGCAACGTTGACCAAGAGACAAAATACTCACGTCAATCAGGCGGTAAAGGTCAATTCGGCCACGTTAAAATTAAAGTTGAGCCTAACGAATCAGGCAAAGGATATGAATTTGTCAACGCTATTACGGGCGGTAGTATTCCAAGAGAGTATATCAACCCGGTTGACCAAGGCATACAAGGCGCAATGCAGGCCGGCGTTTTGGCAGGCTACCCTGTTGTAGACGTTAAAGTTACACTTTATGATGGTTCTTACCATGATGTTGACTCATCTGAAATGGCGTTTAAAATTGCCGCATCAATGGCATTTAAAGACGCAATGAAAAAGGCAGACCCGGTTATACTGGAGCCTATCATGAAAGTTGCCGTTATTGTTCCCGATGATTACATGGGCGATGTTATCGGCGACGTTAACTCACGCCGTGGACAAATTCAAGGCACAGAGGCAAGAAGCGGTTCACAACAAATTGATGCACAAGTACCGCTTTCGAACATGTTTGGTTATGCAACTGACCTTCGCAGCAAAACACAAGGTAGGGGCCAATACTCTATGGAGCCAAGCCACTATATTGACGTACCGAAGAGCATTGCAGAGCAAATTATGTCCGGCAGAAACAAAAAAGACAGCTAATTGCTGTTTCGGCTATAACTTTAAAAGCGGCTTTGGGTTGCAAAATAATGTTAGCCCTGTTATGGCGCTGTACTTCATATATTTCAACAAAAAGCTGTTTTTGGCAATTTATATAAATAATTTTATAATTATTTATTAAAAATTTAACATAATACTATATAAAATGCTTGCATTTTTGCTTAGTATTTAGTAGAATTACAATTATAATAAAGGTCTTACAAAAAAAGGAGGACATATCAGAATGGCAAAAGCAAAATTTGAACGTAATAAACCCCACGTTAACATCGGCACAATAGGTCACGTTGACCATGGTAAAACTACACTTACAGCTGCTATCACAAAAGTTCTTGCAATGAACGGCAGCGCAGAATTCACAGATTATGCTAATATCGACAAAGCACCTGAAGAGAGGGAGCGCGGTATTACAATTAACACAGCACACGTTGAGTATGAGACAGCAGAGCGTCACTATGCTCACGTTGACTGCCCGGGACATGCTGACTATGTTAAAAACATGATCACAGGTGCTGCTCAAATGGACGGCGCTATCCTTGTTGTTTCATCAGCAGACGGCCCAATGCCACAAACACGTGAGCACATCTTGCTTTCACGTCAAGTTGGCGTTCCTTACATTGTTGTATTCATGAACAAAGTTGACCAAGTTGACGACGAAGAGCTTCTTGACTTAGTTGAGATGGAAATTCGTGATCTTCTTACAGAGTATGAGTTCCCAGGCGACGATACACCTATCGTTCGTGGTTCAGGCCTTAAAGTTCTTGAGTCTTCAGCTACAGATTCAAGCGCACCTGAGTATGCTTGTATCTTAGAGCTTATGGCTGCTGTTGACAGCTACATTCCTACACCGGAGCGTGCAAAAGACCTACCATTCCTAATGCCTGTTGAAGATACAATGACAATTACAGGCCGTGGTACAGTTGCAACAGGCCGTGTAGAGCGTGGCGAAATTAAAACAGGCGAAGAAGTTGAGATTGTTGGTATGACTGAAGAAATCAGCAAAACAACTGTTACAGGCCTTGAAATGTTCCGCAAAACTCTTGATTATGCTCAAGCCGGCGATAACGTTGGTGCACTTCTACGTGGTGTTACACGTGAAGACATCGAGCGTGGCCAAGTTCTTGCAAAACCGGGCTCTATCAAACCTCACACAAAATTCTCAGGCCACGTTTACGTGCTTAAAAAAGAAGAGGGCGGCCGTCATACGCCGTTCTTTAACAACTACCGTCCACAGTTCTACTTCCGTACAACTGACGTTACAGGTATAGTTGTTCTTCCAGCAGGCACAGAAATGTGTATGCCTGGCGATAACGTAGACATGGAAGTTGAACTAATCACTTCTATTGCTATGGAAGAAGGCCTACGCTTTGCTATCCGTGAAGGTGGACGTACTGTAGG
>CAYJMH010000011.1:0-24690 GCA_964371535.1 uncultured Bacteroides sp.
TTCAAAAACAAAAACAACAAAAATAAATTGCATTATTTCGATGTTGATTTTGAAATTTGAGAATTTAATTTATATATCTGTATATGTTCAATTTTGAACTCTACTGTTTGATATAGCGTGTTTTACTCCTGCTCTAATTACCTTGTTGTGCTAATTTCAACGTTTCCATTTTACATTTATTTCTTCACAGAAATTATTTTGCGATGCTTTTTATTACTATTTTTTATTTCATACATTCTGGCATCCGAAATTGCAATTAATTCAGACGCTGTAATTATTTCATGAGGGTGCTTAACTGCTATACCATAACTAATAGATGTTTCATAAGGTTTGTTGTTTCGTTTTGAAATATCAATAACAGCTTTATAGCATTGCAGTAATCTTTTTGTTGCATCCTCTTCAACGCTGCAATTTCCTATAATTACAATTTCGTCTCCTCCATACCTACAAACAGCATCTTCTTTAAAGTAATCTTTTAAAGCTTCGGCAACAGTTTTAATATAAAAGTCACCTTCCTCATGTCCGTAATAGTCGTTCACTATTTTAAGTCCATCAAGGTCCACAAAAGCAACAAAGAAGAATTCATCCTCCTCTATCATCTTTTTAATCAGCTCATTTGCATAATCCCGTGTATATAAGTAAGTAAGCGGGTCTTTAATTGCTACTTGCTCCAAGTCTTTAATTTTTTCCAAATCTTCTGTATTTTTAAGGCTTAACCTTTTATAAATTTCTGTTTGAATTCTAAGTTCAGCAAGGTTATAAGCAAATACTATAAAAACCGCAAATGCGCTTATAGTAACTAAGCCCAGCACAGCATAATGAACTAATAAATCAGTTCCGCCATCTACCGATATTGTAAGTAAAAATACAAACAACGTCACAAAAAGTATAGAGTACGCCATGGTTAAAAACGAGAGATTTTTTTTATCTGAGAGTATGGTGTCAAGAGAAGTTCTTGGTATAGATTTTCTTGCAAAGTTTATTGTGGAAACAGAGGCAATAAAACATACTAAAGATGCTAAAATTGAAATGTTAAGCTCAGCCACAACGTCGACAATAGTTCCATTGAAAAGCAACGCAAATATTGCCAAAACCGATAATCTTTTAGCAAAAAGGTTTATTGTAAATGTTACTGCTATAAACAACATCTGAATTAAATTAGCCTTAAAGGCAACTTTAGTTTCTACTAATAGCAAAACTGCATACAACACAATGGCAATCGCTTCATATCTAATGGGCACATAGCAAACATAAACAGCCCAAAATAAAAAGTTAATTATGCCACAAATTAAACCCGAAATACGCGGATACTTGTTTATATTAAAAATGTACGCGCAGTACGAAAAAAAAGTATGATGATAGGCAACAAACGATACCACAGCCAGAACGGACAATAATGTTGTCATACAGAATCACCCTTTCTATTTTTATAAAAAACAGCCTTGTTCTTTCTCATGTTCTCATCAGCTACCGATAAAATATAACTTACCCCTTGTTTTTTAACCTCCGTGTCAACATGAATAGAGCCAATGCTTGCAGAAACCAGAAACTCTTCAGTCTCGTTTTGGTGCTCTAAATGTTCCAATAATCTTTCTATAACATTATCGCATTTTTCATAATACGTGTTAGGCATAACAACCAAAAATTCGTCTCCACCTATGCGGGCCACAATATCATCTTCACGCACCGTATTTAAAATAGCTTGCGTAACTTTATTCAACAGCCTGTCCCCTGCTTTATGCCCGTATGTATCATTGGTGTATTTCAGTGCATTAACGTCTATAAAAAGCACGCTAAATGCTTCGTCATTTTCTTCGTCTTTACACATGACTTCAAGAACATTCATTATGTATCCACGATTAAACACACCTGTTAGCTCGTCTCTTTCAATTTTTGTCAATAGCGTGTCTTTCTTTAGTGATATCTTTTGTTGCTCGCCAATAGCTTTATCGGAATATCGCTTATACATACTTGCATCAATTAAGTTAATAGCATATAAAAAGAACAGGTAAAAAATAAGCAACGATGCCATTGAAACGGTCAAGGAAAGCAATATCTGTTCAGGAAAAAAACTGTTATCAACTATAACATATGAATGGTTAATTTGTAAACCTACAATAAGAACAATTGCAACAAGTAGGATAATTGAATGCCTACTTTTTACTGTCACCCTTTGTATTGACAAATTATCAATATACTTTTTTACAATTTCATGTGATAAAGACAGAACCACACAAATAATAATGACAATAATATGGTCATACATTGTATCTTTAATTATTTTTGACGGTGGTATTTTTAATATGTTGCTAAATATTATAATTAAAGGCGTTGCAAGGGCTGAAATGTGTAGAATGAAAATAGAAGCTCCACAAAAAACTTGAACAAAATCAGTTTTAGATATAAGCCTAAATTCTATAAATAGAACTGCAAAAAAAGTTAATATTATTAGAAAGAGCGGCATTTGAATATATTGGACAGTTGCAAATATAATAGTATTTAAAAATGCTAATGCTACAAAAACCCACTTGTTTTTTATACCACCTATCAATAAACTTGTCGCATAGGAAAAAGTAGAAAGTTGATAAATGAACATAGTTATCAAAGAAGCACCAAACAGCAGGCTGTTTATTTCAATTGTCATATTAGAATACACCTTCTTTAATATTATTCTTAATTTTCGCATAATTTATTAATGCACAAGTTGTAATAGTTATTATATACTTTATATTTTATCAAAAAAGCCGTCTTTACACAATAGTTTTAAAATAATAATTGCTATATGCCACAATAAAGTACATTCCGCTGTGAAACTAAATTTTGGAAAATCACTTTTTGAATTGGACTCTTGGTAGGCATGTCTACTGCAAGGCACATGCCTTTCGCATAGGGAATATTATTGACTTTCTCCCTAATTCATGCTATAATTGCACACGTTGCAACTTGGATTACATGCTAACAAATGCTATGGTTTTTGCTGTTGTTTTTTGCATATTCAATCAAAAAAATTGATTTTTACTAAGTTTTAACGCTGCCCATCAATGATGATTTTTATCATAAATATTATGATAATAATACATTTCTACCTAAAAGCGATGCTGATAATTTGAGTTCTTCCTTTATTTTGGGATATACTTGCACAGGGTGAAGGTTATATTATGTTTGGTAAATCGGAGGGTTAGAATGCGAATACAACTTGTAAAACATAAATTTATTGTATACTTTATTTTTATTTTTTTGCTAATTACAATTCCATCATCTTTTTTCTGCATAGATATAGCTATTGGCGACGGTGAGTATTATTGGAATACCGGTACTCTTAGCATTATTACTGAAAATGGTATAGATTTTAATAATTATCCTTACTCCTTCAGGGGATATTTTCTACCTTTTGCCTATTTAGCATTAAAAACTATTGGCGAACTTTTTCTCTTAAACCCTTATATGTTATTGATAATTTCCAACAGTATATTCTTGACACTTACTATAACTGTTTTTTTACCTAAAATATTTGGAATAAAACAAAATGACAAGCAATATTACATTGCAGGCATTATCGAAGCGATACTTTTATTAATATTTTGGATGGATTTAATTGTACACCCTCTATCTGATTTACAGGCAATGCTTTTTTTAATTGCGTCTGTCTATTTTGCTAAAATGTGCTTGCAAGATAATATATTAGGCGATAAATATTTTAAAGTAAAAAAAATATTCTTCTCTTTACTTTCAGGTTCATTTTTGTACATAGCGTATAACATAAGAGCAGTATATTTTTACAGTGCCATTTTACTAGTGGTATATTTGATTGTAAACATTATAAAAAGTGCATTTTCTTTTGCTTCATTCAAAAAAATAGCTGTTAAATTTACAAAAAAGCATATTATAGATTTAGCAACTATTTTATTGTCATTTACTGTTGGGGCTGCAATTTTTGCGCTTCCACAAAGCTTAATAAATTATAGCCACACCGGGAATTTCTTGCCAAGAATTACTACTGAGCGTTATACTGAATTATATTCCCCTGATTTGACAGGTTCGCTACAAGAACAACAAGTTTTCTGGGGCATAACTATGCCCAGATATGAAACTTATTTCGGTGGCGATGCTACTGTTTATGAAAGTGCGGCGGTTAGATTTCGCAACCAAACCGCACAGTATATAATGGAGCATCAGGGTGTTACTGAAGAAAATTTCAATTACAAAACTTTAATTGTGTTGTTTTTAATGTATCCTCTTGATTTTATTGCAATATACTCACAGCATGCAATTAGTGTAATTACACCAATGTTTGACAGTATTTATATTTATGATTTGAATCAGAATAAATATTTCATCATTTTGCTCAATATGCTTTTGTGGTTTGTAGGGCTCTTAGTATATATCTCAAAGTCTGAACGAACAGAAGATAGCACATTTTTCAAAAAAAACGGATATATAATTATTACGTTAATTTTCTCTTGCGCATTAACTTTGGCAGGTGCTATTGAACCAAGATTTTTTATTATTCTGCACTTTTTACTATATTTTTATGTTGCAAGCGTAACAGACATAAGGTTATTGTTTAGTTTTTTAAAAAAATATTGGTTTAAAGTAATTTTATTAGGAGCATTACTCTTTGTGTTTTGGATTTCCGCCACATCATTCTTGCTTTCAAGCGTTGAATACGGCACATTGTTAATGTCATAAAAATCTTTATATTTTTTTGATACCCCCGGTTGAACCGGGGGTATTATCATAAGTATTCGTTTGGCGGCAGCAAACATTTACCGACATTGTGCTGTTTTACAAATTGTGTTGAAAGTCTCTCTAATTGAGACAAAAAAATTGTAGGGCTAATTATCTCCCTACAATTTTTTATTAACTTTATTTATCATTTCATGAATACAGTTTATCCACGCTTTTTGCTTTTCACTTTGGCTCATCTTTAGTTCTATCCTCCTCAACTATATATACCGGTCTGTTGCGTGCCGTGTCAAATATACGCCAAATATAGCTGCCCAAAACACCCAAAGTCAACATTATAATTCCAAAACTAAAAAGATGTAAAATCATTAAAGTAGTATATCCCTCAACAGGAATATTACCGTTAATTCTTTCAAACACTACTAGCACGGCCCATATAAAAGAAATACCGCAAGACCCAATTCCAACAAGCTTTATTGCGGTAATTGGCACATTTGAAAAGCTAAACAATGTATCCGACACAAGCTTAATTTTCTTTTTTAGCGTCCATTTGCTTTTACCTATTGTTCTCTCTACTCTTGTGTATGGAACAGTTGCAGTTTTAAACCCGCTCCAAAGTATTTGGCATGTTAGCGCACTGTTGTTTTCGTCAAGTGCAACCAAAACATCTATAACTTTTCTGTCTATCAAGTATATGTCAAAACCGTCTTTTGGCATTGTCTTTAATGCAGTTTTTTTCACTAGCCAATAATAAAAATTCGAGAAGAAGCTGCTGTCCTCACGCTTTTCTCTTATAGCAAGCACAACGTTAAAGCCTTGTTCCCACTTACGATACATGTCTATTAAAAGATGTGTAGGCTCTTGCAAATCTGCAGCTTTTATAACAGCACAATCGCCCGTACAATGTGCAAGTCCACACAGTATGGCTGCATGGCTGCCAAAATTTCTTGATAACTTCACAGTTTTTACTTTATTGTTTTTTTCTGCTAATTTTTGTAAAATTTCCCAACTTTTGTCTTGCGACCCATCGTCTACAAAAACAAGTTCATAATCAAAGTCGATCATATCAATAAAATTACTTTTTATGTCTTCATAAAATGGTAGCAGATTATTTTCATTAAAATAAACAGGTATAATTACAGATAATTTTTTCATCGTTTATATTTCCTTTAAATATTCATCAAAATCTCTGATATATTCACTTGCATCGTAAGTTTCACTTGAAATGCAAAGTAGAATGGAATCTTTTGAAAAATCGTACATATCTTTCCACACCATTTTTGGTATATAAACCCCTGTGTTGGGTTTGTCTAAATCAAAAATCTCCTCGCTGTCTTTATAGCGCATTTTCACTTTAGATGTACCACACACATTTATAAGTACAAATTCAGATTTTCTGTTTGCGTGGCAGCCCCTAACAACCTCACAGTCAGAACCGTAAATATAAAAAATTCGTTTCATCTCAAACGGTATCTCTTTAAGATTTTCTACAACTACCAAGTGTCCCCTGTTATCGCCAAGTTGAGGAAATTCAATTTTTGTCGCCTTTTTCATTTCGTACCCTCTCTATCATTAAATAGCGCAAACAATTTCAGGTTTTTATGTTCTCCGTCTTTTATGACGTGCTTTATCAATTCTCCCTCATACACAAAACCCATTTTTTCATAAAAACAAACAGCGCGCAAATTGTCTGACAACACGTTTAAATAGACTTTTTCTATATTGAGTTTTTCAAACGCATAATTTGCTATTTGCTTTGTTGCAAAAGCAGCCGCCCCCGTCCCAATTGCTTTTTTTCGCATGCCAATTGCATATTCGGCGTTTTTATTTTTCAAATCAATGTTTTTCAAGCTTATTGTGCCAAGATATTCATCGTTTTTATCTGCTATGGCAAAATGTAAATTTTTATTATCTTTTTGGGATTTGCTTATAAAATCAAGTGCTTTTTCTTTTGTTGTGCTTTTTGCGTCAAAAACAAAGTTTCTGCTAATTTCTTCGTCGTGCATCCACTCTAACATAAAGTCAGCATCTTTTTCTTTTAAGGTTCTCAAAATAAAATCCATACAAAATCCCTTTAAAATTCATTAATTTTTTCAACAACATAATTAATTTCTTCATGTGTCATGCCATTGTACATGGGCAAACTTAAAATTTCATTTGCATACTGTTCTGTTATTGGGTAATCACCTGCTTTGTAGCCAAGATATGAGTACGCATCGCTTAAATGCGGAGGTATTGGATAGTGTATTATAGTACCTATTCCGCATGACTTTAAGTGTTCTGCAAGTGCATCTCTTTTGTCATGTTTCACGTGTACTACATATTGGTGCCAAGTTGAATTGCTACCGGGACGAATTGAAGGCTTTTTCACAACATCAGAACTTATTTTGTCTGTATAAACTTTTGCTATATTAATACGCTCTTCATTTAGTTCATCTAAATGTGCAAGCTTCACCCTAAGCAAGGATGCTTGCAATTCATCCAACCTACTGTTTGTGCCAACAAAATCATTTTTATACCTAATTTTACTGCCGTAATTTCTAAAAGTAGTGAATTTTTCAGCAATTTCTAAATTGTCTGTTGTTATTGCTCCTGCATCTCCAAAAGCGCCACAACCCTTGCTTGGGTAAAAGCTAAAACATCCAATATCGCCTATTGAGCCGACCTTTTTACCGTTCCAAGTTGTGCCATGGCTTTGTGCACAGTCCTCAATTACTTTTAAATCGTACTTTTTAGCAATGTGCATTATTTTTGTCATGTCGCACGCTTGGCCGTACAGATGAACGGCAAGTATTGCTTTTGTTTTCTTTGTTATTGCAGCCTCAATTTTATCTGCATTTATGTTGTCAAATTCATCAGGTTCAACAAAAACAGGCGTTGCATTATTCCCATTCATAGTTATGCCCATAACACATGCAATATAAGCATTTGCACAAACAATAACTTCATCGCCCTGTGTTATGCCCAATACGCTAAAAGCCATCCAAAGTGCATCTAAACCACTTGCCAACCCCACACATTTTCTTGAACCTATATAATTTGCAAACTCTTTCTCGAATTCAGTAACTTCCTTACCAAGTATGTACCAACCGCCGCGCAAAGTTTCAATAATTTTTGCCTCATATTCGTTTGCGTGCAATTCGTATTGTCGTTTTAAATTATTTGGTAATATATTCATTAAGTTGCTCCTAATAATGTTAAAATATTTACTTATTAAGTATACACTTTATAAAATACAAGGTCAATAAATTTATTGCAAGACTTGCTATTTTCTATGTTTATAAATCATTTTTTTGTAAAGATTTTTCTGCATTGTAAATGTTTTGCATTTTTTGAAGCGAAACATGCAGTATAACAGTTACCCGGCGCAACCATAAAAACAACCGGCAACTTTAATGCTGCCGGTTGTTTTAAAAAATTGCTATTTTCAAATGTTCGTTTTAACTATACAAGGCTTATTTTTTCTCTTACTGTAAGTATTTCAGATGGTGTAACAGAAAGTTCATCTACACCAATATTAACGAAAAATTCTGTCAACTGTAAATCTGCGCCAAGCTCACCACAAATTCCAACCCAAATTCCATTATCATGCGCATTTTTAGTTGTCATTTCAATAAGGCGCAATATTGCCTCGTGGTGAATGTCACAAAACTGCTCTATGCTTTCATTTTGCCTATCAATCGCCAGTGTGTACTGTGTCAAATCGTTTGTTCCTATGCTAAAGAAATCAACTTCTTTCGCCAAAACATCGCTTATAATTGCAGCAGCCGGTGTCTCTATCATTATGCCCAGTGGCACATCTGCTTTATATTCTGTTTTTGCAAATTCAAGTTCTCTTTTCGCCTCTTCTATTATTTCCTTTGCCCTTTTAATTTCACTTAAAGAAGTTATCATAGGAAGCATTATTTGAATATCGCCATGAAGCGCCGCCCTTAAAAGCGCCTTAATTTGAGTTTTAAACACTTCTGGGCGTGTTAAGCAAATTCTAAGTGCCCTTAGGCCCATAGCAGGGTTCTCTTCAAGTGGCAGTTTAAAATACGCGGCTTGCTTGTCGGCGCCTATGTCAAGTGTTCTTATAACAACTGTTTTACCTTCCATTTTCTTTGCAACTTCGCTATATGCGTTAAATTGATACTCTTCCGTTGGGTAGTCCGTGCTTTCAAGATATAAAAACTCACTTCGGAAAAGGCCTACGCCTTCGGCATCACTGGAAAGGGCTGCTTCCGCATCGGCCACAGAGCCTATGTTTGCAAATAGTTTAACGCGTTTACCGCTTTTTGAAACAGTTTTCTTTCCTTTAAACTTCACAAGCCTTTCTTCTTCGGCTTCAAGCACTTTTTTCTTTGCTAATTTTTCCTGTAAAGTTTTTTCGTCAGGGTCAATAATAACCTCGCCTGTCTCTCCGTCTAAAATAATCTCGGCACCATTATATTTTTCTTCTAAGCTATCACCTAACGCAATAACAGCCGGTATTGCAAGTGTGCGTGCAAAAATTGCTGTATGAGAATTTTTGCTGCCCAAAACAGTTGCAATTCCAAGTACTTTTTCTCTATCAAATTGTGCAGTTTCACTAGGTGTAAAATCATCGCCGGCCAAAATTGACGGTTTTCCAACAAAGCTGTCTTTCTGCTCAATGTTCAATAATATTTCAATAATCCTGCGTGATACGTCATGAACATCAACCGCCCTTGCCTTCATGTAATCGTCGTCCATGTCGGCAAACATCTGCGAAAACTGCTTTGCCACTTCATTAACCGAATATTCCGCACACATATTATTATCGTTAATATAATCAACAATTGTGTCGTGATAATCCAAATCTTCAAGCATCATTTGATGAATTTCAAATAATAAAGAGTTCTGTTTGCCGAGTTTTTGCGCTGTCTCTGTCGCTAGTTTACCAAGCTGTGTAATAGCCAGTGCCCTTGCACTCTCAAAGCGCTGTATCTCTTGCTCGGTATCATTAACTTTGCACTCTTTAATATCAAGCGGTTTTTGCCCGCAAAAGTTAATTATGCCTATTGCTATGCCTTTTGAAACACCTGTACCTTGCAAAACAACCATTTTTAGCCTCCTATTGTATTAATTAATAGTTATACCACATTAAAATGTGCAAGTAATATTTTTTCTGCTTCACCATTCCAAAGGCCATTGTTTGCCTTTACACTATCAGCTAATTTTGCAAACAATGGGTCAGTTTTCCCTTTTTCTTCAAAGTCTTCAATAGCTGTTAGCGGCATGTCAAATTGGGTATATCCTAATATTTTACCTGCCCTAATATCCGGTAAATTTGCTGTTGTATCTGCAATTGCATCAATTCCGCAAATATGGCTTACCATAACTGCAGTGTGTAATTTTTTCTCTTCTGCCAGTTTAATTGCCTCTTTTAAATCATCTGTATTTCCGCCTGTACTTCCCAAAATATGTGTCGAGGTATAGTGGCAGTTGTACAAATTTATATTTGCTGTAAAGTCAGGGTTTGAAGGCCCTGCAAAAAAATTCATGCACCCGTCAAACGCCATTAATTTATCGCCTAGTTCGCAAAGCTCTTTTATTGGTACATAAACAAACACATCGTCGTAACCTTTTCCGTCTGAAATAGCCATTAACTCCTCAAATGTGTTCTGCGCTTCATTAGGGTTAAAATATGTTAGTTCAACACCATTTTCTTTTGCAAACTGGGGTGTAATAAGTTGTTTTGCCCTATTAATTCTGCCATTGTCAACATCGGTTACAACAACTTTTTTAGGGCGGTTTCCTGCAACAAGCGGGTATTCAATAGCGCCAAGCCCCATTGGGCCACAGCCACCCAGTATAAGCACATTTCCGCCCTCTTTTATACCCATTGCGTGGTCATAATTCACTTTGTTTGTGTGATACATTATATTGTACCCGCCAATTACGCAACTCATAGGCTCGCCCAAAGATGCATCGAAATAATTATCGCCGTCATAGTGTAAAAGGCAACCAAGTTCCATAACTTCTTGTGGTATAACACAATAAGTTGCCGCGCCGCCGAAATATTTATATGAGTAGCCGGGGCTATCTAATTTGCCCTGATAATTTAAGGCCGGTTGTAATGCATATTTTTCGCCTACTTTAAATTCATTTTGCCACTTTTTGCCTACTTTAACTATGTCGCCTGCAAATTCATGTCCAATAATTATAGGGTTTACATCAACATCTTGTGGGCAACGTTTATGTGCCTTGCCTTGCCTTAATAATTTATATGTAGACATACAAATACTATCGCTAATAATTTTAACCAAAATTTCATCGTCTTTAATTTCAGGCAGTTCAAATTCTTCAAGTCTTAAATCATCTGCGCCGTATAACCTAACCGCTTTTGTTTTCATGTTATTACCTCTTTTTCAATTTTTATATGCGTTGTACAATTCAATTTTCAACTTCAATTTTAGTATAATTTTTCAAGCACTACTTTTTCTTTAAGCTCGTTTACAAGTTCTATGCTTGGTGTGTTTGTGCCCTTTGTTGTAACTGCGCCTGCGCTGCAAGCCATTGCCAAAGTTGCCGCTTGCTTAAAGCTTAAAGATTTAAGCGTTGCAAAAGCAAAGGCTGCCACCATGCTATCGCCCGCGCCTACTGTTGAGTTCACATCCACTTCAAGTGCCTGTGCTTTATATCCCTCGTTTTTGTTAACAAAAATTGCTCCATCTGCGCCCAAGGAAAGTACCACAGTTTCTATGCCTTTTTGTGTAAACGTTTTGCACATTTCAACAAGTTCTTCTTCACTTGCATCTTCTTTGTTAAAATACTGCAAAAGCTCTTCTTTATTTGGTTTAATTAAATTCGGTTTTGCTTGTACTGCAAGTTTGAACGCCTCATTGTCGGCATCTAAAAATACTTTTGAGCCTAAATTAATTAGCATTTGTGTTAAAACCTTATAAAAATCAACACTAGCATTTTTATGCATACTGCCTGCAAGTACAAATACATTGTCTCTGCTTGCATATGTTACTAAATTGTCGTGTATTAGCCTTTCCTCTTGCTCTTTTGAAACAATCAATCCGGGCTCGTTAATTTCTGTTATACCATTAACGCTATCAAATAATTTCAAATTTACTCTTGTACTTCCATCAACTTTAATAAAATCGCTTTTACAATTGATGCTCTTTAAAGAATTTAAAAAAAACATTGCATTCTTTTCACCTATAAAGCCTGTTGCAACACTGTTTGCCCCCAACATTGATATCATCCTTGAAACATTAATGCCTTTGCCACCTATGTCTTCCTTAATGTTTTTCACACGGTTAAGGCCACCTGCAACAAGCGGCTCAATTTCTGCGGTTTTATCAATGGCCGGGTTTAATGTAACTGTAATTATCATAGCAATTTACCCTTTCAACTAAGTTAACAGCATCTCTAATATTTTTTCTTTATCGTTTGCGTTAACTAAATTTTCTACATCACTTTCTTCTTCAAGTTTATCAACAATGTTTTCAAGCACTTCTAAATGTTCATCCCCCAGTGCCGCAATACCTATCACAAGTTTTACTGTTTGGTCTCCCCATGTAATGCCTTGTGGGTAAGTAATAACACAAAGGCCTGTCTTTTCAATGTATTGTTTATACTCTTTTTCGCCGTGTGGTATTGCAATTAAATTACCTATCGCCGTTGAAAAATTGTTATCTCTTGCTAGCATGCCCTCGGTATATTTTATATTGGCATACCCTGCATTTGCCAAAAGCTCGCCACATCTTTTTATGGCACTGTCTTTATCTTCGCTTTCACAGTTCAAAATAATATCGTTTTTGGTAATCATAATCTTCTCCTTTTTGTTTTATAGTGTCTAGGCTTCTATTATTAAATTTTAAATGTTTCATTAAAATATTCTGCTAGTTTTGTCTGTAAAATTTCTTGTAGTTTAAAATAAATATCATTTTCATTTTCGTTCAAAATAGTATTTAAAAAATCATCATTTTCTATTATTGCAACACTTATTGCACCAATTGTTTGTTTTAGCTGTTCCGTTGAACTTTTGGGCAACATAATTAATAAACAAGTTTGTGCTTTTTGCCCTGTTGTATTTGCAATGCCGGTTTTATTATTCGAAAGCACTGCTAGGTGTGGGTTAAAAACATTTTCGCTAACACAATGTAATAAAAGCAAATTCAAACTTTCTATTATTTGGCTTGAAACATTTTCTCGGTGCATTAAAGCATTGTAAATAAGTTCTCCATTATATGAATTGTTACCAAACCTGTAACCTGAAAACTTTGCAAAATCTTCAACAGTAGTGGCATCTGCCACATCAATTACTGCAAAGTTTTTTAGCATAAAATCTATTTCCTTTAAGTAAATGCACGTTTTTTCTATATTGTTTAATAAACTCTTATTGTTTTCTGTGCTGTGTTTAAAGCCGGTAACTTTTAAACTATCAATTGTGTTTCTAATGGTTTCATAGTTTTGAGAAGTTAGTACCGGGCTAACTATCACAACGGGAATGCCGCTTATTTTAAGTGGTATTGTAGAAATAATAAAATCATTATTTCTCCATTGCTCTTTTGCATTATACTCACTAATTTCTGTTATTACTTCATTCGAGAAGTGCTTTTTCACCTGTGAGTTCAACATATAAGAAATACCTATGCCGCCCAAACAAACAATACCAACCTTTAATTTACGTTTCAACTTATCTTGCCCAATTTGCATTACTGCTGCCCCAAAATGTGTTGCAATATTTGCAATTTCGCCTTTCGGTATCTTGCGGTTAAACTCTTTTTCAAGCAAAAGGCAAGCTGTTTTTGTACGTTCATAAATATCAGGGTATGCACTTATTATTTGTTCGCTTAAATGGTCTGTAATAATATAACCGCTTTTAATTCGCCCTATTGCCGAATACAAATGCACACTTAACCCTCTTACAAACTCCTCATTTGTTTTTAAAGTCGGTGCAATTCTATCGTCAAAACGCTCAATTAGTAAAAACGCTAAACTTCTTGCCTTGCTAAATGCCTGTGTTTCCTCTTGCAGGCTTACTGGCTTTTTTTGCTTCGCCCTTGATGAATTAAGAACATCCTCAATCAATTCAATTTCAGCATCAGGCAAATTTAATGCAAAGCGCAAATTAATTTCATCTGCAATTCTTTGTGCAAGTTGCCAAAGTATGCCACTTTTTGTTGTATTTTTACTGTGCGTTACAAAACAATTTTTCGAGACACGTGTAACTTGTATACAAAGTGCATATAAAAGTAATTGTATTGTATCGGCGGTAATCCATTCAAGTTGCATAGATAAATACGAAATAATCTCTTTTGTTTCACTTTCGATGTTATTAGGTGGGAAATCGTATTTAACCGCAAAACTTTCTACATTATCATTATCTTTAGACATATAAAAAACCATTGCCGCACGAATATCTTCTTCATCGCCCTCGATTAAAACACCAACGCCTTTTTTTCGCAATAACTTCAAATTGAATTGTTCAATATCACGTTGTATTATATCAAAATCCAGGCTTATAGTTGCTTCACTTACATTCAACAAACTTGAATAATAATATAATTTTTGCCATTGTGTACTATTTAAAAGTGCAAATGCAAGTGTAATTCTGCGCTCGTTTTTATTAACCATTGCACCCTGAGAAGAGTTTTGTATCACTTGTGCAAAAACATCTAAATCTTCCTGTGACCCCTTCAAATACAAACCTTCTTTAACACTGGTGTCCAGAACTAAATTGTATTTTTTCAACACAACGTCTATGTTTTCAAGTTCTCTAAAAACAGTTCTTGTGCTGACGGATACATTTTTTGCTAGTTCGCTAACTGTTACCGGTGTTTTACTTTTTAGCATAATTTGAAAAAGTGTTGTTAACCTTTGAGACATTATTTGCACAGTGATACCACCTCTTTTCATATGTGCACTAATTTTTATTAAAGGTTATTTTCAAAAAATTCCTTTGCACAGGCAAGTGCTGCATTTTCATCTTCGCCATCAATGTCAACAGTTATTTCATCGCCCTTCTTCGCACCAAGTGACATTACTGCAAACAATTTTTTGCCATCAACTTTTTTTTCACCTTTTGTAAATTTTATATTTGACGTAAACTTTTGCATTTCTTTTATAAGTAAACCTGCCGGCCTTGCATGTATTCCGTCTTCGTCTTGAATAATATATTTAAATGTAATCATTATTTTTTCCCCGTTTTTTCTATTAAATCGTTAATTAGCACGTCGTATTCCGGTGCATTTAAAAAATCTTGTATTGGAACTAAATAAGCATTCGGGTTAGAAGACTTTGCACGCTCTTGCAATTGACTATGTGTTACAATTACATCAGCATCTGCAGGTATTTCGCTAACAGGTGCATGTTTAACTTCTATGCCCTCTAAACCTGCATTTTTAAGCTTTTTGCGCAATTTTGTTGCACCCATTGCACTGCTTCCCATTCCTGCATCACATGCAAAAATTATTTTTTTAACATTATCTAAACTTCCACCGCTTACACTTGAATTTGAATCTTCGCTTGACATGCCTTTAGCTACACTTTTCATGCTTTTAATTTTATCTTGTGCAGCTTGTATATCCTCGCCATCTTTGCCGAACATTTTTAAAAGCACAACGGACAAAACAAATGTAACAACAATTGAAATTGCAATACCAAGCATATTCGTAGCAAAGCTGTCTGCCGGTGACATCATTATTTGAGCGATAATGCTACCCGGTGCGGCAGGGCCTGTTAAACCACCACCAAATGTTGAAAACACAAACACACCTGAAGCACCACCGGCTATCAATGCCAAAATCAGCACAGGGTTCATAAGCACAAACGGGAAATACATTTCATGAATTCCGCCAAAGAAGTGGATAATTGCAGCACCCGAAGCTGATGTTTTTGAACTTCCCTTGCCAAAAAACGCATAGGCCAACAATAATCCCAATCCAGGGCCTGGGTTTGATTCTATCATATAAAACACCGATTTACCAAGCTCGGTAATTTGTTCGGCACCAAGTGGTGTAAATACACCATGGTTAATAGCATTGTTTAAGAAAAGCACTTTTGCCGGCTCTACCAAAATTGATGTAAGTGGCAATAAGCCCATGCTTACTAAAGCCTCAACACCGCCGCCTAAAGCTTGTGTGCCAACTTCCACCATCGGGCCAATACCAAAAAATGAAACAATTGCCAGAATTGCGCCAAATATGCCTAGTGAAAAATTATTCACGAGCATTTCAAAGCCTGCCGGAATTTTCCCATCTACTGCTTTATCAAAATATTTTATTATTACACCGCCAAGTGGGCCTACTATCATTGCACCTAAAAGCATTGGTGTTGATGGTGCACCCAAAATAACACCAAACGTTGCAATTGCACCAATAACACCGCCACGCACATCGGCTACAATTTTACCACCGGTATAACCTATAAGCAAAGGCAATAGATACGATAACATTGGCCCTACCATTGTTGCAAGTGCTGCATTTGGCAACCAGCCCACTTCTATAAACATTGCTGTAATTATTCCCCAAGCTATAAATGCACCAATGTTTGGCATAACCATGCTGCTAAAAAAACGCCCGAATTTTTGTACTCCATTTTTCATAATGTCTGCTCCTTTTATCCGCAAATATTAAATGTATTGAGCTCTCATACATTTTTTTCAATTTCAGTATAACATGCAAAAATATTAAATTACAACACAAACAAAATTAAATTTGTCGCTTTAAATTAGTGACATGTTTTAGTTTGCACAAAGCAAATGATTTTTTTTTGGTTATTTTGCTTCAAAATTCCAAATTCACTATTACCAAAGTGTAGCACAAATGTAAGATATGTATGCAAAATTACTATGCTTATACCGTTTTGGCTTTGCAATACTTATTCTGTTTACATAAGTTATTCCTATAATTTAGTTTTCCATGCCTATTCGAAAAAAAAACAAGGGTATTGCAAAATCTCGCAATACCCTGCTTATTGTATACTGTTTTGTTACAGAAATCATTATTAATAAAAGCTTTAATAAAAAAGTAATAAATGCTTAAAACCACTTTAGGTCGCCTGTTTTATTCAGTTGAACAATTAGTGTTACCAAAACAGGCACACCCAAAAGGCCAATAAAACCAAATAAATGAAGGCCCACAAACATGCAAACTAAAGTTACAAGCGGGTACAACCCAATTTGGTTTCCAACAACACGTGGCTCTAACGTTTGGCGTACAACTGTAATAATTGCATACAAAATTAAAATGCCAAAGCCCAACGGGTAGCGCCCTAAAATTAACGATATAATTCCCCATGGTATTAAAATGGTGCCTGTCCCAAGTACGGGCAGTATATCAACTATTGCCGTTACAAAGGCAAGTAGTAATGCATTTTGAACACCTAAAAGCGTGTAACCTATAACAAGTTCTATAAAAGTAATGCTAAGAAGAATGGCATAAGCGCGGCCAAATTTAACAAGAACACCAAAACTTCTTGATTTTGCAGCAAGCACAGTGTTTCTCACATTCTCCGGCAATAATTTCAAAATGAATTCTGTAATTTTTTTGTAGTCTGTAACAAAAAAGAACGAAGAAATTATTGTGATCAAAAATTCAAATATTAGTGTTGGAACAGACGTAGCAAATGAAGTTGCTGAGCTAAGTGCACTGCTGGAAATGCTTGTGACTAGTGATGAAATAGACGATATTATTGTGCTTTCATCAATAATTAAAACCTGTTGTGTGTATGGTGCAAATTGAACAAAGAATTCTTCAATTGCAGCACTTGCCTGTAAAAGCGCAGGCTCTATTTGAGTTGTGTATATTTGCGGTAAGCTTAAAAACAAATTGTTTAAAAACAAAATAATCTGGCTTCCTGCAAGAACAAAAAAAGATACAAACAAACAGTAAAATGCAATAAGAGTAAGCACTGCAACAGTGTTTTCTTTAACTTTAGTTTTTTTACAAAAAAAGCGTATTAGTGGCTGTAAAATATACGATATAATAAATGCAACAAAAAATGGCATTATTAACGGCATTATATAAACAAGAACAAAATAAACCAGCCCTAATATAAGGCAGTAATATAAGAATTTTATTATAAAAGCGCGCATTTTCTCAATTTGCATATGTGTAAAATCCCTTTCGTGCACTTTCGCACTGTGCATATGTGTGGTGTATAACTAGCTTTTTGTCTTTATTTATTCGCTTTCTTTTTGCTTTTCCTTTATCAACCTTTGTGCCAAAGCCTTACCTGCATTCGCAAGTACTGTTGCGTCAATTGCCAAACTTAAAGGGCTGTCATTCTTTAAAACTCCACTTTGCAATTCGGGTATTTTAGCAAAAGCGCCCTCTTGTGCATCACAAAACGAGTCGTAAACTTCGGCCATAGCTTCTTTGTTTTTAAGTGTCAACGTATCACATAAAATAGTTTTAACTTCAGGTATGGTTAAAACTTGCTTTAATATACATATTATAACAAGATGGGCAAGATGTATACGGCTGTACCTTTTTTTTATCGGAGGTGGCAATAATTTCTGTTTTACATAATTATTAACCATACTTGCCGTTAAAAAATGTTCTCCATCACCTTGTTGTAGCGGCGCAAGGTATTTGTCAAGCTGGCTTATAACTTGATCCATATACAGTTCCATGTCGGGAAGCTCTGCCCAGCGAGGAAGGCGAAAATCTTGCATTTGCTTACTCCAAATTTTTAAGATGTTATCCATATATATATGCCCCCTGCTTTTTGTAAATGTATAAATTAATTATAACACGTATAAATTTTATATACAACACAATTGTGTGTATATTTTTCTAATATTATTACATTTTATTTTAAGAAATATTTAAAATTTATTTTTTTATAATTTATTCAAAAAAGCACAAAAACAGCGCCGTTTATCTTGCTGTTGACAGCGAACTTATGGGAATTATCTGTATTAATGACCCACCGAGAGAAGATGCCAAAAAGACATTAGATATGTTAAGAAATGAAGGTATAACAGATATCTTTATGATTACAGGTGATGGTGAAAGCAGCGCAAAACACACTTGTTCACTACTTGGGATTGATAAATATTATGCCTCTGTGCTTCCAGATGGCAAGGCCGAAATAGTAGAAAGGCTAAAAGCCGAGGGCAGGACTATACTTATGGTTGGTGATGGCATAAATGATACGCCTGCGCTAAGTGTTGCCGATGTATCACTTACTCTAAATGGTTCGTCTGACATAGCCAGGGAAGTAGCAGACATTTCGGTGCTATCACATAAGCTTACAAAAATAGTGGAAACACGTAGACTTGCAACAAAACTAATGAAGAAGATTTACAGACAATATGGAATAATTGTCTCGTTTAATACTGTCTTAATTACACTTGGTATTTTTGGTATTCTTACAGCAAACACTACTGCTTGGCTACATAATGCATCTACTATTGCTCTTACTTTAACATCAGCAAAACCTATTATGAAAAAAGATGATTTATTATTAACAAAACAAATGGAGGATTAAAAAATGAAACAGCATAAGTTTTGGTCATACCTTGCGGTTTTTGCAATGATAATGTGTATTTATACAGGGTATAAGCACAAATAAGCTATAACTTCAAAATCATACCGCAGTATCTTGCTCCGTCGTCCTCGAATAAAACAGAAAACCCATTTTTTTATAAAATTTATGTGCTTTTAAGTTATCCTTGCCAACGCCTAACATCAGGCTCTTTACTTTTTTTGTTGTATTTTCACTTTTATGTGGGCTATTTATCACATTATTTAAATATTCGTTTGCTTTATCATAAATTTTTGCTGTTCATTTCTATAACGCCTTAGGAATTTTTTGAAATGTAAGTTTTGGCGAAAATTGTAATTTATTAGGAAGTTGCTTTTCAAAACACATGTTCATTCCTTTTTCTCTTTTTTAATTGTTTTTTCTGTTATTTTCATTTACACATCAATATATATTATGTTATACTTTTATTGTGATATTTTGCTAAAAAACATTTGGAAAGGCCATGAAATATATGGATAAAAGCATTGTTAGACTGTCAATTGAGGGCATGACTTGTGCTGCTTGTAGTGCTTCTGTGGAAAAGGCCTTAAAAAGAAAAAAAGGCGTAGAAACTGCCACTGTAAACCTTGCCACTAATACGGCAACTATCCACACAGATGGTACTATAACAGCAGAACAACTTATTACAGCTGTTGAAAGGGCCGGTTTTTCTTCCGAAATTGCTAAGGAAGCATTAAAAAAAGAGACGTTTGCCATAACTTCACCCACACTGATAGTGGCACTTATATTCGGTTCTATGGAGCTTTATATAGGCATGAGCCATATGCTTCCTATAAAGTTACCGCTTCCAAATGCAATAGCAATGGAAACTAACGTGGTAAACTTTGTACTGATACAAATGGTTTTAACAATTATTGTGCTTTTGGCAGGCCGAAGATTTTTTATAAGTGGCATAAAAAATATTATTGCAATGCACCCGAATATGGATAGCCTTGTAGCAATTGGTACAGGCACAGCATTTATTTATAGTTTATATAATACAGCATTAGTTTTTGGCGGAAACATTCATGTCGGGCACAATTTATATTATGAATCTGCCGCAGTTGTTGTGGCATTAGTGCTACTGGGCAAATATCTTGAGGAGCGCAGTAAAAGTGCAGCTAAAAAAGCTATTACAGCCCTTGCCTCAATGATGCCCGGAACAGCATTTGTAGAACGTGATGGTGATGAATTAGAAATTCCCTGTGCACTTATCAAGCTTGACGACATAGTTATAGTTAAACCGGGATATAGAATTGCCGTTGATGGTGTAGTAGCAAGTGGTGAAGGTGCAGTAGATGAATCTATGCTTACAGGTGAGAGTATACCTGTGTATAAAGAAAAAGATAGCAAGGTTTCGGGCGGCACCATCTGCAAAGATGGATTTTTGCGTATTCGCGCAACAGGTGTAGGCAGTAACACAGCCATTGCCCAAGTGCTAAAACTTGTTACCCAAGCACAGGAACGAAAGGCCCCGGCTGCACGGCTGGCAGACAAAATATCAGGGGTTTTTGTTCCCGCTGTGGTAGCAATAGCATTTATATCTTCAGGCATTTGGCTTTTACTTGGCCAAGACGTAGCCTTTGTTATGAATATATTTGTGTCTGTTCTTGTTGTAGCTTGCCCGTGCGCCCTTGGCCTTGCAACGCCAATAGCTGTAATGGCCGGTTCCGGTAGAGGTGCTAATCTCGGCATACTTTATCGCGGCGGTGATGTTATAGAGCAAGCTTCAAAAGTAAATACGATTTTTTTTGACAAAACAGGCACGATAACACACGGCAGGCTAAAAGTAGCCAAAATTATCCCCCACAACATTGACGCGGACGAATTAGTTAAGCTTACTGCCTCTGCTGAGAAAGGATCAGAACACCCAATAGCAGTGGCAATAGTTAATTATGCTGAATCAAACAATATAGGATTGCTGTCACCGGATAGCCTTAAAGCACATGCGGGCAAGGGCGTAACAGCATTTATTGGTAATAAGGCTATAACAGCCGGCACTGCCAAATTAATGGCACAGGAAAACATTTCATTACCACACGATAGCCAACATTTAATACCTTTGGGCTGTACGGCCATGTTTATAGGCATTAACGGTGTGTACTGTGGCTTAATAGCACTGTCCGACAGCATTAGGGAAGACGCTAAAATAGCAATAGCCAGGCTTAACTCTATGGACATTGAAACAGGCATGATAACCGGTGACAATGCAGGTGCTGCAACAGTAATAGCAAACGAAGCCGGAATTGCAAGTGTCAAATCACAGGTTTTGCCGCAGGACAAATCGGCAGAGGTTGAAAAAGCTAAAGCTAGCGGAAAAGTAGTGGCCATGGTAGGTGACGGAATAAACGACGCACCTGCTTTAGCTGCGGCTGATGTTGGTATTGCTGTTCACAGTGGCACAGATGCAGCGGCCGAGTCCTCGGGTGTTATTTTAATGGGCGAAAACCTAGGCGCTGTGGCAGATAGCCTTGTTTTAGCTAAAAAGACCATGGCTATAATTAAGCAAAACTTATTTTGGGCATTTATATACAACTGCATTGGTATTCCCATTGCGGCAGGGCTTTTATTTGCATTAGGCGGCCCTTTGCTTACACCGGCTTTCGCGGGCGGTGCAATGGCATTATCTTCCGTGTCAGTTGTAACAAACTCTTTAAGGTTAACTAAATATAACCCAAATAAAAAATGATTTGCTTATTGAAAGGAAATGAAAAGACATGAAAAAAATGGTTTTTAACGTAGATGGAATGGTTTGTGGCAAGTGCACAGCCAGGGCCGAAAATGTAATGGGTAAAATTGCAGAAATCAACAGTTTAAATTGTAACCTTGATGATAAAACAATTACAGTGGAAACAAGTCTTTCTGTGGAAGAAATGGTTGAAATAATTGAGGACCTAGGGTTTGACATAATTGAAAATCAGTAATAAAAGCAAGCCCCGGCATAATTGTTTTGCACGAACGTTAACACAAAATTAAAAGTAATACACAGTTATTGCGTGTGTATGCAACAAGGCATATTTTAAAGAGGCCGAAACACAGTGACGTTTTTAGTAAAATCAATTATATACATTGCATAAATTTTGCATGTAAATTTCGTCGATACAGCAAAATGTTTAACTGTTTTTTCTTAAGCATTGACAATACAATTTTTGCATGTTAGTATATACACAAATTGAAAAAATAATACTAATGCAGTCACGATGTAGTTGCCTGCATATTTTGTATGAGGTTCGATGTAGGCCCGACATGTGTTTTGTCGGGCCTTTTTTCATTTTTAAACATAAAAATGATTATATAGATGGTATTTACAATAAATAGTTCCAAAGTCAAAAATACATTAAATTTCTTTCTGCCAATGGCTTTTTTGAAAACAAAAAGTTGATTTAAAGGATGTGAAACAGTGGTTGAAATTATTCACAGCGTGGGAATTGATATTGGTACATCCACAACCCAGCTCATTTTCAGCAAAATAAGCATAGAAAATAGGGCGTCCAGCTATTCTGTCCCCCGAATAGACATAGTAGACAAAGAAGTTGTATACCGCAGTGATATTTACTTCACTCCACTGAAATCTCCCACAGAGATAGACGCAAATGCCGTTAGGGAAATAGTTAGTTCTGAGTATAAAAAGGCCGGCAAAAAACCGTCAGATTTAAACACAGGCGCTGTAATTATTACAGGCGAGACAGCCAGAAAAGAAAATGCCAATGATGTGCTTGAAGCCCTTAGCAGTATGGCCGGCGATTTTGTTGTGGCAACGGCAGGGCCTGATTTGGAAAGTGTGCTCTCAGCAAGAGGAGCTGGCGCAGACGTTATATCTGAGCAAGACAAAACCACAGTTGCAAACCTAGACGTAGGTGGCGGAACCACAAACATTGCCATATATGACAGAGGTGTAGTGCATTCAGTATGTTGCCTTGACATAGGCGGTAGGTTAATTAAAATAGTTAACGGCAAGATAAGCTACATATTTCATAAGATAGAAAAACTTGCACGTGCTCACGGTATAAATATCACACCGGGAGGACAAGCCAACGAAAAGGAACTGTCGAAGATTTGTGATTTGATGGCAGATCAATTGGCACAGGCAATACATGCAAAAGCTTACGATGATGAACACCTAAGACTATACACAAATGATGGACAGCCCCTAAAAAGTGAGCCCAAAATAAAAGCCATCACTTTTTCAGGCGGTGTTGCCGACTGCATTTACGAAGAACAAAGCGGTGATGTGTTTAAATTTGGCGACATTGGCGTTCTTCTTGGTAGGGCAATAAAAAATCACAGCTGTTTTAAACAAATTAAAACATATGTTGCAAAAGAAACCATAAGGGCAACAGTTGTTGGTGCAGGTACACATACAACTGAGGTAAGTGGCAGCACAATTGCCTATGACAGAAAAAAGTTGCCTGTAAAAAATATACCTATACTAAAAATCACTAAGGAAGAAGAGCTTAGCTTTGATGCTATAAATAACTCTATAAACAGACAGTTGCCCATGTTCTTCAATGGCAATAAACCAGAGCCTGTTGCTATTGCCATGAGCGGCAACCACCACAAAGGGTTTGCTCAAATTCAACATCTTGCAGATATAATTATTAATTCAATGCAGGCTATTATTAAAAGTGAATATCCGTTGATGGTTGTTGTTGAGAGCGATATAGGTAAGGCCCTTGGACAAGCATTAAATGTGAAACTTTGCAATAATAAAGAAATAATTTGTATAGATGCAATAGCAACTTCCGGCGGCGACTATATAGACATAGGCCTTCCGATAGCTGAGGGTAAAGTTGTTCCTGTTGTAATAAAAACCCTGATATTTAATTCATAAAAAAATAATTCAAAGGAGGTTTATCCCATGAAAAGAGATGCAATGAAGTCCTCGGTGCTGGCAACAAAAATAATTCCAAATGTATCATCCGAGCTAGCTAAAGAGCTAGGTCTTGCCGACGACCAACGTTCAGTGGCACTTATAACTTGCGATTGCGATGATGTTACATACACAGCATTGGACGAGGCAACAAAAAAAGCAGACGTAAAAGTTATTTACGCCAAAAGCTTTTACGGCGGTGCTGCTAACGCCAACACGAAGCTAGCGGGTGAGGTTATTGGTATGCTGGCAGGCCCTAACCCCGCAGAAGTTAAAAGCGGCCTTGAAGCTTGCGTAGACACCATTGAAAATGTTGCTCACTTTATTTCAGCGAATGAAGATGACTCCATAGTTTATTATGCGCACTGTATTTCAAGAACAGGCTCATATCTCTCAGATGGTGCGAATATTGAGGAAGGTGAGTCTCTTGCATATTTAATTGCACCGCCACTTGAGGCTATGTACGGCGTAGATGCCGCCCTGAAAGCCGCCGATGTAAAAATGTGCGTTCTCTATGGCCCACCCTCTGAAACTAACTTTGGTGGTGCACTTCTAACAGGCAGTCAGTCTGCATGCAAAGCCGCTTGCGATGCTTTTGCCGCCGCTGTTGAGTTTGTAGCTGAAAACCCCACATTATAGTACAG
>CAYJMH010000011.1:24724-46430 GCA_964371535.1 uncultured Bacteroides sp.
AATTTGTGTATGAAACTTAAAACCACACTTAACGGAAAAAGCTATCAGTTCAAGGACTTAAAAGACGTTCTTGCTAAAGCTAACGAGCCAAAAGCAGGCGACAGATTTCAGAAAATAGCGGCCGAAACTATTTCAGAAAGAGTAGCGGCAAAGATTGTTTTGGCTGAGATTACCGTAAAGGAATTAACAGAAAACCCCACTATACCATATGATGATGACGAAGTAACAAGAGTTAATATTGACGGTTTAAACAAACTGGCCTATGAGTCGAAAATGAACATGACAATAGGTGAGTTAAGAGAGTGGGTGCTCTCACACAAAACAACCGGTAACGACCTTGTAAGAAACGCCCGTGCATTCACAGGTGAAGTTGCAGCTGCAGTTGCAAAAATAATGTCTGCAACAGACTTGGTTTATGCGGCAAAAAAGATTAACCATATAACTACATGCAACACCACCATAGGCCAGCCCGGTGTTTTGGCATACAGAATTCAACCTAACAGCCCGACTGATGACCCTACTGAAATTTTAATTCAAACTATGGAAGGTTTAAGTTTTGGTTGCGGTGATGCCTGCCTTGGCATAAACCCTGTTGAGAATAATGTAGACAGTACTAGGCGTATAGCCGAAAGCATGTATGACCTTATTGTCAAGTTTGATATTCCAACACAAATAACTGTTCTCTCTCATATGACAACACAGATGGACGCTGTTAAGCAGGGCGTACCTTTGTCTATGATTTTCCAATCTGTTGCCGGCACACAAAGAGGCAACGAGGACTTTGGCGTTGACAAAGCACTAATACTGGAAGCCGAAGCTTTAGCGAAACAGTACTGTTTCAGTGCAGGGCCAAACCAGCTTTATTTTGAAACAGGGCAAGGTTCTGAGATGTCTGTGGGCGCTGATTGTGGTGTTGATGAAATGACCCTTGAAGCCAGAACATATGGTTTTGCACGTTATTTTAGGCCGTTTATGGTAAATAATGTAACAGGCTTTATAGGGCCTGAAACTATATTTGATGGAAAAGAACTTATTAGGGCTAACCTTGAAGACATGTTTATGGGTAAGTTCTTAGGCCTTCCTATGGGCATGGCGCCATGCTTTACAAACCACACCGGCATTAATATGGACGACCAACAAATTGGTGTTATGCTAACAGCACTTGCAGGTGCAAACTACTATGTAGGCGTACCTGTTTCTGACGATATTATGCTTTCGTATCAAGATTGTAGCTTCCATGACAATGCAACCATGCGTGAGCTTACAAACAGGTTGCCGGCCCCTGAATTCCATCAGTGGCTCATGAAAATGGGGCTTATGGACGACAAAGGCATACTTACACCAATAGCCGGCGACGCTTCATTTTTCTTGAGATAGGAGGAGAGCAGCATGAATAAAGAACAATTGAAAAATGTTATAGAAGAAATAGTTGCACAAGTTTTGACAGAACAAAATGCAGGCTCGGTTTCAGCAAAACCTAATGCGGGAAGTTCTTCACAGGGTACACAAAACTATGATGTAAACGGTGAAGTAAGAGACTTATCTGCTGTGAATTACAGGGAAATTATTGATGTGCCAAATGCATATAACCTTGAAGAGTTCAAACGAATGAGGCGTGAGACTTCTGCAAGGGTGGGCGTATGGCGCACGGGCGTTAGGTATAGAACAAACACATACTTGCGCTTTTGCAGTGACCATTCAGTAGCAATGGACGCTGTGTTCAACGACGTTGATGCCGGTCTCATAGAAGATTTAAAACTTCCTGTTTTCAAAACTCTATGCGATTCGAAGGATACATATCTAACAAGGCCTGATTTAGGCAGGTTGTTTTCCGATGAAGTAGCGGCTGAGATAAAAAACACATGCCCCAAAAACCCCGATGTGCAAATTATAGTAGCCGATGGCCTTTCAAGTACAGCCGTAGAAGCTAACATGAAAGACTTGCTACCCTCTTTGCTACAAGGCTTAGACATGCTTAAAATTAATGTAGGCAAGCCAATTTTTGTTAAATATGGCCGTGTGCGTGCTATGGACGCCGTCACAGAAATTTTAGGCTCTAAAGTTACTGTAATTCTTTTGGGCGAGCGCCCGGGTCTTGGAACTGCGGAATCGCTTAGTGCTTATATCACTTACGGTGGATTTATCGGAATTTCAGAAATGATGAGAACTGTTATTTCTAACATCCATAAAGGCGGCACAAACCCAACAGAGGCAGGCGCATTTATAGCCGAGCTTTGCCAACGCATGCTTAAAGAAAAAGCATCAGGGCTTGATTTGAAATTATAAACATTATTGTAGTTGACCCAATTAAAAACATGCACAATATTAAGGGGCAAAAGGTTTATAAACCTTTTGCCCCTTAATTGCGTCAAGCCGCTAAAATCACTTACTTTTCAGAAAAAAGGAAACATAAATGAACTGATATTATAAGTTTGCATTTTTCCAAAACATTATGTTATTATTTATTTAAATGTATTGATATATTTCCTGTTTTGTAAAATATATACAACACCCGAAACCGCCGTAATTATTGCAACAGCCCAGCTTAAAATATACCCTACAATTTGCGAAGTATAAATGCTTGAAGGCGGCGCTGCATAAAGGTCGTACGCAAACCACAAGTAAAACAGTATTATTGTAAGCATTTGCACCACAGTTTTAACTTTGCCCCACATATTGGCGGCTATAACAGATTTTTGCGGAGAGCTTGCCGCAACCATCCTAAGGCCCGACACGGCAAATTCACGCGCAATTATTATTACAAGCACAATGGGGTCACATGCGTTAACTTGCATCATGTATATAAATGCAACAGTTGTCAAAAGTTTGTCTGCAAGCGGGTCTGCAAATTTGCCAAAATCTGTAACTAGGCTATATTTACGTGCAAAATATCCATCTAAAAAATCTGTAAAACTTGCAAATGCAAACGTTAAGCACGCCAAAAACATAAATAATGCACTATTACTTTGCGTGGCAAAAAACATAAACACGGGTATTAGTAAAATGCGCAGTAATGTCAACTTATTTGGTAAATTCATAAATGTCACCTCAAATAGCTAGTAGTTATTAATTAAATATACATTGCGTTGTGCTTTAATACGTACGGGAGCTTATCACAAAAAATATTAAGCAATATCATCGCGTGTCAACTTAACATTTCACAGCATATAAATCGTATTCATCGCTCTCTTCCACAAGCACGTCAAAAATATCGCCGGCACTAATAATTTCGTCGCTTCTCACACACACTTGTGCGTCAATTTCAGGCGCATCTGCATAAGAACGGCAAATATACAAATTATTCTCATCGTCAAAACAGTCACAAATTACCTTTAGCTTTTTGCCTACTTTTTTGCTTTGCAAACGTGTCATAAGCCTTGTTTGAACGCCCATAACAATATCTGCGCGTTTTTGCCTTACCTCAAAAGGCATTTGCTCCATATCGGCTGCCACTGTCCCCTCTTCTTCGCTGTATGCAAAACAGCCAAGCCTGTCAAATTCAAACTGTTTAATAAATTCGCACATCTCGTCAAATTGCTCTTCAGTTTCACCGGGATAGCCCGCAATAACAGTTGTTCTAAGCACAATGTCAGGCATTGCGTTGCGCAATTTGTTAAGTGCGCTTTCAATTGTCTGCCTGTCGCCTTTTCTGTTCATGGCATTAAGCACTTCGCTGTTTATGTGCTGTATCGGTATGTCCAGGTAGTGCAAAACTTTCTCATTTTCAAGCATAGCGCTTATAAACTCCGGTGTTATACGCTCCGGGTACGCATAAAGAAGGCGTATCCATTCAATGCCCTGCACGGCGTTAAGCTGCTTTAAAAGTTCAGCTATTTTTATCTCGCCTGTGTCAGCGCCAAAAACCGTAACGTCTTGCGCAACTAGTATTAGCTCTTTCACACCCTCTTCCGCCAAAAACTTCGCCTCGTCCACAATGTCTTCAATGCTTCTGCTACGTAAACGTCCACGTATTAACGGTATGGCACAGTAATGGCAGTTATTGTTGCACCCATCGGATATTTTTAAATATGCATAGTGCTTTGGTGTAGAAATAACACGCTTGCCGCCTGCCACAAAAAGTTGATTGTCTTTTTCGAAAACCGTTGTTTTATTAGTTTTTGCATTTTTTGCAATTTCATCAATAATATTGCAAATATCAGTATTTGCGCCAATTGTTACAACTGCGTCAACCTCCGGTATGTCGGCTGCAATTTGTTTTGCATAACGCTGTGCAAGGCAGCCTGTAACAATTATTTTTGTGTTTTTAAATGACTTTTTATGCTCACATGCAAGCAAAATATTGTCTATCGCCTCTTGCTTGGCGCTTTCAATAAAGCCACACGTGTTAATAATTATAATATCGGCATTTTCAATTTCACCCGTTGTTTTATGCCCACCCAACATTAAAGAGTGGCACATAACGTCTGCATCAACTTGGTTTTTCGGGCAACCCAGCGATATAAAATATATGTTCATTTTATTTTCCATTCTACTCTTCTTCAATTAATTGTTCGCTGATTTCTTGCACCGCTTTTTTTACAGTATTGTATGAAAAACCACGCCGCATTAATGCCGCAATTACTTTTTCAAACTCTTCACCGCAAATTTTGCGCATGTAACTTTTTTCAATTATTTTTATGCACGCATCATGCTCACTGTATTCTTCTTGTTTAAGTGTATTTAAAACGCGCTGCACAATGTCTCTCCCAACGCCTTTTGCCATCAAATCGTGCTGTATTTCTTGCGCAGACTTATTCTTAGACACAAGGTGTTTTGCACGTGCACTTGCGTATTCTTCATCACACAAATAGTTGTTTTGCTCAAGGTACTTAACAACTTCAAGCGCTGTTTTTTCGCAATAAGTGCACCGCAACTTTTCGCAAATTTCTTTTGATGAGTGGCGTCGGTGTGACAAGTACACGAAAGCCTTTTGTTTTGCACTCTCAAAGCTGTGCAAGCTACTATTTGCAGTATTATCAGTCATCTTCTACCATTATATCAATGCTTGCCGGTTTTTTGCGCCTTGCCGCAGCTTGCACCGGTGCCTCAGCGTTATTGCCTTCTTGTGCGCTTTGCCCTTGTTCGCCCTCTTCGCTTTGCTCATCGTCTTTGCGCACTTTCACTTCGCCTTTTTTCATAGAGTACAAATCTGCTGCGTTTGCACGCACTTTTTCTTCAATTTCAGCATAAAGCTCAGGGTGGTCTTCAAGGTATGATTTTGTATTGTCGCGCCCTTGTCCAAGCCTTGTTTCACCATAGCTGAACCACGCACCGGCTTTCAAAATAAAGCCTAACCTTACAGCTAAATCAAGCAATTCGCCTGATTTCGAAATTCCTTCGCCGAACATTATGTCAAACTCAGCTTCTTTAAAAGGAGGAGCAACTTTATTTTTAACTACTTTTGCACGTGTACGGTTCCCAATAAACGCACCACTTGAGTCTTTCAACCCCTCAATTCGGCGCACGTCAATGCGCACAGATGAATAATATTTTAGTGCACGGCCACCCGTTGTAACCTCGGGGTTTCCGTAAGTAATGCCAACTTTTTCACGCAATTGGTTAATAAAAATTGCAACAGTTCCTGTTTTTCCTATAACGCCTGTCAGTTTGCGCAATGCTTGGCTCATAAGCCTTGCCTGCAAGCCAACGTGAGAGTCACCCATTTCGCCCTCAATTTCGGCCCTTGGCACCATTGCGGCAACAGAGTCAATTACAATTGCGTCAAGTGCGCCGCTTCGCACAAGTGCCTCACAAATTTCCATCGCTTGCTCACCTGTGTCGGGCTGGCTTACCAGTAAGCTGTCAATGTCTACGCCAAGCGCCTTTGCATAAACAGGGTCAAGTGCATGCTCAACGTCTACAAACGCAACTTCACCGCCTGCTCTTTGTGCCTCTGCAATGCAGTGCAGTGCAAGTGTAGTTTTACCCGAAGACTCCGGCCCATATATCTCAACAACACGCCCACGCGGCAGCCCACCTATTCCAAGCGCTAAATCAAGCGACAAGCTACCTGTTGGTATTGCCTCTATGTTCATTGTAATTCTTTGGCCAAGTTTCATAACGGCGCCTTTGCCAAATTGTTTTTCAATTTGCGCAAGCGCTGTGTCAAGTGCATTCTTTTTTCCGTCACCCGTCTTTTTCTCGGGTGTTGGTATGTCTTTTTTATTTTGTGCCATTGTCCTGCTCCTATCTTCTTTTTATTTAAAAGCCCTTATACATCTATCATTTTCTGAGGCATCTTTTATAATTTCAATGCTGTTGTAACCGTTTTGTGCTAAAATGGCACTTACCTCTTCGCCTTGTGCGCTTCCTATTTCAAACACAATGGCGCCGCCGCTTTTTAGCTTGCTCTTATATTCATTTGCAATATATTTGTAGAAATACAGCCCATTGTCCTGTGCTACAAGTGCCGTTTCGGGCTCATGAAAAAGCTCGGGTTTAAGTGTTTTCATCTCTCTTTCACTTACATAAGGTGGGTTGCACACAATAATATCAAGCGATAAATCTAATACGTCTTTTTCAAAGCCTATTACATCTCTCTCAAATATTTTAATATCGCTTGCAAGTTTTTCAACATTTAATGCAAGGTAATAAATAGCCTTATCATAAAGCTCTACTGCCATTACTTTTGCCTGTGGCATATTGCGTTTAACACCTATTGCTATTGCACCGCTGCCTGCGCACAAGTCGGCTATGTTTAAAACTTCTTCATCAACATTAACATTTGCCGTAAATTGTTCACTCGACGGCAATTCGCCTTGTTCCAAACATTCTCTGCCGCTATTTTTCTGCTGTTGCATTTTACGTGCCGTCTCAATTGCAGTTATGCATACTACTTCTGTGTCGCTTCTAGGTATTAAAACGCCCGGCCCCACCTTTAAAGTGAAGTCCATAAAGTCCCACTCACCTATTATATACTGAAGCGGAACTCTTTTCAATCGTTTAATCACAAAATGCGTTAAGTCCTCTGCCTGTTTGTTCGTCAAGAAGTCTTGTGGAAAAACACGCCTGTCTTTGCCTGTAACATGAAACAACAGCGTATGCGCATCAAATGCGGCATCGTCAATTTCTGCACACAAAAAAGCATTTTCAATTTGCAAATACGCATGTTTCAAATTTGTGTTCGGCACCAGAATAAAATGTTCACTTTTCGCGTTATAGCAGGAATTTTGCATATTATTCGTCACCAACTGCCATCTTGCTTGTTTTCCGGCAAAACAGGTGTTATGGCCTGTATTGCACACTCAATCATATCGTCACCCGGCTCGTTAGTTGTAATTTTTTGCAGCCACATTCCTGGTGCTGAAATAATTCTTGTAAAAAAGTTGTCGTGCCTGCCACAAAACTTAATAATTTCATAGCTAATGCCCACAACAATAGGCAGTGTTATAACTTTAAGCACTATGCGTAAAAAAGTGTTGCCCCACGGTAGAACACCGGCCAGTAAAACGCTTATTACAATTACTATTAAAATAAAGCTTGTGCCACAACGTGGGTGAAGACGTGAGAATTTACGTATGTTTTCAACTGTCAACTCCTCGCCTGCTTCATAACAAGAGATCGTTTTATGTTCTGCGCCATGGTAGCCAAAAACGCGCGCTATATCCGGCACTTTGCTAACAGCTGCCATGTATGCAACAAGAATTGTTATTTTTAAAACGCCCTCTGCAAGCGTTTTAAACCCGCCAAGCGGTAAAAACAATTCAATAAGCTGTACTATTAATGTGGGCAGTATCATAAATAAAACAAGCGCCAGCCCACCGCCCAAAACAGCGGCTATTGCCATAACAAAATTCATGCCTTTGTCGCCGAATTTCTCAAACACCCACTTATCAAACTTGCTCTCTCCTGCCAGTTCTTCTTCTGTTGTTGACAGTTCAGCACTTCGCATAAGATACTTGTATCCATCAATAAGTGTGTCTAAAAAGCTTAGGACACCTCTTATAAAAAACCAACTTCTCCACGGGCGCTTTTTAACATCTTGCACCTCTGTGTGTATTTCGCCGTCAGGCTTTCTAACAGAAAACGCCACTTTTTCAGGCCCTCTCATCATAATGCCTTCCATAAGGGCTTGGCCGCCAACACTTGTTTTAAATGCGCATTTATTTTCGCATTCGTTATTATTTTGCATGTTTATATCCTTTCAAGTAGGTTTTATTCATTTTTGTCGTTTGCCCCATGTAATGGCAAACTCATCAGCACAGAAGTACCTTTTCCGTACTCACTGTCAATATTAATATCGCCGCCGTGTGCTTTTGCAATTTCATCTACAACGGCAAGCCCTATTCCATTCCCACGTACTGCCCCATTGCCCTTGAAAAATTTCACTTTTACGTACTCTAAATCTTCAGGCGTTATGCCTTTACCCTCATCGCTGATATTCACATACGCTTTATTTGCATCGCAATTCACACTAACTTTTATTATACCACCTTTTTTTGAATATTTTATGGCATTATCGAGAATATTTATAAACATTTGTCGCAAGCGCTGCCCGTCTGCAAACACGGGTATAAGCATTTGCGGCTCATCATAAGACATTATAATCCCCTCGGCATTTACACGTTGTTGCACTGTCAAAACACTGTCGCTAACTTCGGCAACAAGGTCTACATTTTGCAAATTCAGCGATATACCGTTTTGCATGCGTGAAAAATCAAGCAATTCTTCCACCATGTCATAAAGGCGGTCGGTCTCGCTGTGTATCACTTTCAGCCCTCGTATATGTGTTTCGCTTTTCGGGTCAACTGCGCCACTAAGTGTTTCTGCCCACCCCATAATAGAAGTAAGCGGCGTGCGCAATTCGTGCGACACAGACGATATGAAGTCATTTTTCATTCTCTCGGTTGTTTCTAGCTCGCCCGCCATGTTGTTAATTGCAGCTACAAGCCGCTGCATTTCACTTGTGTTAAATTGCGTTAAAATTCGAATGTCGAAATTGCCCTTTGCAATTTTACTGGCAGTTTTTTCAATTTCAAGCATTGGGTTAACTATGCTTCGTATGAAATAAACGCCGCTTAATGTACTTGATAATATTATTACACCTACAATTGTTAGGCTTAAAATAATATAAACCCAAATATTCTCATTTATAAGCGTTAGGCTTGTTACCATGCGCACTGCCACAAACTCACCGGCGTTAAGCGGCAAAAGCATTGTAACGGCCATTACTCTCTCTCCGGCGTGTGATGTGTAAACACTTCGCCCTATATCGTTCGTCTCAATGGCGCTTATATAATCGCCTAGCTCCTGTGCGTCTTGTGAGTAAACGTAACCAAGGCTGGAAACTGTAACTACCCCGTTGCTGTCTACAAGCGCAAACTCAAACTTATTTTTGTCGGGGAACTGCTCTACCATGCGCCTTAAAATTACACCCCTATTGCTTACATTATACATATCAGTAGCGTTTAGCTGTGCAACAAGCGTCTCTAGGCGTGTTTGAAGAGAGTTAAAAACGGCATCGTAATTACTTTGCACCGTATAATATATAAAAATACCCTCTGCAAGCATTAGCACAAGAAGTGTAAAAAGTAGGCTACCGCGAACCCATCTCTTTGTTATGCTGTTCAAACAGGCCGCGCCCCCCTTTTGTTATAAGTTTGTTATATATTTAATATCTTTAAAAGCACCCATACAACGTTTGTTAGTATTTTAAACGCCTAAGAGCCTAAAATTAACCGGAAAGTATCAATAGTAGTTAAAAACATCTATCTATCGAAAAAACATTTTCCCGAGGTACTATGTTGTACATGTTTAAACAAAACAGCACTACTAATCCGGGTTCCACCTGTAACCATAGCCCCAAACTGTAAGTATATGCTTTGGGTTACTTGGTTCTTCTTCAATTTTCATGCGCAGCCGCCGTATGTTCACATCTACAATTTTAACATCACCGTAATAATGTTCGCCCCACACACCCTCCAGTATTTTTTCGCGCACAAGGGCGACACCGGTGTTTGTTAAAAAAAGTTCCATTATTTGAAATTCAACTTGTGTCAAATCAATAGGCTCTTCGTTTTTATATAGAAAACGGCTTTTTTGGTCTAATTTAAAACAGCCGCTTATTATACACGTGCCATCTGCCCCTGCCATCTCTTCTAGTGCGCTGCTCTCTGCACGGTTAACCCTACGCCAAAGTGCTTCAACACGCGCTAAAAGTTCACTTACGCTGAACGGCTTTGTCATATAATCGTCTGCACCTATTGAGAGGCCTTTTATTTTATCATCTTCAAGCGACTTTGCGCTTAAAATAATTATTCCCATTGTCGCCGAAAGTCGCCTCAAATTTTCGCAAAGAGAAAAGCCGTTCATGCCCGGAAGCATGACGTCAAGAATAGCTATGTCATAGCTGTTGTCAAAAACCGCAAGTGCTTGTTCTGCATTCTGCGCCTCTGTAACATCAAATTTTGCCATGCGCAAGTTAAGTGCCACAATCTCACGGATTGCAGCCTCGTCTTCAACAATAAGAATTTTTTTCATGGTGAAAAATCCTCCTCGTGCCGTTTTGCTTCGGCTTTTATCATTTTTTGCATTACAAAAAACTATGTGTATTTAGCCCATCTCATATTGACAGCATTTAATCATACTCGCCGTCAAACATTTTTGCGCCCTCTTTAATTATATCCTTTTCGCTTTGTGGTAGCTCAGCGCTTGTAATTATATATATATGCTTGTCTTCTTTGCTTCCAATGTAAACTACACTGTTTTCGCTAAGTTCTTGTGTTGATGCTACAACACTTAGCAGAACTTTGCCGCTTGAAATGTCGTTTATTTGCCACGCATTATTATCATTGCTTTTTGTCACCGATATACTGCCGGCCCATTGCTGTGGTATCCTTACAAAGTATGAATACTGAGAGTCATAAATACCGAAATACGGCTCGCTCGGCGATGGGATATTAGGCAAAATACCTGTTGCATTGCCAAGTGGGTGCACTACATTTTCAGTTTCAGTTTCTGCAGCACCATAGCCACTTTGTATATTTTCAAGCTTATTAGGTCCGTCTGGCTCTTCGTTTTCCCTTCTAATTCCACTTTGTGTTGTTTGGGCAACTCCGGTTTCTTCGTCGCTTTGTGTGCCACGCACGTCTTGTCCAAGTTCTTCGCCCTGCTGTGTTGGGTTTTTTTGCAAGTTTGCAACACCGGCAGAACCTGCATAAATACTGTAACTGTTAAAAAGACTAAGCGATTGCTCATGTGCTAAGTAGTCTTGCCATGTGACATAATAAAACCTGTCCGGGTCGGTAAATGTCGAAATTTTTGTTACATTTGTTGGCACACGTAAAATTTCCGTTTCGTCTAAAATGCTAACATTCAAATTTTGCACATATCGCAATGTTGTTAACGGCACATCCGTTTCATTTTGTGGCCATGTAATAAAATTAGCACTTTCATTAATATATTTAAAAACTTCATTTGCAACCCAGCCATTTTCAAAAGTCCCTTCAACAATAAGCCCCTTATTTTGCCCTGATTGCGCAAAAATCAAATTGCTGCTAGTAACAAAACGTGTGTCAAAACTTATAGTTTGCATTAGCTCCATTCCGGTTTTGTCGCTGTTTAATGCAAGCCACTGTGCTGCAAGCGCACCTTCCTCTTCACCGTTAGAGACTACTGTCAAATCATTAACATCGTCGCCGTCCAAGTCTTCAACAAGATAATTTGTATACGCTGTCTCTAGCAAAAACGATATGCTGTTATTTTTATAGATGTAAACGCAAAGAAACTTGTCTACAAGTGTTGCATTTGCATAGCCCACAATTATTTGTGTTTCTTCGCTGTCTATCTGTGCTAGTTCTAAGTCCATAACTTCTGTTGATAGGCCTTCTATGTCTTGAACCACCTGCCAGCCGTCCTCGCTATTCTCTAGAACGGCAAGCTGCACGCTTTGCCCTGTCTGCTCAGACACATATAGTATTACAGCTTCGTTAACATTATCTGCGTCAATGTCGGCAAGCAGTATGGGCGATTGCTCTTTGTACCCACGTGGATATTTTAGTTGTACCGTTTCACCTTTATATGTATTAAGCGCACTTTGTATGTCATGCATTTGCTGTGTCGATTGAGGTGCACGAAGCAATTCGTCCACACTTGCAGAGCCTATAATCTCACTGCAACCACACAGCATAACGGCAACAACCAATGTTAAGCCAAGTATTGTTTTGTGCACACCAACCCTCCTAACGCAAGCCTATTATATTTTACTATATTACGGCAAATTATACAAGGTATAAGCCAATTTGCATTATTATTACACCAAGGCACAAACCCAGCACTGCTATATGTTTTTTACCATATGAAAATGCCTCGGGCAAAAGTTCTGAAAACGAGACGTAAAGCATTATGCCCGACACAATTGCAATAATTCCATTTAGAAAATTTGCCGACATATACCCCGATAAAAGGCCAAAGGCTAATAATGCGCCGACAGGCTCTGCTATTCCCGAAAAAAACGCATACAAGAAGCCCATTAATTTACTGTTTGTGGCGTAATATATCGGCACCGCAATTGCTATGCCCTCGGGAATGTTGTGCAGTGCAACAGCAAGCGCAAGTTGCAGGCCAAGTTCCCTATTTTGTGCCGCTGTAAACAGTGTTAAAATGCCTTCCGGCAAATTGTGGGCAATTAACGCCACAGCTATTATAACAGCACTTTTGAATGCCTTCGCATCATTATCGCTTTCATATTTGCTTGCTTGAACGTCAGGCACAAGATGTGATAAGAGCATTGCCAAAAACATGCCCAAAGCACAAAGGCTACATGTTGCAATTGCGGCTAAAAGCGCGCCCATATAAGTGCTGTACGTGTGCACGGCATGCGGCAACATGTCAGATAGAGACACCGTTACCATAACGCCTGCGGCAAATCCAAGCGAAAGCGCCATTGTCCTTGCACCCGGCCTTTTAATAAAAAGTGCTACCAACCCACCAACTGAGCTTGCAAGCCCTGCTAAAACACTGATTGTAATTGCAAAAACCATATATACCCCCAAAAACAATTTTTAGAAATATATATGAAATTTCATTGCATTTTAGGCTGTATAAACATTATTTGCGAAAATTAATTTAAGCGATATTTTTCAATTACTTTGTAATGCCAAGTGCATTTTCAAAATAAACGCTTTGTGACGGAAACGCAAACGAGGCATTATTTTTCTGCATAATGTCCAAAATCTTGTAATTTACATCGTCTGTTGTCTTTCTATACAAAACAATGTCCACATGTTTTACATAACACGTTACAAAAAGGTCAATGCTGCTTGAGGCAAACTCATTTAGGCAGACTTCTACTGTTTCTTTTTCAATGTCACAATGCGTTTCAAGCATTTGTGCTATGTCGTGTGACACTTTTTTAATTGTATCTTTTTCAGTGTTGTACATAAGGCCTATATTAAAGCGCATTAGCCTGTGGTTAAGCTGTGTCCAATTTGTAAGTGCGCCACCTGCAAGCTTGCTGTTTGGCACAACTGTTAAAGAGCCGTCGATTGTCCTAATTTTAGTATTTCGGAATGTAATGTCTTCAACACTGCCTTCGATAATATCTGCCGAAATCCAATCGCCCACCTCGAACGGGCGCTCTGTAATAATAATAAACCCACCAAAAAAATTGCTTGCAGCATCTTGTGCGGCAAGTGCGAATGTCAGGCTTCCAAGGCCAAGGCCCGTTAGAATGCCTGTCACGTCAAAACTAAGTTCGCTTAGTGACATTAGCACTGCAAAAACAACAACTACGGCACTGTAAATGCGCGTTAAAAAAATAATAACAGTTTCGTTTTTTGTGTTGTTTTTTTCTTTTGTAAGAAAGTCTTTTACGATTCCTTTAGAGTTCACAAGCCCCCACGCAATGCAATAAATTAAAAACACCCTGTAAAAGCTGAAAATTGTTGCCATTACCGTTGCAGGTAATACAAGAATAATTCGCAGTGAAAATAAAATAGCGCTTACGATTAACATTATGCTAACAGGCTTTTTTGAACCTGCTATAAGTGTGCTAAGCCAATTAATTTTTAAACGATTTGCAAGTTTTGTTGTTGCCGGCACAAGTATAAAAACCCATGCAAACATACACAGCAATATAACACCTGCCACAATTGCGGCGGTTATCAATTTTTGTTGTGTTATCCCGCTAAAAATATACATATTTACCCCTAATTCAAATAGTTATTTTTTTGCTGATATTTTATTATTATAACACAAAAAAGTTAAATATTCAATTTACGATTATTGTTTTTTAAATGTTTTGTTCTAGGTAACATTTTTTGTTGCCACATTGTTGAAATTGCAAAAAATATTTTTCGGCTATTGAAAAAGTACTTATTAAAATGGCTATAACAAAACAACTTGTTTTGTTATAGCCATTTTAATAAGTATCGACAGCAGATGAAACAAGCATATTTTGTGCAATTTCTTGACCTACAAGGTGAAGAAATAAAGTACCAATTTTAGGAATGTGAACTTCGACGACGCCCGTAGAGCGAAAAAACGCCAAAATTGGCCGGCTGAGCACTGCTTCCAACACTATTTAATTGTACATCCATTATTTTACTTTAAAAATTAATCTTAAAATCCCTGATAATATTTTCGGGCTTTTCCATATAACAACTTGCATAAAGATACCCCACTTTCTTTTTGTTTATAATTCATAATACGCAAAACAAAAAGAATGTGTGCACAGTTGCAAAAAATTTGTTAGCATTTAAGCGCTTTTATTTCTTGTTCGTTCGCAACAACAACAGCTGTCTCATAAACGTCATACAGCACCATTCCCGGCTTACAGTCGTTTGTTTTCCTGACATTACGCACAAGCGTATAGTCTACTTCTACCTTTGCGCCAACACCAAGGCCTGAATGATAAGCGGCTATTTGCGCAGCCTGTGTTTTCGTTGTGTCGGGCACTTCACGCCCTTCGCTTATAACAATAACGTGGCTGCCCGGTGCGTTTTTTACATGGAACCACCAGTCACGCCCCCTGGCTGTTTTAAGTGTCAACATATCATTTTGTGTGTTATTCCTGCCAACAAGTATTAAAAAGTCATCTGAAGATAAATACTTTATAAATTCAGATGGCTTTTGCTTTTTGTTTTTCGGCTTGTAGTATTTTAAATACCCCTGGCTTTTAAGCTCTGCCCTTATTTCGCCAAGCTGGGCATCGCCCTCTGCTTTGCTAACCTCATAAAGGACAGTCTCCAGATATTTTATCTCGTTTTCCCCATCTATCAAAAGCTGTGTAAGCATTTTTGCGGCTGTCTGCTTTTTCTTGTATTCCTTAAAATATTTTTGCGCATTTGCAACAGGTGTAAGCCTTATGTCCAGCGGAATTGTTACAGGCTCGCCTGTATAATAATTTGTCAGCGTAACATTTTTGTCGCCGCGTTTAAACGCCCACAAATTGGCGTTCAAAATCTCGCCCCACAGCCTGAAATTTTCAGACTCTTCGCTTTTTTGTCGCTCTTCAAGCCTTGCCGCCTGTTTGCGCAGCGCCCTGTCGTATGCGTTTTTAACTGATTTCGCAAGGTCCCTGCCCTTTTGCGCCATTCTCTCTGCTTTATCTTTGGCGGCGTAGTAGCCTTCTAGCATAAGTGAATAGCTACTATATTCTTCGAGTATTGCACTGTCCTCATACTGCGTAAGCGGCAAAAAGCTGAATTCAATTGGCTTTCCCTCGCTGTTAATTACAACAGTTGGCGTGCCACCGCTTTTATAAATATCTTGTATATTAATAATGGCATTTTTTAAAGCCTGCTCTTGCTCCTCAGACAAATTGTCCGAAAAAATATTTTGCACGCCAAACGCCCTGTAAACTGTCTCTCTGCAAATAACAGGGCCCACACCGCTTGCAATTTTCATCAATGCGTCTTGCAATGGCGCACTTTTTTGCATTATTTTTTCAACAAGCATGTCAACGTCACTTGTGAAAAACGATAGCCTATCAGGTTTTTGTGGCAATGTATACGCAAGCCCCGGAAGTAATTGGCGTACTTCACTGTCTTCAAAATCAACACGCTTAAGTGCGTCTATAATTTTGCCGTCCCGTATTAAAACAAGGTTTGAATATCGGCCCATCAGCTCTGCAGCAATGGTATTTGTTACTGTGTCACCCATTTCATTAGTGCACAAAAAGTCAAAAAACACTATGCGTTCATTTTCGGGTGTGTGCACGCGCATAAGTTTGCCGCCTGTGTAGTGTTTTCTAAGCAACATACAAAAAGACGGCGGCACAGCAGGGTTTTCAAAGCTCTCGTTTGTAAGGCAAACACGTGCTGAACCACTTCGAGCCGACAAAAAAAGCCGCGGCGCCGCAGTATGCTCACCTATTTTTCGCCTGCGCATGTTGAATACCACTTCATCACGCGTAGGCTCGAATATTTTATCTATTTTTGCATGTTCAAGCTCTCTTTCAAGCTCTTTTGCCACAAGGGCAAGCGTAGCCGCGTCTAATGCCATTATTATATCCTTTTTTTAATTAAATTCAGCTCATGTTTTTAATTTGATTTTAATTCTCACAGAAACAAAGCCATCACATAAAAACCACAAAGCTTTTCAATGTTTTATGTTAGACATTTTTTAACAAGCTGCCCAACTTTAACAATAAACTTCGCCCAAAATTAATAATTTTTTCAAGCGTAAGGCGTTTTATTATTTAAAACGCCTTAAAAAGTTGAAAATGGGTTTTTCTCTTCTTCGCTCTGATAAATATTAAGCTGTGGAAATTCGCTTATTAAAAATTGTGCAAATTTTTGCACTACCGGGCGCTCTGTCTCAAAGTGCCCCGCAGTAACAAGCATCTTGCCCTCATGGTTTGCCTCTATTGCGCAGTGATGCGCCGCCTCGCCTGTCACAAAAGCATCTGCACCGCTTTCAAACGCAGCACAAACATAGTCGCTTCCGCTTCCGCCAACAACGGCAACTGTTTTAACTGTGCCGTTGTATCGTGTTGCCCTACATGTACCGAAAACCTCACGGCACATCTTTGCAAATTCATCGGCACTTTTTCGCTGTGCAAGCTCGCCAATCCTGCCAAGCTCGCCGCCAAAGTTGCGCACATTTTTAAGTCCCAATGCCTCACACAGTGTATCGTTCACGCCACCGCTTGCGCAGTCTGCATTTGTGTGCATACAAATTGCAGCAATGTTATTTTTTGCAAGTTTATGTACAACGCCGCCTGTTTTTACAGTATAAATCGGCCTAAAAATAATTGGGTGGTGCGCAACAATTATGTTGCACCTTTTTTGTATTGCCTCTTGCACCACTTCTTGTGTTATGTCAAGCGCACATAAAACACCTGTGACCTCTGCATCATTTTCCACAAGCAGCCCAACATTATCCCCGTCCAGCGCAAGCTCTTTTGGCGCAAATTCAAACAAACTCTCTTCTATTTGTTTTGCAAAAACCACTGTTCCACTTCCTTTGCAAGTTCAAAATCACTTTGTTTTTTAAGTTGATTTAAAATTTTTTCCATGTACGCTTTTGCAGCTTTTGTCTCGCCTTTAATAAGCCCAACAGCACAAAAAACGGGCGACGCTACTATCACTTCGCCCGTATATTTTACATGCATAACTGTGTACACCCTATTTGCTGCAATAACAGGCTTTTCTTCTGTCAAGCAAAAACCATTCTCACATAAAAAGCGGCGCAAATAGTCGGCCTTAGAAGCAGGCACTAATATAAAACGGTGCTTTTCGTGCCAAAATTGTGGTGCCGTGGCAAGTAGCTGCGCTATTGTAACGCCGGACAGCCCTGCAATGACAACATCATCAACTTCATTTGTATCAACAACCGAAAGCCCATCGCCCATTCGACATTCTACATTATTGCACTTAGCACGTTCAATTGCTTTCATTGCTTTGTCAAGCGGTTTTTTACTTTTATCGCACGCAAAAACACGCTTGCACTTGCCGCTTTTAGCCAAAAAAACGCTTAGCTTTCCGTGGTCACACCCAATATCGGCACAAGCACTGCCACTGCGCACAAAATCTGCGACGGCAGAAAGGCGCTCGTCAAGAAATTGCCTAGTATCAGCCATTATTTTTGTTAAGTGCATTATTAAGCTTGCTTACAAGTTCATCTGCATTTTCGCCGTGCACGTAACACGCTTGCTCTACTGTTTCCATTCTTGCAGATGGGCAACCAAGGCAGTGCATACCTATTTCCAAAAATATTGGTGAAAGCTCCGGTGCCTTGTCCAGTATATCACCTATAATCGTTTCTTTAGTAATTGTCATTTTCTTTTCTCCTTTTCTCCGTTTTTCCTTAAGATAGCGCGTATACTATCTAATACTTTGCCTTATTCGTAATGCTGTTTAATTTGCCCTGACATTATTAATTTATACAAATTAACAAGTTGAGGATAGCAGCTTTCAAAAAACTGCTTATATGCAGTACAATAATAATTTTTACCTATGCCATTTTCAAAATAGTCTCTGTCTCTTCGGCAACCGCCACGGCAAAGCATATTCCACTTGCATTCCAAACAATTATCATGTGGTTTTATGCTCTTTTCAATAAACTTTAACTTTGTTCGGTTTTCTATAAGCTTTTCAACGCTGTCTGTTGTTAAGTTGCCAATTTTCCACTCGTCCAACATGTAAAAGTCACACGGGAACACGCTGCCATCGGCCTCTACAACGTACTGAGAACTGCAAGTGCCTTCCATTCCGCATGCCTCCGGGCGCTGGCGGTTTAAAATCATAAGTAAGTTGTCAAAATAGCGATGATAACGCTTTTTGCCCTTCAGTGCGTCACTGTAATAACTGCTGAAAAGTGTTGTTAAATGTTTTGCAAAAAGGTCCGGCGTAAGCGACCATTCATTCTTGCCACGAACTTCGTTAAGTGGGTCAAGACATGGTATGTACTGGCGGTAACCAAAGCAATTCCTATCAAAAAAGCCTGTTATTTTTTGTGTTGATTTACACGTTGTGGCAGTAACTACTGTTAAAATGTTATATTCTACTTTGTGCTTATTAAAAAGCTGAATTGTACGCATAACACGTTTATAAGTGCCCTCGCCTTTTGCGTCTACACGATATTTATCGTGTATATCTGACGGGCCGTCAAGTGAAACACCGACAAGAAATTTGTTATCAGCGAAAAATTTCGCCCATTCTTCATTCAAATCGTAACCATTTGTTTGAAGCGCATTCGAAATTCCACAATTGTTTACATTCAGCTCTTTTTGAAATTGCATAACTTTTTCAAAAAAACGAAGCCCTGCAAGAGTTGGCTCTCCACCCTGAAACGCTATTGTACAATGTCCGTTTGCATACTTCAAAGTGTTTTTCATTACATTATAAAGGGTGTCTTCAGACATAAACCCGTAGTTTTCAGTGCCCCTGTTTGCGGTTTCATCGGCATAAAAGCAATATTTGCAGCGCATGTTACACATGCCGCTTGCAGGCTTTAACATAACTGTAATTGGTGGCATTTAAATATCTCCCGGCAGTCTAATTATTTCACATCGAAAAGAAGCGCATTAATTGCGTTAACAATTTCCTCTGCCGTAAACCTTGCAACGCCAAGAGAATCAAGCATTGCGTCTGTGCCTGTGGTTGTTGAGTCTATATATTTAAACTCCGCCTTCTCAATGGCTGCCTTAAATATTTTAACATCGTTTTGAGAATTCTCAGCCTTTGTACATTCGGCTGTCAAAAGTTGAAGAGTTGCCGCAACGGCCTGTTGTTTTGTAAACATAGCATTGGCGGCCTCTTTTTTGAATTCGTCTATAAAAGGTAAATTATTCATAATAAAACTCCGTTCTTTTTAATATTATTTTTTACTTTGCATAAATTTGTATTCTGTTCCATTAATAATGCGCCCTATATTTTTTCTGTGCAAAAAAACTACAAACATCGCCATGGCACATGAAGCAAGTATGGCAATTAAATTCATCTCACCAATAAATAAATAATACATATACGTTAATATTGGGTAAGATATTGCACAGCAAATACTGCCGACAGACACCATTTTAGTTGAAAGAAATGACACTGCAAAAACTAAAAGAACAGGAACAACCAATATTGGGTTAATGCCAATAATAGCACCTGTTGAAACGCTTACAGCTTTCCCGCCCTTAAAACCGAAGTAAATAGGATAAACGTGCCCAATAAGGGCAAAAACAGCAGCAATGTAAGCACCATAAACCGAACCCACACCGGCCAATGAAAAAAGAATTCTGCCAATAATAACGGCAATCGTGCCTTTTAAGACATCGCCTGTCATAGTTATTGCGGCTGCTTTTTTGCCAAATGTACGAAGCACATTTGTCATTCCGGCATTTCCCGAGCCATAATTGCGTATGTCTTTTTTATATAATACTTTAGACACAAGCACAGCACAGCTTACAGAACCAAGCAAATATGCAACAGCAGCACCTGCAAAACTAAGAAGTAAAATACTAAGCAAATTAATATCAGAAATAATAATCAACCCCTATTTATTATTTTTAAAGCAAGAAACACGTTACAATGATAGTTTAAAACACTGTAAAATTAAAGAAAATATTTTCAACATTTTCTATTATGCCTGTTTACACTTTTTCGCCACGCTCGCGCATTATCATTCGTATCGGTGTTCCTGTAAGCCCAAATGTATCACGAATTTGGTTTTCAAGGTAGCGCCTGTACGAAAAATGAAACAGCTGCTTTGAGTTACAAAAGCACACAAATGTCGGCGGGCGTGTTGAAATTTGAGTAATGTAGTAAATTTTAAGGCGCTTGCCTTTGTCACTTGGTGGCTGTACACGTGCTGTTGCCCTTGCAAGCACATCGTTTAACATGCCGGTTGTAACACGCATTGCGTTTTGGTTGTCAACTGTTTTTATTAATTCAAAAAGTTTGTCTACACGCTGGCCCGTTTTTGCAGATATAAAAATTATAGGCGCATAAGACATAAAGCTAAAATCAATCTCAAGTGATTTTTTTTGCTTTTCCATTGTCTTGTCATCTTTTTCAACAGCGTCCCACTTATTAACTGCAATAATGCAAGCCTTACCTTGCTCGTGCGCAAAACCGGCCACTTTCGAGTCTTGCTCTGTAAATCCAACGGTCGCATCTATTAGAATTACACAAACACGCGCACGCTCAACAGCGGCAAGGCTGCGTAAAACACTGTAACGCTCCACGCCGTCGTCCACTTTGCCGCGCTTTCGCATACCGGCAGTGTCAATAAACGTAAAGGCACCATATTTGTTGTCTACATTGCTGTCAACAGCGTCACGCGTTGTGCCCGCCTTGTCTTGCACAATCATCCTGTCTTCGCCCAAAATATAATTTATAAGGCTACTTTTACCAACGTTAGGGCGGCCTATAACGGCAACACCTATTCGGTCATCGTCTTCGTTCTCGTTTTTCGTAAAGTCTATGTTCTCACAAATTGCATCAAGTAAATCACCTGTTCCGTGCCCGTGCACCGAGGACACAGGGTACGGCTCTCCTAAACCGAGCGAATAGAATTCATACAGTTCCGACGGCGCATTTCCAAGGCTGTCCACCTTATTAACCGCAAGAATTATGGGCTTACCACTTTTCAGCAGCATAACTGCAATATCGCTGTCGCTTGCCGTTACGCCACTGCGAATGTCAGTTATAAACACAATAACATCTGCGGTGTCTATTGCAATTTGCGCTTGTTTGCGCATGTGTGCAAGTATTCCGTCGTTAATGTGCGGCTCTATTCCGCCGGTGTCTACAAGCAAAAACTTGTTATCTTG
>CAYJMH010000011.1:46440-68781 GCA_964371535.1 uncultured Bacteroides sp.
TCGCCGTAAAGCCTGTCACGCGTTACGCCCGGGGTGTCTTCTACAATGGCAAGCCGCTTGCCTATTAGTTTATTAAAAAATGTGGATTTGCCCACATTCGGCCTTCCTACAACCGCCACAATGGGTTTTGGCATTAGTGTACTCCATTCTGCCGTTACAAAGGTTATTAAAAATTACCGCAAACGGCATGCGGAAATTTCATGTAGTTGCACAAAACTTTTTCTGAATTACATTTTACCAAAAAACAGCCCTTTTTGCAAAGGAAATATTGTAAAGTGCTTATTAACATCGTCTAAATTTTATTAAGATTACCTGAGCAGGCATTTCACACTTGAAACCACACAAGTAATATTATTTTAAATGCTGCTTTACTTTTTTGCAGAATAATTATTACTTGCGCCTATTCTTTATTATAACCGCAACCCCAAGGCCCAATATTACAAATAGCAACAAGTAAACAACCACAGAAAAAACCGTGGAAAAGCCTGAAGAAAGATAAATTTCTGTGGGGCCGTCGGCACCGCCTATAATGGCTATATTGGAGCTATTGTTTCGCGTGCAGCCTGTAAGCGCAAGCAATAAAACAAAAACTGTAATACTGCATTTCTTCAAAATTTGCATTTTTAATAAGCCCTACCTATATAATAAATTACTTTTATTTCCCAAGCATAACTTGCAGTGCTTTTGCACCGCTTTGCGGCAAAATTTTCACTTTCACACACAGTGCCTTTTCAATGTCTGCAACGCTTGTGTTATCCAGCAGCAAATCGCTCTCGTCTCTAAGTATATTTTCAGGCAAAAGCAGTGTTTTACTGCACAAATTGCCTTTTAAACTTTTTATAATATCCTCGCCTGTTAAAAGGCCTGTAACATTTACATTTCCACCGAAAAACTCGTTTTTAACTACGTGTATTTTTGCGTGCACATTATGGAATTTTTTGTGCAGAATGTTGCACAATTCTTGCGCAAGCTCGCTTGTTATTACACCTGTAACAACATCAAAACTCCTTTTAAAAAACGGGCGTTTGCTATTTTCCAACTCTTCACAAAATTCATCGTACAAGCGGCGGTACATACCCACACCATTTTCAAGTTGTGGGTAATCCTCGTAAAAAGTACATTCCGGTATTGGCTTTTCAGCAAGCAAAAACCACTCATCTGACGGATAAATTAGCCTTGAGCCGTACTTTTCCAAGCACTCATCGCCGTATTCCAGCATAATTTCAAGTTGCTTTGTCGCACTTTCTTTATCATATGGGGTAAGCTGTTCCAGCTTTTGTCTATATTTTGTAAGGCCTACCGGCACCACCGCAATGCTTTGCACGTTCGGGTAATAGCCACTTAGTTTTTCAATACTTTTAACAAGCTCTTCACCGTCATTAATTTCAGGGCACAAAACAAGCTGAAAATTCATACTTATTCCTGCCTTGTTAAAATCGTCGATATATCTCAAAACCTCGCCCGATTTCGGATTTTTCATCATCTGCACACGAAGCTTTGGGTTTACTGTATGCACTGAAATATTTACCGGCGAAATATTCATCTCAATAATTCGTGCAACTTCCCTTTGTGATAAATTTGTAAGCGTAATGTAATTTCCGAACAAAAAAGACAATCGTTCATCATCGTCTTTACAATATAAATCACTTCGCAACCCTGTTGGTATTTGGTCAACAAAGCAAAAAATGCACTTGTTTTTGCACATATGTTTTTCATCTATAAGATATGTTTCAAACTCACATCCAAATGGGTCATACTCTTGTTTTTTAACTTTTAATATTTTACTTTTATCGTTTTGAATAACTACTACTTCAAGCTGTTCGTTCTTTGTGTGAAATTCATAGTCAAACATGTCGTTTATTTCACTGCCATTTATACTTACAATTGTGCACCCGCTTAAATTAAGCCTATGTGCGGCAGTGCCTGCATTTGTACTTTTAACAATTACAGCCATTATTCTCCCCCATAATAAAAGTAAAACGAGAAAGGGCTCACCCTTTCCCGCTCAATAAGGCTTACGCCTCTTTTTTCATAACTACAAGTTTGCCTTTGTAAAAACCACAGTTGCCACATGCTTGGTGCGGAACTGCAAATTCGCCACATTGTGTGCATTTTGTAAGCGTGGGTGGTGTTAGTTTCCATACGCTTGAGCGACGTTTGTCACGACGAGCTTTAGAAACTTTTCTCTTTGGTACTGCCATTTTAAAGCACCTCCTATAATGGATTTAATCAGTAAGCAGTTGTTTAAGTGCAGATAATCTCTCATCTACCTCACTTGTTTGCTCGAAAATGCCTGTGCATGTACAACCTTGCGCTTTGCGATTTCCGCAAACTTGGCAAATACCTGCGCAATTTTCACTGCAAAGCATTATTTGTGGCACCTCAAGCATTAATTCACTAAAAACAAGTTCTTCTATGCTAAGTTTGCCGTCTTTTTCAAACGGCAGATTATTGCCGTTTTGGTCATCAACAGTCCATTCGTTGTTTTTTATAAAGTATATGCGCTCAAACTCAAAATCTTCTTTTACATCATCAAGGCAGCGTGCGCAATTTGCTAAAACACTTGCCTTTACTGTAAATTCAAGTTTCGCACTTCCCTTTTCAAATTTAAGTTTTAAATCACAAACAACCGGCTTTTCAACGCAAAACCCGTTAAAATCATGCTTATTGTAAGTTAATAATACTTGCTTTGAAATAGGCTGTGCAACGCCCGAAAACATTTTGCGAAAATCTATAAGCACATATTCACCCCTATAAGGTAACAAATTTAAACTGCTCTTTCTACTTTTCCCGGAGTACGCAAGCAACGGGTGCAGGCGTGGATGTAACGATTAGAACCGTTTACCACTGCTTTCACTCTTTTTACGTTAGGTTTCCAGGTGCGGTTTGTGCGCCTGTGGGAGTGAGAAATCTTAATCCCGAAAGAAACGCCTTTTCCGCAGCAATCACATTTTGCCATTTACTGCACCTCCTCTTAATTTATTTACTGTATAAGTCGCTAAAACATTGTACCAAATTTTCAACAAAAAAGCAAGTGTTTTATTAAAATAAAATTATTAACTTCAAAAAACGCGTTCCGGTTCGTTTTAATACAATGCTGCTATGTCAATAAGTTCAACATCGCTAAGCGTGTGGCCATGCTTTAACGCATCTACAAGTACGCTTGCCGTGTCTATTGATGTGAGGCATGGTATTGACAGCTCTACGGCCTTGCGTCGCATTTTAACACTATCGGCGGCCGGGTTTCTTCCTTTAGAAGACGTTGAAATTACATAATCTACTTTTCCACTTTCAAATAAATCCAAAATATTTGGGCGCTCTTCACTAATTTTATTAACTTCGTTACACGCTATCATATTTTTACCTAATGTATGCGCTGTGCCTGCCGTGCCGTAAAGTTTATATCCAAGGTTTTTAAGATTCCACGCAATGTCTGAAATTTCTTGCTTGTCGCTCTCTTTTACAGTAATTATAACACACTTATCCTCACCCTCTTCGGGTTTTCGAAGTGTATATCCTGCTGCAACCAGCCCTTTCATAATTGCCTCTTCAAATGTTTTTGCTATGCCCAAAACTTCACCGGTAGATTTCATTTCCGGCCCAAGCTGTGTGTCAACGTCGTGCAGTTTTTCAAAACTGAACACAGGAACTTTTACAGCACAAATGTCTGCTTGTTTATAAAGGCCTGTGCCAAAGCCCATGTCTTTTAGCTTTTCGCCAAGCATACAGCGCACAGCCAAGTCTACCATTGGCACGCCTGTTACCTTACTTATGTACGGCACAGTGCGCGATGAACGAGGGTTAACTTCTATAACATAAACCTCGTTATTAAATATAACAAACTGTATGTTCATAAGGCCAACAACTTTTAAATTGCGTGCAAGGCGGCCTGTATATTCAACTATCACTTCTTTAAGGCGTGCGCTTAAATTTTGTGGCGGATACACGCTTATACTGTCGCCCGAGTGCACACCTGCACGTTCAATGTGCTCCATCATTCCTGGAATAAGGAAATTTTCACCGTCGCATATTGCGTCCACTTCGCACTCTGTGCCCATTAAATACTTGTCAACAAGCACAGGGTTTTCAAGCTCATGAGACGTTATTATCCGCATATATTCAACCACGTCGTCCTCGTTATGGGCTATTATCATATTTTGCCCACCCAACACGTATGACGGACGAAGCAATACAGGGTATCCAAGCTCATCGCCTGCGTTTAATGCTTGCTCTGTTGTAAAAATTGTTACGCCTTTTGGGCGTGGTATTTGGCATTTTTCAAGCAGTTCGTCAAAGCGTTCTCTGTCCTCAGCCTCGTCAATTGAATCGGCGGAAGACCCCAGTATTTTAACGCCCAGTTTTGTAAGGTGCTTCGTAAGCTTAATTGCCGTTTGCCCTCCAAACTGAACAACACATGCCCAAGGTTTTTCCGTGGCAATTATGTGTTCCACACTCTCGTCAGTCAGTGGGTCAAAATAAAGCCTGTCTGCCGTGTCAAAATCTGTCGAAACAGTTTCGGGGTTATTGTTAATTATTACAGCCTCACAGCCGTGCTCTTTAAGGCGCCATACGCAGTGAACACTGCAATAGTCAAACTCTATGCCCTGCCCAATTCGAATAGGCCCCGAGCCAAATACTATAACTTTCTTTTTGTTTGTTTCTCGCTCTTTTATAAACTCTGCAGCCTCGTTCTCCTCGTCAAAAGTAGAGTAAAAATATGGTGTTTTTGCACTGAATTCAGCTGCGCAAGTGTCAACCATTTTATAGCTTGCAACAAGTTTTTTACGTATGGGCTTTTGTGTCAGGCGCTCTATTGTCTTATCCATAAAGCCGTTCAGCTTAGCCATTTTATATAAATCTTTGCTGTCATCTCCGCTTGCAAGCTGTTTTTCAATTTCAGCAAGGTTTCTTAGTTTAGACAAAAACCACTTGTCTATTTTTGTTATGTTGTATATTGTGTCAAAATCAATACCGCGCTTTATTGCCTCGTAAACTCTAAAGCTCCTGTCACAGTCGCACAAACTTAGCATTTGCACAATTTCATCGTCTGTATTTTCAGAAAGTGCAGGCAATGTCATGCTCTCCAGTCCAAGCTCTACGCTTGTAACGGCTTTCATAAGTGCGTGCTCAAAGTTATTGGCTATCGCCATAACTTCACCCGTTGCCATCATCTGTGTACCCAGCGTTTTTTTTGCGTAAACAAACTTGTCAAATGGCCATTTAGGGAACTTTACAACGCAATAGTCAAGCGCAGGCTCAAAACAAGCACACGTTTGCCCTGTCACGTCGTTTGGAATTTCGTCAAGCGTGTAGCCTATTGCAATTTTTGCCGCAACTTTTGCAATGGGGTAGCCCGTTGCTTTACTTGCAAGCGCAGACGAGCGCGAAACACGCGGGTTAACTTCAATGACAGCATACTCAAAGCTATCGGGTTTCAGGGCATATTGCACGTTGCAACCGCCTTCAATTCCAAGCTCTGTAATAATGTTAAGCGCGCTTGTGCGAAGCATTTGGTACTCTTTATCACTTAGTGTTTGGCTTGGCGCAACAACTATGCTGTCGCCTGTATGCACGCCAACAGGGTCAAAGTTTTCCATGTTACATACTGTTATAACATTGCCCTTTGCATCGCGCATTACTTCATACTCTATTTCTTTCCAACCGGCAATTCCTTTTTCAATAAGTACTTGTGTTATAGGCGAAAGGCGCAGCCCGTTAGTTGCTATTTCACGCAATTCTACCTCATTTGCACAAATTCCGCCGCCGGTTCCGCCCATTGTGAACGCCGGACGCACAATGACAGGGTAGCCAATTACTTTCGCGAACTCAACACATCCCTCAAGTGTTTCTTCCACTTTTGAAGGTATAACGGGCTCGCCCAGTTTTTGCATTGTGTCTTTAAAAAGTTGCCTGTCCTCTGCCTTGTCAATTGTCTCGGGCCGTGCACCCAAAAGGCGCACACCGCTTTGCTCTAAAAAGCCACTTCGTGCAAGTTCCATTGCAAGGTTAAGCCCTGTTTGGCCGCCAAGGTTTGGCAAAACGCTGTCGGGCTTTTCAATTTCTATAATGCGCTTTAAAACGGTGACATTCATCGGCTCTACATAAACCTTGTCGGCAATGTTACCGTCTGTCATAATTGTTGCAGGGTTAGAATTCAAAAGCACAACTTCTATGCCCTCGCTTTTCAGTGCGCGGCAAGCCTGCGTGCCGGAGTAGTCAAACTCTGCCGCTTGCCCAATAATAATTGGGCCACTGCCTATAACAAGCACTTTTTTAATGGTTAAATCTTTTGGCATAGTTTAACCCTCCTTTGCTTTTTTTATCATTGCAATAAATTCATCGAACAAATATTCAGTGTCGGCAGGGCCGCCGCACGCCTCGGGGTGAAACTGCACCGTAAAACATGGAAAATCTTTGTACCGCACACCCTCAACTGTTTTATCGTTTGCATTCACGTGGCTTATTTCTGCCTTGCATGTGTCAATTGTCTCACCCAAAACGGCATAGCCGTGGTTTTGGCTTGTTATGTATGTCCTGTCCATTTTATAATCTGTAACAGGCTGGTTAACGCCCCTGTGCCCGTATTTTAGCTTTATTGCCTTTGCACCCTGTGCAAGCGCCATTAACTGGTGTCCAAGACATATGCCAAAAATAGGCTTTTGCAGTGAGGCAATTTTTGGAAGCTCGCTTATTATTTCTGTGTTTTCATCAGGGTCCCCCGGCCCATTCGACAGCATTATGCCATCTACACAAAGCTGCTTAATTTGCTGTGCGCTTGTGTGCGCAGGTACAAGCGATACCTTACAATCTCTGCTAACAAGGTTGCGTAAAATGTTATTTTTATATCCAAAATCAAACAGTGCTACGTGATATTTACCGCTTTCGTTAAAAGCAGAAGTTTCACCCACAGTTACACTTTTTACTGCATCTTTTACTGTGTAGTCGCTTATCTTTTGCATAAGCATATTATCGGCAAGCGCACTTTCGGCACTGTCGTATTCTGTTGTAACGGCGCCGTTCATAACGCCGCTCTCACGTATAATTCGTGTAAGCTTGCGCGTGTCCACACCGCTAACACCAATTATACCCTGCTTTTTTAAATAGGCGCTTAATGTGCAGGCGCACCTGAAATTCGACGGTTCTTCGCAATTTTCACGAACGATATAACCAAACGCCCAAATTTTTCTACTCTCTGCGTCCTCGCCGTTAATGCCATAATTGCCAACAAGTGGGTACGTTTGTGTAATAATTTGCCCAAAATAGCTTGGGTCTGTAAGCGTCTCTTCATAGCCTGCCATGCCTGTGTTAAAAACAACTTCGCCTATGCTTGTACCGCTTGCACCAAAATTCTCGCCCTCAAACACCATACCGTTCGAAAGTATTATAAAAGCCTTAGCCATTAAAAATCACCGGTCCTTTCCGCTTCGACAAACAAATTTGCCGTTTTTCCCCTTTTATACAAACAGCGGCACATCGCCTAAAATTTTCTGCTTCCGGGTTTAACAAGTGGCAATTCGCCTGCTTTACATATTGGGCACTCTTCGGGTGTGAACGTATCAAGGTTCAGCTCAAACGCACTTGCAATAATTTTAAGTGGGCTTGTACCCTTACTGCGGTCAATGACGCATGCAATGCCCACGCATTCTCCGCCCCACTCTTCAATTACACGCTTTGTCTCAAGGCTTGAAATTCCCGTTGTAACAACGTCTTCCATAATAAGGCATTTTTCACCCTTGTTAATTTCAAATCCACGGCGCAGTGTCATTTCATTGTCTACACGTTCAGTAAAAATTGCGCGCAAGCCCATTTGGCGTCCAAGCTCGTACGCATAAACAATGCCGCCCATTGCAGGCCCCACAATTACATCAATTCCCTTGTCCTTAAGCATTTTTGCAACAGGCTCAATAACAATTTGCGTTTTATCTCCATATTGCTGCAATTTTGCCATTTGGCAGTATGCGTTTGAGTGCCTACCGCTTGAAAGAAGAAAATGCCCCTCTAAAAACGCCTCGCACTCTTTTAATATTTGTAAATTGTCGCTCATATTTATACCCCCGACTAAATTTTATATTTCTTTTTTATTTAATTTGTAAAGTGCACTATGCATTGTAAAAAACTTGTTTTTTTTATTTTACACCCGTGCACAGCCTTTTATCTCGTCTATGTTTTTCACGCCGTTTAGCGTCATCCACTCTTCAATTCCATTTACTATTTCTGTGCAAGCGCGTGGGTTTGTGAAGTTGGCAGTGCCAACTTGCACAGCACTTGCACCTGCCATAATGAACTCTATTGCGTCCTCTGCACTGCTAATGCCGCCAAGGCCTATAACGGGCACTTTAACTGCACCGCAAACTTGGTACACCATGCGCAGTGCAATTGGCTTAATTGCCGCGCCGGAAAGCCCTGCAAAAACATTGTTGAAAACAGGTTTTCGTTTTGAAATATCTATTGCCATAGCCTGAAATGTGTTCACAAGGCTAATTGCGTCTGCGCCTTGTTCCTCGCATGTTTTTGCCATTTCGCATATGTCCTCGGCATTGGGGCTAAGCTTTACAACAAGTGGTTTACCCGTACATTTGCGCACCTTTGCAACAACTTCTTTTGCACTGTTTGCCTTAATACCGTATGCAATGCCACCCGCTTTAACATTAGGGCAACTAATGTTAAGCTCTATAAAATCAACACTTGTTTTGTCAAGAAGTTTTGCGCCTTTTTCATAGTCCTCTATAAGCCCACCGCCAAGGTTTGCCATTGTTGCAGGGCCTAGTTTTTGCATATTTTCAAGCTCATAATCAATAAAATACTCAATGCCCGGGTTTTGAAGGCCTATTGAATTCATCAGCCCTTGTGATGTTTCAAAAAGTCTTATACCTTCGTTGCCGTATTTTGGCACAAGTGTTAAACCCTTACCGCTTATTGCACCTAATTTTTTCATATCAACTATGTCTGCGTACTCGCCGCCAAAACCGAAAGTTCCCGATGCCGCAATAACCGGTGAGGCCAGCCTTTTTCCGCACAAATTAATTTCAATCGACGTCATAAACCGCACCTCCCTCAAAAACCGGCCCCTGTTTGCAAATGCACAGTGGTTTTTCGCCGTGTGCTTTTGACGATTTACATGTGCAACCAAGACATGCGCCAAGCCCACATGCCATTTTTTCCTCTTTGCTAACCCAAACGGGCACACCGTTTTTCATGAAAATATCGGCCGTTTTTTTCATCATAATTTCAGGGCCACATGCACATGCCGCACCGCAAAGGTTCGGGTCAATTAAGTCTGTAACATAACCCTTATAACCTGCGGCGCCTGTCTCGGTTGAAACTTCAACTCTCACACACAGCGGCATTATTTTTTCAATGCCAAAAGGAAAATTGCGAAAGCCGCCATAAAAAACAATGTCTGCGCCTTTTTTCTTAAGTTCTGCCACAAGCATATGCAGTGGTGCAACACCAATGCCGCCGCCCACAACAGCAACAGGTTTGCCGTTTGCCGCTTTTACAATTTTTTCTGTATCAAAGCCGTTGCCAAGCGGGCCTGTCAATGTAAGCTTTTCACCTTTTTTCAACTTTGCAAGCTTTTGCGTGCCCGTGCCTTTAACCTCGTACAAAAAGCTTAGCCTTCCTGTGTTCGTGTCATAATGGTGCACGCTTATGGGGCGTGACAAAAGCGGCTCTTCGCTTACACCCCAAGCACGCAACATATAAAACTGCCCTGCAAGCGGCACGGCATTTGTTCGCTTGTCAGTCTGCACGCTCATCAAATACACGTGCTCATGTTCAGAATAATTCGATATTACGTTAGCTTCAAAGTTACTCGCAAGCGCCATGTATATCTCCTTTCATTCTCACACACTCGTTAAAAGCTGCCTCGTCAAATTTCACACCCTCTTGTTTTTTATATGCAAGCAGAACGCTACGGCTTGAATTTACTACGCCGCCGTTTCTGTTTTTGTCTAAATACTGCGCTATGTCCTCGGCCTTACCGCCTTGTGCACCATAGCCCGGAATGAGGAAAAAGCTGTCTTTATATTTTTGTCTTATCTCTTTTGCCTCTTCAATATGTGTGCCGCCAATTACAAGCCCTATTGAAGAATATACCTTTTCACCGATGAATTTCTTGCCAATTTCGTTTAGTTTATCGCCAACTAAGTCGTAAACATGGCGCCCGTCCGCAAGTTTTTCATACTCAAAATCTTTTGCGCCACTATTTGACGTTCTGCACAGCACAAAAACGCCTTTGCCGTTTTTTTCCATATACGGGGCATATGGCTCAATAGAATCAAGACCCATGTATGGCGCAAGTGTTATAAAATCGGCTTCAAAATCTCCTTCAAAGTGCGCTATGGCGTACATCTCTGCAGTTTTTGCAATGTCGCCGCGCTTTATGTCTGCAATTGTCAACAGCTTGTTCAACTTCAAATAATCAAGTGTATTTTTATACGCTGTAAGTCCATCAAGGCCAAGCGCCTCATAATATGCAATTTGCACCTTAAAACAGCCTGCAACATCTTTTGTTGCGTCTATAATTTTTTTGTTGAAGGCAAAAATGTTCTCGCCCTTTGTCTTTGTAGTGTCTACAAAATTGTCGGGCAAGTAAGAGAAATCTGTGTCTACCCCGACACAGACTGGGCCGTTTTTTTCAACCGCCATATATAGTTTGTCCATGTTTGTCATATTTTTAACTCCTTTTATGTTATATGTTTAAACAAGTGCAAATTGCCCGGCGCATTAAACTGTATAAGTTATTTTTCCGCCTCTAATTGTAGTTTTTACTTTGCCTTGTAGTTTAATTCCATCAAACGGCGTGTTCTTACTTTTGCTTGAAAATTCAGTTGCATTAACTGTATATTGTTCATTCAAATCAACCAAAACAAAATCGGCTTTATAGCCTTTTTCAATTTTCCCAGTTTTTATACCTGCAATTTTTGCAGGGTTTTCGCTCATCATTTTGCTCAAATTTTCTAGGCTTAGGCCGTTTTGCACACATAGCTTTGTGTAACAAACACTAAACGCTGTTTCAAGTCCCACAAGCCCCGGTGTACCATTTGCCTTTTCTTCAAGCGTATGCGGTGCATGGTCTGTTGCAATTGCGTCTACTTTGCCGTTTTTTATGGCATTTACTATAAAGTCTACATCTTGCTTTTGCCGTATTGGTGGGTTAACGCGGTAATCTAAATCGTAAAACCAAATATGATGTGGGCTAACCTCGCATGTAACACTCGCACCATTTTCTTTCGCCTTTATTATTTCACAAAGTGCCTCTTTTGTGCTAACGTGGCACATGTGTAGTTTTGCACCCGTGTAGTTTGCAAGGTGCAAATTGCGCACTGTTTCAATGTTTTCTGCAAGCCTGTAATCCTCGCCGCTGATGTCCATATCCTCGGCATGGCTAAGCACTGTCAAGCCTTTTTCTTTTGCCTTTAGCATTGCACGCCACATTACTTCATTGCTTTGCACGCCTTTGCCGTCGTCGCTTATAAACTTAATGTTATGGTCAAGTTTGTCTAAATGGCTCAGCGTTTTTCCGTCAAAATTCTCTGTAATCGAAACACATTGGTTAACTGTGCACAGCCCTATTTCATCTGCCTTTTGCATAACACTGCCGGCTATGCGGGAATTTGAGCAAACAGGGCTTGTGTTTGCCATACAAGTAACGTGCGTAAAACCGCCTGCCGCCGCCGCTTTGCTGCCTGTTTCAATGTCTTCTTTGTATTCAAAACCCGGTGTTCTGAAATGGCAATGTAAATCTATAAACGATGGTAAAAGTGTTAAGTTTTCGGCATCGACTGTTTCAATCTCTTGGGGCATGTTTTGCGTGCCGCAATTAAAAACTTGTTCAATTACACCGTTTTTAACTATAATATCAACTTTACCGCCATTTGCCAGCGTTGCATTTTTTATTATCATAAAATCTCCATTCTGTGTTAAGTACAAATAGTATTTAAAAATCTCCGGCAAATGGAGATTTTTTTGGCATGTGCCGTCTCTGACGGCACGCCTTAATATAAATTGTTAGCGTGATTTTTCACACTATCTCCTTTTAATATTCATATATAAAAAAAACTTTTCCCTAAAAAATAGGGAAAAGTCAATAGCAAAACAAATAAAAAAAAGAAAATAAACAGCCGCTCGCATACGTCTTTTGTTTTGGTACATATTTCCCCGGCATGATAATTCTCCTTAAAACTAACATTATTGTTAAAAAAGCTTGCGTAAAATGACAGCCGCAAAACTTAATTATTACTCACAATATACTTTGCGACACATTTCAATTATTTTACCATTATTCCAGTACATTGTCAATGTTAATTTCGTGTAAAATATAATCATGCGTTATTGCATTTTTTTGTGCATAGTCAACATAACATACATTTTGTGCACCATAAAGTATTGCAACTGCACGTTTTATGCTTTTTTGCCTTTTTGTACTTTCACATTTGTCCAGCGCTTTTACCGCCTTTCCCAGCATATCATCTTTAATGTGAAGCGCCTTTGCAAGTTTTCCGCCCGCATTAGTTGAAAGCCTATCGCGCACCATTTCATCTCTCAATAACTGCACATCTATTTGTGGCATTTCGCACAATGTTTTAAATAGAAATTCGGTGTAATCATCAAGACTTACACCATGCGGCGCTACACCACGCTCATCTGCAATACGTCCTAATGTGCTGTAAAAATCGAAAGCAGATTGCCCTGTTTGTTTCATGGCGTATGACGCCGCCCTTCGAAAGCGCCCACTGTTATAAATTCTCTCAAGCTCATTTTCGCAGAACTTTATAGTTTGCAAATCTTGTTTTGAAAGCCAAGGTGTCTCTTCCACCTCATATGGTGGTAATTTACTGTACTCGCACTTATAAAAATCCGGTTTCTCACTCATTGTGCTGCCGTGCAAAATTTTTAAAAAGCCAAGTTGCATAACGTGGGCGTTCAAAGAATATCCCATATTAAAACTATTTTTAAAACTGCTCAAGTCCTCATATATAAGGCCTGCAATTAAGTCTATATGTATATGTATATTGCCCATTTGCATTAGTTCTTCAATGTTTTCACGTACTTTTTGTGTGTCTGTTTTTCTATTTATAGCCGCAAGTGTTTTTTCATTAAAACTCTGCATTCCTATCTCAAGCTGCACAGCACCCTGTGGCATTTTACGCAGTATGTCAAGTGTACTTTGTCTCAATATGTCTGCTGCAATTTCAAAATGAAAACACACGCCGTTTTTTATTGCTTTGCCATAATTTTCAAGCACAAAATTTAATATTTCATTTGCATGGGCCACGTTTGCGTTAAATGTTCTGTCAACAAATTTTACAGTTTTAGCGTTTTCATTCACAAGTTTTAAGATGTTGTCAAACACAGTTCTATTGTCAAAGTATCGCGGCTTTCCACATCGCCCCGATAGACAAAACGCGCACGAATACGGGCAACCCCTGCTGGCTTCTATATATGCAATTCTGCCATCAAGAGCTTTTAAGTATTCGTCTGAAATTCGGTTTTTTATATAATCGCCAAGCACGCACGGCTCGCTTTCAAACTGCCTTGTGCAAAGCCCCTTTATTTCGCCTTTTTCGGCTTGTTTGTTTCTGGCTGTATATAAAAAAAGCTGTGCAAAGCTCTCTTCGCCCTCGCCTGATAATATATAGTCTACAAACATGTTTTTTGCTAAAACATGTTTTGCGTTATAGCTAACCTCAGGCCCTCCAAGAACAATTTTCACTTGTGGGCAAATTTCTTTTACAATTCTTGCAAGTTTCAGCGTTTGCTCTATGTTCCAAATATAACAGCTAAATCCAACTATAATCGGCCGTTTATTTTTTATTTCCTCGGCAATAATGTGTGCCTGTTTTTCTGCTTTTTGAACAGTTGTATCAACTACATCGACATTCAACAATATGTCTTCACTGTTAAAACACGTGTTTTCTTGGTGTTCACCTACATGTGCACTGCAACACTTTTGCTTATTATTAAGCGTGTTTTGCAAACCCCGCACACCTGCCAAAAGGCAGTACGGCGCGGGGCTTGCGTGAACATATTTTGCGTTTAGAACACATAAAACAGCATTATAGTGCATTATTTACTCGCCTTTATCGCTTATTTTTTGTTCATTCTTGCCATGACAGTCACAGGCAAGCTGTAAAGGTTAATAAAGCCCTCTGCATCTGTTTGGTCGTAAATTTCATCTTCGCCGAATGTTGCAAGCGCCTCGCTGTAAAGGCTGTAAGGCGATGTTGTACTTGCCGGAATGATGTTGCCTTTATAAAGTTTAAGCTTAACATCACCCGTGACATTTTTTTGCGTCTCGGTAACAAAGGCGCTCATTGCTACACGCAGTGGCGTGTACCATTTGCCGTTGTATACAAGGTCTGCAAATTTGTGAGAGATTTCTTGCTTAAAGTGCATTGTGTCTTTATCAAGGCACAGCATTTCAAGTTGGCGATGCGCAAAGTATAGTATTGAGCCTCCCGGTGTCTCGTACACGCCACGGCATTTTATACCTACAAGGCGGTTTTCAACTATATCTATAATACCAACACCGTTTCTGCCGCCAATTTTGTTAAGCTCTATTATCAAATCGCTTGCTTTCATGTTCTTGCCGTCAAGCGCCGTTGGCACACCTTTTTCAAAATGAATTTCAACATACTCTGCTTTGTCGGGTGCTTGCTCCGGGCTAACGCTCATCTCTAAAAAGCCGGGTTTGTTATATGTGGGCTCATTCGCCGGGTCTTCGAGGTCTAAGCCCTCGTGCGATAAATGCCATAAGTTTTTGTCTTTAGAGTAATTTGTTTCCCTGTTTATTTTAAGTGGAATATCACGCGCAATGGCATATTCTATTTCTTCTTCCCTGCTTTTTATGTCCCATATTCGCCATGGTGCAATTATGTCAATTTCGGGCGCAAGTGCTTTAACACTAAGCTCGAAACGCACTTGGTCGTTGCCTTTACCTGTACAGCCGTGGCAAATTGCGTCTGCATTTTCTGCTTTTGCAATTTCTACAAGGCGCTTTGCCATTGGTGGGCGTGCAAAGCTTGTGCCAAGTAAATACGTGTCCTCATATTTTGCGCCTGCTTGCAGTGTTGGAATAATATAATCGTCCACAAACTCATCCACAAGGTCCATAATATAAAGCTTAGATGCACCTGTTTTAATAGCTTTTTCCTCTAGCCCCTCAAGTTCAGACTCTTGCCCAACGTCGCCGCATGCTGCAATTACTTCGCAGCCGTTAAAATTTTCTTTAAGCCACGGTATTATTATTGATGTATCAAGCCCACCTGAATAGGCAAGCACAACTTTTTTATAAGATTTTTTTAGCTTTTCCATACTATTGCCCTTTCTTAAGTCAAATTTATAAACATAATTATTATTAATAAGTGTAACAATCTTAAATTCTATTTATAGCTTATAGCACTTTAGACAAAAAAGTTTTTAGCCTTTCGTCTTTAGGCTCTGAAAATAATTTTTCAGGAGTGTTTTGCTCTTTAATTACACCTTCGTCCATAAAAAGCACCCTTGTGGACACTTCACGGGCAAAGCCCATCTCGTGTGTAACAATAACCATTGTCATTCCATCGTCCGCAAGCTCTCTAATTAAGTCAAGCACTTCGCCAACCATTTCAGGGTCAAGCGCACTTGTCGGCTCATCAAACAGCATAACGTCGGGGTTCATGGCAAGTGCGCGCACTATTGCAACACGCTGCTTTTGCCCACCCGAAAGCATGCTGGGGTAAGTGTCGGCCTTGTCTGAAAGTCCAATGCGTGCAAGCAACTTGTCCGCTACTTCATTAGCCTCTTCTTTTTTCATAAGCCCAAGCTCAGTTGGCGCAAATGTTATGTTTCCACGCACAGTTAAATGTGGAAATAAATTGAAATGTTGAAAAACCATGCCCATTTTTCGCCTTACAACGTCGACATTGCACTTTTTGTCTGTTATGCACTCGCCCTCAAAATAAACGTCGCCGCCGCTAGGTCTTTCAAGCAAATTTAAACATCGTAAAAATGTACTTTTTCCGCTTCCCGAAGGCCCTATTATCGCAACTTTTTCGCCCTGCTTTATAGTCTCGTTTATGCCCTTAAGTACCTTGTTATCCGCAAAATTCTTATCAAGATTTTTAACTTCTATCACTCTGCGCAAGCCTCCTCTCAAGCATATTTACACCTTTTGATATGAGCATAACCAAAACTAAGTACACAATACCTGCCGCAAGTAGCGGCGGGAATGGGTCATACGTTTGGCTACGTATAATGTCGGCGCCCTTTGTTATATCACGCAGTGCAATATAGCCAACAATTGATGTTTCTTTCAGCAAGGCAATAAACTCATTGCCAAGTGCCGGCAACACGTTTTTTATGCCTTGAGGCAGTAAGATTTTGCGCATTGTTGTTGAATATGGCAACCCAAGGCTTCTTCCTGCCTCCATTTGTCCTGGGTCAATACTCATAATTCCACTGCGAAAAATTTCGGCAAGATAAGCGCCCGAATTTATGCCGAATGTTATTATCGCAACGGTAACTTTGCCCGGGTCATACGTTGTAAAAATAACAAAGTACATTATTAACAGTTGCAACAAAACCGGCGTGCCACGCACTATTGTAAGGTATAATTTAAAAATTTTGTCGGTAATTTTTAAAACAACGCCAACTTTATCTGCTTTATCGTGCGTAACACGCACCATTGCAACAATTGCACCAATTATTGTGCCAGCTATTAAAGAAAACAGTGTGACAACAAGTGTGGTTTGTATGCCACTTGCTATATAAAGCCATCTGTCCTCTGCTATAAAATTAAGGTAAATATGACGCTCATAAAAAGCAGCCAATTGTAATTGCAATTCAGCCATAAAATCTCCGTCCTGTGCATGGCACAAATAGTTTTAAAAAAAGCTATAAACATGCGACGCCGGTGCAATGCACAAGCGCCGCATTATATATTCAAATTTATTTTATAACTATTATAGATTGAATACCTGTGCAGTAACTTTCTGTAAAGTCAATATTCACAAGCCTTTCCTCTGTAACAGTCATGCCTGCTGCGCCAAAATCTGCTTTGCCACTTTGTACCGCAGGAATAATTGAGTCAAACTCCATATCTTCAATAACTAGCTCGTAGCCCAAGTTGTCGCAAATTGCTTTAGCAAATTCTGCATCCACGCCAACAATTACATCGCCTTCATAATACTCATACGGTGGAAAGAAAGCATTTGTTGCCATTGTAAGTGTGCCGTTTGGGTACTCTGTTCCCTCAGGTGTAACATAACCCTGTGCGCCCTCAACTCCGTTGATGTACTTGTCAAGTATTGAATCAAGTGTGCCGTTTTCTCTTATTTCAGCAATTGCTGTGTTGAATTCAGCAGTTAAGTCTGTGTTGTCTTTGCTTATGCAAATTGCATAATCTTCAACCGCAAAATCTTCAGGAACAATTGTCATTTCAGGGTTAGCTTCAACGTATACTTTTGCCGGCTCGTTATCAATTATAACTGCGTCAATTTTGCCTGATTTAAGTGCCAAAACAGCGTCTGCACCTTTGGCATATTGTTCAATAGTAGCACCCGGTATGTCGGCTGCATAAATGTCGCCTGTTGTGCCAAGTTGTACGCCTATTGTTTTGCCCTCAAGGTCTGCAACAGAACTAATAAGCGGTGTTGTTTCATCTTCAAGAGGTGTTTCTTCTTCCGGTGCCTCTGTCGCTGTGGGCGCCTCTGCTACCGGTGCCTCTTCAGCAGGTGCAGCGCAGCCCACGAAAGACATCATTAGTATAAGTGCGAATAAAAGTGCAATAATCTTTTTCATAATTTTTTCTCCTTAAAAATACATGCTTAATTTATATGCAAGGTTTTTTGTACCTTAATATATATTGTATGCACTTAATTATAAACGTATATTTATGCATTGTCAATGATATTTTATACATTTTAATATTTTTTAGCAAAGTGCACAATTATCGTATTGCAGTGCAGTTTATTTGTGCATTTTGCTAAGGTAAACTCAACTGTTTAGGCAAAATGTTCAGTCTATTAATTTAAAAAACATCACAAGGTTGTCAAACAAGAAACACTGGCAATACCGTGAGTATCAACGAGCATTTTGTGAAATATAACGAAAATTTTGTTAATGCTTTTTGTGAAGTTGACTTTGCCAACACATCCAAAATATTTTTCACAAAAAACGCACACTTAATCAAAGATTAAGCGTGCGTCACTTTTAAAACTATTGCATTACGTTAAAATCAAAATTTGAACTCAATTCAAAAAGCCCTGTTTCTTCACTTTCATCTTGAACTAACAAATCATCGTTTTCTTTCAAAATTCCGGTGCCGGCAGGTATAAGTTTACCTATAATTACGTTCTCTTTCAAGCCCATAAGCGGGTCAACTTTGCCCTTAATCGCAGCATCTGTAAGCACTCTTGTCGTCTCTTGGAAAGAGGCAGCAGATAAGAACGAGTCAGTTGCAAGCGAGGCCTTTGTTATACCCAAAAGCAACGAGTCTGCCGTTGCAGGTGCAAAGTCTGCACCTTGTTCTTCTTTTGCCAAAGCATTTGCAGCTCTAAGTTCGAACTTATCCATAACCGAACCCGGTATCAGTTTTGTAGAGCCTGCGTCGTTCACACGTTGCTTTCTCATCATTTGAAGAACAATAACTTCAATGTGCTTGTCACAAATGTCAACACCTTGTAGGCGATAAACTTTTTGAACTTCGCTTATTAGATAATTTTGCACGGCAATAGGCCCTTTAATTGCAAGTATATCTTGTGGATACGCAAAGCCCTCGGTGACAATATCGCCTTTTTCAAGCTCGTCGCCCTCGTTTATGCGAATGCGTTGGCCAAAAGGTATAAGATAACTTTTTTCGCAAGGCGCGCCGTTATCGTCCATACCCGTAACAACAACATGACGATTTTTCTTGCTGTCGTCAATATGTGCCGTACCCGGTATTTCTGTCATTATTGCAAGGTTTTTAGGTCTGCGTGCCTCAAACAACTCTTCAACACGCGGTAGACCTTGCGTAATATCCTCTGCACTTGCAATACCACCGGTGTGGAAAGTACGCATAGTTAGCTGTGTGCCCGGTTCGCCAATAGATTGCGCCGCAATAATACCAACAGCCTCGCCCATGCCAACAAGTTTGCCGTTTGCAAGGTTTGCGCCATAGCATTTACTGCAAGCGCCGTGTTTTGCATCACAGCAAAGCACACTGCGTATTTCAAGTTTAGTTATACCCGCATTTATAATGTGCTTAGCATCATCAGGTGTCATCATTTTATCTTTGCTGATAATAACTTTGCCTGTGCTTGGGTCAACTACATCTTCTACTGCAAAACGTCCTTCCAGGCGCTCTTCAAACTTCTCAATTATTTCTTTGCCCTCGCGAATATCGGCTACCATTATGCCCTGTGTAGCACCGCAATCCTCTTCGCGAATAATAACGTCTTGTGAAACGTCAACAAGCCTACGTGTTAAATAGCCCGAGTCAGCAGTTCTTAAAGCTGTGTCTGCAAGGCCTTTACGTGCGCCCTTACCTGCAATAAAATACTCAAGAACGTTTAGTCCCTCACGGTAGTTAGCCCTGATAGGTATTTCAATTGTACGGCCCGATGTATTTGCAATAAGGCCACGCATGCCTGCAAGTTGTCGAATTTGTGCCATGGTACCACGTGCGCCTGAATCTGCCATCATAAATATTGGGTTGCGCTCGTCAAGATTTGCTGTCAGCGCATTTGCAACATCTTCTGTTGTTTTATTCCAAATTTTAATAATGTTTTCATAACGCTCATCGTTCGATATAAGTCCGTTATTATACTGTGCAGTAACATTCAAAATCTTTTTCTCGGCTTCCGCAAGCAATTCTTTTTTCTGTGGCGGAATAACAGCGTCTGAAACAGCAACTGTAATGGCGCTTTTCGTCGAGTATTTATAGCCTTGTGATTTAACTTTGTCAAGCATTTCACTTGTAATTTCCGCACCATGCACCTGAATACACTTGTCAATAATTACACCTAGGTTTTTCTTATTTACAAGGAAACCTATTTCAAGTTCAAAAGCTTTTTCTTCGTCATTTCTGTCTATAAAACCAAGGTCTTGAGGTATTGGCTGGTTAAATATAATTCGGCCAACCGTAGTTTCAATAATACCTGTGTGTAACACACCGTTAAATTCAACAGTTCTTCTAACGTTTATTTTAGCGTGAAGCGTAACAATTTCCTCGTGGTATGCCATAATGGCCTCGTCTTCATTGCTGAAGCACTTGCCCTCGCCGGCATCGCCCTCGTTCATCATTGTCATGTAATAGCTTCCCAAAACCATATCTTGCGTTGGCACTGTAACAGGCTTACCGTCAGACGGTTTCATTAAGTTTCTGCTTGCAAGCATAAGCGTGCGTGCCTCGTTCTGTGCCTCTTGAGACAGTGGCACGTGAACAGCCATTTGGTCGCCGTCGAAGTCGGCATTATACGCTGTACAAACAAGAGGGTGCAGTTTAATTGCCCTACCCTCAACAAGTACGGGCTCAAACGCCTGTATGCCAAGGCGGTGAAGTGTCGGCGCACGGTTCAATAGAACAGGGTGCCCTTTTATAACTGTTTCAAGCGAATCCCACACCTCTGTGCGTGTGCGCTCTACCATTTTTCTGGCTGATTTAATATTGTTAGCAAGGCCTTTTTCAACAAGGTCTTTCATAACAAACGGTTTAAACAGCTCAAGTGCCATTTCTTTTGGCAAGCCGCATTGGAACATTTTAAGCTCAGGGCCAACAACAATAACGCTACGGCCTGAGTAGTCAACACGTTTACCCAAAAGATTTTGGCGGAACCTACCTTGTTTACCTTTAAGCATGTCTGAAAGGCTTTTAAGTGGGCGGTTGTTAGGCCCTGCAACAGGGCGGCCACGTCTGCCGTTGTCAATAAGTGCATCAACAGCCTCTTGCAACATGCGTTTCTCGTTGCGCACAATAATGTCAGGTGCGCCAAGCTCTAAAAGGCGTTTTAGGCGGTTGTTTCTGTTAATAACACGGCGGTACAAATCGTTCAAGTCAGATGTAGCAAAGCGCCCACCATCAAGTTGTACCATCGGGCGGATGTCCGGCGGTATTACAGGTATGGTGTCAAGTATCATCCACTCGGGGCGGTTGCCCGACGTTCTGAACGCATCAACAACCTCAAGGCGCTTTAAAAGACGCACACGTTTTTGGCCTGAAGCATCTTCAAGCTCTTTGTGAAGTTTTTCGCTAAGCTCTGTCGTGTTTATTCTCTCAAGCAAATTTTTAATTGCCTCGGCACCCATGCCTGCAACAAATTCGTCTTCATAATGCTCGCGCATGTCTGAATATTCTTTTTCGCTTAAAAGCTGTTTTTCTTCCAGTGGTGTAAAGCCGGGGTCAATTACTATATACGCCGCAAAATAAAGTACTTTCTCAAGTAGCCTTGGGCTTATGTCAAGCATTAAGCCAATGCGTGACGGTATGCCCTTAAAGTACCAAATGTGTGATACAGGCGCCGCAAGTTCAATATGCCCCATGCGCTCACGGCGAACTTTGCTGCGTGTTACCTCTACGCCGCATCTGTCGCATACTTTGCCTTTATAGCGTATTCTTTTATATTTACCGCAATGGCACTCCCAGTCTTTTGTAGGGCCAAAAATTTTCTCGCAGAATAGGCCGTCACGTTCCGGTTTCAGTGTGCGGTAGTTAATTGTTTCCGGCTTTTTGACTTCACCATAGCTCCACTCCCTAATATGTTCGGGTGCGGCAAGACCTATTTTTATAGAATCAAAAGCGTTAAATTCCATGAAATGAACCCTTTCTTCATTTAAATTTAGTTATTGTTAATTTACGTAAATAGTTGTTGCAGTGTTACTCTTCACTGTCAATAAACTCGTCTTGTGTTTCGAACTCTTCGTCCTCTTCACTGTCTAAATCATAATCGTATGACTCGGGTTCATCTGCCAACACAACATCGTCATCGTCTTCTTCAACATCGTTGATGTTGTAATTATCGGCTAGTTCACTTTCAACCATAACGCCCTCGCCCACAGGCACATCGCTAACGTCAAAGCCCATGTCGTCTTCGTCATAGTTTTGTTTTATGTCAATTTCGTTTCCGCCCTCGTCTTGCACACGCACTGCAAGGCCAAGAGATTGCAGCTCTTTCACAAGCACGCGGAATGCTTCAGGTATACCCGGACGCGGAACGTCTTGGCCTTTTACAATGGCCTCGTAAGTTTTAACACGTCCAACAACGTCGTCAGACTTAACAGTCAAAATCTCTTGCAACGTGTAAGCCGCACCATATGCTTCAAGCGCCCAAACTTCCATTTCACCAAAGCGCTGGCCGCCAAACTGTGCCTTACCGCCAA
>CAYJMH010000012.1:0-33758 GCA_964371535.1 uncultured Bacteroides sp.
AGACGGAAGTGATGACGGCATGGTGGACAGCGCCTGCCACCCTTGTGGTGGGTAATATTTAAGGCTTTGGCATATTAAAAAGTGATTAATAAAAATTTATAATATTAAATAAATAAAAACAGAAGCGCTTGAAAGTGGTTATCGCACTTTTCAAGTGCTTCTGTTTATTGTATAATATAGTTCATCCATAAAAGTGACTCTTGAATGTATTGCTTATGGCTTTGTTGAAGCCATCGTTGCTTTTTAGTGGGCGTAATTAAGTAAAAAATATAATGGAGGGTAACATGATAAGAGTATTATTTGTTTGCCATGGAAACATTTGCCGCTCACCAATGGCGGAATTTGTGCTGAAAGACATGGTGAAAAAGAAAAATGTTGAGCAAAATTTCATAATAAAGTCTGTTGCTACAAGCACAGAAGAGCTTGGCAATAAGGTGCACTATGGCACAGAGCGAAAGCTTAAGCAGTTTGGAATTAGCGTTAAGGGTAAAACATCTGTACAGCTTAAAACCGGTGATTATGACGAATATGACTATATATTTTGCATGGACTCTCAAAACATGAAAAATGCACGAAGAATTATTGGTGAAGATGTGCAAAGAAAAATGCGCCGCCTTTTAGACAGCGCACAAAATCCTCGTGACATCGCGGACCCATGGTATACAGGTAATTTTGACACAACGTATGACGATATTGTCGAGGGCTGTGAAAACTTTTTAAAAGAAATAAATGTATAAAAAGTCTAAGCTATTCCTAAACGTGCCTTGCCCTTTTTACTCGTCGGCGTCATTGTTCTTTTTTGCAGTATTATCTTCTTCTTTTTTTACCTTTACTTTTGAGAAAGGTGAGGCTTCGGCAGCATTTTTTAAATGCTGAGAACTAAGGTGCGTGTAAATTTCTGTTGTTGAAACATGTGCATGGCCTAATATTTCCTTTAGCGCCAACATATCTACATTGCCTTCTTGGTACATCATGGTTGCGGCAGTGTGGCGCAATTTGTGTGGCGAGTACCCGCGTCCACTAAGGCCTGCCGCAGCCAGGCAAGATTCAACTATTTGTTGCACACGCCTTGCAGAAAGACGTTTGCCGGTTTTTTTAGAGATAAAAAGTGCCTTTTTCTCTTGTAATTTTATAACACCTTTATTCTCTTCAATTAAAACATTTATTGCTTCTACACACGCTGAATTTAGGTAAACAATTCGCTCTTTGTCGCCTTTTCCAATAATTCTTAATGTATTATCGTCGTAATTAATATCTGTGTGGTTAATGCTAATAAGTTCGCTAAGGCGCATGCCACAGTTTAAAAAAAGCATAATTATGCAAAAATCACGCTCGTAAAAATCAGAGCTTATGTTTTGCAACAACTTCATGCTGTCGTTCAAAGTTAAATACTTTGGAAGGCGCTTTTTTTGTGCAGGAGAGTCTATGTCGTCGGTTGGGTTTACATCAAGCAACTTTCTTTTGTTACAAATATACTTGAAAAAACCCTTCAAACTTGACAATTTTCTTGCCCTTGCCGCCGGGTTGTTCTCACGAGAACGCGTTACAAAATGAAGAAATTCGTAAATATCATTTGAGCTTATCTTTTTTATAAAGCCAAGGTCTATATCTTTTATGTCTACATCTTGCAATTCATCAAAAGTTGCAGTTGTTAACTTGTGCAGAACTTTTACGTACTTGAAAAAAATGCGCAAATCAATGTAATACCCATTAACAGTTCTAGCCGAAAGGCCGCGTATTGTTTGAATGTCGCGCAAATACATAATTACAAGCTCGGGGCAATCTGAAAAATCGCCGTGCTTTTTTGGGTTTCTCGAATCTATGTAAGTGCTCATATAAACCTCTTTTAAATGTTAAATTCTTGTGTCTAGCACTGTTATATTTGCCTCGTAAAACTCTTTGAATGTGTCGTTCTCAATTGATAATCTTATGTTTTCAAGCAATTTATTGTAAAAATGTAAGTTGTGTATTACTGCAAGCCGCATTGCAAGAATTTCGCCGGCCTTGAAAAGGTGGCGCAAGTACGCCCTTGAGAAGTTTTTGCAACATTCGCATTCGCATGTGCTGTCAACAGGGCTTTCGTCAAGCTCATACTTTGCGTTTTTAATGTTAATTATGCCATTCTGTGTGTTTAAATGGCCGTGGCGTGCATTGCGGCTTGGCATAACACAGTCAAATAAATCAACACCTCTGTTAACTGCCTCAATAATATTGCCCGGCGTCCCAACGCCCATTAAATAGCGTATTTTATCGTGTGGCATGTGGGGGGTAACCGCACTGATTATTCTATACATTTCTTCTTTAGGCTCACCAACAGCAAGCCCGCCAATGGCATAGCCGTCTAAATTAAGCTGCGCTATTTGCTTCATGTTTTCAATGCGCAAATCTTCAAAGCAACAACCTTGGTTAATGCCAAAAAGCATTTGGTGTTTATTTATTGTGTCTTCTTTTTGCTTTAAGCGTTCTACTTCATTTTTGCAACGCAAAAGCCAACGCACCGTTCGCTCACAAGACGCTTTTGCATATGCGTATTCCGCAGGGTTCTCCACACATTCATCAAATGCCATTGCAATTGTGGCGCCTAAATTTGCCTGTATTTGCATGCTTTCTTCAGGGCCCATAAAAATGCGTTTGCCGTCTATGTGAGAGTTAAACATTACGCCTTCTTCTGTTATCTTTCTCAGCTTTGAAAGACTGAATACTTGAAAACCACCGCTATCGGTAAGTACAGGGCCCTGCCACTTAGTGAATTTATGAATACCACCCAGTTTTGCAACGTTCTCATCGCCGGGGCGAAGGTGCAAATGATATGTGTTGCACAGCATAACTTGGCAGCCGTTGTCTTTTAAGTCAAAAGAGGAAAGCCCGCCTTTTATTGCACCCGCTGTTGCAACGTTCATAAATGCCGGTGTTTGAATTGTGCCGTGTACTGTTTTAAATTCACCGCGCCTGGCGTTATTATTTTTTTTAATCAGTTTGTACATTTTTAGCTCCGTCTCAGTTTTTTTGTAAGCATAATAAGCTTTTATGTAAAGTCGGCTATAAACATGGCATCGCCGAATGAAAAAAATCTGTAATTATTTTCAACAGCCACTTTGTAGGCGTTCATTGTATTTTCATAGCCGCAGAATGCCGAAACAAGCATTATAAGTGTGCTTTCAGGCAAATGAAAGTTAGTAATAAGCCCGTTTAGAACTTTAAATTCAAACCCGGGGTAAATAAATATATCTGTATCACCGCTGCAAGGTGCAATTTTATTATGCTTTGCAAAAACAGATTCAAGCGTCCGGCACGTTGTTGTGCCAACGGCTATAACGCGCTTTCCATTTTGCTTTGCCTTGTTAATTTCTTGTGCTGTCTCGTTTGTTAATGTGTACCATTCGCTATGCATTTTATGCTTTAAAATATCGTTTTCTTTTACAGGGCGGAAAGTACCAAGCCCCACATGAAGTGTAATATATGTAATAACAACGCCTTTTGATTTAAGTGCTTGTAAAAGTTCTTCGGTGAAATGAAGGCCTGCTGTCGGTGCAGCGGCACTGCCAAGTTCTTTTGCGTACACAGTTTGGTATTTTGAGTTATCGTCAAGTTTTGTTTGAATGTACGGCGGCAAAGGCATACTTCCAAACTCGTCTAATTTTTCGTACAAATTATTTGTGTTGTATGTAAATTTAACTATTTTGTTGCCGTCATCAGTTGTGCTTAAAATGGTGGCACTAAGGCTTCCGTCGCCGAAGATTACCGTGGCACCTTGTTTTAAGCGTTTGCCTGGTTTTGCAAGGCACTCCCAAACATCTGCTTCTTTTTCACGTAAAAGTAATATTTCGCAAACGGCGCCTCCGTTTACTTTTTGACCAATAAGCCGTGCAGGCAACACTTTTGAGTTATTAACACAAAGGACATCTCCTTCGTTTAAAAGTTCTAAAATATTCGAAAATTTGCTGTGCGTTATACTTTTTCCTTGCCTGTCAAGGCAAAGCATTTTTGATGCATCTCTTGGTATACACGGCGTTTGAGCAATAAGCTCTTGTGGCAAATCAAAATAAAAATCGCTCTTTTGCATTAAGTTAGTCGTTCCTTTCGAAGTATTGTGCACAAGGGTTTGTGAAGTTTACTAGTGCATAATATTTAATTTAGTGTAATTCTTGCAGGAGCTGCCCCAAAAGTCGCCTTTACAAAAAGCGTCGGCAAATGGGTAGTGATAAGGAAACTTTTTTATCTCAAAAAGTTTCCTCTTTGCCAATAAATTGGCAAATTCACCTTCAAAAATGCTCTTTTAAGGCAAAACTTACGTTTTCTGCGGAAAACGCCTTAGGGCGCTGCCCTAAGAACCCGAAATTTTTTGAAAAAATTTAGTAAAACTTTCAATATTGGTCATAATGGCGAAACGCCATACCTTTTTTTGACACGCTGAAACACAGTAGTGACTGTGCTTTTTGTTTTATATTATGATAGGCAAAAAAAATAAGGGGTAAGCTTGAGGAAAATTGACAACAAACGTAGCCAAAAACAAAGCAGGGGCATTGACATTTTGCGTGTTTTAGTATATTATGTAGAAAATGAATATTGTTACAGAGGTTGCGGGCTACAAAAGTATTGCTGTATTTATGCATTTAATTGCATAGGTTGCCAAATCAATTATACGGTTTTGAAAGGGTATCTCGCCGAAAGAAGTTGCACGGCAGGTAATTTCTTGGGGCTATTGCCGAAAGGTATAGCACTGTCGCCGCAAACTTGTTTTAGTGGCGTTGAGCTGTATAATTACAATGTATGTTATTATATTGTATTTTCTGCCGGTTTTCAAGCCGGTTTTTTTAATTTAATTTATTATAGCATATTTTGTGTTAAAAAGCGCGTATATTAAGTAATAAAAGGATGGAGATTTAAATGAAAAAATTTAACGTTGGTGTTGTTGGTGCAACAGGGATGGTAGGTCAGCGTTTTGTGTCGCTGTTAAATGGTCATGAATGGTTTAACTTAACTACTGTTGCCGCGTCTTCACGAAGTGCGGGCAAAACTTATGAAGAGGCTGTGGGGCAGCGCTGGGCTATGCCTGACGAAATGCCGGAGTTTGTGAAAAAGCTTGTAGTACTTGATGCCTCAAATGTTAAGGAAGTTGCAAGTAAAGTAGACTTTATTTTTTGTGCGGTAGACATGAAGAAAGATGAAATTAAAGCACTTGAAGAGGAATATGCAAAAGCAGAGTGCCCCGTTGTGTCTAATAACGGCGCACACCGCATGACAAAAGACGTGCCCATGATAGTGCCAGAAATAAACGAAAACCACACAGACATTATACCGGCACAGAGAAAACGCCTTGGCACAAAACGCGGCTTCATCGCAGTTAAGTCAAACTGCAGTTTGCAAAGCTATGTGCCTGCGCTTCACCCGCTTATGGATGAATTCGGCGTTTCAAAAACGCTTGTTTGTACATATCAGGCTATTTCAGGCGCAGGTAAAACATTCGAAACATGGCCTGAAATGGTTGATAACTGTATACCTTTTATTGGTGGCGAAGAGGAGAAAAGTGAGCAAGAGCCGTTAAAACTTTGGGGAAGTGTTGAAGGCGATGAAATTAAAATGGCAAGCGGCCCGTCCATTACAGCGCAGTGTTTTCGCGTTGCTTGCACAGCCGGCCCCATGGCTGCCGTTTTTGCCAGCTTTGACAAAAAGCCGACTGCAGAGCAAATAAAAGCAAAGTGGGCTGAATTTGAGAGCCCAACGCAAAAACTTAATTTACCGAGTGCGCCGAAAAAATTCTTGCATTATTTTGAAGAGGAAAACCGCCCACAAACAAAACTTGACAGAAACCTTGAAAATGGCATGGCTATTTCAGTTGGACGCCTCAGGGAAGATAGCCAATATGACTATAAATTTGTTTGCCTTTCACACAATACATTGCGTGGTGCGGCAGGCGGCGCCGTTATGCTTGCAGAGCTACTTGCGGCTAAAGGCTATTTTGAATAGTTTATTATCACACATATTTTAAAAAATGCTTGTTAATAAACGCTGTGGTGCCCCGGCTTTTTGTTTCATGTAGAATAGGTGGAAATTTTGCCCTGCTTTATTTAAAGTCCTTGTTTGTCGACAGCTCCGCTAGGAGGCGACACATGCAAAAAATCTCCATTCTGTAAGGAGATTTTAAAAATATTTGTGCTGTGCACAGAATGGAGTCAAATATGAAAAAATGTATATTTAAAGGGTCAGGCGTTGCAATTGTAACACCCATGAACGAAGATGGAAGCGTTAATTATCCTGAGTTTGGAAAACTAATAGAATTTCAAATACAAAATAAAACTGATGCAATAATTGCATGCGGTACAACAGGAGAGGCATCTGCACTTGACGATGCAGAGCACCTTAATGTTATTGAGTTTGCTGTAAAAACAACAAATAAACGTGTGCCTGTTGTGGCAGGTACAGGCGGTAACGATACACGCCACGCAATTAATTTGTCTTGCGAGGCAGTGAACCGCGGTGCTGATGCACTTTTGCTTGTTACACCATACTATAATAAAACCAATCAATCGGGGCTTATAACACACTATAACCAAATAGTAAACGCAGCGGGTGTGCCTGCAATTTTATACAACGTGCCGTCAAGAACAGGCATGACCATTAAACCGCAAACATATAAAGAGCTAGCAAAGAACGAGCTGATTGTTGCAACAAAAGAAGCAAGCGGAAACTTGACGGAAATTGCGCGCACTGCGGCACTTTGCGGTGATGAGCTTGCAATTTATTCGGGCAACGACGACCAAATTTTGCCGCTGTTATCACTTGGCTCTTATGGTGTTATTTCAGTACTTGCAAATATTGCACCACTTCAAACACATAATGTATGCGAGCATTTCTTTAATGGCAACCACAAAGAGAGTTTAAAACTTCAGCTTGAGTATATGGACGTTATTGATAGCCTATTTTGTGATGTAAACCCAATACCTGTTAAAGAGGCACTTAATATTATGGGCTATAAAGTGGGCAAATGCAGGCTGCCGCTTGGCGAATTGAGCGAAAGTGCAAAGCAAACGTTGCGCACGGCGCTTGCGGCAAAAGGCCTTGTGTAGAAATTTTTCTGCTAGCGAATATGAGGAGTATGGTTACGAAGTCAATAAAATGTAAGCATTCAACTTTAGGTGATGTATGCAAAGACTAATATTAAACGAAGTGAAAAAATACATATTGAAAAACAAGAGTAGCGGAAACAACACTATATGTGTGTTGTCTCCCTACACTTGTAATGCAAAAGAGGGTTATATGCAGCGTGTTGTGGCAATTGACAATTACGTGCTTAACCCTCTTTGTTGTGTGCATTTAGACTTTGAGAGCGGAGAAACTGCGCCGAAAATTGAAATAATAGATGAACGTCATATGGTTTTGCACCTTGTTAGTAACGATGATGTGAGTGCAAAAATAGCGGTTAAAGTTGCAAAATTTTGTTTAATACTATATATACACAGCGCCATAAGGTGTAAATTTAATATTGTTGGAAATGCGCCCGAAAAATTGCTGAAAGCAAAAAATGTTTTTAAAATTTGGGATATACACGGCGTTTTGCCACAAGAGCATGTTATGCAGCTTAATTTTCTGGAAGCGCAGTACGCAACAGCGGCGGAAGAGCTTTTACTTGACAGGGCAGATTGTACACTTGTTATAAGCGATGCAATGGAAAGACATTATGAAAAAATGTACAAAAAGAAATTGCGAAACGCAGTAAATACAAGCGTTTTTACGTCGGATATAGGTGTGGACTTTGATGCTATAATGAATGAAAAGCCCAAAACAAAGCCATTTAACGCAGTGTATGCAGGAAACACAATGGCATGGCAAAATATACCATTGATGAAAGACACAATTAGCAAGTGCAATGAAAAATTCAATTATTATGTTTTCACTCATGATATAAATGACTTTGAAAGTCAGAATTCTGCATTGGAAATGCCGCGCACGTTTAAGATAGACAGTGTGCCCATTGAAAAAGTGTTTGAAACGTACAAATACAGCCATTTAGGCTTTGCATTAAGAGATGACACGCCTGTAAACAACGTTGCTACGCCCACAAAAATAATTGAGTATATTCAATTTGGAATAATACCAATATTTAAAAGTGAGAATATTGGAGATTTTGTTCATTTAGGTTTAAAATTTATTAAATATGATGAGCTTTTAAATTTAGACATGACATTTAAAGAGTATGAGGAAATAGCACGCCACAATTATAAAATATTAAAGCGTCTTGAATGTAAACGAAAAGACGGGATAGAAACATTGAAAGAAATAATAGCAAAGCAATATGCTAGATAGTGTGCACACTGTTTAAGTTTGCATAAGAAATGGAAACAAACATGAAGAAACTGATATTTGTTTTACGTGGCTTTTATTATTTTAAATTGCGAAAGCAAGGGGACGATTATGCCATTGTAGTAAATGAATTTGATGACGAGGCAATTTATAATAGCGTATTAAGTTGGTATAGGCTGAAGAAAAGCGAGGGCAAAGTTGTTTATGTTTTGTGTGCGTTTAACAATGCACCATTGGCTGTACAACTAGATGACTATCGCGATATTTTTATATTTGAAAACGATGCAAACAAGATGATGGACTTTTGCATTAAAAAAGGTATTTCGAATTTTTATTATTATGATAACTGTGTGTTGCGCAATTTTTTTAAAAAATTGGGTGTGTTTGAAATGAGCATTATTGCACAGTAAAATGTGCTTTTTGAACCACCTGCACCTGTAAGTTATAAAGGAAAGTTGTTTATTATTGTAAGTGGCGGCAAAGCGGCAGAATAGATATTAGCATGAAAATTACGCTAATAACATATATTAAAGCATCCCGCCGCAGAATGGAGATATTTATGACAAGGATTATTATAAGCGGAATTCATGGAAGAATGGGAAGGGCATTGCAAGATTTAATTAGTGCAAGAAGTGACTGTGAGGTTGTTGCCGGAATTGATACGTATGAAAAAGAGTCGAGTGTACCTGTGTTTTCACAGCTTGAAAAGTGCAATATAAATGCAGATGTGCTTATAGATTTTTCGAACGCGTCAGTTGTTGACGGACTTATAAATGCTTGTGCCATGAAAAAACTGCCATGTGTTATTTGCACAACAGGCCTTGAAGACAGCACCTTGCAGAACATGGAAAAAGCGGCGGAGAATATAGCGGTTTTTAAAAGCGCAAACATGTCGCTTGGCATTAATGTGCTTATAGCACTTGCAAAGAAGGCAAATGCCTTGCTTGGGCTTGACTATAACATAGAAATAATTGAAAAGCATCACAACAACAAACTTGATGCACCAAGCGGTACAGCGCTTATGGTTGCCGACGCCATAAAAAGTGCCGCCAGCAATGAATACTATTATGTTTATGATAGGCATGAAGAACGCAAAAAAAGAGAGCCGTTAGAAATAGGTTTACATGCAGTTAGGGGCGGCAGCATAGTGGGCGAGCACGAAGTGCTTTTTTGTGGGCCTGAAGAAGTCATCAGCCTTTCACACAGTGCTGCCTCGAGAAATGTGTTTGCAAACGGCGCAGTTAACGCCGCACTGTTTATCGCTAAAAAACCGGCCGGGCTTTATTGTATGGACGATATTATTTCTTCGTTATAACGTCATTACCGTATAACGGCACATTGTGAACTACTATAATTCTCACTGAAAATGGTTGCATTTTACCGACATGTTGTTATAACTGATGTGTGGCGCCACGCCATGTATGAAAGGTAGGAATGAATATGCAAAGCAGTAAAAAAAGTAAAAGCAGTGAAAGTACAATGATAAATGAGGGCACTTTGCATTCTTCAGGTATAAATTTAGTTCCAATGGATAACATTAACGGCTTTGACATACGCCCGGGGATGTATGACATGGACGGTGCAACTTTAATTCCTTGCGGTGTGAATTTTACTGTCTATTCGCACTGTGCAACCAGTATTGAGCTTGTGCTGTTTAAAAGGTCTGAGAATGTGCCGTTTGCAACAATTCCTTTCCCCGAGCATTACAAAATAGGCAATGTGTATTCTATGATAGTTTTTGGATTGAATATTGAAGAGTTTGAATATGCATATAAAATTGACGGGCCTTATGATGAGAAAAAAGGCCTTATATTTAACAAAGATAAGTACTTGCTTGACCCATACGCAAAAGCTGTAACAGGCCAAAGTGTGTGGGGTGCAACGCGTGAAGAAAACGACTTTTATAAGGCGCGTGTTGTTTGCAATAACTTCGATTGGAAAAACACTAAGCAGCCATTACTTCCTATGGAAGATTTAATTATTTACGAAATGCATGTGCGCGGTTTCACAAAGCATTCGTCGTCTAAAACAAACGCGCCCGGCACATTTGCCGCTATGGTTGAAAAAATACCTTATTTACTTGAATTAGGCGTGAATGTAGTTGAAATAATGCCTATTTTTGAGTTTGATGAAATGCTTGATTACAGAAATTTCGAGGGAAATGACCTTGTTAATTATTGGGGCTACAACACTGTGAACTTTTTTTCGCCGAACACTAGCTATACTGCAAGTGTTGAGTACAACAGAGAAGGCACAGAGCTAAAGCAGATGATAAAAGCAATGAACGACGCAGGCATTGAAGTTTACTTGGATGTTGTGTTCAACCACACGGCAGAGGGCAATGAAAATGGGCCGTTTTTTTCGTTTAAAGGTTTTGACAACAACATATACTACCTGCTAACACCAGAGGGCTATTATTATAATTTCAGCGGCTGTGGCAACACACTTAACTGCAACCACCCAATTGTACAACAGCTTATAATAAACTGCCTACGCTATTGGGTTACTACTTATCATGTAGACGGCTTCAGGTTCGACTTAGCTTCCATTTTAGGAAGGAACGAAGACGGTTCGCCAATGGATAAGCCGCCGCTTTTGCAAGCATTAGCATTTGACCCCATCTTAGGCGATGTAAAACTTATTGCCGAGGCTTGGGACGCAGGTGGCCTGTATCAAGTTGGCAACTTCCCGTCTTGGAGCAGGTGGGCAGAATGGAATGGCAAATACAGGGACGATATGCGCCAATTTTTGAAAGGTGATTGTGGTTATACCCAGGCGGCAACATACAGAATTGCAGGTTCACACGATTTATACGACGTATTTTTGCGTCAAAATGCATCTGTTAATTTTATTACGTGTCACGATGGTTTCACACTGCATGATTTATATGCTTACAACGAAAAACACAATTTAGCCAACGGCTGGAACAATACAGACGGTGCAAATGATAATTATAGCTGGAATTGTGGGCACGAGGGAGAGACAGACGATTATGAGATAAACAAGCTTAGGAAGCGCCTGGTGCGAAATGCGTGTGCCGTGTTAATGTGTAGCCGTGGGAACCCTATGTTTTTAGCCGGCGATGAATTTGAAAACACACAAAATGGCAACAACAATGCGTACTGCCAAGACAATGAAATATCATGGCTTGATTGGAGATTGCTTAAAAAGAATAAAGACACTTTTGAATTTTTTAAGGCAATGATAAAGTTTAGAAAAGAACATAAATGCCTTAGGACTAATATAAGTGGCGGTGCATTAGGCTTTGCAGATGTAAGTTTTTACAACACTGCACACGCTTGCCAATATTTTGAACCAACAGACCATTATGTAGGTGCACTTTTCACAGGGCAAGAAGAGCACAAACGCCCGGATGCAGTTTTTTTGGCAATAAACACATATTGGCAAGAATTAAACTGTGCGCTACCTGAATTACCGGGCGGTTTTGATTGGAAGCTTTCTATGAACACTTTTGACGAGAAGTTGTGCGATTATAACGACACTGTATATAATTTTACAATAAAGCCGCGAACGGTAATGGTGTTTGAATTAAAATAAAAGCAACAATAATAAAAGTGAAATTCCGGCTGTGAATAAAAAAGAAATTGCATTCAAATGTTATAAAATGTTAAAACTTACACAAACTATATAACTGCACGAATAATATCCCGGAGGTAGTTATGTATAAAGTAAGTAATAACAAAAAAAGCAATAGAGGTTTTACGCTTGTTGAGTTAATAATTGTAATTGCAATTATTGCGATACTTGCAGCTGTATTGGCACCGCAGTATTTACAATATGTCGAGCGTTCACGCCAATCTAACGATTTACAAGTTGCCACAAATTTAATGCGCGCTGTTACCGTTGCAGTTGCTGACCCGCAAAGCAACGTACCTGCAGGTTGCGTTTTAGAAGTTTTGTGGGCAACAGGTGGTGCAACTAGGTCAGAAGCCGACCAAGAAATGTATGGCGGAAAACTATATATACGCTCACCTCAAACACTGTCACGTGTGTCCGTCTTAACCGAAAACGGCGCCACAGGTATTAATGATGCATCGACTTTACAACATTTACAAGAAATGATTTTTGGCATAATGGGTGTTGAGGCAACAGACGTTGATTTTACAGGCACAGGTGCCGTAGGCATGCTTGAAGATGCTCAATCGGTGGCTGGGAACAGCGCGAGTTTTTCGTTTCATGTGCATACCTCAACAGGCGAAATAGCGCTAGCGAAATTTGATGAGGATGGCGATGTTAATGTTTGGGCGCAAACAATTGGTGTAGATGCAACGCTTGCGCCGTGATTATTTGCAGCGTGATAAATGTTCGGTTTTGTGGGCGAAAGTTTTAGCTGTTTAATTTACAGGAAAAATAATGTTTGTTTTGATTGTAAATTTTAACACAATTTAGTTAAAACAGCATTGACATAAATAACGTAACATGTTAACATTTTATTATGTTATTTTTTCAATATCCAAAATTATCTTGCGATGAAAAATATTTTTTATTGCAAGGGTACTTATTGCCTTGCTACGCACAGAAGTTTTACGTTGATTATTTATATTGTGCGAGGCACGAGCACAATATAAATTGGCATGTGGATATGCCACGCCGTAAAATAAATTATAAACAGTCCTTGTGCTATTTAAAATTGCTACGAAAAAGAAACACCTACTTTTCAGCGTGAAAAGTAGCAAAAGCGCCGGGGGTTGCGATTCCCCCGGACCCCTAAACGCTGTGCCCTCACACCCATACCATAAGACCGCCTACGGTCAAAAAAGAACAATTCTTAATGACAACTTTTTTGCCCTGTGCGCTCTAATGGTATTAAATAGCTTTTTATGTCAGCTTTGTTTGCCCTCTGTAAGTTTTGCTTTTAAATATTTTTTTGTGGCTTGACTTTTTATTATTTGAGGATTATTTATGTTATGCGAGGTACGAGCATAATATAAATTGGCATGTGGCTATGCCACGCCATAAAATAAATATAAATAATCCTACGGATTATTTATATAATAGTTAACGAAAGCAGTTCAATTTAATCAGGTTGTCGTCTGTGGTTTTCGACGCCTGAAGTTTTTTTGAATTTAGTACACACCAGTGTACGGCGTGTGTTGTTTAAACTATATATTAGCCACTTGAAAAACTTAAAAGCGGCATTTTAAAGCTAAAAAATGTTTATTAAGTTGTATAAGTGTTGCGAAATGCAAACAATTACTAAGGGTGATTGATATAGAAAATAACATAGGAATTGTATTAATTTTATAAAATATTTTATAAAAAATAAATTTAAAGGATACTAATTATGAAACATATTTGTCTGAATTTGAAAAGGTTTGATATTTCACCTAATAACGGCGGTGTAAACAAGCTTGCGCCTATGCAAGACTGGGCGAGCTTTATTGTTAAAAGCACACAAGATGAACTGAAAAAGTACTCAAAAGATGAAGTGCAGTTTAGCATGTATATGCCCGAGGCACATTTGATAAATGCAGTGCAAGCTAAAAATGAAAGCTCAACAATAAATATTGGCTGCCAGGCTGTGCACCGTGCTGACACAGCAGTTGGCGGAAATTTTGGCGCTTTCACATCACAGCGTACCGCAAACAGCGCAATTGAAATGGGCTGTACTACAACAATAATTGGCCACTGTGAAGAGCGTGCCGACAAACTTGGCATTTTAAATTTTGCAGGGGTTAATGACAAAGAGTTTGTTAATAAAATTTTAAACGAAGAAATAAAAACCGCACAAAGTGCAGGCCTAAAAGTACTATATTGTATTGGAGAGACAAGCGAAGAGCAAGAGAATTGGCAAGATGTATTAGGAAAACAACTTAGCACAGGGCTAAATGGAGTTGACAAAAGCAGTGTTGTTATTGCATACGAGCCAATTTGGAGCATAGGCCCGGGGAAAACACCGGCAGACAAACCTTACATAGAAAAAATTGCTAGATTTGTTAAGCAGCAAACAGGTGGGTTGCCTGTTATTTATGGTGGCGGGCTTAAAGAAGACAACGCTGAAATGCTGGCTTCAATTGATGAAATTGACGGCGGACTTATTGCCTTAACACGCTTTAGCGGTGAAATTGGATTTTACCCAGATGAGTACTTAAAAATAATAAAAACTTATTTAGGCAAATAGTTGTTAGTTATTAGATATTATTGACATTATACGGTGAAATTGTTTTGCGCGGCTTTACAATGAAAATTATTTCACAAAGCTTAAATTTAAAAATACTTCGGCAAGTGCATTTTGCACTTGCCGAAGTCTGTATAATTAAAGGAGACACCATGCGCTTAGGAATAGGAATTGACACAGGCGGAACATATACCGATATTGTTGTTTATGATTATGAAAAGAAAGAAATAATTACTAAGGGTAAGACGCTTACAACAAAAGATAATTTGAGCGTGGGAATTAAAAATGCTCTGGATTTAGTGCCGGAAAATTTGCTGAAGCAGGCTGTGCTACTTTCTATGTCTACAACACTTGCAACAAACGCATGTGTTGAAAAGAAAGGTGCACGAGCCAAATTAATTATAATGGGCACAACGAAAGAAACAATGCACTGGATTGATGCTAAAAACAAGTATGGCCTTGATTATGATGATGTGCTTTGTGTTGAATTAAACAGTGGCGCAAGCGGAAGTACAGTTTTGCACCCTGAATGGCAAGAGATTATGGAGCAAAATGGTGCATGGCTTAACGAGGCACAAGCACTAGCCATGGCAGAGCTGAATGCAATGCAAAACGGTGCTGTTTGCGAAGAAAAAGCGCAAATAGAATTTGCGAAGAAATATGATGTGCCATTTGTTAAGTCTAGCGAATTTGCGCAAGATTTAAATGTTATGGAACGTGGTGCAACTGCACTTTTAAATGCGCGCCTGTTGCCTGTAAGCGAGGATTTTATGCAAAGCGTAAAAAAAGCACTATTGCAAAAGGGCCTTAGCATTAAAACTATGGTTGTACGAAGCGACGGTAGCTTAATGACAGATGTTGCAGCACATACAAAACCGGTTGAGACTATATTAAGCGGCCCTGCGGCAAGTGTTATAGGTGCACTGTCTTTAGCAAAGTGTGCCAACAGTGTTGTTGTAGATATAGGCGGAACAACAACTGATGTTTCAATTGTGGAAAATTACAGCCCGTGTATGACAGACGGAATTAAAATTGGCGGGTGGCGCACACAAATTAACGGCGTATATATTGACACATTTGGACTTGGCGGCGATAGCAGGATTTTTTGCAAAGAAGCGAGTGTGCAACTTGATACACGGCGTGTGCAGCCACTTTGCGCATTAAGTATTCAGCACCCAAATATTCTTAACAGTTTAAAACATCTAGCCGAAGGCAAGGTTAAATCGAATGCTCCACTCCATGAATTTTTGTATATTGTGCGTGCACCTAAGAATTTAGACACATACAGTGAGTATGAGAAAAATTTAATTAGTAAGCTTGAAAAAAGCCCGGTAATGCTGGGTGACGGTGTGATAGATTTATATAATTTGAAAACCGAACGCCTTGAAAATGAAGGCATTATAATGCGCGCAGGCTTAACGCCGACAGATATTATGCATATAAAAGGTGATTTCTGTGCATATAACAAAGATGCATCTATTTTTGGTGTGCGCTTTTTACTGCGTAATTTATATGGTTTTGAAGATTCACAACAAGATTTGCAAAGGTTTTGTGACATGGTTTATGACAAAGTAGGCGAAAAACTTTACAAAAACCTTGCGCGGATTATGCTTACACACAGCCATAAAAAAATATTTACAAAGCCAATGAGTAAACAATTATTAAAGCTTGTTCAGCACAACTGGAAAAGCAGGAATGATGAAAATTACAACTTAATTAATTTTAATTTTACAACGCCGGCAACTTTAATAGGAATAGGCGCACCTACACATATTTTTCTGCCTGAAGTGGCAAAGGCATTTGGTTGCGAATTTATAATACCAAAACATGCAGAAGTGGCAAACGCATTTGGCGCAATTGTGGCAGACATTAGCGCAACAAGTAAAGTAACAATAACGCCGTGCTACCCGGGCGATGAGTTTGTGGGCTATAAGGTTTATTCAAGCAGTGGGCTTTCAGTGCATGAATTGCGTGAAGATGCTGTGGAATTTGCACAAAAAAAAGCACGAGAGCAAGCCGAAAAAGAGGCGAGGGCTCTCGGTGCTATTGGACAAGTGGAAGTGACTGTGAATTTGAAAAGTAAAACAGGAACAACAAATGAAGGTAGCATTGTTGAACTTGGTGACACTGTAACTGCAACTGCCTGTGGAAGAATATCGGGCGATTAGAATAAAATTATGAGTGCACAGGCGTGCCTGCAATTTTGTTGCACGCCTCCCAAACGGCCTCGCTTAATGATGGGTGCGGATGAATAATATTTGCAAGTGTATGCGCACCGGCCTTTAATGCTATGGCAAGCGTTAATTCAGATATTAACTCGGAAGCGTTTTCACCTAATATTTGCGCACCTATAATAATTGAGTTCTCGTCGGCAATTATCTTCACAAAACCGTCGCGCTCGGCAAGTGTTAGGCTTCGCCCGTTAACCCTAAAATCACTTCGCCCTATTTTAAAGTTTATGCCGCGCTCACGCGCGGTTTTTTCGTTCATGCCAACAGAGGCAACCTCGGGCGAAGTATAAACACAAGCGGGCACAGTGTCAAGGTCAATTTTTATACTTGCGCCGGCTTTTCCAATTGCACTTTCTGCGGCAATGCGCCCTTGTGCAAATGCAAAGTGTGCCAAAAGCCGCACGCCCGTAACATCGCCTGCGGCATATACATCGGGCTGTGATGTCTGCATATTTTCATCAACAATTATTTTGCCGTTTTCTGTATTTAAATTTAGCGCTGAAACAACATTGCTGTTTAATGTGCGACCAACTGCAAGTAAAACATTATTGCAAATATAGCTTTGTGCTTCTTCGCTGTTTTCAATGTTATAGTAAACACAAAGTTCGCTTTCTGCTTTTTCTATATGTGTAACTTTTGCACCAAGTACAAATTTTATGCCTCTGCGCTTTAGCAATTTTAAAAGCTCGGCTGAAATTTCTTCGTCTTCATTTGGCAAAATTTGCGCTGAAAGTTCAAGCACTGTTACAGCAGCACCTAAGCTGCTATACATTTCTGCAAACTCAAGCCCGATAACACCGCCGCCTATTATTACAATGTGCTGTGGTATATCACAAAGAGACAGTGCAGTCGTGCTTGTTAAAACGCCTTCAAGCTCGCACCCTTTAATAAAAGATGGAACAAGCGGCAAAGAGCCGGTTGCAATTATAAGTTTTTTATAATTTATTGTAATTTTTTGCGAATTATCACTCAAAACAACACTAATCTCATTTTGGCTTGCAACAGTACCTTCGCCGTTTATCACGGTGATGTTGTTAGCTTTCATAAGGTGTTGTACGCCTTTGCCAAGCATTTTAACAATTCTGTCTTTGCGCAAAACGGCGCTGCCCCAATTTGTGCCACTTAGTGCCGCATCTATGCCGTGGTCTTTTGCATTGTTAAATTCACGGTTTAAATGTGCAGACTTTAAAAGTGCTTTTGTGGGAATACAGCCAACATTCATACAAACACCGCCAAGTGCGTTTTTTTCCACTAACACAACACCTGCACCAAGCTGTGCCGCACGAATTGCGGCAATATAACCTGCAGGGCCGCCGCCCAATATTGCAATATCGTATATTTCTGACATAATAAAACCTTTCTTTCGCTTTATTGTTTATAAGTTATACATGTAAGATTTAATAATATTTCATCATTTTCTTTGCAGCTTTATAAATATCGCCACAACCAAGCGTAATAACAAGGTCATCAGGTTTTGCGTTTTTCATCACGTAATCAACAACATCGTCAAAAGTGTCAAACCACACACTGCCCGGCACTTTTTCGGCAAGGTCTTTTGTGCGAATTTTATGGTCGCTTGCATTTTCACGCCCGCCCATAATTTCTGTCATTACAACTTTATCTGCCAATTTAAGTGCACGTGCAAAATCATCAAGTAAATGTGCTGTCCTTGTATACGTAAACGGCTGAAAAACAGCCCATACATTATTATAGTCCATTTTTTTTGCGCTGTTAAGTGTAACTTCAAGCTCTTTAGGGTGGTGTGCATAGTCGTCTGCAATAGTAACGCCTTTTATTTCACCATGAATTTCAAAGCGTCTTCCTGCACCTTTAAACGCCTCTATGCCTGTTTTGCACTCCTCAGGCGTACAGCCGTTTTCATTTGCTGCAACAAACGCTGCAAGTGCGTTTAAAATGTTGTGTTCACCGGGCACGCTTAATTTTATGTGTGCGCAAATTTCACCTTTTATACTTACATCAAATTCATAGAATGATGCGCGGTGCTGTGCAACATTTACAGCCATATAGTCGGCCTTTTCAAAGCGCCCAAACGTAATTACTTTTTGGCGAAGCTTTGATATTACATCACGCGTCTCTGCGTCGTCTGCATTGGCAATAACTGCAGACGTTGTGGATTTTGCGAATTTTTTAAAGGAATTTTTCAAGTTATCCATTGTTTTGAAAAATTCCATGTGGTCTTCATCAATGTTTAGAATAACGCTGTTGTACGGCTCTATATGCAGAAAAGTGTTGTTGTATTCGCAAGCCTCTACAACAATTTCATTATTTGCGCCAAACCGGCCGTATGCATCAATAAGTGGCAGTTTGCCGCCTATAACAGCAGCAGGGTCTTTACCGGCCATTACAAGAATTTGCGTTGTCATTGCAGTTGTTGTTGTTTTTCCGTGTGTGCCGGAAATGCATATAGGCCGTGAGTATGTGTTAGCAACACATGCAAGCAAAATGCTGCGCTCTACCGTCTCAATACCTTGTTTTTTTGCAAATGTAACTTCGGGGTTATCTTTCATAATGGCGGCAGAATACACAACAAGCTGTGCGTTTTTTACGTTGTCTGCACTGTGCCCCATAGCAACCTCAATGCCCATTTTGCGTTCTCTGTCAATAATATCGCCCTCGTTAACATCAGAGCCTGTAATTTCATAACCGACGGCGTGCAATATTTGCACAAGCGGGAACATTCCGCTTCCGCCAATACCAACAAAGTGTATTTTTGTTTTTCCGTTCAAAATTCTATCATATTTGCCCATTTTATACCTCACGTTTTGTGCATTTTATTACTAAAAACTTACCTAAATATTATACAGCTTTTTTAATATAAAATAAACACTTTTTTAAAAAAAAATTACTTGCTTGCTATGCTATGCGCTATTATGTTATAATATAATACATATGCGGTATTGTTTTGCTTTTATTAAAAAATGGTACACAATTTAAAGGGGTGTTAGCAATTTGAAAACAGCGCTTGTTGGATATACGGGTTTTGTTGGCGGTAATTTGGCCGGTTTACATGACTTTACAAATATGTATAACAGTAAAAATATAAACCTGGCATTTGGCACTAATCCTGATTTGCTAATTTACTCAGGTGTGCCGGCAGCAAAATTTTTGGCAAACAGCAATGCGCAGGCAGACCTTGAAGTTTGCATGGAAGCATTTGAAAATATTGAAAAAATAAACCCCAAAAAACTTGTGCTAATTAGCACTGTTGATGTATATGAAAGCCCAAACGGTGCAAACGAGGACGCACCGCCAAGCTATGAAAACACGCAAGCATATGGAAGAAACAGGGCTTTGCTTGAAAAAAAAGTGCGGCAAAATTATGATAATGCACTTATAGTAAGGTTGCCCGGACTTTTTGGGAATGGGCTGAAGAAAAATTTTATTTATGACTTTTTGACATTGACACCGTCTATGTTGAAAGAGGACAAATTTGTTGAGCTGTCAAATAAAAGCAGCTTAGTTGAAAGAAGTTATGAAAAGCAAGTGAATGGCTTTTATGCATTGACACTTAGGGCGAAAAACGAAGACAAAGAAGAACTTAAGAATTTTTTTGAAAAAAACAACTTTAATTCATTATATTTTACACATAGTCGCTCTTATTACCAATTTTACAACTTAAAATATTTATACAAAGATATTTCAAAAGCAATAAATGCAAATATTTTTACACTTAACATTGCAACACAACCTTGTTGTGTTGAAGAAATATACGCAAAATTAACAGGCGGTTTGAATTTTGAAAATGAACTTGCCACACAACCTGTTTTTTATGACATGCACACAAAATACAGCGAGGCATTTGGTGGGAACGGAAAATATATGTATGATAAAGTTCAAGTGCTTAATGATATTTTTGAATTTGTTAACATTGAAAAACTAAAACAACAATAAAGGTAGTTGAAAAAATTGAAACTTGCAATTTCTAATATAGGCTTTGACAACAGTGATAGAGAAGCAGTATATGCACTTTTGAATAAATACAATTTTAGTGCTATTGAAATAGCGCCAAGTATTTTTGCGGGTGAAAAGCCGTATGACAGTGTGGCGGTTGCAAAAAAAGAGAAACAACAGCTTTTTAATAAGCATTCGCTGAAAATTGCGTCCATGCAAAGCATATGGTATGGGCAAATTGGCAATATTTTTATTAAAGAAGAAGCAGCGAAGCTGACACACTATACTAAAAAAGCTGTGGATTTTGCAAAAGAACTTGAAATAAACAACCTTGTTTTTGGTTGCCCTAAAAACAGGGTAATGCCCGAAAACGCAAAACAAGAAGATGTGCTCATGTTTTTTGATGAAATATCTCAGTATGCAAGTGATAATGGCACGAACATAGCGCTTGAGGCAAACCCTGAAATTTATGGCACTAATTTTTGCAACACAAGTGAAAGTGCATTTGAGTTTGCAAAAAAAGTGAAGAATTTAAAAGTGAATTATGATTTTGGAACATTTCTTGTTAATTCAGAGAGCTTGCGAACTCTATCACAAAATATAGAGCTTGTTAACCATGTGCACTTAAGCGAGCCTTATTTAGAGGCAATTAGCCTAACGTGTGAGCGCAAAAAGCAGCACGAGGAGCTTGCGAATTTGCTTAAAAGCGGTAGTTACAAAAAATATGTTTCAATTGAGATGAAAGTACAAAAATTAACAGATGTTGAATGTATTTTAGAATATGTCGCAAATGTATTTAGTTAAGTACTTTTACACCGTCGGCGCAATATAGTATTAGCCAAAAAGCGAGGTATATTTTGACAAACAATATAAAAAACATAAGTGGTGTGCCGGATTATGACATTTTTGAGTTGGACGAAAAACAAAAACAAAGCAAGTTTTGTGTCCTTATACCTATTATTAACGAGGGCGAGCGCATAAAAAAAGAGCTGGAGCGTGCAAAAGCAGCAGGTATTTACAAAATTGCAGACATAATACTTTGCGATGGCGGAAGCACAGACGGCAGCATGGAGCATGAAAATTTGAAGGAACTATGCGTTAATACGTTGTTGGTGAAGACAGGCAGCGGAAAACAAGGCGCACAGCTAAGAATGGGTATACATTTTGCCATGCAAAGGGGCTATATAGGTGTTGTAACAATAGACGGTAACAATAAAGACTCTATCGAGGATATATCACTGTTTTTACAAAAGCTTGAACAAGGTTTTGACTTAATACAGGGAAGTAGATTTATAAAGGGTGGAATTGCCAAAAATACGCCTTTAATACGCTATTTTGCAGTGCGTTTTATACATGCACCAATTATTAGTTTGACAGCGCGCCAATGGTTTACAGACACAACAAATGCTTACAGGGCATACTCTATGAAATATTTAAGCCACCCAAAAGTGTTGCCTTTGCGCGATGTTTTTGTGGGTTATGAGTTGCTTGCGTATTTGTCTACAAGGGCAACACAGTTGAAATTAAGCGCAACAGAAGTGCCGGTTGCAAGAATTTACCCAAAAAATGAGCCTACACCTACAAAAATTAAAGGCATAAAAGGTAATAGTAATTTAATGAAAATTTTGCTTGCAAACGCATTTGGTGCGTATAATGTGTAAGTGAATTATTGATATGTGTTAAATTATATTTAATTAAAACAAAGCAAAACATAATTAAAGTATTATTTATTAAAGTTATATAGCTTAGATGAAAATATCATTTTAAATGTTGCAGATTGTGTTTTTATGTGTGAAGGGGCGTTTTATTATTAAAAGTTATGATAAAATAATAATTGGTGCAGGTTTTTACGGCCTTTACGCTGCGCACCTTTGCGGCAAAAAAGGCGAAAATGTGCTTGTTTTAGAGCGGGACAAAAGCCCGTTTATGCGTGCAACATACATTAACCAAGCGCGTGTGCACATGGGGTACCATTACCCACGAAGTTACTCTACTGCTATTAAAAGCGCAAATTATTTTAAACGTTTTCATGAAGATTATTCTTTTTGCGAAAGATATGATTTTGACCAAATATATGCAACAAGTACAAATTTCAGTTGGACAAATGCAGCGGAATTTAAGCGTTTTTGCAAAGTTGCCAATATAATGTGCGAAGACGTGCCGGTTGAAAAGTATTTTAAAAATAAAACTTGTGACGGTGCTTTTTTAACAAAAGAGTACACATACGATGCGCAAATTTTAAAACAGTACTATTTAGACATTTTAAAAGAAATTTCGAATGTAACAATTCAATGTGACAGTGAAGTAGTAAGCGCGAAAAAGTGTGATAACACATGGCAAATTGCAACGCAAAAAGGTGAAACATATGAGACACCTTATGTTTTGAACGCAACATATGCCGGCGTTAACAATATACATGAATTATTTGGATTTGAGCCGTTTAAAATAAAATATGAACTTTGCGAAATTATTTTATGTAACGTTAACACAAAATTAGAAAACACAGGTATTACTGTTATGGACGGGCCGTTTTTCTCCTTAATGCCGTTTGGCAAAACAGGCCTGCACAGCTTAACGGCTGTTTGCCATACGCCGCACAAAACAAGCTATGACAAACAGCCCACATTTGAGTGCCAAAAGCACAGTGGGGGCAGTTGTAAAGCTAATAGCCTTTACAACTGCAACGAATGCCCGGCAAAGCCGGAAAGTGCATGGCCCAATATGAGCCAACTTGCGAAAAAATATTTGAATGACGACTTCGAATTCACGTATAACAGCAGTTTGTTTAGTATGAAACCCATATTAAAAACAAGCGAGGTAGATGATTCACGCCCTACTGTTGTTAGGGAATTTTCGAGTAAGCCAACGTTTGTCAGTGTGCTTTCAGGAAAAATAAACACAGTATATGACCTTGATGATGTACTTGTTTAAAATTGAAATTCACTGAAAAAATTCATTTCAGAGGTACAAATTTATTATGAACAATAATATGAGCGACAAAGATAAAAATTATGTTTCTGCGGTTGCATATGTTAAAAATAACGAGCGTGAGATTATATCGTTTTTAAGCATGCTGAATACTGAACTTAGCACAAATTTTGCGCATTATGAAATAATTTTGGTGAACGATGCGTCGTTTGATAATAGCGAAGAGCAGATAAAAGAGTTTGCAACGCAAAACAGTGCACCGATTACATTAATTTCTATGAGCATTTCACAGGGTGAAGAGATGTGCATAAATGCAGGTGTGGATGCAGCGATTGGCGACTTTGTATTTGAATTTGATTCGGTGTGCTCTCAGTTTGAAAAGGCGCTGCTTTTTGAAACGTACAAGACGCTGCTAAAGGGTTACGATATAGTGTCTGTGGGGCCAAAGTGCAACAGGAATGCTGTAAGCGGAATGTTTTATAAAATATTAAAAAGCTCATCACAGTCGAAAAACAATTTTCAAACAGAAGTTTTTCGCCTTTTATCGCGCCGTGCAATTAACAGGGTAAGGGCTGTTACCGCAACGCCTGTTTACAGAAAAGCGGCGTATGCAACATGTGGCCTTAATAACTACGTAATTACACACGAAAGTGTTATCCCGTCACAAAAAAAGGAGAGTGGCATGAGGCTTTCGCTTGCTGTTAATTCGCTTGCGCTTTACTCTAACTTTGCTTATAAATTTAGTTTTAGCGTTGCAGTTGCAATGCTTCTTGGTATGTTTGCTGTGATTGTTTATATTTTTGCAGTTTTCTTTGGGCAAAATAGGCCTGTTGAGGGCTGGACAACTACAATGTTAGCGATGACAGGCGGATTTTTTGGCGTTTTTATAATTCTTACAATTATTTTGAAATACCTTTCTTTACTTGTAGACATTATAGTTAAACAACAAAAATATCTTGTTGAAAAGGTGGAAAAACTATAAATGAATTCAAAATTGCAAAAACGCTGTTTGGGTTTACTTAACGGCGATATATCGCACAAAATGTTTTTTGTTTTTATTGCTTTTGTTGTGGCGTTTAAATTATTATTGTCGCTGTCACAAATGATATACATTTACCCGGGTGCGGCACCAATTGATGATGAACTGATGTTTAATGCGGCAGTAAGCATTGTAAATGGGCAATGGCTTGGCGAATACAATTGGCTAACACTTAGCAAATATCCACTTTTTTCAGTGTGGCTTGCGTTTTTACATGTGTTTAATGTGCCTTATTTGCTTGGTGGCCAAATACTTTACATTATTTCTTGCGCCTGCGCAGTGTACGCTTTAACCCCTGTAATTAAAAAAAATTACATTAAACTTTTGCTTTTTTTTGTTCTTGTCTTTAACCCTGTACAAACTGCGGCGGCAGTGCAGTTAAGGGTGTATAGAGAAAATTTAACAAATGCACTCGCGCTTTTTTTGTTTGCTGGTTTTTTAGGCATGGCTTTACGCGCGCAAGGTGCAGCAAAAAAATCGCTTTTATGCGCTTTTATTGCCGCATTTGGCCTTTCCGGCTCTTTTTTAAATAGGGAAGATGGCGCCTGGTTTTTAGTGTTTTGCATACCTGCCACAATAGTCACTTGTTATTTTGCTATTAAAAACAATACGCATTTACGTGAAAAAATATTGTTACTGGCTTCGCAATTAATACCGTACACCATATTACTTGTGTGTACTATTGTGTTAAGTTTTATTAACTTGCATTATTACGGACGTTTTACTGTAAGTGATTTTACAAGCAGTGAATTTAACGATGCATATGGCGCACTTGTACGTGTAAGCTCATCAGACACGCTTGAACAAATTGACACAGTGCCCGTTTCACACGCTGCAATTGTTGCTGTAAGCGAGGCTGTACCGGAATTTAGCGATGTTGCACAGCAGCTGGAGACAGAGTTTATACTTAATAATTATGGTGCAAAACAAACGGGTGAGTACCCGGCCGGTGGCTTTTATTGGGCACTGCGGCACTCGGTTTATAACGCAGGGCATGCCGGCAGCGCACAGGAAGCAAAGCTCTATTATGAAAACCTTGCAAATAGTATCAACGAGGCTTGTGACAGCGGTGAGCTTATAGGCGCGAAAAATAAGATGTCAGGCACGATTATGACATTTAAGGCAGAATACTTGCCGCCTGTTCTAGTTGAAGGTGCTATAAATATAGGAAGAATGCTGGTTTACACAGAATGTGAACCGTTTTTTGAAAAAATATCGATTGCAACACCTCAGCAACAAGCGGAGTATGAAGAGTTTTTGAAGGAAAAAACAAACATTTCGGCACAACCACATACAGACTTAGCTTACTATTCGCCGCTTCAAAACATTGCATTCTTTATTTTTAATATTATTCGTTATTTATCTGCAGCTTTTATGTGTGTTTCGTTTGTAATGGCGCTGTTTTTTCAAATTAAAAATGCTAAAAAAGCAATGCTTGCTACTTTTACAAAAAAAACATGGCACCACAAAATTATTTGGTGGGCACAGGCAGGGCTGCTTTTAAGCGTAATTTTGCGCGCTTTAATTGTGTCATATATGTTCGTAACTTCTTTCAGTGCATCTGTTGGGCGCATGCCGTATTTATGTGCGGCGCAAGTTGCACTTATAATGTTCTGCTTTAACGGCGCAGTTTTGGCAATAGAAGAATGGAGGGCGAAAAGTGCCTGATATTATTATAGTGGGCGCAGGCGCTGCAGGCCTTTTTGCCGCAGGTGCTGCCGTAAAAAGTGGCTATGATGTTATAGTTGTTGAGAAAATGTCGACACCGGGTGCAAAGCTTCTTATTACAGGCAAAGGACGCTGCAATTTAACAAATAATTGTACAGTAGATGAATTTCTATTAAATGTTCGAAGGAACCCGCGCTTTTTATATTCTTCTTTGCATGCATGCCCACCGGCATTTATTATAGATTTGTTTGAAAATGAACTCGGTGTACCGCTTAAAACAGAGAGAGGGCGCCGTGTTTTCCCTAAAAGCGACAAAGCACAGCATATTTTAAACGCAATGTTACAGCGTGCAAATGGCGCAAAATTTTTATACAACAGCAAAGTTAAAAAGCTGTTATTAGATAATGGGAAAATAAATGGGGTTGTTCTTGAGAACGGCAAAACTATAAACGCACATGCAGTTATTATTGCGTGTGGCGGTGTTTCGTACCCTATAACGGGAAGTACGGGCGATGGCTATGCACTTGCAAAGCAGGCAGGGCATACTATAATTGAACCCGAGCCAAGCCTTGTGTCGCTTGTGGAAAACGGAAGTGTGTGCAAGAAAATGACAGGGCTTTCGCTAAGAAATATAACACTTACTTTGTACGAAAATGAGAAGGCGATTTTTACAGAGCAAGGAGAGTTGTTGTTCACGCATTTTGGCCTGTCGGGCCCATTGGTGCTAAGTGCAAGCGCACATATTAAAGACTTGTCGCGCTATAAATATAAAGTTACTATCGACACAAAACCGGCACTTTCAAATGAAGTTTTAATGAAACGCATTGACGAAGACTTTGCGATGTTAAACAAAAAAGAAGCTTCTAACAGCCTCACTAAATTATTGCCTGCGTCCATGAGAACGCCGGTAATTGACATATGGGGAATTGACAGCACAAAACAAATAAACCAAATAACACGCAAAGAACGACAAGAATTGCTTGAGCTTCTCAAGGCATTCCCTGTGAAAATAAAGTGCAAAGGCGACTTGGAACATGCAGTAATAACTTCAGGAGGCGTAAGCACAAAAGAGATTAACCCTAAAACAATGGAAAGTAAACTTTGCAAGGGCCTTTATTTTGCAGGTGAAGTTATTGATGTTGATGCATATACCGGCGGTTATAATTTAGGAATTGCTTTTGCAACAGCACAAGCAGCTGTTGAGGCAAAGAAAATAAATTAGTAATTAGATGAAGGAGTTATAATATGATTTCAATAGCAATAGATGGGCCGTCAGGTGCCGGAAAAAGTACGTTATCACGTAAAATATCTAAAGAGCTGGGTTTTATTTATGTAGACACCGGCGCAATGTACAGAACGTTAGGACTTTTTGCACTTCGAAGTGGGAAAGATACAAAAGACGCCGTTGCAATTGAGGGGCTGCTCCCTGATGTTGATTTGGACTTGCGGTATGTAGATGGTGAACAGCGCATGTTTTTAAACAACGAAGATGTAACAGGGCTAATTCGCACACCGGAAGTGTCTATGGCCGCATCTAATGTGTCTGCCCATGTGTGCGTGCGAGAGTTTTTACTTGAAGCACAAAGAAGCCTTGCACAAAAAAGCAATGTTTTAATGGACGGGCGAGACATAGGCACAGTTATTTTGCCAAATGCACAGGTTAAAATATTTTTAACAGCAACACCAAAGGACAGGGCACAGCGCAGATATGAAGAACTTAAATTGCGCGGTGAAGATGTGAGGTTTGAAGATGTGCTTAATGATGTTGTACAAAGGGACGAAAACGACACAAAAAGGGCGGCGGCGCCACTTAAATGTGCTGACGATGCCATTTTAGTTGACACCACAGGCAATACGTTTGAAAAATCTTATGAGGTGTTGTTAGACGTTATAAAAAATAAATTAGATATTTAAAACAGGAGAAAAATATGTGGTATATCTTCCTTAAATCGCTTGCGGCAATTATTTTTTACCCGCTATACAGGCTTAAAATTATAGGCAAAGAAAATTTACCAAAAGATAGAGGCTATATAATAGCGCCAAACCATGTATTTGCACTTGACCCTGTTTTTACTATTCTTGGCGTTCCTACTTTCAAAAAAGTATTTGTGTTAGGTAAAGTAGAATTGTTTAAATTATCTTTTTTGAATTGGCTTTTTAACTCTGTTGGCGCAGTGGCAATAAGTAGGGGCTCGGGCGACATGAAAGTGCTTGAAAAAATTATCGATAAAGTTAAAAGCGGTAACCCTGCACTTATTTTTCCTGAGGGTACACGCAGCAAAACAGGCGAACTGCTTAAGTTTAAATCAGGCGCATTTGTTATAGCGGCACAAGCAGGTGTTGATATGGTGCCATGCCATATTATTTATAAAAAGGGCAAAATTTTGCCAATAAGAAAAGCTGTTGTAATGTTTGGCCCACCAATACCTGCAATTGAGTTCAATATGGACGGTGAAAAAAGTGCGTCTAACTTGCGCAGATGCAAGGCCTTATTGCGAGAGAAAATAGAAGAACTTAACTATTAGAAAAAGGTTTAAAAGTATGAAAATTATAAAGGCTGAAACAGCCGGCTTTTGCTTTGGTGTTAACAGGGCTGTTAAAATGGCGAATGATTTGCTTGACAGCGATAAGAAAATTGCAACACTCGGCCCTTTAATTCATAATGCACAATGTGTTGGTGATTTAGAAAAAAAAGGTGCTGTTACAGCAAATAATATAAGTGAGATACCCGATGGATTTGATGTGGTAATCAGAAGCCATGGCGTAGCGCGAAATGTGTATGATGAACTTTCTCAAAACGGAGTTATAATTCATGATGCAACTTGCCCGTTTGTCACAAAAATACACAAAATTGCAACGCAAGCAGAAAAAGAAGAAAACGTACTTTTAGTTGCCGGTGATAAAACCCACCCGGAGGTAGAAGGTATAGTAGGACATACAAGTGGGCAAGTGTATGTTTTTAACGATGACACACAACTAATTTCCATTTTAGATACAAATTTGGTAAAAAATGGGGCAATTATGGTGGCTCAAACCACATTTGAGATAAAAAAATGGGTAAAATGTTGTAATATCGTAAAAAAACTATATACAAACGTGAAAATATTTGATACAATATGTATTGCAACATGGAAAAGACAGCAAGAAACAGAAGAGCTTAGCCGAATGTGTGATTTAATGATTATCATAGGCGGCAAAAATTCTTCTAATACACAAAAACTTGCTATGGTCGCAGGACGCTATACTAAATCTGTTAAAGTGGAATCAAAACACGAATTAAACCATAAGTGGTTTGAGGGTGTTAACACGGTAGGTGTAACGGCAGGCGCATCAACTCCATCGTATGTAATTGAGGAGGTACTGAAAAGTATGAGTGAAATGTTACGTGAAGAAGAACTTAGCTTTGAAGAGATGCTTGATGCTACAATGAAACCTGTGTTTGCAGGACAAACTGTGAAAGGTATAGTTAGTGCTGTTTCACCAAGTGAAGTGCAAGTTGATATTGGTATGAAGCAAACAGGCTTTATAAGGCTTGAAGATCTGACTAATGATTCTACTGCTAAAGCAGACGAAATTGTGCACAAAGGTGAAGAGATTGACCTTATTGTAACAAGTGTTAAAGATCAAGAGGGTATAGTATACCTTTCTAAAAAACGCTATGATGAGAACAAGGGCAAAGCTGACATTGCCGCTGCAGCTGAGAGCGGCGAAATTATGGAAGGCGTTGTGTCTGAGTATAATTCGGGCGGCGTTGTTGTTCTTGTTAATAATGTGCGTGTGTTTGTTCCGCGCTCGCAAGCAACATTGCGCCACAGTGAAGACTATACAAAACTTGTGAAGCAAAATGTTAGCTTGAAAATTACACAATGTGAAGGCCGCCATATTGTCGGCTCAATTCGTCAAGTTCTTGCGGCAGAGGCCGATGAGCTTCGCGATAAATTCTGGCAAGATGTTGAGGTTGACAAACAATATACCGGCAAAGTTAAAAGCCTTACAAATTACGGCGCCTTTGTTGACATTGGCGGTGTAGATGGGCTTGTGCATATAAGCGAACTTTCATGGGACAGAATTCGTCACCCGTCTGAAGTTTTAAGCGTTGGCGACGAAGTAGTAGTTTACATAAAAGAGCTTGATTCAGAAAACAAAAAAGTTTCGCTTGGATATAAACAAGCGGCAGACAACCCATGGGAAAAGCTGAAAAATGAATTCCCGATTGGAACAGTATTTGAAGCGCCTGTTGTTTCTGTTACAAAGTTCGGTGCATTTGTACGTATTCTACCCGGCGTAGACGGCCTTGTGCACATTAGCGAAATATCACATGACAGAATTGAGAAGGTATCAGATGCATTGAAAGCTGACCAAATTGTTAAAGTTAAGCTTACTGAAGTTGACTTTGAAAAACAACGTATTAGCCTTTCAATAAAAGCGCTTATTGACCCACCTGTTGTTGAGCAAGCAGATGAAATTGATGTAGAAAGTGCACAGGAAGATAACGACACAGCACAAGAGACAGCAGAATAAATTTATTAATATTTAAAAATTAGAAAATCCTATTTCAATGTCAAAGCGTTAGTTTATTTTGACACGGTTATAGGTTTTCTTTTTGGGTGATATTTATTAATGCGCTTTTAAATAATACTGCAAAAGTAAATTTACGAAATTAGTTTATTGTTTTGTTTAAGATATTATAGTAACAATAGGGTGTGCGTTTAATATTAATAATTGTGGAAGTATTTAAAAGAAAAGAATGAAAATTTGAAAAAATTGTCAATTTACACAACAAAAAGGCGAAATATTTTACATGATAACGGCGAATTTTTTAAAATACATGTTTTATTATTATTTGATTTATGTTAAAATTAAGTTTATAATTTGTTGTGGCAGCAATTTTGCGCCACATGCACGAAAAGAGGGTTTACACATATGGGATACGCAAATGATCAAATTCGCAACGTACTTATAGCAGGACATGCCGGTAGCGGCAAAACTTCTTTGGCAGAGGCAATGTTGTTTTTTACAGGTGGCACAGACAGACACGGACGCGTTGAAGATGGAAACACTGTTTGCGATTTCGATGCAGACGAAGCAAAACGCAAAGCATCATTATCGCTTGCAATAGCACCTGTTGAGTATGATAATATTAAGATAAATTTACTCGATTCACCTGGGCTTTTTGATTTCGCGGCAGGACAAACAGAAGGCATTGATGCCGCTGAGAGTGTTATAGTTTGTGTTTCAGGGCGCAGTGGTTTATCTGTTGGCGCACAAAAGGCATATAGAAATGCTGTGAAAAAAGGCAAAAGCCACATGATATATGTAAGCAAGCTAGACAGTGAGAATTCCGACTTTTACAAAGTTTTTGAAGAATTAAAATCTGAATTCGGCCCATCAATTTGCCCGGTAGTTGTGCCTGTTGACCAAGCAGGCGGCAGGGTGTATGTTAACTTAATTACACAAAAAGCGTACAGCTATGCAGCCGGCATAGTACGTGAAGTACCGCAACCTAGCTATGGGCACCGTGAAAACGGATTGCTTGAAGCAATGCGCGAAGCTGTTGCAGAAACAGACGATGCACTTATGGAGAAATTTTTTGAGGGCGAGCCTTTTACACAGCAAGAGCTTACAGACGGCGTTAGGGCCGGCGTTAAAACCGGCAATATAACACCTGTTTTTTGTGGCGTTTCAACTGCACTTGCTGCAACAGACCAAGTGCTTTGGGGCATTCAAAAGCTACTTCCCAGTGCTGCACGTGGCGCAGGTACTGTTGCGCTTGATAAAAATAATAACGAGGTAGAGATTGCTTGCAATGACAATGACCCACTTTGTGCTTATGTTTTCAAAACAGTGGCAGACCCATTCATTGGCAAATTGAGCTATGTTAAAGTTATATCGGGAAAACTTTCGCAAGACAGCAGTGTTGTAAACGCTACATCGGGCGAGCTTGAGCGCTTTGGTAAACTTGTATTTATAAAGGGCAAAAAGCAAACAGACACCAGCGAGATTTCAGCAGGTGACATTGGTGCTATTACTAAAATGAGCACGGCAAAAACAGGCGATACACTGTGTGCACCGTCACGCATTGTAAACCTAGCTAAGCCCGAGTTTACAGTGCCTACACTGTCAATGGCAATACACCTTAAGCAAAAGGGCGATGAGAGCAAAATTTCAGGTGCGATTGGGCGCCTTATAGAAGAGGACCCAACACTCTCTTATGTTGTGAACTCTGAGACAATTGAGCAGATTTTAAGCGGACTTGGCGAGCAACATTTAGATGCTGTTTGTACAAAACTTAAATCAAAATTCGGCATTGAAATTTCACTTACAAAACCAAGGATTGCTTATAGAGAATCTATACGCAAAAAATGCAAAGCACAAGGAAGGCACAAAAAGCAAACAGGCGGCCACGGACAATTTGGCGATGTTTGGATTGAGTTTGAACCGACAAGCGATGGAGATTTTGTTTTTGAAGAAAAAGTTTTCGGGGGTTCTGTGCCTAAAAACTTCCACCCTGCAGTTGAAAAGGGATTGCAAGAGGCAGTGCGCCATGGGGTGCTTGCAGGATACCCTGTAGTTGGCCTTAAAGCAACGCTTTTAGATGGCAGTTACCACCCGGTAGATTCATCTGAAATGGCATTTAAACTGGCCGCAAAGGTGTCGTATAGGTCGGCATTGCCTGAGGCAGGCCCTGTGCTGCTTGAGCCGGTGGGAACACTAAAGGCTAACGTGCCAAGTGATGCCACAGGTGACATAATGGGCGAAGTTACAAAAAGGCGTGGGCACGTGCTTGGAATGCAGCCAAATGAAGACGGTGCACAAATAATAGAAGCAGAGGTGCCACAGTCTGAAATGCATGATTTTACTACATTTTTACGCCAGCTTACACAGGGCAGGGGCAGTTATACTTTTGAGTTCACACGCTATGACCAATTACCACAAAACTTAGAAGGTAAAGTTATAGAAGATGCTAAAAAATATATTCAAGTAAAATCAGACGAAGAGTAATATAAATTTGATACTGTAATAATATATGTTAAATATGTATTAAAGCATATTAACTTGCATATATTTACCACAGGCAGTAAAAATACTGTCTGTGGTAAATTTTTGATTATTACAAAATTATGACACAATTATTATTTATTGCATATTATTTATACAAAATAACGAAAAATGCTATGCAACTTATAAAAAGTGTGTTTTTATGTATTAAATAAAAAAAATACTTGACATATTGCCATAAACAAACTATAATTCCATATATTGTTATGTTATGTGCGCTGTGTAATTAAAATAATGTATATTAAAAAAAGAGAGTTTTGCGTGAAAAATCGCACTAATAAAATATATTACGGCGTGCCACCACAAACGGCACATGCCAAAAAAATCTCCATTCTGTGTGGAGATTATATAAAACTATTTGTGCTGTGCACAGAATGGAGAATAGCGTGAAATTCACGCTAACAATTTAAAATACGGCGTGCCGTTACAAACGGCACATGCCAAAAAAATCTCCATTCTGTGTGGAGATTATATAAAACTA
>CAYJMH010000012.1:33858-66108 GCA_964371535.1 uncultured Bacteroides sp.
CTCCATTCTGTGTGGAGATTATATAAAACTATTTGTGCTGTGCACAGAATGGAGATTTTTATGAACAACCCAAACAAAGAACTAATTATGACTTATGCAGGGCTTTGTGCGCTTGAGAATGAGCTTGAAGAGCTTAAGACCGTAAAGCGCAAAGAAGTTGCAGAAAAAATAAAAGTTGCCAGAGGGTATGGGGACTTGTCTGAGAACAGTGAGTACGACGAGGCAAAGAACGAGCAAGGCTTTGTTGAGAGCCGTATTGCAACACTTGAAAAAATGCTAAAAAATGCAAAAGTTATTGACGAGGACGAACTTTCAACTGACACTGTTGGAATTGGAACACACGTTAAGTTGAAAACAAGCACAGGTGCTGAGTTTGAATACGATATAATGGGCTCAACCGAGGCAGACCCGATGAACGGCAAAATTAGCGATGAATCGCCGGTTGGCAGCGCATTAATGGGGCAAAAAGCCGGTGACAGTGTTGACATCACCTTACCTAATGGTACTAATGTAACATACACTGTTCTTGAAATATCCAGATCTACATTATAATATAGTTAATGTAGATTATTGCAGTTTTTTTGCAAGTTATAAAATAAGTATAATAATTATATACCTGCATTTTAACAAATAGTAGGTAAGGAAATTAATTTTATGGGAAAAGTAATACTTGGAAGAACAAAGATTGAAGTAGAAAAAAATGCTTTTGGTGCTTTACCTATTCAGCGCCTGAGTGAAGACGAAGCTGTTAAGTTATTGCAGCACGCATACAATAACGGAATTGAATTTTTTGACACAGCAAGGTCATACTCTGACAGTGAATACAAGATAGGTAAAGCTTTATCACACGTTCGTAAAAACATAATAATAGCAACGAAAACAGCTGCTAAATCAGCTGTTGAATTTTGGGACCACCTAAATGAAAGTTTAAAACTTCTAAAAACAGACTATATTGATATTTATCAATTTCACAACCATGCAATTATGCCACAACCGGGCGGAGATAGTGGGCTTTATGAATGTATGATTGAAGCGAAAAAGCAAGGCAAGATACGCTTCATTGGCATGACTAATCACAGACAAAATGTGGCACAGCAAATTGCCACAAGTGGTCTTTACGATACATTGCAATACCCATTTAGTTATCTTGCAGGCGAAAAGGATGAGGAAATTGTTAATATATGTAAGCAAAATGATGTAGGCTTTATATGCATGAAAGCACTTTCGGGTGGGCTTATAACAAATTCCGCTGCAGCATATGCTTATTTAAATAAGTTTGATAACGCGCTACCTATTTGGGGCGTGCAGCGTAAAAATGAGCTTGATGAATTTATTTCATATATTGACAACGCGCCTGAGATGACACAAGAAACAGAAGACTTTATAATTAATGAGCGTAATAATTTGGCAGGTGCTTTTTGTAGGGGTTGCGGATATTGTTGTCCATGTCCACAAGGTATAGAAATTTTTACATGTGCAAGAATATCTCTTTTAGTACGGCGCTCGCCCACAAAATTTCACACAACGCCAGAGTGGCAAGAAAAAATGAAGCAAGTTGAAAAATGCACACAATGCGGTGCGTGCAAATCGAAATGTCCATATAATCTTGATATACCAAACCTTTTGATAGCGAATTACGAGGACTATAAAAGATTTATCTAAGAATAAATATTAGGTCAGTTGCATTTTTTGTTTTTTCTATTAAATATACATCCATCAATTTAGTTTGTATTGTTTAGGCATACTATTAATTGATGGATTTTATTATGCCAAAACACAAAAAATGCTAACACAATAATATTATTTCATTGACAGCCTAATTATTAATTGATAAAATGATGGTATTACTTAGCGAAAAAAGAAAATAAGGAGATATTTCTGTGTTAATAATGAACAGTAAAAGTGTTAGCGAAAACAAAGAAAAATGGGAGAAAATTGATGTTAAATTGCCGTGCTATGATATAGATCAGTTAAAACAGCAAACTTTAGAAACACCAACGTGGTTGCATTTTGGTGCAGGCAATATTTTTAGGGGATACATAGCCGCACTTTCACAAAATTTAATTAATAAAAAATTAAGTAATACAGGAATTATTGTCGCAGAAACATTTGACTATGACATAATTGAAAAGATATATAAGCCATTTGATAACCTTGCAATGCTTGTAACATTAAATGTCGACAGCTCAACAGAGAAAGAAATAATAGCTTCTGTTGTAAAATCTTTGTGTGTTAATGAAGAATATGAAGATGATTTAAAAAGCCTGAAAGAAATTACTCAATCAAAAGCACTTCAAATTATTTCTTTGACAATTACAGAAAAGGGCTATGCTATTTATAATGCAGGCGGCGAATTACTACCTGTTGTTGTGCAAGACATGCAAGCAGGGCCTTGTAAGCCGCGCCATACAATGAGCGTTATTTGCGCATTGTTGCTTGAGCGTTTTAAAGCAGGCAAGCCACCTGTTGCAGTTGTTTCAATGGATAATTGTAGCAACAATGGTGATAGGCTTAAAGCCAGCATAACTACAATAGCAAAGTCATGGTTTGATAATGGCTTTGTGAACGATGATTTTATAAGATATCTAGGAGATGAAAATTATATAACTTTCCCAATTAGTATGATTGATAAAATAACACCAAGGCCTGCCCAAATTGTTTGTGATGACCTTACAAAAGGCGGCATAAAAGATATGACGCCAATTGTAACGAATAAGAATACATATATTGCGCCATTTGTAAACGCGGAATCAGCGCAGTATTTAGTAATTGAAGATAAATTTCCGAATGGTAGGCCGCCACTTGAACAAGCGGGCGTTTTTATTGCTAACAGAGAAACTGTTGAAAAAACTGAGCGCATGAAAGTTACAACTTGTTTGAACCCACTGCACACTGCTATGTCAGTGTATGGCTGCATATTGGGGCACACACTAATAAGCGAGATGATGAAAGACAACGACATAGTAAAATTAATAGGGACTTTAGGCTATAAAGAAGGTCTACCTGTTGTGGTTGACCCCGGGATAATAAGCCCGAAAGAATTTATAGATGAAGTTATTACGCAGCGTTTGCCTAACCCATTTGTGCCGGACACGCCTCAAAGGATTGCAACTGATACATCACAGAAAGTTGGCATTCGATTTGGCGAAACAATTAAAAGCTATGTGGAAAACGGAAAAGATGTTACACAACTTGTTGCGGTTCCACTTGCAATTGCAGGTTGGCTGCGCTATTTGTTGGCAGTAAACGATGACGGAGAGAGCATTGAGCTGTCGCCTGACCCAATGTTCAAAGAAATTAATAACACGCTTTCAGGCATAAAAACAGGGGATGTAGATAGTTATAATGGCCAGCTATTACAATTGCTAAAAAATAAAAGCATTTTTGGTGTCGATTATGAAGAAGTAGGCCTATCCGGAAAGATAGAAGATTATTTTAAGCAAATGTTATGCGGCACCGGGTCAGTGAGGCGTACATTACAAAAAGCGCTGAATAATTAGAATGTAATAGCTAAATAGGCGTACTTAGCAGTAAGCCTTATTTAGCTATTTGTTTTGTGTTTTATACGTATTTGTATTCTGTTGCGTTTGGCTTGCGCCTTACGGCATAATCGCTGAAATATAACCATAAATAACATATTAATTACTCTAAACTGCTATTAAAATACTGTTTTAAAAATCATATCAATTTTTTTTGATTTAAGTATTGACATTTTATGTTTGCTGCCATATAATAGACATATCAACTTTTTTTGATTTGAAAATTTGGAGGTAAACATAATGGTTCAATCTGCTTGGGATTTTTTTCAGCAAGAGTTTTTAGGAATGGCATGGCTTAATAGGCTTGTGGGCAGTATTTTAACAAGTGTTGGCATAGATATACAAACACAGCTTGGCGGTAGTTTGCATTTTTTTATTTATGATGTTATAAAAATAGTAGTTTTACTTTGCACTTTAATTTTTATCATCTCATATATTCAAAGTTACTTTCCGCCCGAGAGAAGTAAAAAAATTCTTGGCAGGTTTAAAGGTGTTTGGGCAAATATAGTTGCAGCATTACTTGGCACTGTAACGCCGTTTTGCTCCTGTTCGTCTATTCCGCTTTTCATAGGCTTTACAAGCGCAAAACTGCCTGTGGGCGTTACATTTTCTTTTCTAATTTCATCGCCAATGGTAGATATAGCAAGCCTTGTTTTGCTTATGAGTATTTTTGGTGCTAACGTTGCATTTATTTATGTAATTTTAGGGCTGGTTGTTGCCGTACTTGGTGGTACAATTATTGAGAAACTGAAAATGGAACGATATGTAGAAGATTTTATTTTAAAGGCCGGCAATGTTGATATTGAAGCACAAGACACATTGACAAGAAAAGACAGGCTTATTTACTCAAAAGAGCAAGTTATTAGCACATTTAAAAAAGTATTTCCGTATATTCTTGTAGGTGTGGGCATTGGTGCACTTATCCATAACTGGATACCACAAAACGTAATAGAGAGCGTACTTGGCCAAAGCAACCCGTTTGGCGTAATAATGGCTACAATAATAGGTATTCCTGTATATGCAGACGTTTTTGGCACTATACCAATTGCAGAGGCGCTTTTAGCTAAAGGTGCACAACTTGGCACTATACTGGCGTTTATGATGGCTGTTACAACTTTGAGCTTGCCGTCAATGATAATGCTTAGAAAAGCTGTTAAGCCAAAATTATTGGCGGTGTTTATTGCAATTTGTGCATCTGGCATAATAATTGTAGGCTATATTTTTAATTTTTTGCAAGCGTATATTATTTAAAAGAATGAGGAAGAAGGCGCAAAATTGAAAGTTTTGTTACACTATTTTGCGCCTGAAAAACAGAAAGGAATGAAATTATGAAAATAGTTGTAATAGGTGCAGTGGCGGCAGGTACGTCGGCGGCGGCAAAAGCGCGAAGAAACGACGAGAGAGCACAAATAACCATTTATGAGAAAGACAGTAATATTTCATATTCCGGCTGTGGCATGCCTTATTTCATAAGCGGTGAAATTAAAGCTGTGAATGAACTTACACCGCGCGAACCTGAATTTTTCAAAAAAAAGTACAACATTGACATTAAAATAAAGTGTGAAGTAATTGATGTGGATACTAAAGAGAGAATTCTCACTGTTAAAAATATAAGCACGGGCGAAGTTTTTACCGATAATTATGACAAGCTTGTACTTGCCACAGGCGCAACACCGTTCAAACCAAATATTGACGGCGTAGACGCAGAGAACGTGTTTTTTTTGAGGAATATTGCAGACAGCATAAAAATTAAACAATACATAAACGCAAAGAAACCGAGAACGGCCGTAATAGGAGGAACTGGGTTTATAGGCCTTGAAATGCTGGAGAGTTTAACAGAACTTGGAATTCAAACACAAATTGTTGAACTTGCACCACACATTACGCCGAATTTAGACAAGGACATTGCGAAAGTGCTTGAAAATAGGCTTGTGGCAAAAGGTGTAAATGTTTTTACTGGTACATCAATATCGAAAATATTAAATGGGAAAGTTGAACTTTCAAACGGCAAAGAAATAAGTGCTGACATTGTGCTAATGGCGACAGGAGTGCGCCCAAACACACAGCTTGCGAAACATATGGGTGTTGAAATTGGCACTAGCGGTGCAATTAAAGTTGACAGCGAAATGAATACAAACATACAAGATATTTCAGCTTGTGGAGATTGCATTGAAACATTCTGTACGGTTACAGGCGAAAAAGTATATAGGCCGCTTGGAAGTACTGCGAACAAAACAGGACGTATAGCCGGCCAAAATATAAGCGGCAAGAAAATGCAATATAAAGGCAATTTAGGCACAGGCATTTTTAAAGTATTTGACATAACTGTTGCAAGTACAGGGCTTACGGAAGAACGTGCAAGAAAACATGGCTTTGACGCTCAGGTATGCCATAACATTAAGCCCGATAAACCGCATTATATGGGCGGAAAAGAAATGACAATTAAGGCAGTTGCCGACAGAAAGACAGGCAGACTTCTAGGTGTACAAATTGTAGGGTTTGGCGGTGTTGACAAGAGAATTGACATTTTTGCAACACTTATAACTTATAAGGCAACAGTTGATGAACTGTTTGATTTAGACCTTGCATATGCACCACCGTTTTCCACGGCAAAAGATGCTGTGCATTATACAGGAATGATACTTGACAATGCCATTAATAATGATAAATTGCTTGTCACTGCGGAAAATTTGGCATCACTTGGTGATAATGTTCAACTTTTAGACACTAGAACAAATGGTGATGTTGAAAGCAAAGGCACAATAAAAGGTGCGAAAAATATACCACATGCAAAACTACGCGACGAGATGGCAGGCTTAAATAAAAAAGCGCCTGTTGTTACATTTTGCAACAAAGGCGTTACCGGAAATGCCGCACAAAATATTCTACACTGCAACGGATTCGAAAGCGTGTACAACCTTTCAGGCGGCCATAAGTTTTATTTAGAGAGCAAATAAATTTTAAAGTATAACGATAAATATATTTATTTATACTTTTTATAAATAAAATGAAGCACAATATGCGTGTAGATACTGCCTAATCAGCAACAACATCTAAATATTTTACATTGTAGTAAATAAGGGTGTCTATTGCTTTTTGTGTAATTTTTTCCCCGCATATTACAATAGGCACTGCGGGGGGGCAACTTACTGACACTTGTGCGCAAATTTTACCAAGGCATTTGTCTACCGGTAATTTTTCGCTCGGCTGCATCATTGCGCTGCGCGGTGATAAAACTAAGTCATATTCGTTATAATTCTTAAAAAAGGGCTTTTTTACAAAGCTCTTTTTTATTTGCAACTTTTTAAAAAACGTGTATAACCGTTCGAAATCATCGCCTTTGTTGTTTGGTGTCACCATGAAAACAACATAAGTTTTGTCGGCGTATTCCGGCTCAACTTTAAATTCGCGCAAAAGCATCAAAAGCTCTTCGCCCGAATATCCTATATTTTCGGCGTTAATAACAAGCCGTAAAGGGTCGCTTTTTTCAGCATGTATGTTTATGGCTCCAAGACTATTTTTTAAATTATCCAAAGCTAGTGCACAATTGTTAATTTCTCTATCGTACCCGTCAAAAAGTTTTTTATTGCACATGTCCAGTGACTGCAAAACAAGGTAAGAAGGGCTTGTTGAACCAAAGTAAGACAATGCATTTCTTGCGTAATTTTCAAAGGAAAAAATAGTTTGCTTGTTTACATGCAAATAAGCGCCGCCTGTAATTACAGGCAGCGTTTTGTGTGCAGAATCACAGCATAAATCTGCGCCAAGCTTTAAAGGATGAGCATATTCTTCGTTTTTCATAAACTGCAAATATGCACCATGTGCATTGTCTGCAAGCAACGGTATGTTGTGGTGTTTGCACACATCAGACAGCTCTTTCACATTTGACGCATTACCTAAATAATCTATTGTTGTAATAAAAACGCCAATTGGCTTTTCACGCATTTCAACAAGTGTTTTTTCAAGTTCTTGCGCATGTATAATACTGCTGTAATACGTTTTTTCTGCACTTGTATTTATAAAAACAGGTTGTATTCCAAGAAGTGCACAGCCGTGGAAAAACGACTTGTGAGAAGCGCGCATTGCAACTATTTTGCTTTGGCAAGCTTGCCCGTTTTTTGTTGTTTCTGACAACATTTTTGCCAAATACAACATTGCCTTTATGCTTTGAGACGAGCCGCCTACAGAATAAAACGTATGCCTGCTTTGAAAAAGTTTGCTTGCGTTTTTTTCACTTTGCAATATTATGCCATTAGGGCAAAACAAATCGTCTGCGCCACTTACCTCTGTTATATCAAGATGTTCACAGCCTAAAAATCCCGTGCCTTTGTGGCCGGGCATGTGAAAACGTGTGATGTCATTTTCAACGTAATTACGTATAAAATCACATATGGGTGTTTGCATTTAGTTGTTCCTTTCGGCTTTGTGTTTCAAAATAGTAATTTAACAATTAATTTAATTCAGCTGGCGTGCAATATGCATCATTATAGCACATTCAATTCTCTTTTTAAAAAGCGTACAGCCATATTCGTATATTCCGTTAATGTCGCCGGTGGCATGGTAAGCATTTGCTGCGCACCCGCCGGAGCAGTACATATTAGCCCAACAATCCCTGCAAGCAGGGCGCGAATATATGTTGCAACTCCTAAATGTGTCTTGTGTAGCTTTATTTGTAATGCCGTCGTAAATATTTCCAAGGCAATAATCTTTATCGCCCACAAATTGGTGGCAAGGGAAAAGCTCTCCCCACGGTGTAACGGCCATATACTCTGTTCCGCTTCCACAACCCGTGACCCTTTTATAAACACACGGGCCGTTTTTTAAGTCTAGTGTATAGTGGTAAAATTCAAAGGGCTTCGCATTTTTTTCTCTTTCAAGCATTTCAATGGCAAGCTTTTCGTATTCACTTAAAAGTGTGGGTAAATCGTCGTCAGTAAGTGCGGCGCTGTCATTTTCATCGCAAACAACAGGCTCCATACTAAGGCTGTTGAAACCAAGGTCTGCCATGTGTAGAATATCATTTAAAAAATCAGTGTTTGCATGTGTAAATGTACCGCGCATGTAATAGCCTTTGCCCTCACGCTTTTGTACAAATTCCTGAAATTTCGGCACTATTTTGTCATAGCTACCATTACCGGCTAGGTCTTTGCGCAAATTGTCGTGCACATTTTTGCGTCCGTCTAGGCTAAGCACAACATTGTGCATGTGCTTGTTTGCAAATTGTATCACATCATCGTCAATTAGAAGCCCATTAGTAGTTAATGTAAACCTGAAATTTTTGTTGTGTTCTTTTTCTATGCTTCGCGCGTATTCAACAAGCTGCTTTACTACTTGCCAGTTCACAAGCGGCTCTCCGCCAAAAAAATCTACTTCTAAATTCTTACGTGTTCCCGAATTTTCAATTAGAAAGTCAAGTGCTCTTTTGCCAACTTCGAAAGACATAAGGGCGCCTTCGCCATTAAATTTGCCCTGTGCAGCAAAACAATAGCTACAATTTAAATTGCAAGTGTGTGCAACATGCAAACACATAGCCTTTATTACAGTGCTTGTATTTTTATGCTTTTTTGCAATGTCCTCATAGCTTTGTGTTGTGAAAAGTTTGTGCGAGTTTTTCAACTCATCAATTTGCTCAAAACACTCGTTTATTTCTTCTTTTGTTATTTCGCTGCCACTGCCGCTTGAATTGACCAAAATGGACACTATATCATCTTTTGAGTGTTTTTCATACAATGATATTATGTCATAAATTAAATTGTCTACAACATGTATTGCGCCGCTAAGAGTGTCTAGAACAATGTTGTAGCCATTTTGTTTGTATTGATGTACCATTAAATACCGTCTTTCGTTTCTATGTTTTAAACTGTATACACATAAAGTGTGTTTTGAATGTGTAAACCTTACAAAAAAATTGCCGCCCAAAAAGGCGGCGTGTTTTTGTTAAGCTTTTTGCTCGTTTTCACACGGCTGGTTTGCAACACCGCAAGATGTTTTACATGCAGATTGGCAAGAAGTTTGACATTCACCGCAGCCGCCGTTTTTTTTGCTCTCGTTTAAATCACGAGTTTCAATTGTAGTAATTCTTTGCATTATAAATCTCCGTTTCATACACTGCAAATGCAGTATAAATATTCTTTATTAAATTTTAATTGAAGTAAGTAAATTTGTCAAGCGTTTAAGCGCATAAAGATAAAAGCAGGGCTAAATACATTTCTTGCTTAGCCTAAATTTTCACTGCGCCGCTTTACAGTAAGCTGAAAATTTTCAACATTGCGGCTGTATTCTGAGTTCATGTATGGTGAAGTTATCATAAAGTCGGCAGAGGCCTTGTTTGTAGCAATGGGCACGTCATACACAAGGGCAATGCGCAAAAGTGCCTTAATGTCAGGGTCATGTGGCTGTGCACAAAGTGGGTCTGAAAAAAACACAATGAAGTCTATTGTGCCTTCAACTATTTTTGCACCTATTTGTTGGTCTCCGCCCAGTGGGCCGGAGTTATAGGCACGCACTGGTAAATCTGTGTTTTTTGCAATAAGTGTTGCCGTTGTGCCTGTGCCGCACAAGAAATGCTGTTGTAAAATCTCTTTGTTATTTTTGCACCATTCTATCATTTCATCTTTTTTGCCGTCGTGTGCAATTAGGGCAATATTTTTTTGTTTTGCAAGTGTTAAAGTTACAAATTCGTTATCCATTTATTGTTATCTCCGTTTCACCGCAAGTAGTTAATAATACACCCAAAGTTCGGGCATTTGCATGCGGTATAATTATTTGTGTTGTGGCTTATAATGTACATTTAATAGTTGAAAATATGGTTTAAAAGTATAGCCTGCAATGTATTAGTTTAAATACTAATTATGCTTAAACTATAAAAGGCTTCAAAGCTGTAAGTGCTTTGTCGTCATCATCGTAAATTCGCAATAAAATTGGTTTTGATAAATCTAGGCTGAAAATACCCATTATAGAACGTGCATCCATAATTCTAAAACCACTAATAAACTCAAAGTCGCCATTTAGTCCGTTAAGTGTACGCACAAAATTTTGCACAGACGAGCCTTGTGAAAATTGAATGTTTACTTCTTTCATATGCATTCCTCTCTTTCAATTTATAATATTATAACATTTTTTGTTAAAAGCGTAAAGTTATTAATTTAAGCACCCTTTAAATATATACATTTCAAGTGTTTAATATGTGTTATTATTAAATTTATATTGTAAAAAGTATAATATGAATAACAAAAAAATAAATTGCTCAAATATTTTTTAAATGTTAACCCAGTGGCAGTAGCCCAAGTTTTTTTAATGTAAAAACAGGGGATAAGGCGTTATAATTTCTGTACCCTGTCTTTACATTTGCCTGCAAATATAATTGGATGTCATTTTGGTTTTCAATTGCCAGTGCATTTATAATTTCGTTTTCAATATTAAAAGTGAAAAATTCATTATTAATGGGCGTGTTGGTACTTGCAAAGTCTTGTAAAATGTCAATTATGCTTTGTGGCATTTGAACAACGCTGAATTTTTGTGTACTGCCAGCATTTATGCCCTCGGCTATTTTTTTTATTTCACCTGCAATATTATCAAAGTAATAATTACCGTTTTTGCTTTCATAGAAAAGTTGAACTACAACTATGTCTTTGTGTGTGTTTAAGTCGGTTAAATAAAAACCCAGTTTCAAGTTTTGCCCTGAAAGTACAGTGCCTGATAGTTCTGAGCTGTTATATAATGTGGGCAAAAGCAGCGAGTTTTGTGAATTGCCGTTTTCGTCTGTAATAATAACTGTCGGCTTTTTATTTTGCTCATAGCTGTAATTTATAATGTGGCGTATACTTGTTGCCATTGTTACAACTTCGGGAATATAATAATTTTCGGGTGCAGTTTCGCCATTTGTTAATTGTTTTCTCCACTCATTTTCAAAGCGTATCTCACTAATAACGCTGTAAAATGGATATGCGCTGTTATAATTAAAGCTATTTGCGTTTACAGTGCCGCTGTAATTAAACAGTGCGCTTTCATATTGCTGATTAAAGTCTTTTGTTGCAAGTTGTGGGCGTTTGTTATTAAGGCTTAGCGTTGGTGCAAAGCAGTATATGTTTTCGAAAACAAACCCATAAGTCATGTCTTTACCGTTTGCTATTTCGTTTACTAAACGTGCTATTTGTGTGTTTGAAACGCCTGCAATTCGCGCATCAAATATAAATGGTAAGCCTTTTTCGCCGTTTTGCGGTAACACATAATTTTTTATTAGTTCGGCCTGGCTACTGCTTATGTCGTTTGCACTATAATTGCTGTGCATGCTTGTATTTGCAAACGTGTCAAATCCTGCCGATAATACTATCATGTCAGCTTTTTCTATTATTTTATTTAAAGAGTTTGGGTTTTCACTGTTAATATCAAGCATTGAAGGTGTCATGCTGATTACTTCAACATTTACAGCGGATTTTTCGTCGTTCAAAACATTAAGGTTAAACCAGTTGTTGTTAATATAACCTGTTGTAATTGCCGCTTTATCGTAATATATTGTAACTTCGCTTTCAGTGTTTGTTTCTATTAAGTTGAAATCTCCGCCGCTTCCAACATAAATGAATTCAGCATTTTCAGCATAATTCGTTGTACTGTTTTGCTCGATAGCACTTGCCACATCTTCATCAAAATCTAAGATGTTATTTGAGCTGTTTGAGAGTGTGTCTGTTTTTAATTTGAATTCACCCATATTTTCTGCAACGGCCATTGTGCCTTTTACAGTTGTACTTTGAAGCGGCACAAAAACAAGCAGAGAATTTTCGTTTGCTTGCCACGGCAAAATATATTGCTGGGGGCTAAGTGGTGCACTGCCGTTCTGGGCGTAAAGGCCTGCCGCAGTTAACTGCACTATGCGTGAGCGCAAATCTTCTTCGCTTGTTACATAGCTTTGGATGGGCTCTTCATTTTCAATGTAAAAACCAATGCTTCCGTTCAGCGCTTGCGGAAGTATTTCAAGTATTACAAAATCATCGCCGTTTTCTTCACTTAAAGCGCGCACATACTCAATACCGTTTAAAGACACGTATGCCATACTATGAGTACAAAATAATGATAGCATAGAAACAAAGACGACTAGCCATAGAATTATTTTATTGTATAAAAGCTTTTCTGTTTTCATTTTGTTAATATAGCTGTTTTTATTCAAGCTTTAACCTTTCTAAGATGATAGAACTTCGAAAATATCGCTGCTGAAATTTGGCTTGTTGGGTAAATAGATATTGTTTTCAGTTTGCAAAATTTTGCCATTTTTTTCAAATGTGATATTCAAAATAATTTCTTGAAGTGGTGCACTTCTATCATTTGTAATAACTGTAAATTCCTTTACACTGTCTGACATTTTGCTGTTAATATTATTTGATGTGTTCATAAAATTCACAAGTGTTTCGTTGTCGCTTTCGCTTGTGCCTTGTACTGTGCCAAAAAAAAGTGTGCTGTCTTGCAATTTATAACAATACATAGTTTTTGTGCCATCATCGTTTAAATTAACAATACTTAAAATATTTTCTTCTTCATCAAAATATATTCCCGAGTTGCAATTAACAAGCTTTTTTTTAATTTGTGCTTTTATAATATGTGCCTGTACTTGTAAATTTGAAGTATTGTAAAGCGACGAATAAACACGCACACTTGTTGACATAAAAACAGTAATGCCTAATAATACTATGCTTGAAATTGCAGTTGCAATTACAAGCTCTACAAGTGAAAAACCTTTGTTATTCATGCGCTTTCTCCAAATAAACTATTTCATGATATCCCGTTTCAGGTGTAATAGAAATCTTGTATTCTATGTTATCAAAATTTATATTTATACTTTGCAAGTCTTGCGGTGCAGATAAACTGCCTGCTAAATCATAGCTAACAGTTAGCTGGCTGTTATTTGTGATATGCGTTACCGCGTTACTTGTGTTTGTGTACGATATAATTGCACCGCTTTGTGCAATTTTTTCTTCTTTTGACGCTTTGCCGTTTGAAAAAACTGTTCCAAAGTAGCCGTCATTATTTTGGTTGATTACAAATTTTACATCTATTTCGCCGCTTATTGATTTAACACGTGCATAAGACAATAAACCGGATATATCCGACGCACTTTTTTTTGCTTGCGAAGAAGAAATTTGTGAAAAGGTTGAAATGAAGACCGAAGACAAAACGGCTATTATTGCTGTTACAATTATTATTTCTATAAGTGTAAAACCTTTTGTGTTGAGCATAAAAACCTCCGTTTTTTTTGAAACCTCCAAAAAGAATGGATTTTTTTGCTTGTGCCGATTTTTTTAGCATGCTTTAGATAAAATTGACAGCGTGAAATTATACGCTAATCTTATATTTATAAAGCTATGCACGGCATTGAATTTTCACATTGTTGACATGTTTTCATATTGAACAAAGTCAGTAATATTTTGTGTTTCGGATGTGTTTATTTCACCGCTTGCTGCAATGTTATGCGCATCTGTAAAAAGGTGCTTTGCAGCAGTGCCGTTCTCGTGCATGGCATTCAGTGCTTTAATTACACTGGCACTGTCTGAACTTATACTGCCGTTTGTTGCAATTGTAACATTTCCACCGGATAGTATAAGGCCCGAAAACATGCTGTTTATTGTCACGTCGCCACTTGAAATTATAAGGCTAACATTTTCATATTCACCGCTGTTCAACACAAATGGTGTAAAAGTGTCATTATCTACAAAAAGTGCAAGTGTGTTATTATTTGTGTCGTTAAATTCAAAAACATTATTTTGCAAGGTTCCTGTAAATTTTTTAAGCGCTTCTTCGTTTATAATATAGTTGTATGGTGAAATTGCCGCTGTGTCATTGTTTGAGAGGGACGTACAAAGACGTTTGTAAACAGTTTGCAAATAATTAGCGGTGCTTTCCGGTGCGCTGTTTATTTCGGGAAGCGCGTATTGCCCGTCGGATGTTTTTTGTATAACATAGCCTTGTGTTTGTACGTTGCCGTTATGCTCGCCTAAAGTAGTATATATATCAAGATATTTTGTTATTTCTGCGCCATTTAACGTGAAATAATCTTTGAAGTATGCATTTGCAGAGCTTGCACTGTCAAAGTTGATGAAAAAATAAATTGCCTTGTTGTTTGTTCCTGGTAAGCTGTACGCCAATGTTTTTACTGTTGCACCGTAATTGTCAAGCGTGCTTTTAAACAGCACAGGCGCCGAAGTGTTAATATCATCTATACTTGGCGTGGGTTCGCTTATTGGCATAATGCATGGGTTGCTTGTTATGTTTGCAGGAAGCAAACTTTCAGGCAAAAGGTACGCAAGTTGGTTAGGCCGTGCAGATATTGACTCTCCCATTAAAACACCGCTGTTTGTAAGTTCGCTCTCAGATTCTACAACAAAACTGCTGCCTGCCAGCATTATAGTTTGCGCATTTGTAACATCAAAAGTACAATTTAAACCATTAATTATAATACTGCTGCTTAATAACGGGTTTGTTGCGCTGTTGCTAAAGCCATAATAGTCCCCATTTATTACAGCAACACTGTTTGCCCCACTCATGTTAAGGTCATTCTGCACAAAAATACTGCTATTGTTTGCAGATGTTAACATTGCGCCGTTTTGCAGTTCAATATTTCTTGCCCAAAGCTCTGCGCCATCACGCATATTAAAAATATAGCCACTTGGTATTTCTAAATCATTCGGTGTTATAATTGTGTCGTTAATTTCTGTTTTGCCACCGCCGGCTAATACTATTGTGTTTGCAAATACATTTGAATTAATATTAGATGAATTTAGAGATAAATTTTCAGAGGCGATAATTGAGTAGTCGCTAACACTTAAAAAATCTATTGAAACATCGCCATTAAAATTGTCAAAATAAGGCGGTATTGTTATTGCAATGTCTGTACTTATTGTTTTTTGTATATTATTTTGTGCGTTTTTATAAACAATGTTAATGTCTTTAAAAATAATTTTCTCACTGCTGTATTCAACAGTGCCAACGGGCATTGTACTTGTTTGCCCGTTTTTTAATGTAGTACTTAGGTGTATTGGCGCATTATTTTGTGATGTGTCTGAAATACCGTCGATGTAAATGTCGCTTTTATTAACGCCGGCCGCCACCAAAAAATTTGCAATAACCTGCAAGTTGTAGGTATACGTGTAATCTCCGTATAAGTCTATTCCGTTGATATTTGTCAGCTGCTGGCCATCGAATTCTATCGTGTTTTCTTTCCATGTTAAAACTTCATTTGAGAAAATTTCCCGAAACTCTGCACTATTGTTGTAATTAGTAAGTGTATGTTCATATGCATTATAAGCGCTGTCAGACACAACATTTTGAATGCCGGCACGTATAAATTCAACAAGTTCTTTTGTGCTGTAAGAATGTGTTGTGCTTTTTTCTTGTGTTGTGGCAATTAAAAATGAGGTGTATGCCAAATGCAAAACAGTACCGCCCAGCGTAGTTATAAAAAACATTGATATGATTACTGTTATTAAACTAGCACCTTTATTTCCCATTGCTGTTCTTTTTTTTGCTTTTTCTATAATAAACATAAGTTGCCTCAATTACTATTTTAAAAATATATACATATTTAATATTTGCCACAGATAAGTTTAAAATTATTGTAATTCTTGAAAAATCATTATTCCAGTACAGCCACATTTAAAGTGTAAATTGGGCCATTTGATACAATACCGGTGTCTGCACTGTCAACATCGAAAATGTCAATGGTTATATCATACATTCGCTCTTGTGTATTTTTTTTTGCTATCGGCTGTGGCTCAAATACATCTGTTCCAAAAATATAGTTTGCATGTAATTTACCGCCAACAGGTGAAATGTTATTGCCCATATTCGTATGAATTAATGTGTTCATAACATTATTATCACTCTCGTTTACAGTTAAAAACGGTTTGTAGTTAAATTCGCCCACAGTTAATTCATTTTCGCCAAGTGTGCTGTCTAGTTGCTTCACAAGGAATAAATTTAGTTCTATATCGTTATAATTGTTTATAACAAACGTTTCTTTTGAAAAATACCACGGAAAATACATTAAATATAAAGAATGGCGGCGTTCATCATTTTTTTGCAAGCTTATACCTTGCTGTGGCGTCAAAAGTGTTTGTGCGCTATTTTGCCCTGTGGGCCAAGAATAAATGTGATTTGTATCGTATGAAACAATTGTTTCGTCACTTTCAATCGTGGGGTACTTGAAATTATACGAGTAACTTGCAACGACATGTAAAAATCCATTCTGAACTTTTACATCAATAGTTGTTAGCTTCTCGGCGGTAACACGTTTTTTAAATTGTGCCTCATCTGTAATTTTATAGCCTTTGTTTGCACACTCAATTAAAAAAGCTTGCCATGCATGTTTATCTGTGTCATATTGTTCTTGCCTTGTTTGTGCAGCTACATAATCCATGGGTGCACTTTCAAAAAGCAATGTTTCGTTTAATGTGCTGTTTTTTTTAATAGTAACAATTGCGTTAAAAACTGTTTGCCCTGAAGTTATACCCCTGTACTCAATATAAATATCATTTTTGATATCATTTTCACTTATAAATGGCGAATATACGCTTTTGCCGTTTACATTGTCAGGCATGACAAATTCACCGGTTATGCCGCTTAAAACAGGCGCACTGCTTTGCAATTCAACATCAATTTCACCAATGCTAGAACTTTGCAGTTGCTGGGCTATGTTTTCGGCTACTTGGCTTGCGCTGCTAAGGCGTGCGCTTCTTGCAGAAATGCTTGAAGATGCCAAGAATAAAGTACTTATAGGCAGTGCAATTATTGACAGCACTGTTAATGATAATAAAACCTCGACAAGACTAAACCCGTTATTTTGCAATTTCAAAATTTTATTTTTTTGCTTTAAAAATTTCATAATGACACCTCAGTATAAGCAAATTTTATTTTTTATAGTGTCGTCAGTGACTGAGTGTGAATTTTAGCAGCGTTGTGCAACAAAAAAATTGCCGAAATTGAAAGGCTGAACACTATTGTATATATCATCTAGTTTTCGTATGTGCCAAATGGGTTTGATAGACCTGAACCGGCTTGCTCTATTGCAAGGGGGGCGTAAATGGCGCCGGGATAATTTACAAAGTATTTTGTAATATTAAACGTTGCGGCAATTTGCGATGAAGTTGCGTCATACGTTAAGCTTAAACTCTCTATGCTTGTTCTATCGCTAGATGAATATATAATGTCAATTGCATTTTTAATGCCACTGTAAGAAAAAGTACCTGAAAAAGATGACGCTTTTGAATAAGCGTTCATGTCTGCAAGATAGTTTGAGTCAGCGCCGCTTATAAAGGCCTTAAACTGCAACACAGACGTTGGCGGTGAGAATGAGACATTAATTATTTCACTTCTTGTAGAGCTTTCTAAACTTAAAAGCCACGTGGTAACATCTTCTTCTTTTATATCAGCGGGGTAAAAATTTATTTGCTCGTCAATATATTTTTTGGCACTTATTGTGTTTTGCTCAAAATCATGCCTGTTTTTTTCCATGTCTTCAAGCAACAAAAGTTCAGCGCCCAAAGCGTCAAGCTCTGATTGTTTCTTTTGTAAATTTGTTTGAAGCGGCATATAAATAAGCACAAAAAGTGCAGAAAAAACCGCAGTGCCTATTAATATTAAAATAAGACGTTTTTTATTAGTAGTCGTGTTCATTTTATTGCCCGCCCTCTCTAAATATTAATTTATTTGCACGGCGTTATTTTCATTGTCGGTAACAATTTCGCCACTTTGTGGTTTGTACGCACAAACAACTGTGAAAGAAGTGACGTTTGAACCAAGCTCGTTTGTGGTCTCGCTTAAGTTGCTTGTTGAAACTTCTGATATGCTGTCAAAACTTCTAAGGCGTGAAAGTACAACAGCGGCCTGCGCCATTGTTGATGTTTGTACATTTAGTGTCACGCCGTAATTGTCACAAGTAACTGAAAGCAAAAGTAATTCAGGTGGCATTTTAGCTTCTATTTCGCTTAAAAAAGAAGTTAAATTAGCACTGTTATTTACGGCTAAACTCTCAAGTGTTTTAAGGCTGTTTTGAATTTCACCGTGTAAAACGTAATCATCATAAATAATTTGCACTTCTTGCAATTCTAAAAGCCGTTTAGTTTTTCTTTCAATTTCATTTTGTACATTATAATTTTGAGCTACCGCAAAACATACAAGCAAAATGCCGGCGAAGTTACAAAATAACATTATTATTACGGCAGAGCGTGAGTTCGCAATTTTTGTTTCGTTGTTTTTTCTTTTGCTTTCAGAAGGGACAAGCTCGGCATTTTTATCTAATGGGTTTAACAATGTGGCGGCGCAAACTGCATTGAAAGTGGCATGCTTGCCGAACACTGCCTTAGAAAATGATTTTATTTCACGCAGCGTTTTTGCCTCGCCACCAACAGCCTTTTTAAAGCCGGCAAAATCACCGCAATCCCCAAGCAAAACAATATTTTGTATATCATGGTTTTTAAAAGTAGTTTTGAACATGTCTGCGGCTTTTTCAATGCCGCTTACAATCCCTGAAACACACGACAAAAAGCTGTTGCCATCAAATAATTTTGCCATTATATCAGGGTTTTGGCACATTGCTAAAGCCTTTAAAACATCTAACCCATCTATGTTAGATTTTCTTTGAACCTCTGCAATTAATTCGTTGCCACCAAAGGGGATAACGCGCTGAAGAAGCATTGATGCGCCGAACATGAATGTTGCAATGCTTTGTTTAACACCGATGTTTATATACATTGTTGTGCCTTGCAAATTTATCTTTTTAAACAATTCAAACTGTGCAGTTAAGTTGTAGTCAAAACTTTCTATTTGCAAGTTTGTAAACTTTGCAAGTTTTACATAACCTGATATAATACTTTTTGGTATTGCTGTAACAAGCACGTTAATACCTGTTTGTGTGCCTGATACTTTTTCAACGACGGTGTGCATTACATTGTAGTTTGTAAGTTCAATAGGGAAGTAGTCTTCTGCATTTGAATGTATAATCTGGTTTAGCTTGCGCATGTTTACAGGTGGTAAAAAAATTTTACGGCTTACAATTTTAGAAGAGGCCAAAGAGAATATTGTGCCTTTTATATCGTCAAAGCCGTCTTGCTTTAGTGCATTCATCACTGTGTCGCCCAATAGTTCGGGGTTTAATATTTGTCCGTCTGAAATGCAAGATGGCGGTGTTTCAAAACACTTGCTTTTTATAATATTTACACCGCCGCTTTTTTTTGCTACAAGGCATATCTTAGTTAATATATCGTTAATTTCAATTGTTAAAATATTTTTTCCCATAAGCTCATCCAATTCCGCACATTTAGTTTATATTTATATAGTACAAAGTTTTATATTTGAAGTAAATTCAAGTACATTTCAATTATTTTGCTGCCATATAAATAAGAAACAAATGCACCAATTGAAATGTAAGGCCCGAGTGCAAGCACATGCCCGGCACCAAAAAAGCGCATACGCAAAATGTGCACAAAGCTTCCTATAAAGCTTGCCAGTATAAATGATAATATAGCAGGCGCAAACCCAAGAAAAAGGCCACAACCTGCCATTAATTTTACATCGCCGCCGCCTATTGCCATGCCGTTTGAAAAGAAATGCAATAAAAACAACGCTAAAAATAAAATTGTAAAACCTGCAATATGGCTTAATAACAAATTAGCATTATTAAGTGTGTTTGCAGCGCCAAGCACAAAAATAAAATAAGTTAATTGTGGTGGTATTTCACATGTTTTCATGTCTATAAATGACAAAACAAGCAAAGTGCTTGCAAAAAAGCAACCAAGTAAAGTTTCAAGCGACACGCCAAAGCAGCTGTAAACCCAAAGCCATAACAAGGCATTTGCAATTTCAACAAGTATATACTGAAACGATATTTTTGTATTACAAGTATGGCATTTTCCAAGAAGCGCAACATAGCTAACAATTGGAAAAAGTTCATAAAAGCGCAGCTTTTTACCACAAAAAGTGCAGTGAGATGGTGTGAATACAATATCGTCATCATTAGGTATGCGCAAAATGCAAACATTGCAAAAACTGCCGGTAATTGCCCCAAGAAGAAAAACTAAAACTGCCGAAAAAACTTGTAATGTTTGCATGTTTTATACGCCCTTTATTATTTTGCCAAAAAAATTCTAAGGGTTAACGCCAATTTGCGTCTCCCACGCCGCACTGTCTTCACTTACAGTAATTTGCCCTGTGGCAACATTTAACGTGAACACAAAATTAGCATTGTTGCCAACAGCCGATTGCGCATCATTAACATCGCCATCTGCCCAGCCCATAATGTTTTCTATTGATTGCCTAACTGCCGCGGCATCTGTTGTGGTTGTGCCGCCTGCAACTGTGAAAGTAGGGTCATTCTCACCGCTTGTGCCCCACGTAATAGTGTATGTTGCGTTAGACGGTGCACCAACCATAGGGTCTGCAACAGAAGTTGTTGCGGCGCGCATTATAGACGTTGCAATTTGTAAGTCATTGCTCTCGCGAGAGCGCTCTACATATTGTAGATACTGCGGCGCAAGCACAGCGGCAAGAACTGCAATTATTGCAACAACAATAATAAGTTCTACAAGTGTGAAACCTTTGTTATTTTTACATTCTTCTTTTAAAATATCGTTGTCCTTCATTAGTAAAATTCCTTTCAAAAATAATTATATGTTGTCAAGCCCCTCGTAAATAGACATCATTGGAAGCATAACTGCAAGGACTATTGTAATTATTATAACCGCAATAAACACAATTATTAGTGGTTCAAGTGCAGTTAACAAAGTGGCGGTGCTGTTTTCAACTTCATCTTCAAAATAATCGGCTAGCTTATCAAGCATAGCCTCTAAATCGCCGGATTGCTCGCCTATTTTTATCATGTTTCCCATTAGTTTCGGAAAAATACCATCTGATAATATAGGCTCTGATAATGGCGTGCCAAGCATGACTTCGTCTTTTGCTTTCAAAAGGCTCTCTTTAAAAAATTTATTTGTCATTGTGCTTGCGGCAATTTCAATTGCGTTTATATGTGGTACGCCTGCCGATATTAATGTTGAAAGCGTTCTACAAGTTCTTGCCGCCGCTGTTTTTGTGGCAAGAATGCCAAACAGTGGAAGTTTGAGTTGTAAAGCAGAAAAAAAACTTGTACCGCCGGGTGTTTTTGAAAACAAGTAAATAAAATATGAAAAGGCAAAAATAAAAGCAATTACAAAATACCAGTTACTTTGCATAAATTTGCCTGCGTTAATTACAACGCGAGAAAATGCGGGCATTTCTGCGTTTAGGTCTGATAAAATTTCTTCAAAGCTAGGAACAACAAATGTAAGAAGCCCAATGACAACGCCAATTGAAATAATAAAAACAACAATGGGATAGGCCGAAGAGCGCCTTACAAGCGCCATAAGTTTTGCCTGCTTTTCAAATTGCGTTGCCATGCGGCTAAAAGAAGTTTCAAGGCTGCCCGATGCCTCGCCTGATGCAACCATTGTAACAAACAAGCCGGAAAAAACTTTAGGCGAACTTTTCATTGCCTCCGAAAGTGACATGCCTTGCCTTATACCAACACAGCATTTGCCTATGGCGCTGCTTAAAACTATGTTTTCTGTTTGCTCTTCAAGCATTTCAAACGCCGAAATTAGTGGCACGCCGGCCGAAAAAATACTTACAAATTGCCTACAAAAAACTGCTAACTCCCGGGGTTTAGGCTTAGAATTGAAACTTAAATTTAGCTGTTTTTCAAGGCCTTTTGGCTCGTTTATCGTCAATGGTGTCTTTCCGTTTGCTTTAAGCGCCTTGTGTGCCAGTGCAATGCTGTCTGCCTGAATTTGTCCTTTTAAAGTTTTGCCACGCTCGTCAACTGCAGTATACGTGTAATTTGTCATGGTAATCCCCGCTTTTAAGTTTGAATTTTAATTCACATGTGTAGACACTGCCTAGATAATGCATACACTATCTAATATTCGGAAAATCTTTTTGCAAGTGCATCGGTGTCGTGTGCAAAATCAAGCGCTGTTTTTTGTGTAATTTTTCCTGTTATGAACAGCTCATAAATTGAATTATCCATAGTTTGCATTCCTTGCTTTGCGTTTGTTAAAATTACTGATGGCAAAGTATAAGTTTTTCCATCACGTATGTTGCTTCGTGTTGCACTGTTTGCAAGCATAACCTCAAATGCGGCAACCCTGCCGTTTTCGTCGGCGTTCGGTAATAGTTGTTGTGACACAACACACTCAATTACATCTGCAAGTTGTGTGCGAATTTGTGCCTGTGAATGTGGTGGAAAAACGTCAATAATTCTGTCTATTGTATTAACTGCGCCCATTGTGTGGAGTGTTGAAAAAACGAGGTGGCCTGTCTCTGCGGCTGTAACAGCTGTGGAAATCGTTTCAAGGTCACGCATTTCACCTAGCAAAATAACGTCAGGGTCTTGGCGCAAAGCTGCCCGAAGGGCATTAGGATAACTATGTGTGTCACTGCCTACTTCACGCTGGTTAACAATGCAATTTTTATGCTTATGCACGTATTCAATAGGGTCTTCAAGCGTAATAATGTGCCTGTGCTGTTTACTGTTAATTTCATTAATAAGGCTTGCAAGTGTTGTTGACTTACCACTACCCGTTACACCTGTAACAAGTATAAGCCCGCTTTTCTTAAAACACATTTTTAATAGTGCGGCAGGTAAATTAAGCTGTGCCGGGCAGGGAATATTCTCGTTTAAAATTCGCGCTGTAATGGCATACGTTTGGCTTTGCATAAATACGTTAATGCGAAAACGATTATTAGTTTGCGTTGAATAAGAAAAGTCAACTTCGCCTTTATCTAAAAGCAATTCGTGCTGTTTTTCGTCCATAATACATGTTGCAAACTGTGCCGTTTGGTTGGGTGAAAGCGGCTGAGCATTGTTATATGCTATTAACTTACCGTGAACACGCATTGTGGGGGGTGCATTAGCGCTTATGTGCAAATCTGATGCACCGACTTTTACTGCTGCTGATAGAAGCTCTTGTATTTTTTCCATTAAGAACAAACCTCATTTACTCATTAAGTTTGACTATAAATGCGTTTAATAGTCAGCCGCTATTTTTAAAAGCTCTTCAAAAGAAGTTAAGCCTTTTTTAACTAAGTTTACGCAAGCCGTGAAAAGCGTATTCATTCCGTTTTCAACTGCAATTTGTTTTATGTTATCTGATGGCAAGGCGCCAAGTATTGCACGCCTAATCTCAGGAGTTATCTGCATTATTTCATAAACACCAATTCTGTCGTAATATCCTAAGTCGTTACACAGTGGGCAACCAACTGCCTTATTTATAACAACATCTTCCGCTGTATTTATACCCATTATTTCCTTTTGCTTTTCAGTTGCACTCGCAGGCTTTCGGCATGATGTGCACAGTCTTCGCACAAGCCTTTGTGCAATAATGCCAACAACGGAATCTGCTAAAAGGTACGGTTTAATTCCCATTTCAAGTAGCCGTGTTATTGTTGCAGCGGCGCTGTTTGTGTGCAACGTACTTACAACAAGGTGCCCTGTTATAGACGCTTGTACAGCAATTGTGGCCGTTTCTTTGTCACGAATTTCGCCAACCATTATAATGTCGGGGTCGTGGCGTAAAATAGAGCGTAAAGAGCTTGCAAAAGTAAGCTCTGCCTTACTATTAACTTGCACTTGGTTTACGCCTGCAATATTAGCCTCAACAGGGTCTTCTATTGTAACAATATTTGCGCTTTCTTTGTTAAGCTCAGCCAGTGCCGCATATAGCGTTGTGCTTTTACCGCTGCCTGTGGGGCCTGTTACAACAATTATTCCGCCTTGGCTTTTCATTAATTTGTCAAAAAGCTTAAGTTCAGGCTCTTGAAGTCCCAGCTCTGTTTTATTTTTCAACAGCCCGGTTTGCGATGAAATACGTATAACTATCTTCTCGCCAAAAACTGTTGGAATTACTGCAACACGTGTATCATAGTCAAGCCTGTCTATGTTTATTGTAAAGCGCCCGTCTTGTGGGCGCCGTTTTTCGGAAATATCCATGCCGGACATTATTTTCACCCGCGCGGATAATGCAGGAAGCAAGTTAATATCATATACCATCTTGTCACGTAAAACGCCATCAATTCTGTAACGCACACGAACTTGCTTTTCAAGCGCATCAAAATGTATGTCGCTTGCCCTGCTTCGCACTGCTTGTTCAATTATACTGCGAACAAGTTTTACAATAGGCGCGTTTTCAAGTGCAGGTTGATTTTCTTCTGCACTGTGTTTTTTACTTTGAATTTGTTCCTCACGTGCTTTAACGTATGTCTCTGCGGCAGACATGGCCTCGTGAGTTCCAAAATGTTTGTCAAGTACGGCGTTAATTTCGCCAACAGTTGCAATTCTAGGCTCTATTATGGCGTTAGTTATAATAGATATGTCATCTTGTGCCACCATATCTAAAGGGTTAGACATTGCAACAATTAACACACTTGCGTTGTCGTCCCTGAATTTTAACGGCAAAACGTTATGCTTTCGCAAAATACTACCGTTAACTAAGTTAATAACATCCGGAGATATTTTAACACCACGAAGGTTCACCCTTGGTATATTCAGTTGAAGTTCAAGCACATTGGCAATGTCGCTGTCTGTAACCATGCCAAGCTCAATAAGGTAGTCTCCCAGCCACTTGTTGCTTTTCTTTTGCATTTCAAGTGCTTGTTCCAGTTGGCTATTTGTTATTATGCCTTTGTGTATTAATAAATCGCCAAGTCGGTATTTTTTTAAACTTTCATTTTGCATGTGTGTTTCCTCATAATATTACAGGCGTTGTCTTGTGTAATTTTAAATTAGTTCAAATATAAATTGCTCAAAATTATGGTAATTATACATTAGCCGGCGTTTTAGAAAGACGCAAAAAAACCTGTATGCCCAAATTGAACATACAGGTTTTAATTATTTTGTTTTTAATTTTATTCTTTAATAATAAATTCAGACATAAGAGAGTCTAACATTCCGGCTTGCCCTGAAAGTTCCTCACTTGCGGCAGCACTTTCTTCGCTTGTTGCAGAGTTTGTATGAACAACAGACGAAATTTGTTCTATTTCACTTGTTGTGTTAGCTATGCTTTGTGTTTGCTCATGGCATGCTTTTGAAATCTCGTCTATAACAACTACCATCTCATTAACTTTTTTTGCAAGGTCTTCAAACGAAGTGTTAGTTTTACTCATTATAGATACACCGCTGTTAACAGTTTCCACGCTTTTACTGATAAGCGTTGTAGTGTCTTGCGCCGCTGTTGCACTTCTTTGCGCTAAATTCCTTACTTCGTCCGCAACAACTGCAAAACCACTTCCCGCAGAGCCTGCACGTGCGGCCTCAACGGCTGCGTTAAGTGCCAAAATATTTGTTTGGAAAGCAATATTATCAATAGTCTCAATTATTTTTGAAATATCTTCAAATGTCTTGTAAATATCATCCATTGCTGTTTTTAACTGTGTCATTTCACTCATAGTAACTTGAGTAACTTGGCCTGAGTTAACAGCAAGTGAATTTGCTTTTTCTGCATTTGCAAAGTTCAAATTTACATTTTCAGAAATGTCGCTTATAGATTGCGATAGCTTTTCAATACCGCTGCTTTGTTCTATTGAGCCCTCTGCAAGCACCTGTGCGCCCAGCGAAACCTGGTTTGCGCCCTCAACAATTTGTTTTGATGCTTCTGTAACATGACGAAGAGCATTGTTTACTGTGCTAACCATTTTTTGAATAGCACCGGCGAGCTCTTGCCAATCACCAACGTAAGCATCAAGGTTGTCTACATCAATTGCCCAGTTTCCTTGAGAGAGAGTCATAAACCCATTAAACAAATCGTCTTTAATATTAGTTAAACCACTTTTCATTTTAACAAAAGAATTTGTTAAGCTTCCAATTTCATCGTTAGATGTTTGTATAAGTTCAAAAGAGAAATTGCCGTTTGCAATATGGTCTGCCGCACTAACAACTTTTGCAATACGCTTAGTAATTACATTTTTTATGTATGAATTTGCGAGGAATAACGATAAAATTAAAATAAAAATTGCAAGTGCTAAGTTAATTACAGAGCTATTAAACAAGCTAGGCATAATTGCATCAACGGAAATACCGGAAAATAAAACACCTATTATCTCGCCGCTTGAATTTAAGTGAGGCAGATAAGCGCAAACATGTTTAACGCCTAAAATGTCTGCTTTTCCAATATAAGGTTGGCCACCTTCTATAACAATTTTTGCAACTTCATCACTTAAAGTTGTGCCTACAACACGTTCACCGTTATCGGTAATTGTCGTAAATGCTCTAACATTGCCATCGAAAATAGTATATTCATAGCCTGTAGCGGCTTTCAAATCATCAAGAAGCTGTGTATGGTCTTGCTCTGTTAAATTATCAATGCCTTTTATGTGATATTCAAGAATATTCGCGCCATCAAAAGCCTGGTCTTCAGCCATTGTAAACATGAAGGATTGTGAGTCGAAATACGAAAATGTTATTAGAATTGAAATAATCGCAAACACAATTATAGTAATAAGTATCATAAGTTTTGTGGACAATTTTACATATTTTTCTTTTTTGTTTTTTTTCTTATTCAATAGTATCACTCACTTTCAAAAACAAGGCAATGCTACACAAGCGCTATACCAACCCACTATGGCGATTTTTCCACTATATTGCAATGTCAAAATTCACATTTCAACAAAGAGTATTTTGCACTTAATACTTGCACAGTGAAAAATTGCCAAAACCATTAGTTTCAACTTGCGAAGATACACCTAAATTATATTATCTTGTTAAAATCACGGCCTGTTAAAATTTACGTATTATATAAAATTATTATATAATAATTTTATAATTTTGTCAATTTGTATGCGTTGATAATTACGTTTTACAAAGCACAAAATATCTTTAATAAACTATAAAACTGAAAAAAGCAAAATTAAATGAAAAAAAGTGATAGTTCGATGTTATTTTAATTGCCTAAAATTTAACAAATTGTTTGTATTTGCTATTGTGCTGTGATATAATAATAACAACTATATAATATTGCATAGGTGGTGTGTTATGACTACGTTAAATGTGTTGTATGAAAATGAAAAGCAACTATTAGATTTTATTGAAACAAATAATATTGACATACAAAAGGCATGTTTTGTTCGTATTCATATATCTGTTGAATTTTCAGAAGTTTGCACACAAATTGCAAGAACTGTAAAAAGCGCGCTGCCTAATGCGATTGTATCCGGCGTAAGTGCTTCAGGCGTTATTTACAATGGGCAAATTTTACAAGAAGGAATTTTAGTTTCTTTTTTACAGTTTGATAATGCTGAAATTGTAAATAAGACAATGAATGTTTCTGATGAAGCTGACGAAGAAATTGCAGAACAAATTGCGCTTGACGGCAATTTGTTTGGAAAAGCCGTTGCGTTTGTGTTTTTTGCCGGTAACAATTGGCCGTCTAATAAATTATTAAATGCTATACTTGAAAAAATGCCTGAAACTATCCTTTTTGGTGGGATTGCAGGACATTTAACTGCCGGAGGACAAGTACAAAGCTATATTTTTGATGATATATCTGTGATTGAACGCGGTGTTTCTATAACATATATAAGTACTAAATATGTTTTGCCTTATGCAAATGTAGTAATAGGACATGAACCGGTAAGTAAACCATATAAATTTACAAAAGTTAACAATTTAATTGTCGAAGAAATTGAAAATGAGCACGCAAGTACTTGGTTTGCAAATAAATTAAATTTGGGCGGTTTTCTTACTGACGAGGGCGACGGTGAGGCGTTTTCAGATGCGCTTTTACTGCACCCGCTTGTATTGCAAAATGATGAAGGCGCCAGCAGGTTTGTACAATATGATGTTAACACAAAAAACCTGATGTTTTATACTGTATGTCTTGATGATACTTATACATTCAGGGTGGGATATTTAAGCCCGTTGAAAAGTGCTGACGAGTGGCAATCGATTTGTTACGATTTGAAAAATACGCCGGCAGAAAGCATGTTTTGGTATTCTTGTGTTTTTAGAAAAGATAAGCTTAAAAGCCTTTCAACGTGGGAAGTGAAGCACTTTGTAAATGCAGAGCTTTGTGGCGCGTTTTTATTTGGCGAAATTGGCACCAGGAATGGCAAGTCTAATTTCTTTGAGGGCTCGTGTAGCTTGCTGACACTGGCCGAGAACGAGCAATATATTGAGCCTGATTTGAGTTTTTATGATTCATTAAAAACGCTTGGCCAAAGAAGTGAAGACATTTTGAACAAGCTATCTTCTACTTACAGCGGAATGAATGAAAAAGGCGATAATGAACTTATTGATGGCGTTGCATTACATGAAAAAATGCTTAAAACAAAGATGTTGCCTGCCAATAAACTGGGCCTTGAAAGTGCAACTGAGTTTTTTGTAGACAAAGCAACAGCCCAGTATAAACAAATTTGTTTTATTAATGTACGCGAGAAAACACATAGTGAAGAAAATGTTGCAACATCTGTAGATTTACTTGGCGATGTGCTTGAAAAATCACTTAATTATTTAAATTCAGAACATGCACAATTAGAGCCTGTATTTTATAATTACAACATTAATTCTTTGTTTTTTGCTGTGAAGAACAGTGTTAGCAATTCTAATTTCATTGACGCTACACATGATTTGTTTTCGAATTTGAAAACAATATACAGTGAAGAAAAATATGAGAGAGTTCATTTGCATTTAGTTGCCACTTTAACCGGCACCAACGTGAACACACTGCATGATGAAGTAAATAAGCACGCCGAAAACAGTAAGAGATTTAAGCTTAGTGTTCATAATGACAATGACGGAAATGAAAACGAACTTACAAATGAATTTAAAAAAGTAACGTCAATTAAGTATGCTTTAAAAGAAAACAAAGTTTTACCATATTTTCAAGGGATTTACGATAACCATAAAAACAGATTTTATTGTTATGAAGCACTTATGCGCCTGCAGGATAGGAATGGCAAAATACTAATGCCGGGGCAATTTTTAGATATTGCGAAAAAGTATAACTTATACGACGATTTAAGTCTTCGTATGGTTCTTAATGTTCTTGATTTGTTTGGCGAGAGAGAAGAAATAATTACACTTAATATTTCTGCGCTTGATGTATTAAATAGTAATTTTTGTGATAAGCTATTTTCGAAGCTTGACAGCATGACAAACAAAGCACACTTTATTTTTGAAATTGTGGAAACAGAACGTTTTGAGAATTATGACGACTTGCGAAGCTTTATTAGTAGTTTAAAAAGATATAATATTGAAGTGGCTGTTGATGATTTTGGCGCAGGTTACTCTAATTTTATTGAAATAGGTAACTTGCAAATTGACTATATTAAAATTAACGGCTCACTTACGTCGCTTCTGGGAACTGACACAAGTTATGACCAAATTTTGCAAAGTATTTACTACTTAAGTGAAAAGATGAATGTTGAACTTATAGCGGAATGTGTTGAAACTGCATCAATGCAAAAGCGTATTGTTAACAGCGGCGTTCGCTATTCACAGGGCTATTTTTTCTCGAAGCCAATGTCAATTGAGGAACTCAATATCGTATCAAGAGATAACCCGAAAGATGATGTGGTAATTGAAGAGGATAATAATTCACCATACAGCTTTTTAAACAATAAGAATGCCACAAAGCGAAGTGAACTTATGCTTTATTGGGGAGGCATTATTGTTGCCATTTTGACAATGCTTTCAATATTTACATTTGCAAGTTATAACCAAAGCAGTGTTGAGGATATGAGCGATGCATTTTTGATGGAAATTGCCACCGGAATGACTGATAAAATTGCTGTGGTTATGGAAAATTCATCATCACTTTTATTGTCAATAGAGGCGTCTATATCAATTTATTCACAAAACGAGGAAGAAATTTACGATTCGTTTTCTCGGTTTGGAACAAGTAGGCACTTTGATGAAATGTACCTTTCTTATGGCGATGGGAAGCTTATTTCAACGCGTGGTGAGACGTTAAATATTGATGAAGCATCTGTTTTAAATGTAGCTGATAGGGGAGAGGTTGAAATTTTCTCTCCAATGGCTGACGCAATAACAGGCGAAGAATTCTTTTTAATAGGCACGCCTATTTATAGTGGCACAGAAAAAGTAGCAGAAATATTTGGCCTTTTCTACTTAGACGGTTTTGACGAGTTGCTTGATTTGAAGAGCTTTGGCGGAGAGGCGTTTTTCCATTTGTGCGAAGTTGAAGGCACACCGCTTATACTTAGCGGTGACAGTGATAACTTGTTTAAAGATGGTGATATGTACAGCTTTATTGGCACACTTGATATTAAAAACGGGCATACTGCGGAATCGCTAAAGCAAGACATGGAAAATGGCAGCGCTGAAATTTTGAAGTATGTTGCAGGTGGTGAAGAGCGCACTGCCGTTATGATAACGGTTCCTAACACGCCTTGGTGCGTTGTAAGCATAGTTCTAAGCGATGTTACTACCGGAATGGTAGAGAATATTAACACCGGAACATTTGTATTTTCGATTATTCTTGTGTTAATTTTTGCAAGTTATTTTGTTGTTACGCAACTATTAGCACGCCGAATAAGGAAAGACTTGATAAAATCTTTAGAGACAAGTAAGTTTTTGACAAACAGCTTGCAACAAAGCATAAGCACTGACCCACTAACAAGAACTTTTTCGCGGGCAACTGCAAAAGAAAAAATATCTGAAATTATTTCATCTAGCAGAAATATTGATTACTTAAATGCTATGTTAATTATTGATGTCGATAATTTTAAACAGATAAATGACACATACGGACATCAAACAGGCGACATTTATTTACAAGAACTTGTTAGCGCAATTAAAAAAGGTTTGCGTGCAGGCGATATTATTGGCCGACTTGGTGGAGATGAATTTGTGCTTTTGTTGGCTGACATTAAATCACAAGAAATTACAGTGAACGTTGTAGAAAGAATATTTAACAACATAAAAAACATTTCTTTGCACGGTGTATCGCTTGATAATATTGGCGTAAGTGCAGGCATAGTATTTGTTCCAAACAACGGCAAAGACTATGAAGAACTTGCCTTGAAGGCGGACAAAGCGCTTTATATAGCAAAAAATGCAGGCAAAGACAGATATCACATTTATAATGATAATTTTTAAAGGACAAAAAGAACCAACGGTTCAGCCGGTGGTAAGCCTGTGAGAAAACCCCACGAAAGTCTGACTTTTGTGGGGTTAGGCGTAAAAAAGCCGGAAGTAACAACGTAACAAATGCATAGTCACTTTCAAGCCAACCTTCCAACTTGTAATTCATCTTAATTCCTTGAAAATTGAAACATCACCGCAGAACAATACTATATTATTAATGCTTGACATATTAAAGCAAATATGTTATCATAAATATACCTCTTTTGCAGGTCTATTTTTTTGTGCGCATTTTTATTGTACGTTGGCGCACAGCCTGCTCTGTGAGGGAGGCTTACAAACGGCTGTAATGTAAATAATGCATTCCAGCTTTTAACCACTTTTTATGGAGGTGCCGAAAATGAGAGTTAAAATTACACTTGCATGCACAGAATGCAAACAACGCAACTATAACACAATGAAAAACAAGAAAAACAGCCCTGACAGGCTGGAGATGAAGAAGTATTGCCGTTTTTGTAAAAAGCATGTTCCTCATCGCGAGACTAAATAAGAAAGGCTGAGGTTCAAATGACAGAAAGAACAGAGAAAAAGCCCGGCTTT
>CAYJMH010000013.1:0-34193 GCA_964371535.1 uncultured Bacteroides sp.
CATGCCGCCTTGCTCTGCCGGCGCTTGTTGTGCAAAAAAGTCATCGCCTTGCTGTGGTATTTGCTCAAAATTATTTGCAAATCCACTGTTTTCATTTTCAAATGTGTTATCTTGCATTAACGCCGCAAATCCATCGGCAGCGCTGGCCTCGTCCGAAAACATATCGAGCGGTTGCAAATTTTGCATGTTTCCACCCTGAGGATTCTGTGTTGCCTCTCCGTTTACATCATTCATTGCATTTTCATTTTCGTCGCTGTTTCGTTTCTTCCATGAAAAAAAATTCTTTTTTGCCATAATTTCCTCCACCCCAATATACTATGTTAATATATTGACGTTTTTTTAATATAAAAAAATTGCGCCGTTTGCAATTGATAATATTATACTTATAGTGTATTTTACATTAAATTTTACCATATTTCAAGTATTAAAAGATAAATTATTTAAAATTAGTCGTTTTTATTAACTTTTTCAAACATAAAACACTTGTTTTATGTGCTATATAACTAAAAAAATAAACAAAAATTTGTTAAAATGTGCAAAAATATATTTCTTAATTGTTAAGTGTTTTTTAATTTTATTTATTTCATCTTGCAGTTTTACTGTAAGTGTTGTATTATATATTGGCACTCGCATATTCCGAGTGCCAATATATAATACTTGGAGGCAAATTTAATATGGCAAAAAAGCAATTCAAAGCAGAATCTAAAAGATTACTCGATTTAATGATTAATTCTATTTACACACATAAAGAAATATTTTTGCGTGAGCTGATTAGTAACGCAAGTGATGCAATTGATAAGCTTTATTTTAGAAGCTTAACAGATGACAGCGTTAGCACAAAACAAAGCGATTATTGTATTAGGCTTGAGGCCGACAAAGAAACACGCACAATAACGCTTACAGATAACGGCATTGGAATGACAAAAGATGAACTCGAAAAAAACCTTGGCATAATAGCAAAAAGCGGCAGCCTTGATTTTAAAAAGGAAAATGCACAAAACAATAATATTGACATTATTGGCCAGTTTGGTGTTGGCTTTTATTCTGCGTTCATGGTTGCGCAAAAAGTTACTGTGCGCAGCCTTGCGTTTGGCGAGAGTGAAGCATATCAGTGGGAATCACACGGTGCAGATGGTTACACAATTGAAAAATGTGACAAAGACAGTGTTGGAACAGAAATTATACTTGTTGTAAAAGAAAATGAGGGCGACAACAATTACGATGAATTCCTTGAAAGCTACCGCTTACAGAGCATAGTTAAAAAATACTCTGATTACATACGCTACCCCATTAAAATGATGACAGAAAAAAGCAAGCTGAAAGACGAAGAAGTTGAAGAGGGCAAAACGCCCGAATATGAGACATATTTTGAAGACGAGACGCTAAATAGCATGGTACCTATTTGGAAACGCGACAAAAAAGACGTTACCGACGAAGAGTACGCGCAATTTTACAAAGAGAAATTTACAGATTATTCTGACCCTGCAAAAGTTATCAGCAGTAAAACAGAAGGCGCGGCAACTTATAACGCACTTTTGTTTGTGCCGTCGGGTGCGCCGTATAACTACTATACAAAAGAGTATGAAAAAGGCCTGCAACTTTATGCCAGCGGCGTTCTAATTATGGATAAATGTGCCGATTTATTGCCAGATTATTTTAGCTTTGTAAAGGGCCTTGTTGACAGCCAAGACCTTAGCCTTAACATAAGCCGTGAAATGTTGCAACATGACGGGCAGTTGAAAATTATTCGCCAATCTATCGAGCGTAAAATTAAAAATGAGCTTACAACGTGGCTGAAAAACGACAGAGAAAAGTATGATGAATTTTTCAAGCAGTTTGGCCTGCAATTAAAAATGGGTTGCTATGCAATGTTCGGCACAAATAAAGATACACTGCAAAACTTGCTTTTGTTCCACAGCGCAAAAGAAAACAAGCTTATAACTTTGAAAGAATACACATCAAATATGGCCGAAGATCAAAAATATATCTATTATGCCTCCGGCGAAAGCGTAGAAAAACTTGCAAAGCTTCCTGCTGCTGAACGAGTATTAGACAAAGGTTTTGACATTCTGTACTTGACAGAAGATGTGGACGAATTTGTACTACAAGTTCTAAGGTCATACGGCGAAAAAGACGCGGAAAAAGAGTTCCGCAATATCTCGGGCGATGATTTGGGTATTGACACAAAAGAAGAGCAAGAAGAACTTGATGCAAAAAACGAAAGCAACAAAGATTTGTTTGCTGCCATGAAAGACACACTCGGCGAAAAAATATCGCAAGTTCGCATTTCACAAAGGCTAAAAAGCCACCCTGTTTGTCTCACAAGTTCGGGTGCGCTTTCAATTGAAATGGAAAAAGTTTTGAACAGCATGCCGGGTGCCGACAAAAATTTGAAAAGCGAAAAAATGCTTGAAATAAACGCAGAGCATGAGGTTTTCGCTGCACTTCAAAGTGCATTCGACAATAAAGACACTGAAAAACTTGCCGCCTACACAAGCATTTTGTACGAACAAGCAAGGCTTATAGAAGGCCTTAGTGTTGAGGACCCGGTAGAGTATGCGAACAATGTTTGCAAGCTGATGAAATAAATAACTTCATTTTTGTGCACCGGGGCAAAATAGCCCCGGTGCTTAAGCTTTAAAATAAGAATTTTTATTTTTTACAAGAATTCTCACGTAAATATATATTTTGGAGGAAACATGTTGGACGAGTTAAAAACTAAGAGTGTATTTGTAACAATTGTTGGCAAGCCAAACGTCGGTAAATCTTCGCTAATAAATGAACTTATTGGTGAAAAAGTTGCAATTGTAACACGCAAGCCTCAAACAACGCGCACAAAAATTACGGGTGTAATAACGGTTGAAGATGTTCAATATGTATTACTTGACACGCCCGGAATTCACACGCCTAAAACAGAACTTGGCAAACGCATGGTTAAAACATCAACAGGCAGCGTAGCAGATGTTAACGCAGTTTTAATGCTTTTTGAGCCATATGGCGATTTAACAGAAGCAGAAAACGTGCTGCTTGAAAACATAAGGGCAAAAAAAGTTCCTGCAATTGCCGTTATAAACAAAAAGGATACTGTTACAAAAATAGAGCATCTTTATAAAAGAATTGAGTATATCCAAAGCCTTAACACGTTTGAAAAAATATGTTCAATTTCTGTTTTAAAGCAAGACGGCTGTAAAGATTTGCTTACAGACCTTTTACCCTATGCCGAGGAAGGCCCGCACTTTTTTGAGAAAGACGCTTACACCGACTTACCCGAAAAAGCGCTTGTTAGCGAAATATTGCGCGAAAAACTTCTTTTGTTTTTACACGAGGAAATACCACACGGCACAGCAGTTACAGTTGAGCGCTTTAAAGAGCGCACACAGGGCAATATTATTGATATTGATGTTAATATTTACTGTGAGAAAAAGAGCCACAAAGGCATGATAATAGGCAAAGGTGGGCAGATGCTAAAGAAAATAGCTTCTGCCGCACGTGAAGACTGTGAAAGTTTCCTTTGCACACGCGTAAATTTACAATGCTGGGTAAAAATAAAAGACGACTGGCGCGACAATGATTTTTTACTTAACAACTTCGGGTTTAACAATTAAATTTTATATTAAAATATGCATCATATTTTAATTTGTAACGCAATTTCTAACAATATTCATAAATTTTGGCGTGTAAAATAAGTGTATACAACAAAAAACTGTGGCAAACTAATTTGTACACAGTTATAAAGGGGTGTGCAATTATGGACAGTAAAAATTTTTGGAAATTGTTCGAGACAAGTGGCAGTGTTGACGACTACATGAATTTTAAAAAAGAAGGCAAAGGCGAGCCTTGTGATAACAAGGAGGAAGAAAAAAGTGCAAATAACGACAATGGGGCTTGTTCTGAGGGCGACAAAGACGGGTGAAAATGACAGGGCTCTTCTTATTTTAACTCCTGAACATGGTTTAATTTCGGCAATGGCAAAGGGAAGCCTGCGCCTTAAAAACAAACTCTTCAGCTCTACCGGCCTTTTTTGTTACAGCGAATTCACACTATTCGCCGGCAAAACCATGTATGTTGTAAACGAGGCCGAAGTGCATGAAGTATTTTTCGGCATTCATGAAGACATAACATCGATGGCGCTTGCAATGTATATTGCAGAGCTTGCGTCTATTCTTTCGCCACACGGTGAAGAGGGTGCAGTTCAATTGCGCTTGATTTTAAATACATTCCACCTTTTAAGCAAAAAAAAGCGCGACGCCCTACAACTAAAAATTATTTTCGAGCTACGAACTATTTGTAACAGCGGTTTCATGCCTGATTTAGTTGCATGTAGCAAGTGCATGTGTTACAATGCAGATAGTTTTTACTTCGATGTCAATAGCTCTTGCATAATTTGCGCCGACTGTGTTAAAAACACCCAAAACATGCCTAATATTGACATGGCCGGGGTAAGTGCAATACGTCATATAGCTTATTCTGACGATAACACGTTGTTTAATTTTGCACTTGCGCCGCAAAGTTTAAAAGCATGTGCAATAATTATTGAGCGCTATACTTTGGCTTGCATTGAAAGAACACCTAAAACGCTTGAGTTTTTACACGGCGTTTTGTAGAATTAATGAAAGGTACACCCATATTTATGACACCGAAATATTTGAAGATACTTGAATTCGACAAAATTGTTGATATGGCGTGTGAATTCGCGGTATGCAGTGAGACAAAAACGTTTCTGACAGAGGAAAAGCCGCACTCAACAGCTTACGATGCGCAAAGTGCCTTATCTAAAACAGATTGCCTTGTTTCACTTTTAGTAAAACAGGGCACTGCACGTTTTTCAGGCGTTGACGGCGCTAACGACGCAGTTAAACGCGCAGTTAAAGGCGGCATATTGTCTATGGCCGAGCTTTTGTGTGTTGGGCATAATTTACGCAATTTTTCGAACTTATGCTCTTGGTATAGCACTGCAAAAGGCACGTTGACAACACAAGAAGAGTTGCCGACAGATGAACTGTTTTTCTCCATTACACCCCAAACATCTCTTGAAAAACACATTTTTGACTGCATTATATCAGACACAGAAATGGCAGACACTGCAAGTGACGAACTTTATGAGCTACGCAGAAAAATACGCACTGCGGAAAACTCTATTCGCGATAAGCTAGACAACATAATAAAGTCTCAACAGACTTCAAAGTATTTACAAGAGGGCGTTGTTTCTCTTAGAAACGGCAGGTACGTTGTGCCTGTTAAAGCCGAAAACAAGGGCGACGTAAGCGGCGTGATACACGATGTGTCATCAAGTGGCGCCACTTTATTTGTAGAGCCCGCCGCAGTTGTGCAGGCAAATGCTAAAATAATGCAGCTTAAAAGCCTTGAAAAAGAAGAAATTGAGCGAATACTAGGCAAAATTACCGCCGCTGTCGCTGCTATGGAACCTATGTTCACGCACAGCTATAACGCAATGATAGAAATTGACATTATTATGGCAAAAGCGCACCTTGCACTGGCGCAACATGCAATGAAGCCGACAGTTAGTGACGAGCAATGTTTTAACCTTGTACGTGCACGCCACCCACTTATAAAAAAAGAGCAAGCAGTGCCAATTGACATACAACTTGGAGGAGATTACGACACACTTATAATTACAGGGCCTAACACAGGCGGCAAAACTGTGTCGCTAAAAACTGCCGGCCTTTTAAACGCTATGGCTGCACACGGCTACCTTATACCTGCGCACGAAAGCAGTGTAGTGTGTATTTTTGAACAAATATTGGCAGACATAGGCGACGAACAAAGCATTGAACAAAGCCTTTCAACATTTTCAGGGCATATAAAAAACATAACAGAAATTTTGCACAAGGCAAATGAAAACACACTTGTGCTACTTGACGAGCTTGGCGCCGGAACAGACCCTGCAGAGGGCGCCGCACTTGCTGTTGCTATTATAGAAAAGTTGCGCAATAGCGGTACAAAGCTGATGGCAACAACACATTATGCCGAGCTTAAAATTTTTGCACTTGATACAGAGCGTGTGCAAAACGCCGGCTGTGAGTTTGACATTGAAACACTGCGTCCAACGTACAAAATACGCCTTGGTGTACCCGGGCGCTCCAGTGCATTTTTAATAAGCGAAAAGCTGGGTCTTCCCTCCGACATAATAAAAGGTGCCGGTGTTCATTTATCAAACGACGACAGGCGCCTTAACAGTGTTTTGGTGCAACTTGAAGATTTAAAGCTTGAAATAAAACGAGACAAAGAAGAAATTGCTCGCCTGAACAATATTGCGAAAACAGAGCTTGAGAAAGCAGAAAAAGAGCGGCAAAGCCTTATAAAGCAGGGCGAAACAGAGCTTGCGGCTGCACGTGAAAAGGCAAATAAACTTACAACCGAAGTTCAAACAAGCGCGTTTGCACTTATGGACGAGCTTCGAAAAATGGAAAAAGCCGATAAACAATCTGCGGCACAAAGGGCTGTTAGGGCGCGTGAAATTGCACGTAAAGACACTGAAAAGCTGTTTATCAAAGGTGATAGTAGCGGCGATGTTTTAAACAACTATACGCCACTTGAAAGTGTAAAGCCGGGCATGGAAGTATACATAATAACGCTGGGCTTGCAGGGTGTTGTGCAAAACATGCCTGACAAAAAGAACATGGTAGATGTGCGTGCAGGTGCGCTGCGGACAAAAGTTGCACTAAATGAGTTGGCCGAGATTAAAAATGATACAAAGGCGCAAAAAAACAAGAACAAACCACGAAACAGGCCACAAAGTTCACCTTCTGTTACAAATGCTGTGCGAACTGCAAGCATGGAGATAAACTTAATTGGCATGACAGTACACGAGGCACTGCACGAGACAGACAAATTTATTGACGGCGGTGTTATGAGTAACCAAAACATGCTTTACCTTATACATGGAAAAGGTGCAGGCATCTTGCGAAAGGCAATTCACGAGCATTTGCGCACGCACAAAAGTGTAAAAAGCTACCGCCTTGGCACGTTTGGCGAGGGTGAGGCAGGCGTTACTGTTGTAGAGTTAAAATAGAATTTATATGAAAAAGCGGCTGTTACAAGGTTTGATATAAAATGTTCGCCATGATGGCGAAGCGCCAAACCTTTTTGACACGCTGTGAGTAATTGAAAATCACTCTTCCATTTGCTCGCAATAAATCACAAAAAGCGAAACATGTCACTTTGTGCTCACATGTTTCGCTTTTGCTTTTTTGTAACTATTTTCTAATAAAAAATTATTTTTATTGCTTACTATATTATACGTCTTGCCAAAATTGCATGTATGCTCTGCCAATTTTTGCAATGTGTGTACAGGTGCATCATCAAAGGTTATAGCTCTTTTTAACTTTGTATTAATACTGTTTTCACGCCATAATCATCGCTGTAATTTACAAGTACAAGGTAATTTTCAATAGCCTGATGAATAAATGTTCTATCATTGTTAGTTGTTGCTATTGGTGCGTTTACATCGCCTGAATGGATAGTTTTGCCACTATCGCTAATGCTCGCAACATAAAAATCTTCATAATTATATGTTGCCTTATTTGTTTCCTCGGGTATAGAGTAGGTCTCTTTTGTTCCGTCTGCTAAATTGATTTTTGTAACGGTGTCATATGCTGTAACCATTATTATATCATCAACCACACGATAATCCGCAAACATCCCCTCAAATATATCTAGATAAAAATGCTCTTCTAGTGTCTGTGTATTTAAAGTGTAAAGCCCAACATGCCCTGTCTGACTTCCCGGTACGGCTATGGCACAAACAACAAATTCCCCCTCGTTTGTTATCTTTACATTGTCAAAGCTGGCAATTCTAAATTCCGGCGGCGTTTCTTGTGAAAATTCCATATTGTCCATTAACCATGTGCTCGGGATAAATATATCTTCACTCGGGTTGCCTTCTGCCGGTTGCAGTGCAAGCCCATCTTCAAACGTTGCGCCCCACCACGCGTTTTCACCCGCAAAAGGTAAGCCATCATAGGAATAAGTTGGGTTTGAAAGGTCGACATTTTTAAGATATTCAGGCAGTTCCAAAACTATAGTATTTATATTCACGCCGTCAAATCCAAAATAATGCATAAAGCGGTCTTCTGTCCAAAGTGATATGCTGTCGGCATTCTTGTCATAACTAAGGCTGTCGAGAACTACCGGGTGATCAAACTGCTGTAAGTAAATGCTTTCTCCTGTCATCGTATTGAATAATTCCAACGCACCTTGTCCTTGGTAATTGCTTCCATTTGCAAACTTGTATGCCGCAACAACCATTTCGTTGTAGTAAATATATCTAACATCTTCTAAAGCGCTCATTATATCCGGCATTGACGAGGTTGGGACAAAATACTCACCGTTTATCTCAATATCCCCAAACGCCGTCATGTCAAACTCGGGGGCAGGCGCATTTTCTGATGTTTCAAAATTTGTTGATCCACTGTTACTATTATTATTTGTAGCAGAATTTTCCTCAATAACAGTGTCAGAAACGGCATCTGTGATAGCGCCGAACAAGTCTACACTATCATCATTGTTACTTTTGCAAGCTGTAAAAACAACAAAAACAGCGGCAACCAAAAGCAGAAGAACTAGTATTTTTTTCATAACTTAATTCCTTTCATAAAAACACACCCTTTAATATTTATATATATTATAACAATATAATAATTATTAAACATCGTGTGTTTCCGCTGATTTTTAACTTTTGATGTTTTTTTGCAAAAAAGGAGCAGGCTTATAGCCTGTCCCTATTACGTAAACATTTATAAATAAATTTTATCTATTTTTATTTATAAATTCTGTATTAACTTATTGCATTCTTCGCTTAATTTCACAGTTGATTCCCCGGCTTTTATAAGTGTTTCGCCCACTGCTGTTAAATATATTTTTAATTTCGGCTCTGTGCCTGAAGGACGCACAATTATTTGACTTTTGTCTTGCAAGTCAAATGTTAGTACATTACTTTTTGGCAGCCCTGTTTCATCATTTAAATAATCAATTTTATTATTTATTTTATACTCTCCAATGCTTTGTGTGTTCCTTAAATCATCAATAATTGCATTCATCTTCACCATGCCGCTTGCACCCTCAAACTCAAAGGTCATCAGCTCGTTTTTATAATAGCCATACTCGCAATACATTTCATTTAAAACTTGAAATAAAGTTTTATTTTGTTTTTTATAATATGACGCCATTTCACATATAAGCATACTTGCTATAACGGCGTCTTTATCACGCACAAAGCTGCCTGCAAGGTATCCATAGCTCTCCTCAAAGCCAAAAACAAACCGTTTTTCTTCACCAATTTGTTCCAACATCCCTATTTGTTCACCTATAAATTTAAAACCTGTTAAAACATTTATAAGCTCTACATCATATTTTTTGCAAACTTCACTTGCAAGTTGTGTTGTAACTATTGTTTTTACAGCAAGCGGTTTATTGGGCATTGTATTATTTTTTGATTTTTGCTTACAAATATATTCAAGCAACATTACGCCCATTTCATTACCATTAATCATATAGTAACCATCTTGTGTGGGCACTGCTACGCCTACCCGGTCACAATCCGGGTCTGTTGCAATGCAAAAATCTGCATTTGTTTCCTGCATTTTATTTATAGACAGTGCCATCGCTTCTTTTATTTCAGGGTTAGGATAAGGGCATGTTGAGAAGTTTCCGTCAGGGTGTTCTTGTTCTTCAACAACTTCAATATTAATATTTCCAAGTTTTTGTAATATGTTGCGCACAGGCTTGTTGCCGGCACCGTTTAACGGGCTGTAAACAACATTAAGCCGGGCTTGCGGTTTTTGCAAACTTAAAGACATAACTTCTTCATAATAGCTGTTAATTACATTCTCGTCAATGTAGTTAATTTTGCCTGAATTCAATAATTCTTCAAAATCATATTTTTCATCTGAGAATTCTTTTTCTTTATCCATATAGCCTGATATTATTTTTGCCGCCTCAAGTGTTATTTGGCACCCATCACTTCCATACACTTTATAGCCGTTATATTTTGCCGGGTTGTGGCTTGCTGTAATAACAATGCCACCATTGCATTGCAATGCACGCACCGCATAAGATAGCATAGGTGTCGGCATTAATTCTTTATATAAATGCACACTTATACCCATGCCTGCCAATGTTGCCGCGCTTATTCTTGCAAACAAATCACTTTTGTTGCGGCTGTCATAAGCAACGGCGCAACTTGGGTTTTTAAAGCTTTCTAATAGATACTTTGCAAAGCCTTTGCTAGCTTTTGCCACAGTGTATATGTTCATGTTATTTGTGCCCGCACCAATAACACCGCGCAAGCCGCCCGTTCCAAAAGACAAGTTTTTGTAAAAAGAATTCTCAATGGTAGTTTCATCATTTTTCATTGCAATCAGTTCTTGCAAAATCTCACTGTCTATATTTTTTTCAGATAACCAGCTTTCGTACTTTTTCTTGTAATCCATTTTTTCTCCTCTTTTTGCTTAACATTTAATATTAATAATGCCTAAAAACAAACTGTCTTTCCACCGCTATTTGCCTTATACGCACTTTCTATTAGTTCTGTCAACGCAATTCCGGTGTTTATGTCGTAAGGAGTCTGTTCATCATTAATTATACTGTTTATCCAAATTAATACGCCCTCGGGCAAAGCTTCAGGCAAATCAGCTTCGGTTAATTTGAACTCTGTATAATCTTTTTTGTTTAGGCTAGATGTGAAAGGTTTTACAGGTAACATCGTATTTTCGTTTTCGCTTTCGTTATTGTTTAGCAAAAGCCTAATATCATCGCCTGTTTTTATTATTGAGCCCTCTGTTCCCAAAAGCTCAAAAACATCTTTTCTGTGTGGGGAAATAAACGTTGAATCTAGCACGGCAATAGCCTTGTTTTCAAATTCAACAAGCACAACGGCACTGTCTTCTATGTCTCCGGGTGATAAAACATTGTTGCACAGTGATGTAACCCTTAGTGGCTTGCCCAAAAGATGAAGCGCAGTATAGGCAGAGTGGCAAACTAAATCTATAATTGCACCTCCCCCTGTTTGGCTTTTGTCGTACCAATACAACGGCAAGTTTTTTTTAAGTGTTCGGTCGTGGCTTAACCTTATGTGCAAAAAGTGCACTTTGCCCAGTTTCCCCTCTTCAACAATATTTTTACAATATTGTATAAAAGGTGTTGTAAGTTTTCGCAGTTCAATTCCTAGGTTTATTCCATTTTCTTTTACAGCATGTGCTATTTCATTACACTCTTCAATTGTTGTGGCAAGAACTTTTTCGGTGTAAACGTGTTTTTTTGCATTTGCTGCCTTAATTATTAAGTCTTTGTGCTGTGTAGTTTTGCAATTTACAAAAACTGCATCTACATCACTTCTTTTGAGCAATAAATCTAAATCGCGCTCAAAATCAACACCAAGCTCATTCGCCCATGCCTCGCCTCGCTGTGTATCATCATCCCATACACATGTTATGGTTGCATTTTTTTGCTTGCTTAATAACTTTGCGTAATATTCTGCGTGAACGTGCCACTTAGAAGCCATTGCTATTCTTACCATTTCGCACCTCTTTAGTTAAGGAAGCATATTTCCTGCACTGCGGTATATCTCATACCACTCGTCTCTTGATATTTTAATATCCGAGCCGTTAATCATTTCTAAAATTCTTTCAAATTTTGTAGAGCCTGTAATAACTTGCATATTTGCCGGATGGTGTAAAATCCAGGCTGTAACTACTGCTGTTTTTGTCGTTTTCTTTTCTTGCGCTATGCTCTCAAGTTTATCAGTCAATTCTTTATACTTGTCACTTCCATAAAAAATGCCCTCAAACATGCCAAATTGAAGTGGCGACCAAGTTTGAATAGTAATATTGTTAACTCGGCAGTAATCCAAAATTAACCCGTCACGGTCAATCGCTCCTTCGCACCTTGTATTTACGTTAAATCCTGCATCAAGCATGCCTGTATGTGCCGGTCCAAATTGCATCTGGTTAATAACAAGTGGCCTTTCTATCTTAGTTTTTAAAAGTTCAATTTGCATATGATTGTGGTTACTAACCCCAAACTCACGCACTTTGCCTGCTTTGAACAGTGTCTCAAATGCTTCATTAACTTCGTCAGGCTCTACTAATGTGTCAGGGCGGTGTAATAAAAGCGTGTCTAAGTAATCTGTGTTAAGCCTTTTTAAAATGCCGTCCACACTATTTAATATATGTTTTTTTGAAAAATCATATATTCCCGGTCGTATTCCACATTTTGATTGTAAAATAAGCTTATCTCTTGTTACACCTGCAATTTCAACCGCTTTTGCAAAAAGCTCTTCTGACATGCCTGCACCATAAATATCGGCGTGGTCAAAATAATTCACACCGTATTCCAAGCCCTTGCTTATTATTGCGGCAATTTCTTGTGGCTGTAAAGTTTTTAATCGCATACAACCAATAATAATTGCGCTTGCAGTTAAGTTGCTTGACCCAATTTTTACTTTTTTCATAATAATCTCCATTCTGTGTGTAACACATATAATTTTAAACCACCCCAAGCAAAAAGGGCATATACTATTATAAATTAAAAGGCAAAAACTTTTTCACAACCGCATTTTTTAAAGTAGCCAATATATTCATCAATATTTTCCTGTGACGGCGCAGTAAATGCCACTGAGCTTTTGCCAATATTTGTTGCCTTACCAACGCCAAAATTGTGGTATGGCAATATTTCTGCATGTAAAATGTTCTCGTATTCGTTTAGCAATTTAATTATATTATCAAAATGAGCCTTATTGTCGTTAACTGTTGGAATTATAGGGCACCTTAGTATAACTTTTTTGCCCATATTTTTACATAAGCGTAATAGTGGCATTGGTGCATTTTGTGTGTTATGAACGCCTAAATATTTTTGTGACTTACTATTTTGAACTTTATAATCAAGTAAAATTAAATCTGTATACTTCAGCAGTTCGTCAATGTTATTCAAATTTGCAAAACCGCTTGTTTCAATACAAGTATGTATTTCTTCATCTTTACACTTTTTTAAAAGCTGTGTGCAATACTCTTTATGGGCAAGCGGCTCTCCACCACTTATTGTAACACCACCGCTTGACGCTTCATAAAAACACATATCTTTTTTTATAATGTCAAGCACGTGTGAAATTCCAAGACTTTTTCCGTAAATATTAAGGGCGCTTTGTGCACAGGCCTTTAAACAATTGCCGCAAGCCGTGCACAGTTTTCTGTCTACGCTTCTCTCGTCTTCATTAAATACTATAGCATTGTTTTCACAAATGTGTGCACATGCTTTGCATCTTGTGCATTTGCTATTATTGTAAGACAACTCACTTTTAAAGCTTTGAGATTCCGGGTTGTGGCACCATGCGCATTTTATGGGGCACCCTTTCAAAAAAACTGTTGTCCTTATACCCGGCCCGTCGTGCATAGAGCCACGCTGAATGTCCAAAATTAACGTTTGCATTATTTGTTCCATTCTTTAATATGCACAGCGCTTTAATATATCACGCTTTGTGTCCTCGTCTAAATCTATAAATCTTGCAGTAAAGCCGCCAACACGCACAACTAAATTTTCGTGCTTTTCCGGGTTTACAAGTGCATCTTGTAAGTCTTGTTGGTTAACTACACTTATATTACACTGCTGCCCACCAAGCCTAAAAAAAGTGTTTATCAAAATTTTTGCCGAAACAGCACCGTTTTCAAAGTGCTTTGGCGATAGCTTGAAATTTTGATTTCCACCTGCATGGATAGAAGCGTCTAGCTTTGTCATACTGCGCATAAGTGCGGTTATACCGTTTTTGTCGCGCCCGTTAAAAGCACCCACCGCATTGCTTAGGGGTACGCCTTCAAGCCTGCCGTCCGGTGTTGAGCCGGTGTTTAATCCCATACCAACATTTAAGCGGTTATTTATAACAACTGCCAAATGGCTGTCTAGGCGTGTGTTGTTTTTTTGTAGGCGTAAGCTTTGGCAAATCATCTCGTGAATTTGTGATGTAATATTGTCGGCGCTTTCATCGTCATTTCCAAATTTAGGTGCGGCTTCAAGCTTTGCCTTAAGCATTTCACTGCCGGCAAAATTATTTAGCAGCGCTGTTTTAACACTTTGTAAACTTACCGCTTTTTCATCGAACACAACTTGTTTAATTGCTATAAAACTGTCAGCTGTTGTTATGTTGCCGTAAGTTTCAACTGTGCACCCCAGGTGGTAAACGCCACCATTAAGCAGTGCTTTTTTGCGTATAATGCAGTTATCCATAAGTGCACTTACAAGCGCAAAATCACACTCTTTTGCACACACATCATAAACAAGCTCTTGGAATTTTGCGCTCAATTCACTTGCGTAGTCCAGTTGCTTTTTAAACTCACAAACAAGTGTTTCAAAGCTGTCAATCAAAGATACTTCAAGTGTTTTTGGCCCAATTTGTCTGTTTGTAATAGGGTCAACTCCGCAGTTTAACGTTAACTCTAGAAGTTTTGCAACATTTAATAAAGTGTTCGGTGTTCCAACACTTTTTGCGCTTAAAACATACTCTCCACAGCCATAAAATGCATATTGCTCTGCAATTTTTTTATTAACGTCCATTGCTCGCATAACATTAGAAATATTTATATCATCATTATATAATAGTGGAAAAGTGTGCCCGGTTCCAAGTATTTGCATAGCCCTGTCAAAAACTTGTTTATCCATATCTTGTGTGCAACGCAGGCTAACTTGTGGCAAAATGTGAAAATTACAACCGGAAGTTGGCGCTTTAGGGCGCATTGCAAGTGCGTCTAAAACAACAAGTGCAAATTCGTCTGCTTTTTTTGTGTTTGGCCTACCTAAACCACCAATAATAACACGGCTATCCCTGTGCAATTCTCTTTCAATCATATCAAATAATGCAACAACTAATTTAACTGCTTCGTCACGTGTTAACACACCGTTTTTAATATCGTTGCTGTAAAACGGTGTCAAATATATATCAATTCTACCAAGCTCTCGTGCGTCTGCCGCCGCCATGTAAATATACACCAATTGTGCTGCCTCATGTAGTGTTCTAGGTGCATTGCAACTTAAATTCCACATACAAACAGACATATTTTTCAGCTGTACTTGTCTATCACCGCTATAATTCTCGCTTATTTTTTCAAGGTAATTAGCGTATTTTAAGCATACATCTCTCAGCACGTCAATTTGTGCATGCATACAGCGTAAGAACAATAATTCATCATCGTTTTTTGCATTAATTTTTGTTTGCTCAATTTCATTTTGCAAGCCTACAAGTCCAAGTTTCAGCAACTTTTCAAAATCTAAATGCACCCCGGCAATTCTGTAAAGTGGGTAAACCGCAGCAGATTCGCTTTTATAATCGTCGCCTGCAAGGCTGCTTGCTTGCTGATTCGTAAGTGCACTTCTTATTTTAGCATTTGTGTTTTCCTTTTCCCAAAATTCTGCTATTTCAATCAGTTTGTCAAGCTCTGCTGTTGTCAATGTTTTCTGCCTTACCGCATTGTCATAAGCTTCAAAAAATGCGTTTTTATCAAAGCAGTAACCCAATTCGTCTACAAATGAAGTTGCCTTCAACGAAAACAGGCCTATGCTTGCCGGGTTAATATGGCCTGCAAAAACATCAGTGTCTTCACATTTAAGCGGGTTAAAAATACCTTCCAATTGTGCTTTAATGCAGTTAAGCTCTCTTAAATGCCTGTCTGAATTTTTATTTTGCTTATAAATATTTGTAAATTCAATTTCCCTTTGCAGTGGTTTGTAATTTTTAAAAAACATGTTATACCTCAATATTTTTATAGTCAATATTATCGTTGCACAGTGGCTGGCTACATAATACTACTTTTATTGATTTTATTCTACACACATTTTATTAAATACTGATACTATTTTGATATTTTTTTAATAGTACTAACCAAACACAGCCCTGTTAAGCCTTCTGTACTCTTTAGGTGTTATTTCGTAAGTTCTTACAAAAAGCCTGTTAAAAAAAGATAAGTTTTCAAACCCACAGTTTTGGGCTAAAGTGCTTATTTTATCATCTGAATTGCGCAACATTTCACATGCGGCATGTAGCCTTTGCGTTTGAATAAATTTAGTGGGCGAGCAACCGTATGCACTTGCAAAACTACGGCACAAATGGCTGTGAGAAACGCAAGACAGTTCCACAAAGCGCTTCATGCCAATTATGTAATTTTCTTTTAGCATCATTGCATCGTGTGCATTTTTTAACCACATGGGTATGTTTTTTGCTTGTGTTTTCATTTCATAGCTTAAAATTAAGTTATCAACAACATTTTTCAAAATAAATTCACTCATGGCTTCAGCTTGTAAAAAAGTATAGCAATAGTCTGTTTTTTGCTTAAAATCCGCAAGCTCCACACCGTCTAATTTAAACCTGAAATCATTGCTTAATTTATCTTCAATAATTTTGTTAACTGCACTTTCCGGCATGGCAATATTGCGTAAAATATTGTGTTCATGTGCGCCGGAACCCACAATACCATGCATTGTTTTAGGCGTTAAAAAATGCACACTCCCTGCCGGAAGTGTAAACATTTCTTTGTTACAGTATTCTAAAAATTCGCCTTTCAACACAACAAAACATTCATAAAAATCGTGCGTATGTTCTTTTAACGGTGTTGTCGACGCGCTGTTTTGGCACAAGTCTGCCAAATAAAAATTTTGCGCACTTTTTGTCTTATAGTCAGAAAACAATAATTTTAACAACACATCAACTCCTTTAAAGTATAAGGTATTTCAGCTTTTTCTTTTAAACAATTCTGCGTATTATCTAATTTTTTCCACAATTCTCAGTATTTCTTCTGCCTCATTGGCATCTTTAGCGTATTCAGTTACATAAATAAATGTTTTGTTTGGGTCAAGGTTTTTAGCTAGAGTTTCAATTTCGTTAATTTTTGCAAAAACATAAACGCCTTTTCCGCTGTCTTGTATCTTTTTTAACATGGGCAACCACTTCTCATCACAGCAAGGTGCAGCACCGGCACCGGGTTGCCACTGTATGGCACGCAGTTTTTCCTCTTTCAAAATCAAGTCTAGGTGTCGTATACAATCGGGCCCATCTAAATGGTAAATAGGGTATGGAATTTCTTCACATTGACGATGTATTTCTTGCATAAAAAATTCTTCGAACATATTTGTCGAGATTAGCGTAGAAAAATCGCATTGAGCCGCAACGCCTAGTTTTGGCGCATACATACCCATCCAGTCTGTATATCCGGTTTGTGCTGTTTGCGTTATTTCGAATAATTTACGCTGACAATTAAACCATATATCAGTAAGTTTATCCCTATAAATATGTACTAGCTCAGGGTCTGTAATTAAATCCATTGCAAGTTCTTCACTTCCGCGCATAAGTGACATTGCGTTGCTGACACTGTTTAAATCTGCAACACCAACCATATAATTGCCGTTAGCATTTTTCGCCAGTGCTTGTGTCAATTCTTGCGTTTTTTGCCACCAGTAATTGTTCTCGTCAAACTCTTTGTAATCACTTTCCCAGTCTTCAATAAAGTGTTCAAACCAAACACTGTCCTCCATTAGCCTAACTTCACAGCCCATTATGGCTGCTAAAACACCCGGCCCCAAGTTCACAACAGCACTTGGAAATGCCTCTGCGTAATAAGCCGTCTGCGATGTGTAATGCTCATGCCTGTTCACTACGGTTTCAGTGTCTGTATAAAAAGTTGTAAGGTCGCTCGTGTCATGTCCTAAAGCAATAATATCACCCTTATACCACGTGTTAGCGTTTGCTTTTTTTGCACGCAAATGTATAAGTGCACGCCCCTTATATTTTCCGTGCCAAAAATCTGAATATCGCTGTTTAATCGCTTCAAAGTCATTGCAATTTCTCATAATTCCTCTTTCATTTTTAATGGAGTTGCCCCAAAATACGCTTTACAAAGTTATTTGCGAGCAACTCCACAATAAGATGTTTAGATAGTGTCGGCAGTAATTGAAACTATCTGATTGAATTAATTTTTGTTTGTTATTTTTTCTTTGTGCACATAGTAATCTGTTATGTATTCACTCACTCGTTTATCTATGCGCGCAAGGTTCAAAGCATATGCAAGCTCACGCAGTTTTTCTGTTGTTGAATTTTGATGAGCTGTAAATTCTTCGCTGTCTTTTCCAACAGTTTCTCTTTTATATGTCTCTTGTGCAAAAATTGCGCTAAGCCTTGCCTCTAAGGCTGCACGGTGTAAGGCATGGGCGTGCATTATTAAAGTTGCAGCGTTTGTTTTTTGTGCAGGTGTTACATTTTCTGTCTTGTCCAGCTCTGCCTGCGCCTTATTTGCCTCGTCAAGCTTTGCAGCGTAAAGTTCTTCTGCTTTTAGTGCTCTTTTGTTCTCGCTTTCAATCTCTTGTATTGTAACACAAACAGGTAGTTCAACATCACTAAAATCTACATTAAAAGGTGCAGTTGAGGCAGTGCTTACATCTGCTTTATACCCTTGTACACCACTTAATTCTATGCCTTTTGTTTCTACGCGAATTGTCACAATCTCTTTTTCGCCAAGTGGCAAATCAATAATATTATTTTCAACCGGTATTTCTGTGTTTTTTGCTTCATATGGTGTTGAGTAATAAACTTTTTCAGCAGCATTAACCTTTAATTTTGCCGTAATTTTTTTGTTGTCAGGGTTATATATTCGAACTACCACATCTGTTGATTTTTCAGCGCATTTTAATGCTGAAACATGTGCATTTGCACTTAAGAGCTCAACAAATTCACCGCTTTTTGCACCGCTGTGAACAGTATTTTTAATTATTAGTGCAGGTGTTGCAAAGCAAGCGCTAATATTGTCAAGCTGTGAACTTGTGGGCTGGCTTGTTACAGAGCAAAAACCGTAAGTGAAATTCATATCACGTAGGCATTGTGCGCCTGGTGTAAGCATTTCAGGCCCGGCATCGCCAACTCTTGTGTTTAAATCAAAGCGTGCAAGCCATCCTAAAGAGCGAAATAGTGTCAATGCAACAGTTTTGTTTTCTTGTAGTATTTCATATTCGGGCAAGCCGTAGTTTAACACAGCCGCAGTAATTTTGCCGTCTGAAAGAGCACAAAAATCTTTTTGTGGAAATTGCGTTATAGGTATACTTTCCCTTGCGCCTATTATAATACGTTTTACATTATCGGGAATTGACTCGTTATCAAACTCTTTGGGCACAATTAAATGCTCTGTAACGTCAAATTGAGTTTGTGCGTAAGATACGTCTGTATTAATATCCGTAGGAAATAGAACACGAATTCTATGGTCTTTACAAACATTGCGCACACTTGTTTCAAAGCGCAAAACAGGGTCTCCTGCGGTAAGTGTTACTTTTGTTATTATTGGCAGTGTCAACAATTCATCACTGCGTGCATCTCTTTTGTCTGTTAAACTTTTCGGCAGTTCCCAAGTCAATTTTATTATAAAAGTAGTTTGTACGCTGTTTTTTGTTAAAACTGAAACGTCTGCTTTTGCACCTTTTCCCTTTGTGGTTAATGGCTTATCCCCTTTTAGGAATGAATAATTGTACTCATCGCCGTTATCAGCCATATCCTCGAGTGCGCCTATGGAATTGTAAACTTTGCCGGATATTTTATCGGTTACATTTAATGTGCCGTCATTGTTGCAAGAAACTTTCAAGTACTCATTTTCAGCTGTTAAATCGCCCGCATTTTCTTTGTATTCGCAAGAAGGTGCATCGTATATTCCAAGCGACAAGCTACTTGTAGCTTTTAAGTTTACAACGGCAATTACACCGCCACTACAAGCGCTGCTTTTGCAAACATTGCCGTTTTCGTCTTTAACTTCTACATTTTGCTTTTCTGTTTGCAGAAAGACACTTGCCGTACGTGGTATTGTTAAAGTGTTAAACACTGTAAAAACAGCAATACTGTTTTCAAACATGCTTGTGTCTGCTTTACTTGCAAGAGCTGAAGCCGCCGTTAGCGTCATGTCCTTTGAGAGGCCGAGTGTTTCTTCATAGCGCTCTTCCATGTCATAATGCACATTATCAACGCTTACAGCACAAATGCTATCGTGTGGGTGGTTTTTAAGAAGCAATTTCCATGCTTTATCCATTTTTTCATGCGGATACTCGGTGCCTTCTAATACTGTGCACATTGCATTTAAAGGCTCTGCATAAAGCTCTAGTTCACGCTGTGCATAATAGTTTAAAATTTTCAAGTACATTCTTGATGAAAGTATTCCGGGGAATACCGAGATATATCTTCCGCTGTAAAGTGCACCCTCCAGCTGTTGCAATTCCCCTCTTCCCTCAACAACTGCCTGCATATACTCATTAGGTGTGCTTTGGCGCACTGTATAATTTTTAAAGTCTGCTTTTCCATTTTCTATGAATTTCAAAATATCATCCGGTTGCATTTCTTGGTCGTACCCATTCATAAGCAAAATGTTACCTGTTGTTGCAAAAGGCGCTATTTTTTCAACTTCATTTTGAATTCTCTCGTAAATAATTTCAGGGTAGTCTGCAAGGTGCATTGCGTTTCTGTAACTGCTGAGCAAATAGCTACAAACTATCTTTGTTCCGTCGGCACCCTTCCATTCAAACTCAGAATTTAAATTAAACGGGTCAAGTTCAACGCCGCGCCAAACTACAATGCCTTTCATATCAAATTGTTTATGCAATTGCGGCGCTTGAGAAATTTGCCCAAAATTATCAAGCAGCCAACCTGTCTGTGTGCCACCGCCAAGTTCTTCTGACATAGTTTTGCCTATTAGCATGTTTCGCACAAGGCTTTCTGCACTTACAAGCTGCCAGTCGGGCTGTAAGTAATACGGCCCTATTACAAGCTGCCCTCTTTTTGCGTACTCGGCTAATTTACCTTTAAATTTACTTACACTTTCGCCAAGTTTTTCAAGCTCTACATAGCAGTCGTCTAATATAGAAGTTTGCCCGTCAAGTACAAATTTGTAATTAACATTTTCGTCCATTCTTTTAAATAAGCCCTCAAAAAAAGGTGGTAACCATTCATTAACAAATTTGCTGTTTATGTACCACTCTCTGTCCCAATGTGTGTGTGATATTATATGTGCTGTCTGATTATTATTCATTTTGCTTCTCCGTTCTGTGTTAGGGTTTAACAATACAACTGTTGTGCAGTTGTACTAAAACATCGCAACTGTATTTGTAGTAACTGTCAAAAAAAATCAAAAATTTTTCCTGTAAACGCCCTAAGCATTAAAACTTAGGGCGTTTAGGGTTTGTTTACTTATCAAAGAAATGCAACTTCTCAGGAGTAAATGTTACATATGCCGGTATGTCTAATTCAAAATTGCTCATAGGTTTTGTTCTAACTGTAATAAGGTCTTTTCCAAGTTCACAAGTTAAATAATCGTCAGAGCCCAAAGTCTCAACAACGCTTGATACACATTTCACAGAATTTGGTTGCACATTCGTGTCCGCAAAACTATCTTCAGGGCGTATGCCCATTGTTACTTTTTTGCCCGCAAGTGCTAAGTACTTGCCAACTACTTCATCAGGCACGTTATATGTAAAACTCTCGTTCACAAATTTTAATGTTCCGTCTGAATTTTGCATCTCACCCTCGTACAAGTTCATTGCAGGGCTACCTATAAAGCTGCCAACAAACCTACTTTGTGGGTTGTTATAAATATCAACAGGTGTTCCGCACTGCATAAGTTCACCTTTGTTCATAATAACAATTCTGTCGCTTAATGTCATTGCTTCAGATTGGTCGTGTGTAACATAAATAATTGTTGCCGCAAGCTTTTTGTGTATACGCTTCAGCTCTGTACGCATTTTAATGCGCAATTTTGCGTCAAGGTTTGAGAGTGGCTCATCCAGCAGCAAAACTTCAGGGTCTAGAACAAGCGCACGTCCCAGCGCAACACGTTGGCGCTGCCCGCCTGAGAGCTCTGAAGGCCTACGGTCGCCAAGGCCGGTTAAATCTAATAAATCCATTGCCCATTCAATTTTCTCTTTTTTAATTTTATCTTCTGTTTTGCGTATTTTAAGGCCAAAACCAATATTTGCTGCAACGCTCATGTGTGGGAACAACGCATAGCTTTGAAAAACCATTGCAATTCCACGGTCTTTAGACGGCACATTATTAGTAATTCTATCGCCTATATACAAACTGCCGCCGGAAATATCTTCAAGCCCCGCAATCATTCTAAGTGTTGTGGATTTACCGCAACCTGACGGCCCCACAAGCGATAAAAATTCTCCGTCTTTTATGTCTAAATTCAAATTTTGAACAGCGTGAAAACCGTTGGGGTATTTTTTGTTAATATTTTCTAATTTTAATGAAGCCATTATATATCTACCTTTCGTAATATAAATTATTTTTTATTTAACAGCGCCCTCTGTCATGCCTGCGATAATATATTTTTGCAAAGCTATTGTAAATATAATTACAGGTATAGAAATCAACAGCGAAATGGTAGCAATTGTTACCTGATTTGGCGACATTGAACCGAACAATGATTTTAGATATACGGGCAGCGGTATAACACTTGATAGTGAAGTTGATGTGATGAAATACGAAAATGTGAATTCGTTCCAAGAAAGTAAGAAAGCGTAAATTGCAGCGGCCGCCATACCGGGCACAGCAATTGGTAAAACTATTCTGAAAAATGCGTATGCTTTAGAACCGCCTAAAATTTGAACCTGCTCTTCAAGGTCTTTTGGTATGCTCTCAAACGTGCCTTGCGTTATAAACACAACATATGGTATACAAAGCAAGCAGTGCGCCAAACTAATATTAATTACATCCGGTAGTACACTAAAAAATGTGTTGCTAAAAACGTAAGCAACCGGTATTGATGCGCTGACATCGGGTATAAAACGCACCGCAACAAGTAAAAACAGGAATACTGCTTTGCCGTTAAATTTAAACCTACTTAATGCATAAGCCGCAGGTGCACCAATGCCAAGGCTGAACAATACTGTTATTAAGGCAACTTGTAAACTCATTACACCGTTTGCAATAAAATTCCTGTCGCTTAAATAATAATCGTACATTTCAAACGTAGGTTCGTTTGGCCACCAAGGTATTGCGTAAAGGCCGCCTGTAATCCACGTACTTCTGTCGCTTATAGAATACTTAAACATAATATAAATGGGGAACATTACCATAAATAAGCAAGCCACCATAAGTATAAACCAAATTATGTTTTTAGGGCTAAATGTTCTTTTTAAACTAATGCTATTCATGTTTACTCCCCCCTTACACTTTAACCAAAGCTTTTTGAATTAGATTTAACACAAACCTTATTAAAAAAGCAAATATTGCAATACAAATTATTAAAATTATGCCTACAACCGCACTGCGCCCCGGGTCAAACTGTTGTATGTAGTAGCGGTCTATCAAAACGCCAAGCAACGGATAATTCGGCGATAAGTTTAACGCAAAAACAAACTCTTTCCAAGCTTCAATAGAGCGTAATGTTAAAACAGACGATATAGACGGCATTAATAGCGGCACTGTTATATAGAAAAAGCTTTTTATATTGCCGCAACCCATAGTGTTTGCCGCCTCATACTGATCTTTGCCTATTGTTTGCAAACCTGCAAGCAATATAAGCATAGATATAGGCGCGTCACGCCATACTTTTCCAAATATTACAAGAGACATCGACCATAACTCATCGCCTATAAAAGTAAAGCCCTCCGGTAAAAAGTTCAACCCTTCTACGTATCCGCCCGAAAACAAAGACATCATGTGCCCACCTTCGGAAAACAGAATTAAGAGCGTTGAAGATGTAACCATTGCGGGTATTGCAAGCGGTAGTAAAAATAAGCTGCGAACAAAACCGCGCCCTGCAAATACTTTGTTTATTAGCATTGCCATTAAAAGGCCTACTATTAGTTGCAACGGAGTGGTTATTACAACAAAAATAAATGTGCGATAAAGAGATTCCCACACATCGGGTGTTGTCAAAACACTAGCGTAATTTTCAAATCCCATGCTTACCGGTTTTCCGTATTCATAAGATGTTAACGACATTTGAATTACGTTGTAAACAATTATGAAAAAGAAAATTGACAAATAAGTCAGCGCGGGGAAAATCATTGTAAATGCAAAAGCATTTTTGCGCAATTTATCGCGCCAAGTTGGCTTTTCCAACAGTAAAGTACCATTCAAAATTAATCCCTCGTTCCTAAAATATTATGCAAAACACAAAATGACAAAATAATATATTTTTGTTTCAAAAACACTCTATCACAAGAAACCGATTACATAAAGTCCGATTACATTAAATTACATAGCTCTTGTTTCATTTTAATACGTATTTCTTCATATTACGCTTAATTACTCTATTTTCAAAAAAAATAATTTTTTTTGAAAAAAATATGAATTTTTGTTCAAATTGTATGTTATTTTGAAATAAAAATAGCAATAATACCATATAGTTTTAATTGATAAATAAATTTATTTTTTCTGTTTATCTTGCAATGAAATTGTATACATGATAAAATAATATTGTTTTATTATGAAAATAGCTTTTAGAATTATTACAAATCAGATGTTTTCCATTAAAAGAAGGGGTATATTATGGCAGCTACAATAAAAGACGTTGCAAAATTGGCAGGGGTATCAGTTGCAACTGTTTCAAGGGCAATGAATGATTCCGCAAAAGTTTCAACTTATAAAAAGAAAAAAATAAATTCTGCCATTCGCCATTTAAATTACAGGCCAAACATAATAGCAAAAAGAATGGTAGACCAATGCCTTAATAATATTGCTATTTTCCCTACGTACCCCGCAGACAATATTATGATTAGCCCATATATCTCACGCATGCTTATGGGCTTTCAAAAAGTATTTAGCAAGGCAGAAATGGAAATACTCCTTGCAATGGAGCCAACACCTGAGGCGGAGTTGAAAAAGTGCATAAACTTAATAGAAGCAGGTATGATTAGAGGCATTGTTTTGCTTAGCTCTCGTGTTTACGACAAAACAATTATAGAACTTGCAAAGAGAAAATTCCCTTTTGTTGTAATAGGCCACCCTCAACGCCTATCCTTACCCAGCGGTATAAGCGCAAACTCCGTAGATACCGACAATGTTCTTGATGTAAAAGAAGCCGTTGAATATTTGATGGCAAAAGGTCATAAGAGAATAGGGCTTTTGCACTCCCCCCTTGGCTATATGGTTAACCAAGAGAGATACGATGGTTACCATTATGCACACCAAAATGCAAACTTGCCAATTAATTTTGATTTAATTGTAGACGCAGGCTACACTTACGAAGAAGCCATTACTGCAAGTGACAAATTGCTTTCTTTAGACGAGATGCCAACCGCAATTATGGCAACAGACGACAGAAAGGCCGTTGGCTTTATTGCTGCAGCAAGGCGCAAAGGTTTGAAAGTTCCCGACGACATATCTATTATAGGGCACAACAATTACGATGAAAGCCGATACTGTGTACCTCCGCTTACCACTGTTAATGTACCACTTGAAGACTTGGCCGTTACAGCGGCGCAAATGTTACTGAAATCAATAAATGGTGAAACGGATTCTCAACAAAGAATATTACTTCCAACACATTTAGTTGAAAGAGATAGCGTAAGAACTATACCAAAGTAAATTTAAACCAAACAGTTTTTAACACACTTAAATAATATTTTAAGTTTATATGTTTGCATTATACAACATGTTTTCTGTAATTATTTAAATGCGGCTAAAAACTGTTTTTTTGTAATTGGTTACAAAATAGTGTCAATGATAAATATGTTAGTTCTATTTTTTGCCCATTATTATGTAATTTAGCACAAAATATATTACGTTTGTTTGTGCAAAATATAAATAATTGGTTTCAATTTTAACCAAAATACACTTAATAATAATTTTATTGCCGCAATAAATAGTAAACAGCAGTAATCCTGATTAAATCAGCAATATAATGAGCTAATTTAATATTAAGGCATATTTAACGCTTTTTTTGCGGCAAAATAGAACTTTATGAAAATGGTTTCATATGTTATCATGTTTTTGAAAAGTTGCACACTCAAGTTTTAAATGATGTGCACCGAAAACAAATAATAACAGGAGATAACAACATGAAAAAATTACTATGCTTATTGTTAAGCGCACTATTACTTATGGCCTTATTTGCAGGCTGTGCACCAACACCGTCAACAGCTGACGAGGCTCCTACACAAGAAACACCGGCAACTGATGAGGCAGAAGCTACGGAAGAAATTTCTTTTGAAGGCGAAGAAATTATTGTTTACATACGTATGATGGACTCACAAGACAAATGGTTCCGTGACAACATTGTGACAGGTTTCCAAGAGGAATACGGCGCAAGCATAACTGTTAAAACATTCGAGACAGAAGCTGACATGATGAATATCATGCAACTTGACAGCGAAAAAGGCACAATCGGCCTTGTAAAAACAGTTGGTTCTATTCTTAACACATTCGAGCAAGGCGATTTTATAATGCCTATCAGCGACGTGCCGTCATATGACGCAGCGGTAACTGCTGACAAGTACTTTGCTTCGGCACTTGAGAGCGCAACAGACGAAGAAGGAAACTTATGGGCGCTACCCCGCAAACTTGAAAACTATGCAGTTGCTTACAGCAAAAGCGCAGTTGCAGACGCAGTAGCAAACTGGGAAACACAACGTGACGCTATTGAGGCAGCTTTTGCTGCAGAGAACGGTGTTGGCCTTCCCACAGGTTACACACTAGAAGAAGACGTAAATGCATGGGACTGGTTTGACGTAGCAGTTGCAGGCATGTACTGGGGCAAAACAGAGATAAATGGCACAACAACACCTCGTATAGCTCACCGTGCAAAAATTTACGAAGGCACAACTTTTGAAATCATGCACAAAGTTTTCCAAATGAATGGCACACCTGAAGATATGCTTGACCCAACAAGTGCCTCTGTTGTTGAAGCAATGAAATGGGAAGCTTTCTCAGTTGGTAACGACATTTACAACCCAACAATGTGGGAAGAAATGTGGTCCGGCGGCGGCATTTGGAACGGCTTTGCTAGCGGCAGTGTTTACTTTGCTTACATGAGCCAACTTGACGCATTCTTTATTCATGGCGGCTCAAACCCTGAAATGACAGGTTACATGGTAGACCCTGCAGACATGGGCGTTGCAGTTATGCCTCAAGGCGTTTCAATGGAACTTGATGCTGATGGCAACCCTGTTGTAGAAGGCACAAGAGCTTCTTATGATAACAGCTGGTACTGGACTATCCCAAAAGATGCACCTAACCCTGATTTATCACTTGCATTGATTGAGTATATCACTAACCAAGAAAACCACTCAGCAGAAGCAGCAACATTCGGTGTTATGCCTGTTACAAACGAAGTTCTTGACAACATGGATTCTCTAATTCAAGAGGATTGGATGCGTGAAGTTTTCGAAGCAGGCCAAGCACAAGTTGTAGAAGGCGTTTATGGCGTTCCTGATGCAACAAACTGGACACAAATTTCAACAGCATACCAAGAGGGCTGGCACGAAATTTGCGTACCCGGCGACACATCTACTGTTGAAGCAGGTTTGCAAACTTTAAAAGACGAAATTACTCCGCTATTAGATTAATTTTATAACCATCAAATATGCGTTAAATTTTTAAAAAATAATCCTTCTTTGCTATCAGTGAAGAGGGATTATTTTAAAATAATCAGAAATATTTTTATACGAGGTACTTTAAATGAATAACCCTAAAGTTTACATACACAGGGCAGAAGATTGGTATGAATTTTACATTAATAAAAGCGATGAAAAAAAATTGAGCGATGTTGCAGAATTAACCACAATGGGCTCACGCACAGATGGTATGAGCGAAGACGAACTAATTGCAAAGCTTGATGGTGTAGAAATAATAATATCTTTGAATGGCAAGGGTATGCAAGATTTTACACCGCGTGTTATACAAACAATGGCAAATAGTGTGAAATTCGTTTATATAGCGCACTGGTGGCATATACACAACACATTTGTGCCTTTATGTAAAAAAGCCGGCATTGAAGTTGTTGAGGGAACAAATTTCAGCACATGCGCAGTTGCAGAGTGGACAATAGGCTCTGTAATAGCAGGACTTAGAGGCATACACACCGCAGATAAAAGGCTAAAAAACGGCAGTGAGTGGGGCGAGCCGAGAAGAGAATTTAAACTTGTAAAAAACAGTGTTTTAGGCCTTGTTGGGCTTGGAAGAATTGGCAGATACACAGCAAACATCGCAAAATTTTTAGGCATGAAAATTATTGCATTTGATATGATGTCAAAAGATGACATGGAGACTCTTGGAATTGAAAAAGTTGAGCTCGATGAGCTATTTGCCACTGCAGATGTAATTTCTTTGCACTTGCCTGTTTTCGAGTCTACAACCGGTATAGTAGGCAAAAAACAATTTGACTTAATGAAAGACGGCGCTGTGTTTGTAAACTCTGCACGTGCTGCACTTATAGATGAAAATGCCTTGATAGAGACGCTAAAGACAAAGAACATAACAGCTTATTTAGATGTTTTCTCAGCTGAACCCCTTGATATAAACAGCCCGTTTAGAAGTTTAGACAACGCTGTAATCAACCCACACATGGCAGGCGATAATTTTGAAATGTTTGATTATTGCGGCTCTCAAACGGTTGATGCTGTGATAGATTATATTACAACGGGAAATATTGTAAATTACCAATATGTATTATAAATAATTTATGCTATAATAGTGCTAGGCTATAAAGCTCAAATTATTATTAAATGAGACGCAATTTGAAATGATGCTGATAAATTATGATGAACTCAAAATATTATACAAGCAATTGCCTTGCAAACAACAAGACAAACAAATTTTGAATAAGTATTATACATTTTAACAACTGTTTAAATTAAATAGTTAGGCTTAAAAACATGTAAAAGTGGAGAAAACAAAAAAATGAACAATGACATTAATATTGGCTTTATTGGTTGTGGCAATATAGCCAGGAACAAGCATATGGTAGGGCTTTCAAAAGTTGAAGGTGTCAACCTTATTGCTTTTACAGATGCAAATTCACAAGTTGCAGAAGCTTGTAAAAAAGATTTCGGCGCAAAAAACAGCGCTGTTTATGAAAACGCTGAATTATTGTTAAAAGACAAAAACATTGATGCCGTACATATTTGCACACCTAATTTTACACATGCAGAGCTTAGCTTAATGGCGCTTGACGCAGGTAAGCACGTAATGGTTGAAAAACCAATGGCCATACTGGCAGACGACGCTCAAAAAATGGTAGACAAGGCAGAGCAAAATGGCTTGCAATTAAGTGTAGGCCATCAAAGCCGTTTCAGAGAAGACGCGCAACAACTTAAAAGGTTAATTGAGGCCGGTAGCTTAGGCGATATTTACTACGCAAAAGCGCATGCAATAAGAAGGCGCGGCGTTCCATCATGGGGCGTTTTTCTGAACAAAGCAATACAAGGTGGCGGCGCACTAATTGACATTGGCTGCCATGCCTTAGATTTAACAATGTGGCTAATGGACAATTACAACCCAAAAGTTGTAGTGGCAAACACATACCAAAAATTGGGCAAGCAAACCGGTCTAACAAATTCTTGGGCACCGTGGGACCCTGCAAAATTCGAGGTTGAAGACAGCGCTTTTGGTTTTATTACTATGGAAAACGGCGCAACTTTGACAATAGAAGCAAGTTGGGCGTTGAACTCTCTTGATACATCAAACATAACCGCTGTTTTGTGCGGAACAAAAGGCGGCGCAGATATGAAAGATGGGCTGAGAATAAACACTGATAATTGCGGATGCTTACAAACTATAAAGCCACTCGAGAGCAAGAATTTTGAATTCCCTGCCAAAGTTGTTAAAACGCCGGGCGACCTTGAAATGGAAAGCTGGATAAACGCACTGCGTACAAACACATCACCGTGCGTTAAAGCACGCCAAACACTGCAAGTTTGCAGGGTAATTGACGCCCTTTACAAATCAGCCGAAACAGGAATGCCTGTTTTACTTTAAATTGTGTTGCAAAGCATAAATAATAAATACAGAAAGTGCGATTTTATGAAAAAAATTATTTTAATACCCGATTCTTTTAAAGGCACAATGAGCAGCATAGACGTGTGTGAGCTGTTACAAAACAGTATTGCAAAATTGTCAGATGCTAAAATTATCAGTGTTCCTGTAGCTGACGGTGGCGAAGGTAGCGTAGATGCTTTTCTGGCGGCTTCAGCAGGCAAAAAAATACATGTTAATGTGCAAAACCCATATGGTGAAGTAATGGAAAGCTTTTATGGCATAATTGACGACGGGCGCACTGCGGTAATTGAAATGGCTGCTTGTGCAGGCCTGCCACTTGTAGAAACAAGGAAAAACCCTGCAAAAACAACTACTTACGGTGTTGGGCAACTTATGAAGCACGCCCTTGAAAACGGGTGCGAAAATATAATTTTAGGGCTTGGTGGAAGTTGTACTAACGATGGTGGCACCGGCTGCGCCGCTGCTTTAGGCGTTAAATTTTACAGTGCTGACGGCAAAGAATTTACGCCTGTCGGGGGAACACTAAAGAATATAGCAAAAATTGATACAACTTTTTTAGAAAAGAGCGTTAAAGAGGCAAAAATTACTGTTATGTGCGACATCGACAACCCACTTTACGGTGAAAACGGCGCGGCACATGTGTTTGGACCACAAAAAGGTGCAGACACATACATGGTAAAAGAGCTTGACGACGGGCTTGTTCATTTCGCTGACAGCGTCAATTCTTGCCTTGGTATAAACGTTAGTTCAATGCCGGGTGGCGGTGCCGCAGGTGGAATGGGTGCAGGAATGCACGCCCTTTTAGGTGCAAGGCTACAAATGGGCATCGACACAGTTCTTGACAGTGTCGGCTTTGATGATTTGCTTGATGGTGCCGACCTAGTAATTAGCGGCGAGGGCAGAATTGACGGGCAAACTGCAGGCGGCAAAGTAGTAGCCGGTGTAGCAAAAAGGGCAAAGCGCAAAAATGTGCCAATAATTGCAATTGTAGGCGATGTAGCAGACGGAAGTGAAAAGCTGTACGACATGGGGCTGACCGCAATATTTAGCATTAACAGGCTAGCTGTTGATTTTAGCAAAGCAAAAACAAGAGCAAAACAAGACTTAAGTGCAGTTGCAGAAGATATATTCAGGCTGTTAGCGGCATTCAAATTATAATGTAGTTGGAGATTTACATGAAAAGTGAAGTTGAACAAAGCATATTAAACAGGCTTATATTAATATACGAAGATGAAGAAATTGCAAAAGAAATATTAAATAAACTTGTGACAAAACAAGGCGATGAAATAAGCAATATAAATAACGGCTTTGTGGATGAAAAGGACGTCGTTCTTATAACTTACGGCGATTCTATTGAGAACGCCAAAGACAAAACCTTAAATACATTAAACGAATTCCTAGTAGAAAATGTTGGGGATAAAATTTCTTCGGTGCATATTTTGCCTATGTATCCGCACACCTCTGACGATGGTTTTTCGGTAGTAGATTACAGGAAAATTGCCGATAATTTAGGCGACTGGCAAGAAATTGAAAGTTTAAGAAAAAGTTATAAGCTTATGTTTGATGCGGTTATAAACCATGCGTCTAAAAGTTGCGAATGGTTTGAAAAATTCGTTAATTGCGAAGGTATTTATAAGGATTTTTTCATCGTTGGAGATAAGAACAAGGATTACAGCAAAGTTACACGACCCCGAACCCACCCACTTCTTACACCTTTTGAAACAAAAGAGGGCACTAAACATGTTTGGACAACATTTAGTGAAGACCAAGTAGATTTGAATTTCAAAAGTGTAGATTTAACAGTTGAAATATTGGACTTGCTAATTTTTTATGCAAAAAAAGGCGCCAAGTACATTAGACTTGACGCAATTGGCTTTATGTGGAAAGAAGATAACACCACATGCATGCACCTAGAAAAGACACATGAACTTATAAAAGTTATGCGTGAAGTTATAGACTATTATGTACCCGGCACAATTATAGTGTCCGAAACAAATGTTCCACACGCAGACAACATTAAGTATTTCGGAAACGGCTATGATGAAGCACAAATGGTGTATCAATTTCCTCTTCCGCCATTAACACTTTTCTCTTTTATAACGCAAAATGCAAGTAAACTTACAGCTTGGGCAAAAAGTTTAAAACCACTTACAGACAAAACCACATACTTTAACTTCTTAGCATCGCACGATGGAATAGGCGTAAGGCCCACCGAGGGTATTTTAACTGACGACGAGAGACAACTACTTGCGGATAACACTATGAGAAACGGTGGAAGAGTCTCGTTTAAAACTAATGAAGACGGCACCAAAAGCCCTTACGAGCTTAACATTAACTACCAAGATGCACTTACACCAATAAACGAAAGCGACGAATTGCGATATAACAGATTCATAGCGGCGCAAAGCATTTTATTAAGCGTTGTAGGCGTGCCGGGTATTTACATTCATAGTTTACTTGGCTCTCGCAATGATTATTTCGGCGTTGAAAGCAGCGGAATTAACAGAAGAATTAACAGAGAAAAATTAAACTATTCAAACCTTGTAAGTGATTTACAAAGTGACACACAGCGTAAAAAAATATTTAATAAAATGCTAGCATTAATTGAACTTAGAAAGAACGAGAGCGCTTTTAGTCCATTTGCACTTCAAAATACTTTGAACTTAGATGACAGGGTTTTTGCGATAGAGCGAATAAATAAAGAAACAAGCGAAAAGATAACAGTGCTTGTAAACGTTAGCATTCAAAAAATCAACTTGCAAACAAACATATGTGGCATAAATATAATTAATAGCAAAAAATATGAAAATAAAATCGAAATAATGCCACTTGAAGTTATGTGGATAAAAGAGCAATAGATAAACGCATAATTGCACCATGAAGCATATTATTTTTCGAGTTCTGTAAGTAAAGTATTATGTGAATTTTTGATATCATCAATATATACTTGCTCCGGCTTTATTTGCAATATTATTGGTGCATATCTTCAAATTTTGTTTTCATTGTGTTGTATCCTATTCATGTGGGCACAATATCACACTTTTTCAAAGAAATCTAAAAGTTAGTGTAATAATCAATAAAAGAGAGCAAAAAAATCACCATTTAGATATTTCTAAATGGTGATTTTTAAATTCTAGCTGTGTCGAGAATAAAACCATCAGCTTTTTAGGTTTTATTTTAAAAGGGAGTAACGACGAAATGATGCAAGCGATTATTTTCATAAACATTTTTCACCATATTGAAACATGTTTTCGTGTCATCGTATTTTTCCGGCTATTAATTCTCACTTTGCTCGTGTACATTCTCACAATACATTTTTCTTATTTTTCCGTACTCTCCAAGCCCTTTTACTAAACAGCGCACTGTAAACCCATTTGAAGTAAGCACACTTTTCAAACTGCCCTCTTCATCAGACGCCATGTCGTTAATTGCATGGTCACCTGCAACAAGCATTAGCGCAGTAAGTAGTACTTTTTTATACCCGTGCTTTTTCAAATCATTTATTGTGCTATCTATTTCAGGGTAGCCCTCTACCGTGCAAGTGAAAATATTATTAAACCCTGACTCTTGTGCAATATAATTCATTGCAGGGTAAATCATGTTTGCATGATGCTCACTACCATGCCCCATCAATACAATGGCCTCATCCTCATCAACATTTATGCTATTTGCTAAAATGCCAAGTATTGTTTTTACAGCCTGCGTGTCTTTTAAAAGGGGTTTTGCAATCTTTATCGTGTCAAATACATGTTCAAATTTTTTCGCCGCTGCACAAACTTTTTCATACTCAATACCAAAAATTAAATGTGTAGGCAAAATAATAGCTTCTCGAATATTATCGCTTTTCATCTTCTCTAGCGCCGTGCAAACATTGTCGATAAATGTGCCTGATTTTTCAAGCTTTCTTCTAATCATTTCGCTAGTAAACGCAGTGTAAACAGCAAAGCCTTTAAAATTATTTCTTATTTCATTTTCTACCGCATTAATATTTTTAATTCTTGTTTCTTCATAGCTTGTGCCAAAACTTGCAACTAAAATTGCTTTTTTCAATTATTTCAACTCCGTTTCAATTAATTCTGTTAAAAATTTACACATAACTTTTGCGCTGTCAAAAATTAAATCTGCGGCATCTTTCACACATTGCGGCGCATCATGCGCACCCTCAAAGGCAATGCTAATGTCTGCTGCTTCAAGCATATCTATGTCATTTGTGCCATCGCCTATTGCC
>CAYJMH010000013.1:34203-64066 GCA_964371535.1 uncultured Bacteroides sp.
TTGCAATTTTTTTACAACGCTTGCCTTATTGCATATTTTTTCAACACTACAAACTTTTTCATTTTCTACTTTCGCCGTTGAAGATATGCACTTCCCATTCATACCAATACGCTTTATAAGTGGCTCTATCCATACATCAAGGTTGCCTGTCACAATTAAGCATTCGTCTTTGTATAAAGAAAAAAACTGCTCTATATCTTCAAACACGTTAATATTCTCAGCCTGTTGTTTTGCGTATAAAAGTGGCACATTCTTTAGCATATCAACCCTTTTTATAAAATTGCCCTCAAAATCACTTGTCACTGTCATTGCTTTCATTGTAAGCAATGACATATTTTCTTCTTTGCCTATATAGCGTGCTATTTTGGGCAAAAGTTCTTCTTTTGTCACAGTGCAATCTAAATCGAAAACAAATTTTATCCGCCTCATTCTATCAGGGGTTTCACCTTTTAAAAAGCTCATAGAGCATAGCGTTAACGATAGCCGCGGCCACGTTACTTCCTCCCTTTCTACCTTTTGCTACTATGTGCGGCACAGTGCTTTTTAAAATAAGTTCTTTCGACTCTACAACATTAACAAAGCCAACAGGCACGCCAATAATTAGCGATGGTGCAACTTTATTTTGCTGTACAAGCTCATTTAAAGTGATAAGTGCTGTAGGGGCATTGCCTATGGCAAAAATAACAGGCTTTTTTATTGTTGTGGCTTTTATCATACACTGCGTTGCCCTTGTTGTCCCCTCTTTTTTGCTCATAATTGCAATGTCTTCATCGCCAATAAAACAACGGGCTTCACTTCCGTTTTCTGCAAGGATTTTTTTATTTATGCCTGCCATTGCCATGGTGGTATCGGTTACAATTACACAGCCACTTTTCAACGCGCTCATTGCACTCTCTATTGCATCGTGTGAAAAAACAAGGTTTTCAACGTAATCAAAATCTGCAGTAGTATGAATTACACGCTTTAAAATCGGCCTGTGTAAGCTGTTAATTGCTACATCGCCCATCTCTTTTTCAATTATCGCCATACTCTTATTTTCAATCTCTTGCGGTAATAACTTTTCAATCAAAATTCAATTCCCTCTCTTGCAGCAAGCCCATTATCATATGGGTGCTTTATTTTTTTTATTTCGCTCACATAATCGGCAAGCTCAATCAACCGTTCGCTTGGGGCACGCCCTGTCATTGCAATTTCACAACTTTTATTATTCTTTATAAAGTCACAAATAGTTTCTTCGTTTACAAACCCCAACGACACTGCACCTATAACCTCGTCAAGAACGAGTAATACATTTTTCCCCTCGTACTCTTTTATAACTTCACATAACATTTCATTATGTGATTTTACTGCGTCTTTCTTCTCTTCTTCATTCATTTGAGACGTAAACTTATCACACTTTCGTGCACGCATTACTTTAATATTCTCTATGCTCTCTAAAATTTTAATCTCAGACGACTGCTTAGCTTTCAAAAATTGCACAAAAACAACTTCTGTGCCAAAGCCCGCTGCACGAATGCAAAGCCCAACAGCACACGTAGTTTTGCCTTTTCCATCGCCGTGGTAAATATGCACTTTCCCCATCATTATACGCCTCTCTCCAAAATTTCATATATAAGCTTTATGTCTAATGCTTTTCTTATTTCACTGGCAAGTTTATCGTATTCACGCTGCTTTTGTGTGTTTAAGTCCTCACTTTTGCCTTGAGTGTACACTACGCCCTTATTATTTGCAAGCGTTGTAAGTAGTTTTGTTACTATTCCCTCGGCATCAAAAAAGCCGTGCAAATACGTGCCACACACATTCCCCGCACTTATGCCATCATGGCACATTTCCTTGTCTTTTTGCCACAGCATATTCATGTGTTTTGGGCAATTTGTCGTGCCCATATGTATTTCATAGCCCTCTATATTTTCGCCGTTTAAACAGCTGAATATGCCTGTTGCATTTTCCACTTTTCCGGACACTCTTGTGCGCCTTTTCTCTTTTTGAAACACCGTATGCACCGGCAAAAGCCCAATGCCGCGCACCGTGCCGCCTGCCTCTACGTTGTCCGGGTCGGCTATGGTTTCGCTGAGCATTTGAAAGCCGCCACAAATACCAAAAACAGCGCCGCCTGTGCTTACATACTGTTTTATTCGCGCCTCAAAACCACTCTCTCGCAAATATTTCATATCATCAATTGTGTTTTTTGTGCCCGGTAAAATAAGCAAATCAGGCTGTCCAAACTGCGCCACACGTTCAATATATCTAACTTTTATGCCGCCAATCATGTCAAATGCGTTAAAATCGGTGAAATTTGATATTTTCGGAAGCCTCACAACAGCGATGTCTAGCACTTCGCTTTTCTCTTGTTCAAACACGCTTGAAAGGCTGTCTTCATCGTCTATTTTCACGTTCATATATGGCACAACGCCAACACATGGCACAGGCATTTTTTTATATAGCATGTCTATCCCGGGCTGCAAAATACCTTTATCGCCACGGAATTTATTGATTATTATTCCACGTAAGTACTTTTTTTCTTCACTGTTAAACAATGAATATGTGCCCAAAAGCGATGCAAAAACTCCACCTCTATCAATATCACCGGCGAGTAAAACAGGTGCTTTTGCCATTTTTGCCATGCCCATATTAACTATGTCGTTTTCCATCAAGTTTATCTCTGCCGGGCTACCTGCCCCCTCAATCACAACAATGTCGTTCTCACTTGCAAGCTCGTTATAAACCTCTTGCACTTTTTTTGCAAGGTGCTTTTTGTGTTCATAATAATCTCTTGCCTGCATATTGCCCAAAACCTCGCCGCAAAATATTACCTGAGAACCTATGTCACTTGTCGGCTTTAGCAAAATTGGGTTCATTCGCACATCAGGCTCACGCATTGCCGCCTCTGCCTGTACAACTTGTGCACGCCCCATCTCATAGCCATCATTTGTTATAAAAGAGTTTAACGACATGTTTTGAGATTTAAACGGCGCTACTTTATAGCCATCTTGTGCAAAAACACGGCACAGTGCCGCAGTTAATATACTTTTTCCGGCGTTAGATGCCGTGCCTTGTATCATAATTGCCTTAGCCATTTTTAATTGCTCCTATCAAACGTTCGTTTTCTTCGTGGCTCCTTACGGCTGTGCGGTAAAATGTGTTGTTAAGCCCATGATAATTGCCGCATTTTCGAATTAATATGTTTTTTATTTTCAGCCTGTGCGCTAAATTCTCATCAGCTTTAAAAAGCAAAAAATTTGTGTATGATGTGTACACCTTATCTGTACATTTAGCCAACTCTTCACTTAAAAACTTGCGTTCTTTTTCTATTAAATCTACCGTTTTTTTCACAAAACCCACTTCACCGCAAGCGGCAACACCTGCCACTTGTGCCGCTACACTCACACTCCAAGGCTGGCCCGCGTCGTTTATTCTGCGCAGCAAATCAATATTTTTGCACATGCAATACCCAAGCCGCAACCCTGCAAGCGCATACATTTTAGTAAAAGCCTTCAAAATTATTACGTTATCAAAATCTAATAAATACGACTTTGCAGTAAGCTCGTTCTCATTTTTTGTAAAATCAATAAAACACTCGTCTATAACCAAAAAGGCGCCCTGTTCTTTGCATTCTTGTGCAACTTTACCTATAAAACCACGGCTAACTATATTACCTGTCGGGTTGTTTGGGTTGCATATAAACACAATATCGTGCCCTTTAACTTTGTTCAAGAAATCTTCTTTCGGTTCAAAATCATTTTCAGGCAAAAGGTTATAGTAATTTACAGCGCAATTTTGCAATGACAACGCCGCCTCATACTCGAAAAAAGTTGGCGCAAATATAAGTGCCTTTTTAGGCTTTATTCTAAAAGCAATTTTATAAATTATATCTGCCGCGCCATTGCCAAAAATTATAAACTCTTCTTGAATGTCCTCTTTTTTCGCAACAGCTTGTCTTAATTCTCTGCACTCAACATCAGGGTAGTGTTCAAACATATCAACACTTCTTATAATTGCATTTTTAACCGGCTGTGGCATACCAAAAGGGTTTATGTTGGCTGAAAAATCTAATGGCATTACGCCTGTTTTAACTATATGAGAATAAATATCTCCGCCGTGTATCATAAAAAACTCCCCGATATTTCATAAATTAATAAATGAACTGCGCAGACCATTATTGCAGAAATAATTGACGTGATTGTCATTAGTTTATTTGCTGTTTTTATATCCTCGGCAGTAATATCCCTTATATTATCGCCAATTGTTGGTTTTTCCACCTTTTTGCCAAAGTAGAACGCATCACCTGCAAGCTGTACTCCAAGTGCACCTGCGCACACAGATTCAGTCTGTGCAGAGTTTGGGCTTTTGTGCTTTTTTCTATCTCTTTTATATATTACAAAAGCATTTTTTGTGTTTAAACCACAAAAAAAGCTTGCACACATCATTACTAATGCCGTAAACCTTGCAGGAACAAAGTTCGCTATATCGTCCAAATACGCTGCCGCTCTTCCAAATAAAATGTACTTTTCATTTTTATAGCCTACCATAGAATCCATTGTGTTTATGCCTTTGTACAAAAACGAAAATGGAACTCCGCCTATTCCCATAAAAAACAATGGCGCCACAACACCATCTGTTGTGTTTTCTGCCACTGTTTCGACAGTCGCTTTTATAATAGATTTTTCATCAAGGTATTTAGTATCTCTGCCGACTATATAAGACAAATATTTTCTTGCAGAATTAATGTCTTCATTTTTTAAGGCACTGTAAACCTTCATGCTCTCTACTCTTAAAGATTTTGTGGCAAATATTTGAAAGCCCCAAAAAACTTCAAGAATAAACGCCAAAACAAGGCTAATTTTATTCAAAACAAAAAGCATTGCAAAAGGTGTAATAAAACACACGGTGCACACTATAATTATTAAAAGCACACCGCCGAATAATTCGGATTTAACACGCTTTCGCAAAAAAAGCTCGGTTTTTGAAATCAAAGCGCCTATGTAGCAAATAGGGTGCTTAATTGCCTTTGGGTCGCCGAAAATTAAGTCAAGGCAAAATGCTAAAATAATGGTTAAAAACATGTACATATAAGCTCCAAATCAAATAGTGCTTTTATATTTAACAGTGTCGGAATATTTTTTGTCAATAACATCGGTTTTCCAAGCCATCAATTTAGTGGCAAATATTTTTCTATTGATAAATTCTCAAAACTACTCATAGAATTATATATTGCCATAGCCATGTCAATTAACGGGAATGCCATCGCTGCGCCCGTGCCCTCACCAAGGCACATGTTTAAGTCAAGAAGATAGTCTTTCCCAAGCTCTTCTATCAACATTTTTCCGGCCGGCTCTGCAGAAATATGTGTTGCGAACATAAAGTCACTTGCACTTTTGTTAATTTTAATTGCAAGCAGTGCCGCAACAGAAGATATAAACCCATCAATTAACACTGGGACACGGTTTATTGCCGCACCTAAAAAAACACCTGTTAATGCGGCAATGTCAAAACCGCCAACTTTTGCAAGCACGTCAAATGCATCGTTTTTGTCCGGGTTATGAAATTCAAGCGCCTTTCTTATTATTTCTGCTTTGTGCAAAACGCCCTGTTTTGAAAGGCCTGCACCCATGCCTGTCACTTCATAAGGATTTTTTTGCAAAAGGCACGCTGCAATTGCACTGCTTGTCGTTGTGTTGCCTATGCCCATCTCGCCTGTTGAAAACACATTATAACCTTTTTGTACATACTCTTCTACAAGATCTATTCCAATTTGCACGGCGTCTATAGCTTGTTGTTTACTCATTGCCGGTTCTAGAGAAAAGTCCTTTGTTCCTTGCGCTATTTTTTTATCAATAACCCCGCAAATGGGCTCGCTTCCTTGCATGCCCACGTCAACAACAACAGCGTCTGCATTCGCAAAGCGTGAAAGTATACTTATGCAACCGGCATTCTTTCCCATTTCTGTTGCAACAGTCCTTGTAACATTACTGCTTGTTTGTGTAACATTTTGCGCCACAATGCCGTTGTCCGCGCACATTACAAGTGTGCATTTTTTATCTACATTAAAGTGCTCTGTTCCAAAAATGCCTGCCATTTTAATTGTAATATCTTCAAGCTTGCCAAGGCTGTTTAACGGTTTTGCTATGCTGTCCCATTTCATTTTAGCTTTTTTCATTGCCATTTCATCAAGGCTTTTAATATCAACTTTTTGCATGTATAATTTAACCCTTTCCGCAAAGGCAAATTGCCTTGGCGTTGTATTCTTTTTGACGTTTTTTCTTGCATATATCGTTATAAAACATAATTTTTAATAGCATATACATTTATTAGAAAAACTGCTTTACATATCAGCATAATTTTCACACGCTGCCACAAACCGCTTTGCAACATTAGGGCACCCGGCGAAGTGGATGTGTGGATAAAGCGCAAATAAGTTCTGTTTTATATATGCTGCACGCCATTTTTTGCCCGATTTTTTTATAGCTGTAAGTGCTTTTTCGTTCTCTTTTAAATTGCAAGTAGAGTAGTGAAATTCATGAGCTGAAACTTCTTCACCTTTTTTAATAAGCACACTATCCTCGTCTGCGCTCAACTTTACATATCCGAAATTTTGGAGTTTTTCTGTCATTACACTTTCCATTTTTATTACATCGCACATTTTAAAGCCGCCAATGCTACTGCCAAGATACATAAAACCTCCGCACTCTGCATAAATGGGCATGCTATTTTCATGTGCGTCTCTTATGCTATTTAGCATAGTTTTATTTTCGCTTAATTTTTCCAAATAAAGCTCAGGGTATCCACCGCCTAAAAAAACGCCACCTACGCCCATGGGTAAAGCACTGTCTTTTAAAGGCGAAAAATATACTATCTCTGCACCAAAAGATTTTAGTACATCTAACGAGTCCTCGTAATAAAAGCAAAACGCCTCGTCTTTTGCAACTGCGATTTTCACCGTTGACACTTGTTTTTTATTTTCGTTTGGCGCATTTAAAGCTTGTGCACTTTTTGCAATTTCAAAAATTCCATCAAGGTCTATATGCTCGCTTGCAAGTTCTGCTAATTTATCAATTTTTTGCTGCAAGTTTTTTATTTCTTGTGCAGTAACAAGCCCTAAATGCCTGCTTTTAATTACTGCAGTTCTTTCAGTTGGCAAACAGCCTAGAACTTGTACATCAGTGTGCAGTTCTATTATCTCTTTATAAAGAGGCAACATTGCGCTTGACACATTGTTTAAAATAACACCGATAATGTTATTTTCATACAAACTGCAAAAGCCCTTTACAGTTGCCGCAACTGATAGCATTGCACCTTTACAGTCTACAACAAGTATAGTAGGTATTTTAAGGCGCATTGCTATATCATGGGTGGAGTTTTCAGGGCTTGTGCCTGCAATGCCGTCGTAATATCCCATCACACCCTCAATAATGCTAAGCTGTGCGCCGCTTGCATTTGTTTTAAAGCAATCGCTTGCGGCATCGCCGCACAAAAAGTAATCAACATTCCTTGCCGCTATGCCTATTATCTTTGAGTGAAACATAGGGTCTATGTAATCCGGGCCGCACTTAAAAGCGTTTACTTTTACTCCCTTTTTTTGAAAAGCCTGCAGTAAGGCACACACAACGCTTGTTTTGCCACAACCGCTGTTTGTGCCTGCTATCATAACACGTGGTAAATTAATCTCCATTTTCTGTACCTGTTATTATATAAATTGGGTTGTTTGCCATTAACATATGGTAGTTTTGCATTTGTTTTGTATGTGAAGAATTAACGCACATTACGCTGTACTGTTTTTTGTTTTGCTCGAATGCAGCGCACGCCTGTGTAAGTGTTTCTATTGTAACAGCGTTTATTACTATTACAACTTCGGGGTTTTGTGCGTAAAGGTAATTTAATATTTCAATAAGTTGCCCATTACTTCCACCTATAAAAACTTTATTTGGCACAGGCAATTTTTTTATAATCTCTTCAGCGCTTCCGTATTGCGCAAGCACATTAAACGCACGCAAGTTTTTTGTGTTTTCACACAATATGCTATATGCTTCTTCCTTTCGCTCTATTGCAAAAACAACACCCTCATGTGCTTTTGCTGCCATTTCAATAGCGATAGAACCCGTGCCGGCGCCTATATCAAAAACTATATCGTTCGGGGCAATATCAAGTGTATTTGTGCTTATCCAGCGCACATGTTGTTTTGTCATAGGCGTTTTATTGCGTGCAAAATCAACGTCAAAATATACTTTTCCTTTCGCTGTCGGCTTTCTATTTAAAAACAGCAAAACTGCAAGCTCGCTATATTTGCCCCCTGCAAGTTCAGCTATACTTCCTTGTAAAATCAGCTCATTTTGTGCCGATAAGTTCTCGCCCAAAACTACAACTATATCATCGGAGATGTTATCCTTTAGAAATTCCAATATATATGCCGCATTATTTTCGCCGCCGCAAAGCACAAAAGTGCTCTCGTTATGTGTAATTGCACCTAAAAGTGTGTACAAATTTCCTCTTCCGTGCAAGCTAACATTTTTAGTGTTTTCATAAGATAAATTTAGCTTTCCACACAAATATTGCAAACTGTTTATTCCGCAAATACGCTTTATAACAAAATCGTTCTGCAAATAATTTTGCAATGCTTTGCTAGCGCTAAAATAACCTACATCCCCTGAAACAAGCACAGAAATATTTTGTGCTTTATGTGCTAATATGCTGTTTTTCAGCTCTTTATATTCAGTTAAAACAATGCCACTTATCTTAACGCTTAAGCTGCCCGCAATGCGGCCAAACGCAAACACAACATCACTGTTATTTATTGTGTCAATTGCCTCTTGTGTCAACAAATTATAATGCCCCATGCCAACACCAATAATAAATAAATTTCTCATACAGTGATTATCTCCATTTTTAAATTTGCTCACAAATACAACACTTCCACGCATATTTCCAGTACATTACACATGCTTTATTTTCAGTGCTGGTTATTAACATTTATTTGCCATTAAACAAATGGCGTTTGCACTGCTTAAGTAATGCTTTCCAGTGCCGTTTTTGCTGCATTTACTGTATTTTCAACATGGCTTTCGCTGTGAGAAGCACTTACAAACATTGCCTCAAACTGTGCCGGTGCAATGTGTATACCGGCATCAAGCATTTTGCTGAAATACGCCGCAAACGCCGCTGTGTCGCTTTGTTTTGCCGTTGCAAAATCCGTAACACTATTGTCTATAAAAAACATGCAGACAAGTGACTCTACCCTATTCATTGTGATTTTTGCGCCTGTTTGCATTTTTAGTTTTTCAAACCCTTGTTGCAATTGATTTGCAGTATTTGAAATTTTTGTATATATTTCAGGGTTTTGAATTAATATTTTAAGCTGAGTAATACCGGCCGCCATTGCAATTGGGTTGCCTGAAAGTGTGCCTGCCTGATATACTGCGCCAAGCGGTGCAACGCACTTCATTATTTCTTTTGTGGCGGCATATGCGCCCACAGGTAAGCCTGCACCAATAATCTTCCCAAAAGTTACAATATCTGCTTTAACGCCGTAATATTGCTGTGCGCCGCCTGCGCAAAGCCTAAAACCGGTTATAACCTCGTCAAAAATAAGCAGTGCTTCATTTTTTGTGCAAATCTCTCTTAGTTGCTGCAAAAAGCCTTGCATTGGCGAAACTACGCCCATATTTGCTGCAACAGGCTCAACTATTACAGCTGCAATTTCGTTGTTGTTTTCGGCAAAAAGCTGTTTTACACTATCTATATCATTATAATTTGCAATTAAGGTATCTGCCGCTTGTTGCTTTGTTACGCCTGCACTATCCGGCACAGATAACGTTAGTGCACCTGAGCCGGCACTTACAAGCATTGAATCTGTGTGCCCGTGATAACAACCGCTAAATTTAACAATTTTTTGCTTGCCTGTAAAGCCACGCGCAAGGCGAAGTGCGCTCATAACGGCCTCTGTTCCACTGTTCACCATGCGTACCATCTCAATATTCGGCACTGTTTTTACTATAAGCTCTGCCATCTCAACTTCTTTTTCTGTCGGGGCGCCAAAGCTTATTCCATCTTTAAGTGTTTCTTCAATGCTCTGCCTTATTTCTTCGTTATTATGCCCCATAATCATCGGGCCGTATCCACAAATATAATCTATATACTCTTTGCCATGCTCGTCATAAACAAACGCACCATCGGCCGACTTTATAAATACCGGTTGCCTGCCAACAGCCCTATAAGAGCGCACAGGGCTATTAACGCCACCCGGCAGTACATTTTGAGCCCTTTCCCATAATACATTATTATTCATCCTATCTCTCCTTTATCAATTGCAATTGCAAGCTCTTTTGCATAGTACGTAATAAGCAAGTCTGCCCCTGCACGGTATATGCTTACTGCCGTTTCGCACATAATATCATGCTCATTAATAAGGCCTGCTTTTGCAGCTTGTTTTATCATTGCATATTCTCCACTAACGCTGTAAGCGCAAACGGGCACGTTTACCGCCGCTTTAACTTTCAAAATTATGTCAAGGTATGAAAGTGCCGGCTTTACCATTACAATATCTGCGCTCTCTTCAATGTCTAACAGCACTTCTTTTACTGCCTCACGTGTGTTATGGTAATCCATTTGGTAACTTTTTCTGTCACCAAACTGTGGGGCGGATTTTGCAACCTCCCTAAATGGGCCATAAAATGCCGACGAGTACTTTGCGCTATACGCCATAATCGCCCTGTCATTATAGCCGTGCACATCAAGCTTTTTACGTATTGCCTTTACACGTGTGTCCATCATGTCCGACGGTGCAACAATATCTGCACCAGCCTGTACGTGTGACAATGCAATTTTCGCTAAAACTTCAAGTGTGCTCTCTTCGTCTATAAGGCCATTTTTTATTATTCCGCAATGTCCATGTGATGTGTACTCGCACAGACATACATCTGTTATAACAAGTGCATTTTTACACTTTTGTTTTATCTCTCTCACGGCCCTTTGTACTGCCCCGTTTGGGTTAAAGGCTTCTGTTGCACACTCATCTTTATTGTTTGGCACCCCGAACAATAAAAACTTATTTATTCCAATCTTTTGTGCTTCTTTAACTTCTGTTGTAATGTTGTTTGCACTGTAATAAAAGTGGCCCGGCAGGCTATTTATCTCTTCTCTCACATCTTCGCCATCTTGTACAAACAATGGTAAAATTAACGAATCTTTCGAAATTCTAGTCTCTCTTACCATGTTTCGCATCTGTTCGCTTACTCTTAATCTGCGTGGTTTAACGCTCATGCTTTTACAACCTCCGATATTTTTTGTGCCATGCTGTCTAGCGTGGCCTCGTTTGACACCACGTGATTTATGCCATAGTATTGTGCTCTTTTTGAAGTTTGCTCGCCTATACATACCCCTATAATGTTTTTAAAGTGGCCCCTTTGTACGCATGCTGCAAAACCATCTACTGTTGAGGCACTTGTAAATGTTACAATAAGATTATCAAACATAACAAGCTCTTCAATTTCTTTTGCATTTGCTGTGTATGGCTCGCTTTTGTAAAGCCCTATATCTTCCACGCAGTAGCCTGCATTTTTCAGCTTTATAGGAAGTGATGGCTCACCATTTTCTGCACGTAGCAACATTATTTTTTGCCCTGTTTTTACGCTGTTTAATATTACATCACAAAGTTTGCTTGAATTATAACTTTGCGGCATAATATCGGCTGTAATGCCATACTTTTCAAGTTGCATTGCTGTGGCTTTGCCTACGGCGGCAATAATTTTACCGTGTAGACACCGGCTGTCGAGTGATTTGCTTTTTAAAAAATTATAGAAAAACTCAACACCGTTTTTACTTGTGAATACAAACACGTCGTTATCTTTTACATTGCTTAAACAATTGTTCAACTCATTTTCAAATGGTAATTTGCAAAGCTTTACACACGGCAAAGTAACAACATTTGCGCCAAAGCGCTTCAGCTTTTCTTCCAGTATGCTGTCTGAGCCTAAAGGGCGTGTCACAAGCACCCTTTTGCCGAACAGCTCCCTATTTGAAAACCAATCGAATTTATCTGAAAGCGTGCACACTTCGCCAACGACTATTACAGACGGCGATTTTATCTCATTCTCATGGGCAAGCTGTACAATTGTTTGCAAATTGCCAATAATTTTGCGCTGCGTTGCCCTTGCACCCTCTTGAATAATTGCAACTTCTGTGGTTTTTTGCATATTTGCATCAATTAACCCCTGCACAATTTGCACAAGTGATGAAACGCCCATTAAAAACACAAGCGTGCCACCCGCTTGAACAAGTGCCTTAAAATTAATATTAAGTGGTTCATTTTGCTTTTGATGGCCTGTTATTACATGGAAACTACTGCACATATCGCGGTGTGTAATAGGTATGCCTGCAAATGCGGCGGCGGCAATGCTTGATGTAATTCCACATACAACCTCAAAAGGGATATTGTTTTGCGCAAGAAGTTCAAGCTCTTCACCACCTCTGCCAAAAACAAATGGGTCTCCACCTTTTAAACGCACTACTGTATGGCCTTTTTGTGCTTTTTCAAGCAATAAATCATTTATTTCATGTTGCGGCACAAGATGATTATTGCTCTTTTTGCCAACATCTATTTTTTCAGCACTCTGTGGTATCAAGCTTAATATATCGCTTGAAACAAGCCTGTCATAAACTACAACGTCTGCACTTTGTAAAAGCTGCTTTCCCCGAACGGTAAGCAAATCACAAGAGCCCGGCCCTGCCCCAACAAGTGCTACAAAACCATTTTTCATTAAACTTTCTCCTTAATTTGCTCTGCAAGTGTTGTACCAAGTTCTTGCGCTCCGCTAAGTTTTCCGCTAATATTTGCCCTTTTTATTTTCCCATTATCGTCAACGTACATACCTTGTAAAAAAATCTCGTCTGCACTTACAGTGCCGTATGCCGCAACGGGCGACGAGCACCCGCCGCCCAGCGCCCTTGCAAAACTGCGCTCTGCAAGGCAAATATTAAAAGATATATTATCGTTAAAATCATTTAAATAACTCACATCTTCACCACGCCTTGCCTGCACTGCTATAACACCCTGGCACGGCGCCGGCAAAATCTCGGCCACATCAAAATAACGTGTTATTTTATCCTCCATATTAAGCCTTTTAATGCCTGCTGCCGCAAGCACTGCCCCGTCACAAATGCCATCTTCGCATTTTTTCAGCCGTGTTTGCACATTGCCCCTTAAAAAAACTATATTGTTATAACCCATTTCGTTTAGCTGTACAGTGCGTCTTTTACTGCTACAACCTAAAACAGAATTAATTGTTAAACTTTCCCCTTTGCGCATAAGTACCGTGTCGCGAACGTCTTCTCTTCTGCTTGTAGCAACTATCGGCAAGTTTTCATCTATTTCCATAGGTACATCTTTATAACTGTGCACAGCAATGTCTACCATATTATTGTTTAAAGCTTCGCTAAGTTCTTTTACAAAAAGACCTTTACCGCCAATTTTATCAAGCGTCACATCAAGTATCTTGTCACCTGTCGTCTTTAGTGCAACAATTTCAACATTTATTGTGCTGTCGTATGCAATTATTGCATCTTTTACAATTTGCGTTTGTGCAAGTGCAAGCTTGCTGTCACGTGTACCGATTTTAACTGTTTTCATTGTGTATGACAGTTCCTCTCTTAAAATAGTGTTGTAACCTAGCGCTGTTGGTACAAGTTTCGAGCATCGCTTTCAAGTTGCTACTCTAGCGCTTCTCTTATAATTTGCGCTTTGTTTCTTACCTCTTTGTGGCTTTCCCCGTCTTTTGAAACCATACCACACAATATGTTCTTATCCTCAATAATTGCAGGAAAATAAAAATCACAAAGTTTTGGGTTATCGCACGTATTCACAGGTGTTTTTTTCTCTTTGCACATTATGGCAATTTTTTCGTTTAGTTCTTTTTCGTTTGTTGTACAGAAAACAAAATCTACTCCGTCTATGTCGCTCTCCTCAAAGGTTCTATTTAAGCACTGCGATTTTTCCACAAAACTCAAAATTCCATCATCTATATTAGGTGCTACAACTTTTATAAACGCACCAAAACCACTAATTGCCTTTATTCTCCGCTTTGCAATATTCCCACCGCCAATAAACAAAATTTTCTTGTCTTTTAAATTGAAAAACAGTGGAAAGTGACTTTTTGTCGTTTCATCATTTTTAGAAACTAACTTTAATGGTGTATCGTTAAAATTAACGTCCTGCGCATTATATTCAAAACCACATAGCTGTGCTAAATTACTTTGCGCTTCTTCAATGCAAAAACCCTTGTCGCAACACGGCCGGTTAATAATTACAAGTTTTATTCCTAACTTTTGGGCTGCGCTATGCTTTTCAAAAAAGCCACCTGTCTTGCCTGTGTCTTTCGTTATTAAAAACTTAGCATCGGTACTTTTTATCATGGCGATATTCATTTGTTCATTGAACGGGCCTTTAATTGCTATTATGTTTGAAGTAGAAAATCCATACTCCTCGCACTTTATTATAGAAGAGCAAATTGGAAGCACACGCAAAAAAACACGGCTTTTGTAATTTTCAATATTAGTGAACGGCTCTAGCTCTTTACTTCCTGTTGTAGCCAAAATATTACCGCTTTGTGTCTTTAAAAATTCACATGCAGTGTGCAAATTGTCAAAGCGCAAAACATTCTCATTTTCTTTAACTTTTTGCATATCACGCACTATTCTTACGCGCTTAATATTAGTATTCTCACACGCTTGTCTTATATTGTCTGACACCACATATGCATAGGGGTGCGTTGCATCAACAACAATATCAAAACTTTTAACAGTCTTTGTTATTTCTTCTATTACCATGCGCCCACAAAGCGTTTTCAGCCCATCAATATTTTCAAGGCACAATTCACCGTATTCGGTGGCGGTGGCGGCAGTAGTGTCTACATTATTATCGCACAAAAATTGTGAGATTACTTTGCCCTCTTTCGTTCCGGCAAAAACAAGAACTTTTTTATTCAAATCTATAACCCCTCGGCGTCACTAATTTGTTGTTAATAACTCTCGTCGTTTCATTGCCTATCACAATAGTTGTAAACATGTCAACTTGCTCATTTTGCAGCTCTTTTAAAGTTAAAATCTTGCTTTCTTGCCCATTTCTACCTATGTTTTTTACATAACCGCACATAGTATCAGAAGATAGATTTTTCAGCAAAATTTCACATGCTTTAAATAAAAAATCGTGCCGCTTTTTACTGCTTGGGTTGTAAAGCGTAATAATAAACCCGGCTTTGGAAGCATAATAAAGCCTTTTTTCAATTTTTTCCCAAGGTGTAAGTAAATTGCTCAGCGAAATTGTCGCAAAGTCGTGGCTTAGCGGTGCACCCAGCACTGCCGCAGCACTGTTTGCAGCAGTTATACCTGCAACAACTTCTATTGGCACATCTACATCCAACTGTTCGCACACTTCAATCATTAAAGATGCCATGCCGTAAATTCCTGCATCACCGCTTGAAATCATGGCAACAGTCTGCCCATTTTTCGCACAAACAGCAGCTTTCTCACAGCGTTCAACTTCTTTCATCATCGCCGTGTTTATTATTGTTTTACCCTCGCACAAATCTTTTACAAGCTCTACATAAACATTATACCCGGCTATAACGTCTGCACATTCTATTGCATCTACAGCCTTTTGTGTCATTTGCTCTTTTTCGCCGGGGCCAATTCCCACTATATAAATCACGCCAAAACTCCTTTTGTCAAAAGCATTTCCTTGTAATGATACCATTCAAAATATTTTGTTGTTTGCACGCTTATGATTTCTTCTATTCGTCTTAATTCATCTGTATCATAAACACCAACATCCTTGCCAATATCGTCTACATCATAGTATTTCACATTGCACTTTTCGGCTATAATTGGCTCAATATCTCTCGGCAATGCCATGTCAAATATGTATTCGGGCAAGTTTTGCTCGTCTTTAATTAATTCGTAAGTCAAAGTGTAATGAGGGCTTTTTGTGGCACTCATTACTATATCTGCCCATGCCAAATATTGCACTCTGTCTTCATACAACACGCTTTTACAGTGTTTCGGCGCTGTTGCAGTAGTATGTTTATAATGTCGAAGCGTCATATTTATATTACAGCCTTCATCTGCCAGTAAATTTGCGGCAAGCCTGCCCATTTCGCCGTTACCTATTATAAGCACATTTTTATTTTTCAGGCTTTTTATGCTTTTTTTAATTATCGACACAGCCTCACTCACTATCGACGGCGATACAAAGTTTATATTTACTTGTGTTTTTGCAATTTTAGCACACGTTACAGCATATTTGAAAAGTGTGTTTAAAACGGCATCTGTTGCCTTGTATTCATGTGCTTTTTTCGCAGCATCATTCACCTGTGTAATAACTTGGTCTTCCCCTAAAATAAGCGAATGCAAGCCGCAAGCCAGCTGAAACAAATATTTCACAAGTCTTTTTTCCCTGTGAATATAACATATATTTTCAAAATCACTTGCTTTCAAATCTGTCAAACTTAAAAATTCACCAATAAGTTTACTCTCGCTCATCTTTTCTTCACTTGAAAAATAAATTTCGGTGCGATTACATGTAGACAAAATAACTGCATTGTAATCACAACTATCACTAATGTGGTTTAATGTCATTTCAAGCTTATTTTGTGTAAAATACAGTTTTTCTCTGTATACTATACTTGCGTATTTATAGTCAATGCCTACCATTGCTAATTGCAAAATTCCACCTCCGTATCTTTTTTTATCACGGCAAAAGTTGCTCCGTTTATCGCAGTTTTTTTAATTAAAAAATTGTTGCTGCCTGTGTGTAGCGCCAAGCTTCTCTCGCAAACATTATCGACGCCCGTTACATTTTTCACAAAATCAGACTGTGTAAATTCGCCCTCAGCGCTTTGCAATTCGCTAGCACTATAAGTAAAAAAGTCAATTTTATATTTCTTGCAAAATTCAACTATCGCTTTTTCGTCTTTTTTCAAATCAATGCTAACGGCTGCGCTTATAAGATGAATTTCAATATTATTTTTCTTTAAAAATTCCAATAATGTTTTTTCAAACAAATATTCATCTATATCTTTTCTGCACCCGATACCCAGCACATAACTTTTTGGAATTAAAAATAATGTTTTATCAAATGGACTTTTTGCGGTTATGTTATTCGTTATATAAATGCCAACTTCTTTCGCATCTTGTGCAAAAAATGGTGGCAAAACATTTTTTGTAGGAAAATCGCTGTAAAAGCCTACTTTTTCTCCTTTTAACAACGTGGCAGATACATGTTTTATCGCCTCTGTATTATAGCAAAAAAAATCGTTTTCCTTTGCCCAAACGTCAATTGCAAACACATTATTAATGTCGGTTGCTGTTGTTATAACAGCTTGTGCGCCCAATATTGTCGCTATTTGCATGCTGTATTTGTTTGCACCGCCCAAATGTCCGCTGAGAATGGGAATTGCAAACTCGCCTTTCTCGTCCACCACTACAACGGCAGGGTCGGTTTGCTTGCTTTTAATAAAGGGCGCTATTGCACGTACCGCAATGCCTGCCGCGCCAACAAAAACAAGGCAATCCTCGGTAAATCGCTCTTCTACACAGCTAGCCAAACACTTGCTTTTAAAATCACTTAAAATTACACTGTCTTTGTATTTAGAGGATATTTTTTCTGCGGTTAATCTTCCGCTTTTTGTAAATGCAAAAATTATCATGATTTTGCTTGCCTAAACATATGTGAAAAGCTGTCGTCATATAGTTTTGACAACTCGTACTGCGTGTTTAAAACATCGCCCACAATTATCAGGGCCGTTTTTGTTATGTTGTTCTCTTTCGCACAAGCATATAGCCCACCTACAGTTGTGTTGAACACTTTTTCGTCAGGCCAGCTTGCCTTATACACAATTGCTGCAGGCGTTGTTTCTTTGTATCCGCCCTCTATCAATTCTGCCGTTAGCTCCTTTATTAAAGACGACGTTAAAAACATAACCATTGTGGCGTTATGCTGTGCAAGTTTTGATATTTGCTGTTTTTCAGGCACTGCCGTGCGTCCTTCCATACGTGTTAAAATTACGGTTTGGCTTACACCCGGCAGTGTGTACTCTGCCTTTAAAGTGGCGGCGGCACCACAAAAAGAGCTTACACCCGGAACAATTTCGTATTTGTTGCCTGTTAAGTCAAGCAAGTCCATCTGCTCTTTTATTGCGCCAAAAATACTTGGGTCGCCCGTGTGCAAACGCACTACCGTCTTGCCCTCGCCATCATGGGCTGTAAGTTCTTTAACTACTTCTTGCAATGTCATAGTTGCACTGTTGTAAATGGCACAACCCGGCTTAGTATATTTTAAAAGTTCCGGGTTTACAAGGCTGCCGGCATAAATTACAGCATCTGCAACTTCAAGCAATTTTAAACCCCTTATTGTTATTAAATCAACAGCTCCCGGGCCTGCTCCTACTATATATATCATCGTTTCATTCCTTTACTATTAATAGTGTAAAATATCCGCAATCATTTATATTTTTCAAGTCTGTATATACTTTCTCGCCATCCATCGAACATCGCTCTACTATCATTGAATTTTCAAGCTTTCCTTTTTTGTCTAAAAGCTCAATCACATCTTTTAGTTTTTTGCCGCTTTTCATTAGAACCTTGTTGCCCTTTAAATCTAGCATTTCATCTGTTATATCATAAGATGCAGGCACTATGTGAAGAGGCTCGTCCCTATCACACAAAGAAGTTGAAAGCTTTGCAGCAGCAGCGCAAAACGACGTAATTCCATTTATTATTTCAACATCATAACCACGTTGTTTTACAATATTGTGCACATATATATAAGTTGAATAAACTGTTGGGTCGCCTAAAGTGATAAACGCAACATCTTTCTCATCGTCTAATACTGCACAAATTTCGTTTGCCGTTTTTGCATAGCCATCATTTAAAATTGTTTTATCTTTAGTCATAGGCATTTTACAGTTTAAAATTTGTTTGCCAACAATAAAATCTTCAACTGTGTTAAATGCTACATTTTCACCGCCTGAAATTGGCACAGCAATAACGTGCGCTTTTTTCAACGTTTCAACTGCAAGCAGTGTCAACAAGTTTTTGTCACCCGGGCCTGTGCCCACTCCATATAATTTACCGCTCAAATTTCATTCTCCTTGTAAAATTTTCACAAATTCTCTTGCATTTTCAGTTTCTATTAATGTGCCATGTTCATTTGTAAACATTATAAATTCAACTTTTGCTTTTTGCGACGTTCTATAATTAATATTAAATTTAATTCGCTGTTCAATTGATTTATATACGTTTTCAAGCAATTGCATGCCTTCGCTTTGCAAAATCACATTGTGTATGTGCTCTGTTGTTAAGGCACTGAATATGTTTTCAACGGTTTTCTGTTTTGCGCCGTTTAATGCGGCATGTGCCGCAAAAACCTCTGCCCTTGCATCAGCATTTTTACTGTGCGTTTGCATAACGCCTGCGGCAAGTTTGCAAAGTTTGCCTGCGTGTGCAATTATTAAAATTTTTCTAAACCCGCAGTATACTGCGTAATCGAGCATATCGCCAAAAAAATTCGAACATTTCACCGCAAAGTCTATGTCTAATTCCCATTTGTCTTTTGCGTACTTTACGCCGTAATTTCCGGGCGTAACAAGTAGTACTTCTTCGCCTTTTCTCTGCCTTATTTCTGCCTCTATTGTTTTAATAATTGCTGTTTCACTCATCGGCTCTACAATGCCGCTTGTGCCTAAAACAGATATGCCACCTACTACTCCAAGGCGCTCGTTGAAAGTTCTTTTCGCTATATTTTTGCCGTTTGGTGCAAACACAGTACAGTAAAAACCGCCTTTATATCCGTGCTTTTCCGATACTTCGCTCAAAGTTGTCATTATCATCTTTCGCGGCACCGGGTTAATTGCCGGTTCGCCCATTTCACATGAAAGCCCATGTTTTGTCACTACGCCTATTCCGTCGCCCGCAAAAAGCTTTGTCCTATCTGTAACAGTTGTAAGCAACACAAACAAATCCATTTTATCAGTGACATCAGGGTCATCGCCCGAAAATTTTTCTACTGCACAAACTGCCGAATTCTTCACCATATACAATTTTTTTATCGGTATTGTAATATTTTTGTCGTTTGGCAAATCCAGCTCAACTTCGCTTGATTTTTCACCTTTAAGCAGAAGAAGTGCAGCCGCTTTGCAAGCAGCTGCAACACAGCTTCCCGTAGTATAACCACAGCGCAATTTTTTGCCGCTTTTTATGATGTAATTGTCCATTTTACCCTAAAATCGCCCCTAAAAAAAATGGTTTCTAAAAAAGAAACCATTTCATAAAATAACAAAACAAATGTTGGTTTCATAGCTCCATGGTCCTGTGAAGTGAAACAATGATATGGTGGCAGGTCTTCCGACTTATGCTATGAGTATTACCTTGGAGTACTCACATTAGCAAACACGGCAGCAGGACTGTCTGAGACTTTAACTCAATTCCCTATTCTCGCATTTTTTAACTTTATTACCCTGTACGTAATGGCAATAAATAAAACAAAAATGCGCACCGACCATATATTTTTTATTATAGTAACATCGTAACATATTTTGGTTACAAAGTCAATTAAATCAATTTTCAAATTTATGCTAAAGCACCATATTAGTACCAAATTATATTTATGGTATTTATTACTGCCTAAGCTTTATTTCGCCGTTTTCGAACTTTGCAATCACATTTAAAACTTTGTTGCTTTGCCATGTATTTGTGTCTATTTCACATACATGGCCACAGTTATTACTGCAAAGCCAATCATAATAAGCTTTTTCAGGGCGCCCAAAAGCGCTAAGCAATGCCATTTGTGTGCCGCCATGCGCAACAATTACTACATTTTGCCTTTTTAATGCAATGCTATCTTCAATTATTTTTTCAACAGCGCTACTAACACGCTTTGTGAAAGTTTCCACATCCTCGCCGTTTGGGCATTGCAGTTTGCAGCCGCTGTTAACCCATGTTATGTACTGCTCATCTTTTTCCATTTCAATGTAACTGCGCCCCTCAAACACACCGAAATTCATCTCTTTTATGCCCTCTACAACTTGTTGCGGCACGCTTGCAAACATTAGTTCTGCCGTTTGGCGTGCTCGCAAAAGCGGCGATACATATATCAAATCTGTGAGTATATCAGCTTTTTTAATTTGCGCTATTCCTTCTTCGCTAAGAGCGATATCAAGGGTTCCCTGGTACTTTTTCGCCTTGTTATATTCCGTTAAACCGTGCCTTATTATGTAAAGTTTCATTTCAGTTTTGTCTCCAATCCACTAAAAACACGGTAAACACTATCTGCATTTTTGCAAAGGGTTCTAAGTACGTTTCCTGTATCTTCACGCCATTCTCGCATAGTTTTATCCATTGGCACAACACCGCAAAAAATATCATCGCATATTATTATTTTGCCCTTTAAAGCACTCATGTTTGCATGTAACCAGGCGCCTATGTCTTCTCTTCGCTCAATTTTCCCCAGCAAAAACATGTGCAGTGCATATATTATGTCTGCTTCATAATTAATATGTGTATGTTTGTTCGTGCATTTGCATATTACAGGATTTTCCGCTTTCAACAAAGTTAAAGCGAAATCTAGTTTCCCTTGATAAGCACCGCCAAAAATTATTGTCATAGCATCACCTTTAAAAACATTTTTGTGCAACAAATTAATTCTATAATACACCTTGCAAAACAGCAAGTGTCATTAGGCATGCAAGCTCTGTAACAACAAGTGCACATCCCGAAACATCACCATTTACACCTTTCAAAGAAAAGCACACCGGAATAAAAACAATAGAGCAAAATACAAGGCCGGAAATTAGCACTAACAAGCCTATTATTCCGGCAAATATCACACACCCCACAAAGCACATAAAAACTACTGAAACAAGCCACACAATTTGTTTTTTACGATTATTTTCCCTATACATTGCCGCATAACCGTTTTGTGACATAAGTGGCAAACCTAGTAGATATATTGCACATATGCTGCGTGAAAACACCGGTATAAAAACAAAGATATCAACTAACAAGCCTGTATTGTGAGAAAAAAGAAGAGAATAGCTTGCCGAAAAATAAAACATAAAATACAAAATTGATGCAAGAACAGCAAAGCTTCCCACGTGAGAATCTTTTAGTATTTCTCTTTTTTTCTCTAAATCTCTGCGAGATAAAACCGCATCGGCAACATCCATAAAACCATCTAAATGAAAAAATCCTGTCAAAACAATCGGTATAACACAAAAAAATGCTGTTTTAAGCATTATAGGTATTTCAGCAAGAATAAGCAGTGAAATTGCAAAACGCCAAAAAACGCCAATCACAAGACCAACTATCGGAAAAACCGGCATCATTAGCGATGAAATTTTTTCTTCCCACTTAAATTTTGGAACAGGCAACGATGAAAATGTACTGAATGCCGCACAGAGTGCCAAATAAGCAAGTTTAAAGAACGATATTCTCATATAATTCCTTTCCTTTATGCACAATAATATTCCCCGAGCAAACCTCTAACACAACATCACATTTATCTGCGCACATTTTATGTAAATACCCAAGAGACTTTCTGTAATTTTCTGTCATATCATCGTATATTGCGGCGTCTGCGTGTAATATATCTGAAACTAATACAATGTCTTCAAAGCAAGTTAAAATTTCTAAAACCCCAAACGCAACCTTTTGTGCTGCATTTTCAATATATTCGCCTAAAAACATCTCGTTGCTCAACAAAGCAGTTATGCTGTCTATTAAAAACGCACCGTTTTTAGCGCAATTTTTACAAATTTCGTGTATGTTATTTGCCTGTTCAACAGTGGTAAAACCAAGGCCATGGCGCTCTTTTATATGCCTATTTATTCGTGCCATGTCCTCGCTGTCGCATGGGGACATTGTTGCAACATAATAAAGCGGTTTTTTGTTAATGCTAACGGCTATGTCTTGCGCAAGAAGCGATTTCCCGCTTTTAGTTCCACCTAAAATTAAAACTTTCATCAAATAACTACCTTTACAGTTTAAGCAAATAATATATTTTACATGGCTTTATAAAAACGACCACTGCGCTTAAATTATGATTATTGAATAACACATATTTAATCCAAGAAGTTAAGATATATATTATTTTTATAATTAAACACTTCACATTCAATATTATAAAGTTCTCTAATCAAATCTTTGTTTATGACATCGAGAGGTGCCCCTTTACATATAACAGCCCCACCATTTAAAACATATATTCTATCGCAATATTTTGATGCTATGCTCAAATCATGCAAAGCCACTACTATTGTTTTGCCAGAGCTTCTAAGCATTTTCAACGTACTTAAAACACTTCCAATGTCAAGATGATTTGTCGGCTCATCCAGCACAATAATATTCGTGTCTTGCACTAGTGCCCTTGCTATTAAAACCCTTTGTTTTTCTCCGCCGGAAAGACTTAAAAAACTGCGTTTCTCAAAGTTATTCAGCCCAACTTTATCCAAAGCGTCTCGGATAATTAATTTATCCTCGTCGTTTTGCGCCTCGAACAAGCCTTTTTTGTGATATCTGCCCATTTGAAGCACATCAAACACTGTAAAGTCAAAAGGGGTCTCATTTTCTTGCGACACAAGTGACAGCATAGCGGCAAGCTTTTTGTTACTTATGCTATTTATATCCATGTCACAAACGCTAATCTCGCCTTTATTAGGGGTAACATGTTTGCATATGTTTCGAATAAGTGTAGATTTGCCGCTTCCATTCGGCCCAATTATTCCCACAAATTCACCCTTGTTAATTGCTATAGACACATCATCCAATATGGTTGTATCATTTACGCTGTACGCTAAGTTGGAGACTTTAAGCATAGTTACCTCACTAATTTTCACCAAAAGAATATCGTTTTATCTTAACAAGCCACAAAAAGAAGGGCGCACCCAGCATCGATGTGATAATTCCTACGGGTATCTCATTTGGTGCATTTAAAACTCTTGCAAAAACATCTACCCAAATTAAAAATACACCCCCGACAAGCGCCGAATATGGCACAACTTTTCTGTTGTCGGAACCTATAATGGCCCTTACTATATGCGGAATTACAAGCCCCACAAAGCCAATTGTTCCGCTTATGGAAACAGCAATTGCCGTCATCAAAGCAGTAGTAATTATAAGTACTTTTGTAACTTTTTTAACATTTACCCCAAGTGAAACAGCTGTCTTTTCGCCCATCAATAAGGTGTTCAAGGGTTTCGCCAATGCTATCATTACAAAGAAAGACGGTACAAAAATCATGGCAACTACCGGCACCAAATCCCACTGTACATTAGCCAGCCCGCCCAGCATCCAAAATGTCACTTCCCTTATCTGCGCATCGTCAGGAGCGCTGTATACAAGATAATTTGTAAGGGCACTAAACATGCTTGTAACTGCTACACCTATTAGTATAAGCTTTATGGGCGCGCGCTCTCTCCCACTGTTCGATAAAGTATACACTAAAAAAATCGCCAGCAACGCGCCGACAAAAGCGCCTATAGCAGTCTGATTTTTGCCAAAAAATCCTAGAAAAGGAGTTAGCATAGCAATAACAGCGCCACAAGAGGCACCCGATGATATACCTAGTACGTAAGGGTCTGCAAGTGGATTTTTTGTGTACGCCTGCATACCCACGCCGGACAAAGACAGTAGCACGCCCACCATCATGCCCAATAGCACCCTGGGCGCTCTCAAATGCCAAACTATGTTTTGTGTGCTGTTGCTTATATCGCTTATGTTGCCAACGCCTAGCAATCTGTTCAGTACCACTCTATACACCTCATTAGCGGGTATGTTTACAGCGCCTAAACTTATTGCAAATATTATTGAAGTTATCAATAGTAACAAGAGTACAGCAATTGTTAATTTGTTGTGCTCTGCCACATAGTTAGATAGTTTTTTCTTCATTCGGCAAATGCTTCCGGGTGGAATGCCACTGCAAACTTTTCAACAGTTTCATGTGCCCTTGCAGATGCAAATACTTCGGGTAGAGTAATGGATATAATATTATCGTTTTTAACGGCAGGAATGTCGGCAAAGGCTGGATTAGTCCTTATCTCGTCAAGTTTATCCTCCAAGTGTGTGCCCGCATAATCATTCACAATAATTATGTCCGGGCTAGCCTTAACCACAGCTTCCGGGGTTACTGTGTTCCATGTGTTCTCTAAGTCTTGAAAAACATTCACTCCACCTGCAAGCCTAATAAGCTCTGAAGCAAAATTATTTCCCGGCGTGTATATACCTGACTCCATAGCGGCATCGTATATAAAAACTTTTACCGGTTCTTTATCTGCAATTTTCTCCTGCACGCCTGCAATGCTATCTTGCATTTCAGACACAACTTCATCAGCTCGTTCTTCTATTTGAAAGATCTTCCCGAGGTTGTAAAAGTCTTTGTACAGATCATCAATGCTTATTCCAGTCATATAGCTCTCATAAGAGGAAAGACTTGAAATTCCGTATTCTGTCAACATATCGTGTGAGCCTATAGAGTTTTCTCCGAAAGCAGAAGATCTGCCATATACAAAATCCGGCTCTGCGGCAAGTACTATTTCCAACGTGGGTGCCTTTTCTGCCAGCACCGGTTTTAATTCATACTCTTCTCTATACTGCTGTGCAATTGGTGCGTTGTTATAACATGTGCCAATTATTTTATCACCCAAACCCATAGCCATCAAAAGCTCGCCTGTGTTGGCGTTGGTACTTATAATTCTTTCGGGCACTTTTGTAAACGTGACATTAGCATCACCATAAGTAGTAAGGGTAAACGGCTTGTATTCATCACTTTCACCCAATTCATTTTCGGATGTTATTTGTTGCGACAAATTTGCTTCTGTTGCCGCGCTACTGTCCACGTCAGAAACTGTGGTGGTGCACGATGCAAAAGCAACCATCATTATTGCTAAAAAAAGTGCTACAATTCTTTTTTTCATAATATCAACCTCTTTTTTCAATTTATCGCAAAAAAAGTCAGCTCACCACAGGCAAGCCGACAACAATGCAAAAAAGCAAAGCCTCGCCCTATCCATCGTAGAGTTTAGCATGATAACAACAGCAAGTATTCTGGCTTCTACCAACTCAACACGCCTTCCCGGGAAACCCAGTGACATAATGTGTTGATTTAACAGTAGTTACAGCGACGAGATCGCACAGGATTTTCACCTGTTTCCTTATTAATGCTCTTAGCAACTGTTCCTATTAACTTATTTTTTTAGAATTATAGCACTCACCATTGTTTTTGTCAAGGGTGAAACAGTTAAAAAATTAGGCGTTCACCTCTCAATAGACGACTTCGGTGCAGGCGTATCTTCGCTTAATAGGCTTTCATCAATTGAGGCTGATGTGTTAAAACTTGACAAGGCATTTTTTGATTTAAAAGCACTTGTTGAGGAGCAAAAGCAGTTTAACATTAGTTTAAAATAAAGTATTATGTAAAACAACCTGTTCACGAAAAATGTGAGCAGGTTGTTTTGATATTTGTTTAATCGCTAATTATTATTTTCTCAGGCACCTCTCTGTTGTTAAAAGTATGTATGTTTGCACAAGTGTTTAAATTATTATCTTTTCTAAAAGTGATTATCTCTTTCACTAAGGTTCAACTTTAAGATATATTAATATACAAAAACTTTAAATGTACAGCTATAACTTTTTAATAAAATTTCCATGCACCGCTAGCGCTTCATTAAAAGTAATAAATGCCTTTGAGTCTAGACTAAAAACTATCTCTTTGAATTCTCTAATTTCATGTTTTGAAATAACAACAAAAAAAATTTGGGTTTCCTCGCCGGTATAAGCACCAACACCTTCACATTTTGTGACACCTCTACCTAATTTATTCAGTATCAACAAATCTACCCCAGTCTTTTTAGTAAAAACCATTGCTGATACTGATATATTTTGCAAATGTATTTTATCCACAGTAAAAGAAAAAACTAAAACATATAGTGCAGAGTAAATTGCAATTTCAAAATCAAAAATATATGCGCAGATTAAATATAGCATTAGGTTAAATATAATTGAAAACTTACCTACAGAGAAGTTTTTAAACTTTTTAGAAAATATCACCCCAATTATATCAATCCCTCCACCACTACCGGAAGATCTCAATACCATTCCTATACCTACACCTGTAATAATGCCACCGGTTATACATGAAGTTAACATATCATCTATTATTGGTGGCTTTGTTATCGGTACAAAAACCAAAAACACTGATGTTACAAATAAAGAAATCAGTGTGGAAAATAAAAAAGAACGCGAAACATACTTATATGCCATATATAATAAAGGTAGGTTTACTAAAAAATTCAATATGCCGGCAATATCTATGCTTTCTGGGATTTGCACCGGAAGAATTTCTATTATAACAGTACGCAATACTTGCACAAACCCTAATATACCCCCACTGTAAATAGCTGTTGGAACAACAAATAAATTCGTTCCAACAGCAAATAAAGCACTACCAAATACAATAAAGAAGTATTTTCTAACTATGCTATTGAAGCATTTCAATACAACAATCCTCCATTATACTAAAATAATTCATGTCAACACCAAAAACCTAACCATGTAACTTAAAATATATTTATTTTTCTGGGATTAAATAGGAACTAATATTAAATATTTTGCACAAAAATCATTTCATAATCTTTAAAATACATAAGATTAATTTAGTTTTTTATCAAAAAAATCTATATTGATTAAACAATAGACAGAAATCATCAATATGAATTTCCTCAAAAACTAGTCTAGTACATTTCCCCATGAAAGCAAGGCTGTGAATTGTTTTACCTTGAGTTACCTTTTGAGACTATCACTCAGCAGCCTAAATTAGTACATTCTTAGCGCAATTCTCATCATATTTATATTGTATTCATTTGCATTGAAATTGTCAAGGAAGCCTATGCGCTTGTTGTTCTTGCTTATGATATGCAATTTCTGTCCTTCTGAAAGTATATTTACTTTTACTGTTTCTGCTAACTCTGCTTGTCTTTGTGTTTGCTCTTGACAGTGAAGAGAACAGGCACACACACTCTTTCACTCACATCTCTTAGTCATAAACAACGTTCCGTCTGTGAGTTCTTTGATAAGTTGTAAATGTGTGAAAATCCGCTCAATATAAAAGTAAAGGTGGTGATTTAGCAATGTACGAAGATATAGTAAAGCTGTGTAAGGTAAAATAACTAATAAAAACGCCAGAGATTTTGTTTTAATCTACACAAACCTAACATTATAACTTACATGAAAAATAATATAATGAAAAAGTAGAACATGGTGTTTATTCCTTACCATACGATTAATGCTATAACTAGATTAATTTGTCAATGTTTATCTGTTAGCACACTTAATGCTCGCATATGGTTTTTAATATTGACATCTGAATATTTTCCGGCATACTCCCCATCTATATTATACGAAATCGGCTCATCGCTTATTATGTGGGCACTGTTAACAGATGTTTTGAAAATACACTTTGGATTATAAGTTTTAGTTAATAAAGATTGTGCTATGGCCTGACAGTCTGCTATGGTTTTAGGTTTATATGCAAGCAAAATTTCAAAAAGTCCGTCATTTAATTTAACATTTTCACTCGTAATTTTTTTGAACCCACCTACAGTTACTGAATTAGTAATCATGCCAAAAATAAAATCACCACTTATTACTTCCTTTTCTGTTTCAATTGTTATGTTATAGGTGGGAATGCTGTTTAATTTTTTAATTCCCTCAAGAATATATGCTGTTCGTCCTAATATGTTTTTGCTTTCTTGTGGTGTTTGGTACGATACATCTGTGAACAGCCCAAAACCTGCAAAATATGAAAATGCTGTATTATTTAAAGTGCCTACATCTACCTGAAAACTTGTGCCATTTAGTATGCTCTTTGCAACTTCTCCAGGGTTTTTGCTTAATTGCAAGCTGGTGGCAAAATCATTAACAGTACCACTTGGAATATAACCAAGCAAAGGCGGCTTTTTTAATGTCATCAAACCGTTAATGGTTTCGTTTAAAGTCCCGTCGCCGCCACAACACACAACTAAATCAAAATCTGATGCATACTGCTGTGTAATTTCTTTTGCGTGGTCTTGATACCTTGTGGGGAAAGTTGTTACAATATCGCCTTTTTCTGTCAGTATTTCTATAATATCTGCAATGCTATTTTTAATGGTTGCTTTTCCGGAGCAAGGGTTATATATCAATAAAATTTTTCGCATTTATATTCACATCTCATTCTTAATTTCTTCTGTTTCTTGTGATTAACAAAAGCCTAAATAGCTGTAATAACGAGGCGGCAACAGCTGCTACATAGGTAAGCGCAGCAGCATTTAAAACCGATTTTGTGCCAGGCAGTTCACTGCTTGCCAAAATGCCTGAACTGTCAAGCAATTTAACCGCCCTTTTAGAAGCATTAAACTCAACCGGCAGTGTAATTACTTGAAATATCACTGAGGCTAAAAATGCTATTATGCCTATTTCGATTATAATCTCTGATGTGTTACCGGTGAAAAAAAGCCCAAGAATAATTAGAGGAACAGCTGCCATACTTCCAAGCCTTGCAACAGGGAAAAAGGCAGTTCGCAGCTTTAGCGGCGCATAATTTTTGTGGTGCTGTATGGCGTGGCCACACTCATGTGCGGCCACGCCAACAGCGGCAATTGATGTTTGATTATATGTCGCATCGGAAAGGTTAACCGTTTTTGTTCGTGGGTCATAATTGTCGGATAAACTACCACGTACATGCTCAACACGAACATCATGCAAGCCTTGTGCGCGCAGAATTTCTTCTGCGGCTTCTCTGCCGGTAAATCCCTTTGCGCTTCTTACAGAAGAATATTTTGAAAAAGTTGAT
>CAYJMH010000014.1:0-61504 GCA_964371535.1 uncultured Bacteroides sp.
AGAACCATTGAGGCAACACTTGCTGCATTCTCAAGTGCTGAACGAGTAACTTTAGTTGGGTCAACAATACCTGCAACAATCATGTCAACATATTCTTCTTTTTGTGCATCAAAGCCATAGTTTGTTTTGCCTGATGCCAAAATTTTATCTATGATAACACTACCTTCATAGCCTGCATTTTCTGCAATTTGGCGAAGAGGTGCTTCTAATGCTTTGCGAATAATTTTTGCGCCTGTGCGTTCATCACCTTCTAAGGTGTCAATAACTTTATCAACTGAAGCTATTGCATTTATTGGTGCTGTTCCACCGCCGGCAATAATGCCCTCTTCAACTGCTGCTTTAGCAGCGTTAAGTGCATCTTCTATACGAAGCTTTTTGTCTTTCATTTCAACTTCAGTTGCCGCGCCAACTTTTATAACAGCAATGCCGCCTGCAAGTTTAGCAAGACGCTCTTGCAATTTTTCTTTGTCAAATTCGCTTGTTGTCACATCCATTTGTGCCCTAATTTGTGCAACGCGCGATGCTATTGCATCTTTGTCACCATTGCCGTCCACAATAGTTGTGTTCTCTTTTGAAATAAGCACTTGGCGTGCTTGGCCCAGCATTTCAACGCCTGCATCTTTAAGCTCATAGCCAAGTTCTTCGCTTATAACTGTACCGCCAGTTAAAACTGCTATGTCTTGTAGCATTTCTTTGCGGCGGTCTCCGAAGCCGGGTGCTTTAACAGCAACAACAGTGAATGTTCCGCGCAAGCGGTTAACAATAAGTGTTGAAAGTGCTTCGCCCTCTACATCTTCTGCTACAATAACAAGTTTTTTGCCGGATTGAACAATTTGCTCTAAAAGCGGCAAAATATCTTGAATTACACTGATTTTTTTATCTGTGATAAGAATATATGCGTCGTCTATAATTGCTTCCATACGCTCTGTGTCTGTAACCATGTAAGGCGTAATGTATCCCCTATCAAACTGCATACCTTTCACAACTTCGCTGTATGTCTCTGCTGTTTTGCTCTCTTCAATAGTAATAACACCGTCTGCGCTTACTTTTTCCATGGCCTCGGCTATAAGTGCGCCAACTGTCTCATCACTTGCAGAAACAGTTGCAACACGCGCTATGTCATCAGAACCGGACATTTTTTTGCTGTTTTGTGCAAAAGCGTCAACCGCGGCAACAACAGCCTTTTTAATTCCCCTTTTAATGTCCATTGGGTTTGCACCGGCAGCCACATTTTTCATACCCTCTGTTACAATTGCCTGTGCCAATACAGTTGCTGTTGTTGTGCCGTCACCAGCTGCATCATTTGTTTTTGTTGCAACTTCACGCACAAGCTGTGCACCCATATTTTCAAAAACGTCTTTTAACTCAATTTCTTTTGCTATTGTTACGCCATCGTTAGTAATAACGGGGCCACCAAATTTTTTGCCAAGTACAACATTGCGCCCTTTTGGGCCAAGTGTAATTTTTACTGTGCCTGCAAGTTTATCTATGCCGGCACTAAGTGCTTTGCGGGCGTCTTCGCCCATTAAAAGCTGTTTTGCCATTTTATATTCTCCTTAACATTTGTTATTAATTCCAATATTACTCAACTACTGCTAAAATGTCAGATTGGCGTACTATTACACACTCTTCATCATCTACTTTAACTTCAGTGCCTGCATATTTCGATATCAGCACCTTGTCGCCCACTGAAATAGTCATAGTAACTTCTTTGCCCTCTACAAGGCCACCCGGGCCAACTGCCACAACTTCACAAACCTGTGGCTTTTCTTTTGCTGTACCTGTCAAAATAATACCGCTTTTTGTTGTCTCTTCCGCTTCTGCGTTTTTAATGACAACCCTGTCAGCGAGAGGTCTTATTTTCATATTCTTCCTCCATATTTTTAATATTTGGCACTCTCATGTTTTGAGTGCTAAAACTATTTTACATGCATTTGATATAAAAATCAATAGTTAAAATTAAACTTTTTGTGAACAAATTGTCATATTTTTATTATTATTAATAATTTTTGGCACTACTATGTTTTTTGTAGTAGAAACTGATTATTTTCCACGTATTCCTGATACAAGCTTTTAGGCACTGTAAAATTTGCTGCACTTGGCAAAATATGTGCATTAAATATTTCATAATCAAATATTTCGCCGTCAATATTTACTGCTACTTTTCCACCTTGTTGCTTTTTTACTACTATTGATTTACACTTTTTAATGTAAATAATATCTTTTAAATCGTCCCTGATTTGCGTTTCATTTATTAAATGAACACCTGACTTATAGTCATTTATAACTTTTGCTATTTTAAGCTTACTTATTTTATTTGCATAAATAAACTCCAAAACTCCGTCGTGCAAATTTGAATATTTAGAGGCTTTTATTCCGCCACCGTATGTTTTTCCATTACACAATGCACATAAAAGCAAAGTTTTGTCAAACGGTTCACCATCAATTTCAATATGCATATCTTGGCCAAGTGGTTTTAACACTTCATTAATGATTGCAAGGTTATATGCAAGTTTGCCACTCACAAAAGGCAAGTTCTTGAATTTTATCATACTTTTAGCAACGTTTGCATCAAGCCCAATAGAAGATATATCATGGCAAATTTTGTCGTTGACTTGTATAAGGTCAACTTTGACACTCGTGCCTGAAATATTATCTTCTAAATCGCGAAAATATTTAGTTTCGCCAAAATTCTTCACATAGTCGTTGCCAGAGCCGCAAGGCACACTTGCAACTTGTGCATTTTCAAATTTATAGGCACCGCAAAAAACCTCGTTCAAAGTGCCGTCGCCACCAATTGCATAAAATCGCACTTCATCGCCTTTTTCAGCTATTTCTGTAACAATTTCGCACGCATGGTTACGCGCCTTAGTCTCATGCAATTCATAGGATAAGTTTAACTTCTTTGCCACGTTCTCAATTATTGGCAAGTACGCCAGTGCAGATTTCTTTTTGCCCGAGCAAGGGTTAACAATAAAAATGTGTTTAATACATAACACTCCCCATTAAAATTTATAACTTGCCGCAAAACACAAAACATCGCAATATTCTGCGCCGTCTTTCATAACAGCACCTGCACATTCGTTTGTGGTTGCGCCTGTTGTATACACATCGTCTATAAGCAAAACACGCTTTTTGTTAAAAGCATTTTCAACAGCGCCATATGCACCTTTTACATTCATAAGCCTTTGCTGTGGCAATAAATGTGACTGGCGTTGTGTAGTGCGCAACTTTTTAAGTGACTTATACTTAAACGGTACGTTTAAACGCTTTGAAATTCGCATCGCCAGAAGTCTCGATATATTGTCGCGCTTAAGGCTTTTAAAGCCCTTTGTTGGCACGCATACAATTATATCATAGTTTTGTAAATTGTCTACATTTTTTAAACAGCTTAGCATTTGACTTGTACAAAATTCAAGAAGGTAAAGCTCATTATCAAATTTCAATTTGTGCACAAGTGCTTTAACATCATCATTGTACCACATGGGTGCGTAGGCATTTCTTATGTTGTCTGCCTCGTGGTTATGCTTAGGCACAGGTTTTAAGGTATTGCGCAAACTTTCTTCATGCTCACTTTGGCATTTTTCGCACAGGCCTGCTTTTTCAAATTCACCGCAAAAAACACACCTTCGTGGGTAAATTAAATCTAAAAAATCACTGAGCAATTTTTCAACTATTTTTCTTTTATTCACGTGTTTTCACCTCAGTTTGCTTTGCAGGTATGCAGGGCTTGTAAGCACAATAATATAATTTAAAACAAACGAGAAAGCACCTATGAAAGACATAAAAGTAAAGATTTCAAATGTTTTATTTGCACACACTATTTAAAAGCAATGGTTAAAACAAATATGTTTGCTCAGCATCTTTCACAAATTCATCGAACTCTTTTTGGATGTTTTGCGCCTTTTCAGCTTCGTTGTTTCGCTTGTACCGCCCAATAAGCTTTTCATAGCTTTCGCAAAGTTTATCGTATAAATATTCATCTCTTGTCTCTTCAATCAAAACTCTCATCGTACCAATTGTCCGCAAATTCACTTCAATAGCCTTTGCAATATTACCCTTTTTCTCGTGCAATTCACATATATTATTCAAATTGCTAAAAATATTTATGCCTAAATCTTCCTGTGGACAATGTTTTTTCAACGCTAATTCGTGCTTTTCAAAGCATTCAAGTGCTCTATCATATTGTTTTAGCTCGTCTTTCATAAGCAATTCGCCAAAATATTCATAGTACGTATAATTTTCTATGCCATGTTTATTTCCACTGCTATTTTGTGTCATATCATCAACCATCTTAAGCGCCTCTTCAATTTCTATCAGCGCCATATCGTATTTTTTACACAAAATGCAACTTTTTGCAAAATGATGCTGAGAATATAAAAACGCACGCCCACTGTCTATTTCTTCTTGTGAATACTCGCCGCTTGCAGCAGTTGCTTTTCTCTCTTCTTCATATTGCATGCAAAAAAATTCATGGGCTTTATCGTATTTTTTTTGCTCGGCATATTCATCGGCAATATATCTGTAAATTGCGGTTTCAACGTAAATCTTGGGGTTTTTAGCGGCTATATCGTCTAAAATTTTAAGCCCATCTAAAAGAGCTTGCAGTGCGTTTTCACGGTCTTTTTGCATGTCGTATGCTGTGTATAAGCCGCTGTACGCCAAGTACACGTCTTTTTTTGAGCGTTTGTCTTTTTTAATGCCCGCGATGATTTTTCGTATTTTCAATATTTGCTTGTCAATTTGCACCGTATAAACGCGCTCGTTTTCCAAAAGAATAAAGCCTGCTAAAAAGTTACTTTCCAACTTTTCATAAATTTTAATCAAATTTCTAAGCTTCCTCAAATATTCTTTATCAATTGAGACCTTTCGGAAATTGCTGTATTTTTCTGGCAATTTTACATGGGATGATTTAATTGTTTTTTCGCACAAATCATCAACCATTTTGTGGTAAGCATGCGCAATTTCAACGTGCACACTCTGTTGCAATGTGGGTGTTAGCATAAAAAAGTTGTAAAAATTCCGCACTATATTATACGCAAAATCCAGCGTTGCACCGTTATGAATTGCATTGTTGAAAAAATTAACAACCCAATTTTTGTCATATGTGGCAATTATGCAAAGCTCTTCTATGGCACCTGTTTGTCTCATATGCGTTTCGGCTTCAAACTCTGTTGTAAGTGTATTTGCACTTTTGCTTGAAAGCAGTTTAACAAGCGTTTTTTCATCGCCTAATTTGTATAAATAATAAGCAGCATCTACTTTTTGCCTTGTTTCGCTCTCTGGTAAATCGTTTATATACTGCAAAATTTTCTTGTAGTACGGGCTCAAATCCTTTGTACTTCCAAGGTGGTTTTTAAGTGCTTCTGATTTAAACTGTATGCGCGAATTGTGCGAGTAAATAAAAAAGCTGTTCATATATTTCAACAGCCCGTGAAAATCAGCAACGTCCCACGTTTTGCCATTATTTTTACATATGGCCTCTAGTTCGCGCTCATTAGCACCATTTTTTGCCGCAGCAACAAGGTACACTACTTCGCTGCAAAGTGTTTCATTTATACGCTCTATCGCCTTGTTAATTAAGTTTAGGCTTAATGTGTTTATGTCTGCGGGGGCAGTGTCTATTATGTTCTCTAAAAATTTGTTTATACCCTCAATGCCTTGTCCAAACTTGTCAACTTTTGTAAAGTCATCGTGGTTTATCATCATCAGGCGTTGCAGTAAAATGCTTAAGTATAACGCATTATCGGTACTTTTCTTGTTAACTGTTTTGTCAATTACCCTTTGTGGCAATTGCTTACTGTTATATGTTTCAAATTTTTTCACAAGTGCATATTTGTCTTGAAGTGATAACGCACCTAAATTATACGTATAATCGTTGAATTCATACTTTAATTCATTACTGTATTTTCCGTATTTAGTGGTACTTTTGTAAACTTTAAAATCCGGGCGCACAGCCACCACAAACGTAACATTTTCGTGCAAAACATCGGGAATATAACTCAGCAAATTACTTGCAACATGCCAATAATTATTCTTCTCAACAGCGGAATATTGCGTTTCATCGCAAAAAATGAACATTCTTTTTTTGCTATTCATGCCGTACATTTGTGCATGGCGCTTTATAAGCTTCTCAAGTCTGTCGCCCTCGCAAAGCGTTGTCGGCCTTTCAAATTCATCTTCAGAAAGCGTGTCTTCGTGCACTGCGCCTAAAAGTTCTTCAAATTTAAATACAATTTGCCGTATTACAAGTTCACCCGTTTTTGAGAACTTTGAGTTACCACATGCAAAATACATTGTATCGCACGTTTTCCCAAGTTCTTCTTCAAGCTTGCTTAATAAAACACTCTTGCCACAGCCCTCTTCGCCTTTTAAGTAAAAAACCCTGTACGGCTTTTCAAGCAACAATTCTTTGCACTCTTCCACAATGTTTTCTCGTGCTGCAAAAATTTCTTTGTTTTTTCCATAGTACGCCTTATGTATGTTAAACGCACGTTGCTGCCACGATAATTCTTTAGAAATTTGCATTTCTTTGTCAAAAATGCGCTTTATGTCACTTGTCAAATTCTCGCTAAAATTTTCAGGCAATTTTTGGCAGTTCTTGTCGTAGTCCCACTCGCACTTATACTCTCTCACAAAAGCACCGGCGTTTATAATATATTGTTTTAGCGCGTTAAGCTTTTTCGTGCTTTCACTGTTAGTCTCTTTGTAATATTTTTCGAATTCTTTCGGAACATCAAGCTCTTTTCTAAAATAAAACAAGCACTTATCTAGCTTTGCCTTGCCGGACAGGGCGCCGTACTCAATTTCAAGGTTTGTTATACTTTGCGCATAGTCAGAAATTTCATAGTCTTTTTCTCTTGCAACTCTCAAAAGGCGCTCTTTTGGCGGCACCCAGCCGTACCTTTCGCCTATAAAAACAATCATATAAGGGTTTGTTAAATCAATCGCATCAAGGCACACTGATATAACCTTTTCGTCTTTTTCAATTTCAGCTAAGTCCTCTGTGTTAACGCCCCAGCGCAAGTCAAGAAAATGGAACGTTTCGCCGTAATTTTTAGCATAATTATCAAGTTCAGGCAGCACTTCAATCATCAAATTGTCACGCTCTATCTCCATGTCTCTGAATGTGCTTGACAAAAAAATTGATTTCATATTTTACCCCCATTTTAATATAAAATATATTTGTCTTGTTTTAAAGGCTAGTCTGCCAACTAATGCGCCGCACTATTCTTTTAAAAAGTCGACAAGGCATGAATAGCGCTTGCTTTGTTTTGCATTTTCTATCATTTTTGTGGCCTCAAAAGATTTGCCCGCAATAATACATAATTTTTTTGCCCTTGTTACGCCTGTGTAAAGTAAATTGCGGTAGCTAAGTTTTGGCGGCACATCAAAAAGCGGTATTATTACGCTTGAAAACTCACTTCCCTGGCTTTTGTGAATTGTAACGGCATATGCCGGCTCAAGCTCATATAAAAATTCTGACGTATACTCTAATATTCTGTCCTCACTTTTAACTGTTACTGTATTTGCGCGCTCGTCCACTTTAATTATAATGCCCATATCCCCGTTAAACGCGCCGGCACCCTCTTGAGCGTCACTCTCTTTTATAAAAGGAATATCGTAGTTATTTTTAATCTGCATAACTTTGTCACCAAGTCGCAAAATTCTGTCATTCAATTTAATTTGTCCCTTATTAGAGCCCGGTGGGTTTATTTTATCTTGCAACATTGTGTTTAAAGAAGCTGTGCCTACTGCACCAATTTTCGTCGGGCACAAAACTTGAATGTCTTCCATTGAATCAAAACTATAACTTTTGGGCAGCCGCTTACTTACTAAATCACAAACAAGCTCAGCGCACTCTGCCGCAGAGCTTTGCTCCAGCACAAAAAAGTCAGAGTCTCTTCCACTCAACTCAAGTTTTTGTCCTTCAACAATTCTGTGTGCATTTGAAACAATATCGCTTTGGGCGGCCTGTCTGAAAATTTCTTTCAAGCGCACGGTAGACACAACGCCCGACGCAATAATAGACGACAGTACACTTCCGGCGCCAACGCTTGGCAGTTGTTCTTCATCGCCTACCATAATTATTTTACAGCTTGGCTTTAAAGCGCACAGCAAACTTTGAAACAAAAGCACGTCTACCATGCTCATTTCGTCAACAACCACAACATCATGCCTAAGCAAGTTATTCTCGTTATGTATAAACCGCACTGTAACTTTATCCGAAAAATCAACTTCTAAAAGCCTGTGTATAGTGGTGGCTTTTCTTGAAGTTAGCTCTGACAGCCTTTTTGCGGCACGCCCTGTTGGCGCACAAAGTGCCACCCTGTCACCCTGTTGTTCAAACGCAGATATAATTCCGTTTACAGTTGTTGTTTTGCCTGTGCCCGGCCCACCTGTAAGAACAAGTGCGCGTGTACTTAATGCGTTTATTATTGCCGTGCGCTGAAGCGGCGCATAATTAATATTGTTAATAATTTCAAGTTTAGAAATTATATTATCTGCGTACTTCACGTCTTGGCCCGGTAATTTGGCAATATAGCGCAATGCACTTGCAATATATCGCTCTGCAGATAAATATTCCGGCAAAAACAAAAAAGTTCTTCCGTTAACATCTTCCTCGCTTATTGTGTTTTGCTCTACCATGTATGTAATATTTTCTTTAATGTTCTCGGGTTCAACATGAAGATATGCAGACACGGAATTCACAAGTTTATCAATTGGCAAGCATGTATGCCCATTTTGCAAATTGTGGCGCAAGACAAATATAATGCCCGCAACTACACGCTCTGAGCTGTTGTATTCCATAAGCATATCGGCGGCAATTTTATCAACAAAGCCAAAGTCTAAAAACTCAGGGTAGCCACATAAAACATATGGGTTGTCCTTTATTACGTCGTTTGTGTCTTGCCCATAAATGTTGTACAATGCCGCTGCTGCGCCTGCGTCTATTCCAAGCGATGCACAATATACCATCGTTTCCCGAATTCCATACATACGTTTAAATTCATTTTGAATTGCAGTTGCCTTATTATAAGATATTCCTTTTATTTTCGAAAGACTATTTGCATCTGTCGCAATAATCTCCAAAGCATCATCGCCAAATGTATCAACAATTTTCTTTGCTGTCGCATTTCCAATGTACGGCAGCGCACCACTTTGCAAATATTTCAAAACAGCCTTTTTATTTTCGGGCAAGCTTACTTCATAAGTGTCTACTTTAAATTGCATGCCAAAATTAATATGTGTTTTAAAAAAGCCGTGTAGCTTAACACTCTCGCCAACACATAAGTTCGAGAGTGTGCCCACAGCCGTTAAAAGCTCATTATTATCTGTTGAAATATCAATTACAGCATATCCATTCTCACTGTTGCAATATACAATATTTTCAACGCTTCCGCTTATTGTAATTCTTTGCCCACTTGTATTTTGCATTTTTACCCCATACCTAATGTAATATTATGTTGATAAACACTTACTGACAACTTCAGCAAGCGTGTTTTTTGTGGCAAATTCAACATCGCTTAATATATCTTGCAAGTTATTTTTTATTTTCATGTGCTCCTCTGAATAGAAAACAACTATTTTTGCATTTTTTTGTCTTCTTTTTACATCTAACACACTGTGCCAAGTTTTTTGTACGTCATTTGCACACAAAAGTATAATATAATTTTTGTTCTTGTGTTGTCCGCAAAAAAACGTTGTTACTATGTCAGAAATATAGTAAGCCCCCAAAACTGCCAATATTACAAACACAAGAAAAAATAAAACGCTAAACAAAAAAACACCCCCTATTATGATATTACTTGCTCTTATCATTATATTCAGGGGGTAAAATTTTGTGACATAAGTTAAATAAAAACGCTATTTTTTTGCTATTTTTTTTATGTACTTGCTTATTTTTTTCTTAATATCAAGCTGTTTTGTACCGCTAAGCGCATCTGATTCTTCGCTGAATTTTTCATCGTAAAATTCAAGCGCTTTTATTATTTTATCTGTTGTTATTTCGCTGTTAACATAACCGGCACTTGTACAGTTTGCAATTATTGCACGCAAGGCAGTTGCTGAATTTGTAAACGCCTCGAATGTCTGTTCACTTGTGCAAGCAGTAACAGTATGATAGCCGCTATTTTGCACACAAAGCGGAATTAAATAATCGCTGTGAGCGTGCGCACCTATAAACAAATTATCGTTAAAGTCAAACTTAGACAAATTCTCAACGGCGCTTGTCCTGGCAAAAAACATACTTCCGTAATTCGCAAAGCCTTCGTCTTCCCCGCTGTTTGGCACGTTAATTTGTGCATTTTCAAGCAGTGGAATCAGCTGTTTTTTTGCCTCTTGCCAGTTCATTCCGGCCGATAAATTCACACCGCTTGTTATTGGCAATGGCACAAATGCACCATAGTCTTTTCTTTCCGACAAAATTGCACCGCATTTACCCGGGTTCAGTGCTTCTAAAATGTTTTCAAGCGTATCTTCCGCATAAAGCAAATTTGTCTCAAATATCAAATTATTATGGCAATACAATATATTTTCAAATACAGATACATCTTTCCAAAGTTTTCCGAAAAGGTGCATAAAACCGTTCTCACTTGTAACTATCGCCTGCGCCTTAGGCGGCAATTTCGGCAAGAATTTATCGCGCAGTTTCTCATTTGCAAAAAGGCACAAAAGCGAAATGTCCTTTTGCATTTTCCCTGCACCGCTGCATAATATTTCGCCCAAATTTTCAGTTGCAAACCACATAACGGCGGCTGTTCTCTTCGCACGGCCTGTTGCAATTTGCACATCTTCATATAGTGCCAAAGCCTTATAAATTGCCGCAGGCGGCAGCGCTTTAAACAAGTTTTTATTTATAAATGCCACCGGATAATCTGTTTGCGTTCTAATAAAGTCATAAAGCTCGCGCGCTTTTTTTGTACTTTCACCTTCACCGCTATTGTAATAAGCTTTTAAAAGTGCCTTGCGTTTAAAAAACGGATATCCAAGTTTTAAAAGCTCAATTGGCTTATCCACACTTGTATTGTTCGTATATTCCTCAAACTTTTCCACATTTAAATATGTTGTAAAATTAAACCCTTTATCAGCAAAAAAATCAGTAAAATTTTTATACTGCTTTTTTGGCTCGTAAAGCGATTTCTCGTTAAATTCTAGGCTGTCAAAGTACTCTTTAAAATGCTCTGATGATGACATCCTTCGTTTTACAACAAAAAATGCACCGTCTATAAATTCGCTTTCTCTGTGCGCATTTCCACCACTTTCTTCACTGCGTGAATTTTCATCAACATCACACGAATTTTGCACATTTCTAACTATACTCCAAAAATCAGCTTTCTTTTTGTTGCTCATTGTGTTAAAAATTGTGTTTAATGAAAAAACCGGGCCAAAAATTGTCTGGTTGAAAAAAAGAATTTCATCGTATTGCTGTATGTTTTTAGTTTCATCAACGGCCTGTTTATATGCGGCAAAGTCAAAGCCGTAATTATCCCTATAAATCAGCTGTGTGCTGTTTAATTTAAGCCTACGCTCTGAGTCCGGCGTTGCAAAACCGTTTATAACTACCGTCACATCTTTAAAGTGCTCGCTAATAGCTTTAAGCATAAAAATCACATAGTCATCCACGTGCCCATCTTTATCATAAAAACAAAAAATAGCCAAGCGTTTGTAATATTCTTTTTCAGACAAATGCATATAAATGCTCCTATCTTTCGCACCATACGGCACAAATTTTATATAATAACAGCCTTATAACAGCCGCCTATATTGCGGTTATTTGTTAAACAACATACAGCTCTGTTCCAAACCATTCAAGGCTAATTTCTGTCAAAACGCCGTTAAGCCTAAGCTCTGTAATTGCAGCATTTATTTGCATATTAAGCTCTGAATCTGATTTGCGTGTGCCAACTACGTAAAAATCATCGCCAAAATCCATAGGTGATGAGTTAAGTATAATATTCTCTTGCTTAACCTTATAGTCGTAAAAATGTTGGTCTACAACAGTGCAATCAATATTGCCTTGCATTATGTCGTCAAAAATTGCTTCGTAATCGCTATACAAAACAATATCTTCTTCAACAGACGAAAAAACAGAACTGTAAAGCAATGCATTATATGCAGCACTACCTTCTTGAACGCCTATTTTAAGCCCTACCAGGTCATCTATATTGCTTACAATAACATCTTCTGCGGTTTTAACTGTAAGTATGTTTCTAAAATAAGCACCCGTAAGGCTCATGTCTTGCTGTCTGTCATTCGTGAACGACATTCCGCTCCAAATGCAATCAATTTTACCGGTGTTTAAAAGCGTTTCTTTGTGAAGCCAGTGTATAGGCACAAATTCGGGCGTAACGCCTAAATGGTTGCAAACAGCAGTTGCAAGGTCAATGTCAAAACCTGCGTATTCGCCATTTTCATCTATATAAGTAAACGGCGCAAAATTTTCGTCAATTCCAATAACAAGGCTGCCTTTTTCAATAATATCAGCCAGCGTTGTTGTAAGTGCAGGTGCAATAAGTTGTTCACCCTCACCTTGCGGTATTCGCAAAGTTGTGCCTTCAAAACAGTCGCAATCGAGGGCCAATGCGTCTTCCTCTTCTTGCGCAGCGCCGCTTTGGTCTTGTACTTCTTGATCTTCTTGTGGCTCTGGTGTACTTTCAGAAGTCGTTTCTTCATTTAAAGAATTACTTTGAGTGTCAACTTGGGCGGTTGTGCTTAAAATACCGCAGCTTGTTAATAGCGCTGCCGCAATAATGGCACACATTACTATGTATAATAGTTTTTTCAACATTTTTTCTACTCCATTTCTCTGCTTTAAATTGGCACAATATAAATAATCTTCTAATACTTTACAGATTATTTATACCTCGCAAGGGGCAATTCATGCCATGTGCTAAGGATATCACACATTCCGATATGTAATCAAACAAGTTAAATGATAAAAGCAATATTTTCATTTAAAAAACATGTATTTTTGACAATATAGTATTCAGATAACCATATTTACAATATTATACTATATTTTGTGTATTTAGTAAATGGTTTTTGTAACCATTTTACTTAATTTTTGCATTAAAAACATTGTAAAAAGGCGAATATTATTCAAGCCGAAAAAAAAACGCAAAATAAAAACAGGCACGTCCGCCACAAAATATAGCTTTAGCACCTGTTTAAATTAGTCCGTGGCTACGCAAATTTTTAGAAAATCACTCATCCCAGTTAAGCAAATCTTGCGGCACGCCCATTTTTTGGCATTTTTTAATTACGGCATTCTTCTCTCTCTCATTACCTATTGTATATTGCATTATTTTTTTGTAAAACACAATTATTTTCGTTTCGTTGTCATACTTCATATCACAATACCAATTTTTCATAATTGCTTTCGACAGTATTTTCGGCAACGATAAGTTTTGTGAGTTAAAATAAATAGCTGTCCAATATTTTGGGTCATCATCTGTGCGCCATAGCTCAACTTTGTCAATATCAAGAAGGTCAATAACATTTTCATCGCGCAAGCTTTCTTTAATTAAAACACCTTTTAACATTTGTCACCCTCCGGCTTTCAGCTTTTCTATAAATTGTTTTGCCGCACGCGGGCTTCGCCCATTAGAATGCAAGGCAAAAATTTCTGCTTGTTCACGCAATTTGTCTTTCGGCATGTCTATTTCATAAATTGTAGCTAGATGGTATACTATCGAAATATATTCATCCCTATTAGGGCGGCTGAACGTTATTTTCACACCAAACCTGTCTGAAAGGCTCATCACCTCTTGAAGCGTATCGCCAAGATGTATTTCGTCACCTTCTCTGTCGGCAAAGTTTTCTTTAACAAAGTGCCGCCTGTTAGACGTAGCATATACCGCCAAATTTTTACCCTTGCCCGTAACGCTACCCTCTAAAATAGCCTTAAGTGCAGCAAAATCGTTGTCGTTTGAAGAAAAACTTAAATCGTCTATGAAAAGGATAAATTTCAGCGGGTTAATGCTTAATTTATCTATTATTTCAGGTATTTGATACAGCTGGTTTTTCTTAACTTCAATTAAACGCAACCCTTTGTTAAAAAGTTCATTGGCAACTGCTTTTACAGTACTGCTTTTGCCTGTGCCTGCATCGCCATATAAAAGCACGTTGGCCGCAGGCTCGTCATTTAATAGTGCTTTCGTGTTTTGCATTACCTTGTTGCGCTCTTGTTCATACCCTGAAAGCGTGCTTATACTTTGTGTGTCAGGGTGCTTTACAGGCACAAGTTTTGATTTTTTTACAGTAAAAACATTGTACTTAGCAAATATGCCAAAGCCAATCAAGTGTAAATCATCTATTCGCTTTTTGTAAATATTAAGAAAATCGTGTTTTGTCACATTAAAACTTGCAAGCCAATCGTAATATTTAATCATGCTTTTTAAATGTTCTGCATCGAACATCGAAATATTCGCCAATATTGAAAGTTCACTCTCAAGCGTACTTTGTAGTAAACCCTTTTTGTTTAAATCTTCACAGCAAGCCATTATGTAAATATTTTCATCGTCAAGCACGGCTTTAAGTAAATAATCACTAAAGTTGTCTGTGTGCTTAAAAAGGGCCGCCACAAACTCACTGTACGCATTTATTGCTTTAGGCGTGTCAGCTAAATCAACTTTTAAAAGGCTAACCATTTTTTTCATTACATTATTTTTTAAAATACCTCTAAAAATAACAAGGCTGTTAAGCTGAACAAGTATTTTTTGCTGTGAATTCATGTTCCCACTCCTAACTTTAAGCTTATTACATATTATAATGCTAAATTATAATATAATCAATATTTTGCTTGTTAAAACATTATAAAAATGTTAAAATATATTTTAATATCGTTTTTCGACATAAAAATTTCATTTACCAAGGCGCTTATAGGGGGTATTTTTTTGCTAACACTTGATAAAATATACAACGCCGCATTCGTTTTAAAAAACGTTGCGCGTAAAACCGACATGATACACGCTTTTAATTTAAATTGTGACAGTGACGTGTATTTAAAAACAGAAAATTTGCAAATTACAGGTAGTTTTAAAGTTCGAGGTGCTTACTATAAAATGAGTAGGCTTTCAGAAGATGAACGACAAAAAGGCGTAATTGCAAGCAGTGCCGGCAACCATGCCCAGGGCGTAGCGCTTGCAGCACAGCGAAACAACATAAATTGCACAATTTGTATGCCCGACGGTGCACCCATAAGCAAAGTTGAGGCTACTAAATCTTATGGTGCAAATGTGCGCCTTGTTAAGGGTGCATATGACGATGCGTACACATATGCGCTAAACATGCAAAAGGAAAAAGGCTTTACTTTTTTACACCCATTTGATGATGTGGATGTAATTGCCGGCCAAGGCACAATAGGCCTTGAGATTTTAGAGCAATTGCAAGACGTGCAAGCCGTTATTATTCCCATAGGCGGTGGCGGGCTGATTAGTGGAATTGCTTTTGCAATAAAAAAACTAAAACCTGACTGCAAAGTATACGGCGTGCAAGCCGCAGGTGCGCCAAGCATGGCAAACTCTGTAAAATGCAAAAAGCACACTGTATTAGAACAAGTTTCCACTTTTGCAGATGGTATTGCAGTTAAGCGCCCCGGAGATTTAACGTACGAGCTTGTAAATAAATATGTAGACGATGTTGTTACGGTGACAGACGACGAAACAGCAGCCGCCGTGCTTGCACTTATTGAAAAGCAAAAGATGATAACAGAGGGTGCCGGCGCAACAGCCGTAGCCGCGGCCATGTTTAACAAAGTTGATGTAAAGGGCAAAAAGACAGTTTGCCTTTTAAGCGGCGGCAACATAGACGTTAACATTTTAAGCAGGGTAATTGCAAGGGGCCTTATAATGAGTGGCCGCAGCAGCATGCTTACAATTGCACTGGAGGACAAGCCCGGCCAACTTTTAGGTGTTAGCGAAACCATTAGCAGTTGTGGCGGTAACGTTGTTAGTGTGCATTATAACCAAGGCGATAAAGACACTTCAATTACAAGTTGTTATTTAACAATAGGCATGGAAACACGCAATTTCGAACAGATTGAAACAATTAAAGTTGAATTAAAAAAAGCAGGGTTTAGGCTTGTTTAAATAAAGGGGGCAATGCTTTATCAAAATATCAATGCAAAGCCTAACATTTTTTAAGGCTAATAATGTATATACAGATGAGCACGAAGGTATGCGTTACAAAGTTTTTACAGAAAAAAATGAATACAACACTGTGCTTAAAGTATCAGTTTGGCCATGCCCGTGGTGCTTTGACAAAACTGAAGAAGAGCACAAAACATATGAAGAGTTTGAGCTTAATGACACGGGATTGCAAAGCGCCGAAAAGTGGATATGTGAGCAATTTGAAAACAACGCAGACATTTGGAGGACACGCAGAAAAAACACATTATTTTAAAAAAGCAACAGTTGGGTTAGTTCTAACAAAGAGCTGCCCACTTTTTTTGGAATTTACAAAATTATTTACAAAAAGGTGTATTTAAAATGGCGAAAAAAGCATTTAAAGCGGCACTGCCGTACACATTGCCCATTTGTGTGGGTTTTCTATTTATTGGTATATCTTATGGGTTTTACATGAATAGCCTCGGTTTTTCATTTTTGTATCCCATGTTTATGAGCATGTTGATTTTTGCAGGCAGTATGGAATTTGTTGCTGCAAGTTTATTGCTTAGCACATTTGACCCTATTGGCGCATTTATTCTTACATTAATGGTAAATGCACGCCACATATTTTATGGTATTTCAATGCTTGAAAAGTACAAAAACACAGGTGCAAAAAAGTTATATTTAATTTTTGGGCTGTGCGATGAGTCATTTTCAATAAATTGCACAGTAGAGCCACCAAAAGATGTTGACAAAGGCATGTTTATGTTTTTTGTAACACTTTTAAACCATATTTATTGGGTTGTTGGCGCAACACTTGGCGGGTTATTAGGATATATTATTAACATTAACACAAAGGGAATTGAATTTGTTATGACTGCACTTTTTGTTGTTATTTTTGTAGAGCAATGGCAAGAGGCAAAGAACCATACACCGGCAATTTTAGGTGTTTTATGCGCCATGGTCTGCCTTTTTGTATTTGGCAGCAGTAATTTTATGATACCTGCAATGGCGGCAATTATTATCTGCTTTCTTTTTATGCGTGGCAAAAAAACATATGTGGAAAGGGGCGACGAATAATGCAGAGTTCACTTAGAATTGTGACAATAGTAATTGTAATGCTTGGAACTATGTTGACACGTTTTTTGCCTTTCATACTATTCCCTCAGCAAAAAAAGCCACCTGAATTTATTGTGCACCTTGGCAAAGTTTTACCGTATGCTGCAATGGGCCTTTTAGTTGTTTACAGCGTTAAAGACGCCGTTTTCTCTACTTATTTCGCTTTGCCTGAGTTAATATGCATTGCACTTGTTGCAGTTTTGCAAATATTGAAAAAGAACATTTTGCTTAGCATCGGCGGCGGCACAATTTGTTATATGTTACTTGTTCAATTTGTTTTTGTTTAAATTGGCAGTGCCTAGGGGCTTGTTTATATGCAAAGATTATTATATAACATTATAATTTTATTCATCGCTAAAATTCTACAAATTTAATAAGGCATACACGATATGATTATTTCATAGACTGTATGCCTTATTTTTATTTAGGAGAAAAATGTATGACGCAAGTTACAATTCACAGACAAGGAAAAATGCTTACGGCCCAGCTATCGGGCGAAATTGACCACCACGGCGCAAAAATATTACGAGAGCAAATTGATGACAAAATTAACGTCTTTGCACCTGATACGCTTGTTCTTGATTTTGCAGGTGTTACTTTTATGGATTCCTCGGGAATAGGTTTAATTTTAGGAAGGCACAAACTTGTAAACGCAGGCGGCGGCATAGTAATAGTACAAAAAGCACCGGCCGAAATACGCAGAGTACTTTCACTGGCCGGAATTGACTCGAGAGATTAAGGAGGTTAAAAAAATGCAAACAGACAACAAAGTAAAAGTTACATTCCCCAGTAAAAGTGTAAACGAAGCATTTGCACGCAGTATTATATCTTCTTTTGCAGCACAGGCAGACCCAACATTGGACGAGCTTGCAGATGTAAAAACAGCAGTTTCAGAAGCAGTGACAAACTGCATTGTTCACGCATATAAAAATAAAATTGGAATTATTTCTCTGTCTGCTGTTCTTCATTCTAACGGAAAAATTGCAATAATTATTTCAGACAAAGGCTGTGGCATGTGCGATGTTAAAAAAGCCATGGAGCCGCTTTTCACAACAGGTGGCGACGAGCGTGCAGGGCTTGGCTTTGCTGTAATGGAAAGCTTCATGGACGATATTAGAGTGCGCTCTGTCCCGGGCAAAGGCACAAGGGTTACACTTGTCAAAACACTTGGCACTAAGTAATCTCCTTTTCTACATAATTTTATAAAGGAGATGAGCTTATGGCCGTTGTTCTGGGCCCACGTGCAGAATTTATTGAAAAAAATTTAGGTCTTGTTCATTCTTGTGCAGGCAGGTTTAAAGGCAGAGGCATTGAATACGACGACCTGTACGCAGCAGGTTGCATGGGCATAGTTAAAGCGTATGACGGGTTTGACGAAACGCGTGGGCTTTGTTTTTCAACATACGCAGTGCCTGTTATCTTAGGCGAAATTAAAAAACTTTTTCGTGACGGTGGCAGTGTAAAAGTAAGCCGTTCATTAAAAGAATTAAGCATAAAAGTTACCGCAACAAGAGAGCGCTGTTTAAAAATGACAGGCCAAGAGCCCACTGTTAGCGAAATTGCAAAAATGCTTAACGTTACGCCTGAACAAGTAGCACAGGCAATGACAGCCGGTATGCCAACAATTTCTCTTACGCCCATTTCAGATGACGGTGCAAGTGAATTTGACATACCCGAAGAAAGTTGCGAGGAAACTGTGTCAGACCTAATAAGCCTAAAGGCAGTTTTGCTTACATTGAAACAAGAAGACCGCACACTTATTTATTTGCGGTTTTTTAAAAACAAAACGCAAAGCGAAACGGCAAAAATAATGGGCACAACACAAGTGCAAATATCCAGAAAAGAGCGCAAAATTCTGTCAGCTATGAAAAAGCAACTTATTTGAATTTTTTATCCATACCAAGGTTTCTTCTTTTCCAATAAATCGGCAAATTCACCTTCAAAATGTTTTTTCAAGGTAATGCAAAGCTAAATGTTGCGTTTTCTGAGGAAAAGCCCCAGGGCTCTGCCATAAAAACTCGAAATTTTTAGAAAAAATTAGTAAAACTTTTAATATTTGTCATAATAACGGATATGCTATACCTTTTTTACACTGAAATGCGAGTGTTACTAAATAATCAATAAAAAATTAGAATAAAACAAAATTTGTGTATTTCAACAACAATTGTAAATAATCTTTACAATTTTTAGCTAATGAATTGAAATACACATTTTTTATTGACTATTTAAACCTTAACTGGTATACTGAAATAAATTTTTGTTAAAAATTTTTAAGTAAATTTTTTTAACAAAACTAATAAATAGTGCAATACTATGCTTAAATAACAGGCTTAAATAATTAGCTGCACTATTAATAAAAATTTGGAGGCATATTTTATGTTGGAAGACGTATACGCAGTAATAGCCGAAACAATTAGCTGTGATGTTAGCACATTGGCACCGGAAGCATCTTTGCAAGATGACCTTGGAATTGACAGCCTTGACGCCGTTGAAATTAACATGGCACTAGAAGACAAGTTCGGAATTTCTATATCAGATGAAGAACTAATGGCGCTAAAAACAGTTGGCGACATTGTTAATGTTGTAAAAGAAAAAACTGCCTAATCAAAAAGGCTGTGGCAATGTGTATTTATATTGTCACAGCCGTATTGTTTTTTTACCAATACATATTAGCCAATCCGATATAATTCGAACCCGCCTATTTTGGTAAATGTATGCGCTATGCTGTGTTATCCTCACTCGTAATACGACAAGTATTACTCACTCGTCTGCCGTGCCTAGCACAAAATTTGCACAAAATAGGTTTAAAGAATTTTTTATACCACCAAAAGTTCTAAAACAAGAAAGTGTGCCGATGTAAGGCTTTCGCCTTACGAGGTGCGCTGACACAGTTTTCGGGCTTTTGGCTAAATAAAAAACGGGTTCGTATTGCATCGGTTTGGCTATACTATACATTTTAGCCGCACAAAGCGGCGGAACGGAGCATTTACATGCCACAAATTGATGTATTAAAGCTATGCGAATATTTTGAAAAAAGTAATATTTTCAAATTTGAATATACAATAGGTGATGAAAAAATTGTTTTAAAAAAAGAAGCAACAAAAAATGTTGTTTATTCACCTGCTATGCCCCAACATGCGCTAAACCAAAGTTTGCACACAAATAATATTGAACAGCAAATCAGTTCTGCATGCGACGACAATAGTGACAGTAACATTATAAGAATAAAAGCACCTTTAGTAGGTGTATTTTATTCAGCACCGTCGCCCGAGGATAAGCCGTTTGTTATTATTGGCGACAGCGTAAAAAAGGGGCAAACACTTTGCCTTTTAGAAGCCATGAAAATGATGAGCGAAGTGACTTCGCCTGTTGACGGTGTAATTAAAAATATTCTAGTCAGCAATGAAGGCGTTGTCGGTTTCGACGATGTTTTGTTTGAGGTTGAAAAATGTTAAAAAGAGTTCTTGTTGCAAACAGGGGTGAAATAGCTGTAAGAATTATTCGTGCTTGCCGAGAATGTAATATAGAGTCGGTTGCAGTTTACTCAACAGCTGATAAAAATGCACTGCACACACAAATTGCAACTGCTTCAATTTGCATTGGCCCCGCAAAAAGTATAGACAGCTATTTAAATATTGAAAACATCATCTCTGCCGCTTTAAGCACAGGATGTGACGCTATTCACCCCGGTTATGGCTTTTTATCTGAAAACAGCCGCTTTGCAAGGCTGTGCGCAGAAAGTGGCATAAAATTTATTGGCCCATCGCCTGAAACAATTGACAACATGGGCAATAAGTCGCAAGCTCGCAAGCTTATGAAAAGTGCCGGCGTTCCAACACCCCCGGGTAGCAACGGCGTTTTAAAAAGCATAGACGAAGCAAAAGAGCTTGCACGTGAAATTGGCTACCCTATTATGCTTAAAGCGTCCAGCGGCGGTGGTGGCAGGGGCATACGTGTTGTAAATGACGAGAGTGAGCTTGAAACTAACTATAAATCGGCTTCCTTAGAGGCGAAAAATTGTTTTGCCGATGATAGCCTTTACATGGAAAAGTACATAGTGTCACCAAAGCACATTGAATTTCAAATACTTGCCGATACTTTCGGAAATATATTTCATCTTGGAGAGCGAGATTGTTCTGTTCAACGCAGGGGGCAAAAACTTCTTGAAGAAGCACCGGCGCCGGCATTATCAAAAGAGCTGAGAGATGAGATGGGCAAAGCCGCAATAGCGGCGGCAAGAGCCGCAAACTATACAAATGCAGGAACAATTGAGTTTATTGTTGATAAAAGCGGTAATTTTTACTTTATTGAGATGAACACACGTTTACAAGTTGAACACCCGATTACAGAGATGATAACGGGAATAGACATTGTTAAAGAGCAACTTAGAGTTGCCTCGGGTTTAAAGTTAAGTTTTAACGAAGTAACACTTAGTGGCCACGCAATAGAGTGCCGAATAAACGCCGAGGATGTACAAAATGATTTTGCACCTTGTGCAGGAAAAATTGATTTTGTACACTTTGCCGGCGGGAACGGTGTGCGCATTGACAGCGCTGTATACAACGGCATTGCCCTTACACCTTTTTACGATTCTATGATAGCAAAAATTATTGTACACGGCGCAACAAGGCTTGAGGCAATTCGCAAAATGAGGCGCGCACTGGAAGAGACAATTATTTCAGGTGTGCACACAACTCTTGATTTCCAGCACATGTTAATGTACCACAAAAAAATACTTAAATCTGACTATGATACATTTTTTATTGCTGAAAATTTAGACGACATACTAAAAGCTTATAAAGAGGCGATTGAAAAATAATGAACAATGCATTCGAGAACAAAAAGAAATTTTTAAACAACCTTGCAAAGTTGCGCCCTGTAAATGCAGCGCTTGCAAAAAAAACGACAATTTGCAAAAACTGCAAAAATGAAATTGAGCGAATACAAATTGTGGAAAACAGCTATATTTGCCCTATTTGCAATTACTATATGGCAATGTCCTCAAAAAGAAGGCTTAGCAGTGTTTTTGACGACGCAAAGTACAAGCAGCTTTTCACAACAATTTCAACTACAGATCCTTTAAACTTCCCCGGATACAGCGAAAAAACAAAAGATACAGCAGAGAAAACACGCCTTAATGAGGCAGTTTTGTGTGCTGTTGGAAATATTAGCGGTATAAAAACAGTTGTGGCTTGTATGGATACGCGTTATTTTATGGGAAGCCTTGCAAGTGCAACCGGCGAAAAAATAACACAAATGTTTGAATATGCAACAAGACACAAATTACCTGTTGTTATTTTCACTGCCTCGGGCGGTGCAAGAATGCAAGAAGGCATTTATTCGCTTTTCCAAATGGCCAAAACATCGTTTGCACTTAAAGCACACAGCAGTAAAGGCCTTCTTTACGTTACTGTTTTAACAAACCCAACAACAGGCGGTGTTACTGCAAGTTTTGCCAGCCTTGGCGATATTATTATTGCAGAACCAAAGGCACTGGTTGCTTTTGCCGGCCCAAGGGTTATTGAGCAGACAATAAAACAAAAACTTCCCGATGGGTTCCAAAGTGCAGAGTATGTGCTGGATTGTGGTTTTATTGACATGATTGTCAATCGCAAAGATATCCCCGAAATGCTTTCTAAAATTCTAAAAATTCACAATAAAAACTATGTAATAAGGAGCCATGACTAAAATATGAGTAACGGCTTAACACCTGCACAAAGGGTTATTCTTGCACGCGATGCGAAAAGGCCCAACATTGATGATTATATAAGTAAGCTTTTTGATGACTTTGTGCCTATGTGCGGAGACAGATTTTATAGAGAAGATCCTTCAATTTTAGGTGGCATTGCCATTTATAAAGGCATACCTGTTACGGTAATAGGCCACAGAAAAGGCAAAACACTTGAAGAAAATGTAAAGTACAACTTCGGCATGACAAACCCTGCCGGGTACAGGAAAGCACAGCGGTTAATGCGCTTAGCACAAAAATTCAACCGCCCAATAATTACTTTTGTAGACACACCCGGTGCATATCCGGGCATGGAGGCCGAAAACCATGGGCAAGGCGAAGCAATAGCCTCTTGCCTTACGCTTTCATCTGAATTGACAGTTCCTTTAATTGCTGTCATTACCGGTGAGGGCGGCAGCGGTGGAGCACTTGCCCTTTCGGCAGCAAACAAAATTCTTATGCTGGAAAATGCTGTTTTTTCAGTGCTATCCCCCGAGGGTTTTTCGTCTATATTATGGAAAGATGCTACGAGATGGCAAGAAGCCGCCGACATTATGAAACTTACATCTTTTGATTTGAAAAAATTTGGCATTGCAGACGAAATAATCCGAGAACAACGTCAAGACGGCGAACTTGATATACCAAAGTTATTTTTAGAAGTTGACAGCTGCTTATATGAAAACATTAAAGAACTTTTAAAAATTAAGCCTGAAAAGCTTAAAAGTTTGCGCTATACAAAAATGCGTGAAATTGGCAGCAAATTTAATGCTACTTAAAACACCACAATAAACACCACAATTAACTGCTTAAGTATTTCAGAAAATTAACAATAATATTTATACGGCCACATAGCATTTACATGTATATTGCCGCGCCGAAAGGAATTTAAAATTGGGAATTAAAATTATTGCTTGTACTGTTGCAAAAGCAAAAAACGTTATAAAAAACAGCGATTTTGAAAAGTCACTTGATACAAGTGATGAGTGGATTGTGTCACGTACAGGCATAAAGCAGCGCATGTTTATTACGCACAACCAAAGTTGTGAAAGCCTTGCAATTGAAAGCGCATCTGCCGCAATTGAAAAAAGCGGCTTGAATAAAAACGACATTAAAGTTTGTATCGTTGCTACGTTTACACCTGATTGTAACATGCCATCTGTTGCATATTCTGTGGCAAATCAATTGTCCCTTAGTGAAGACACAATTTGTTTTGACATAAACGCCGCTTGCACAGGCTTTGTAACGGCACTTAACACAGCTTACAGGCTTTTGGAGGAAACTCAAGATAAATATGCACTTGTTATAGGCAGTGAAGTTATTTCGAAATTTCTTGACATGACAGACCGCACAACGGCAGTTCTTTTTGGCGATGGTGCCGGTGCTGCCATTATAAAAAGAGAAAGCGGCTTGAAACACGCATACGTCCAAGGGTTTGTGCCCGATGAAAACCGCGTGCTTTGCATTGACAAAACGTTGAATTATATTTCCATGAACGGCAAGGCTGTTTTCAGGTTTGCAACAGAAAAAATGGCACACGCTATAAATGAAATTTTAATAAGAAACAATTTGACAATTGAAGACATACATATGATAATTCCACACCAGGCAAACAAACGCATTATTGACTTTGCGCAAAAAAAACTTAATATAAGCGCAGATAAATTTTTCATGAATTTAGACAAATATGGCAACACGTCAGCCGCCAGCATACCAATAGCACTTAGTGAAGCTAGTATTGAAAATGGCAAAAAAGTTATTTGTGTTGGTTTTGGCGCAGGCCTTTCATATGGCGCTGTTTTAGTAAACACATAATTTTACGCTTTTACTGTTAAAAGTCGTGCCGTCTAAACACAGAATTGTTTTAAAAAATCGGCTTCACATAAAACGTCTGCAAAATTTCGTCATGCTCCAATAAATTTTGCTCTAGTTTTTGCACAGTCTTTGTTTTTCAACTGTTCCAAGACGGCATATACCAAAAAACCTCTTTTATCATCAGAGGTTTTTCTAAATTTTTTGTGCAATGCACAGAATGGAGATTAGCTATGACACTGGACAAAATATTAAAAACCAAATATCCAATAATTCAAGGCGCTATGGCAAACATTTCAACAGGTGAATTTGCCGCAAACGTTGCCAACTGCGGCGCTATGGGAATTATAGCTTCGGGCGCAATGGAACCCGACATGCTGAGAGAGCAAATAAGGAAGTGCAAAAGCCTTACGCAAAACCCATTTGGCGTAAACTTAATGCTTATGAACCCATGGATTGACGAAATATCTGACATGATAATTGAAGAAGGCGTTAAATTCATTACAACAGGTGCGGGAAACCCCGGTAAATACATGGAAAAATGGAAGGATGCCGGCATTACTGTTTTCCCGGTTGTACCTAATGCAACACTGGCAAAACGCATGGAAAAAGCAGGTGCAGACGGCATTATTGCCGAGGGCACCGAGAGCGGCGGACATGTTGGCGAGATGACAACAATGGCACTAATTCCGCAAGTAGTAAGCGCAGTTAACATACCTGTTGTAGCAGCCGGCGGCATTGCAAGCGGCAAACAAATGCTTGCAGCTGAAATATTGGGTGCACAAGGCGTTCAAATTGGCACTTGCCTTTTAGTAAGCGAAGAATGTCCTATTCATGCAAATTATAAAAACGCAGTTGTTGAGGCAAAAGATTCAGATACTGTTGTTACGGGCAGAAACAGCGGAGTGCCTGTTAGAGTTTTAAAAAACCAAATGACACGAGAGCATTTGAAGCTTGAAAAAAGCGGTGTTGATAAAATGGAGCTCGAAAAATTCACACTAGGTGCGCTTAGAAAAGCAGTTGTAGAGGGTGATGTTTCACGTGGCTCGGTAATGGTCGGGCAAGTTGCCGGAATGGTATCACAAATTAAACCAATGGCAGATATTTTCACCGACATTATATGTGAATATAATGCAGAAAAGACAAAAATAAAAGAGGAAGCATAATGAATAATGGACTTAAAAAGCTGACTATCCCGCTTTTGCAAGGTGGTATGGGCATTGGGCTTTCGCTGTCAAGCCTTGCAGGCAATGTTGCCAAATGTGGTGGCATGGGCGTTATTTCAAGTGCACACCCCGGTTTTCGCGAGGAAGATTTTTGGTGTGACAATTCCATTGCAAATGCACACGCACTAAAAGAAGAAATAAAAAAAGCAAAAGAAATATCCGGCGGCAACGGTTTAATAGGCGTTAATGTAATGGGCGCACTTACAAACTACGAACAAGTTGTAAAAGACTGCGTAAAATTTGGCGCAGATGCAATTATTTCAGGCGCAGGTTTACCGCTTAAATTGCCTGAACTTGTAAGTGGCAGTGACGTTTTAATTGCACCGATTGTCTCAAGTGCACGTGCATGTGAAATGATACTTAAAACATGGCAAAAAAGATACAACCGACTTGCAGATTTCATTGTAATAGAAGGTGCAAAAGCAGGTGGGCATTTGGGTTTCAAGGCCGATGAGCTTTTAAATTCTACACATAAAACACTGCTGGAAATATTGGCAGATGTAAAACAAGTAGTTGCAAAATATGCAAACATACCTATATTTGTAGGCGGTGGTATTTTCTCTAAAGACGAAATTCAAAACTTTATTAATAATGGTGCGGCTGGTGTACAGCTTTCAACGTGCTTTATTTTCACTAAAGAGTGTGACAGCACAGACGAGCACAAGAAAATTATGCTTAATGCAAATGAAAATGACATAAAAATTGTGCACTCCCCTGTTGGTATGCCCGGGCGTGCTTTAAACACACCGCTTATACAAAAAATAGAAAACAACGAACGTGTTGCACCGAAAAAATGCATTAACTGCATAAAAACATGTGAGGCGAAAACAACAAAGTACTGCATAACAAATGCACTTATTCAAGCATTTTACGGAAATTATGATGAAGGCTTATTTTTCTGTGGTGATAAAGCGGCTAAATATAAAGAGATTAAAACCGTAAAACAAGTTATAGGCGAACTTTTTTGATTTCAAGCAAAAAAACTGTCTGTACATTACTAATTGCAGCGTAGCAAAAAATTACGTTTATATTATGCAAATTTATGGTGTTTTTCAAAAAAGCACAGCCGTTTACTCAGTGGCTTTCAAACAAATTTAAAGATAGGGGCATTTATATGAAAATAGCTTTTGTTTATTCAGGGCAAGGTAGCCAAAAAGTAGGCATGGGCAAAGATTTTTACACAGAAAGTGATATTTTCAAGTCTGCTTTTGATTTACTTGCGCCTGAAAAAAAGGAAATTGCCTTTGAAGGTCCAAGTGAGCTTCTGGGCAAAACGGCCAATACACAAGGCATTTTAACAGCATTTAACGTTGGCATAACAGACATGCTTAAAAGTGCGGGAATTACACCTGTTGCAGCAATGGGGCTCAGCCTTGGCGAATACTCAGCACTTTACGCAGCAGATGTTTTTCATAAGCAGCAAGTTATTGACATAATTAATTTCAGGGCTGATGAAATGACAAAAGCGGCGCAAGGTGTTGAGTGCAAAATGGCAGCCATACTTATGCTTAACAAAGAGATAATTCTTACCTGCTGTGAAAAAGCGAGTAGAAAAGGACTTGTCAGCATTGCAAATTACAACTGCCCGGGGCAAATTGTAATTTCAGGCGAAAAGGAAGCCGTAGAGTTTGCAGCCGAGTTGTGCAAAGAAGTCGGTGCAAAGCGCTGTGTTTTTTTAGACACAGAAGGCGCTTTTCACACACAGCTTATGGAAAATGCGTACGAAGCATTAAAAACCCGCTTTGAATGTGAAAAGTTTGGCGAGGCAAGCTTACCTGTTATATTAAACGCAACTGCCTTACCTGCTGAAAACACACAAGAATTGAAAGACAAACTTGCACTTCAAGTTAAAAGCAGTGTAAATTTTGAGGAATCTATAAAATACATGCACAGCCTTGGGGTAGACACAGTAATTGAAATTGGCTGTGGCAAAACACTTTCAGGGTTTATTAAAAAGACTGTTTCGGGTATAAATACATATAGCATTGAAGATATTGCAAGCTTTAATAGCACAGTTGAGGCTATTAAATAGTTTCAACTGATGTAATTACTGTTAAAAAGCAAAATAACACAGCACAAATAATGAATAAAGAGGTAACACAATGAAGGGACAAACAGCCATAGTAACAGGCGGTGCCAAAGGAATAGGAAAAGCAATTTGCCTTGCACTTGCAAATGCAGGCGTAAACTTAGTAATAAATTACCAAAGCAGTGAAAGCGCCGCACAAGACACAAAAGCAGAATGTGAAACTTTAGGAGTAAAATGCATTTTAGTAAAGGCAAACGTTGCAATCCCTGCCGAATGCCAAAACATAGTTAAAGCTGCAACAGATGAATTTAAAACTGTTGACATTCTTGTTAACAATGCAGGCATTACAAAAGATAATTTACTTGTAAGGCTTACCGAGCAAGATTTTGATGACGTTATTAACGTAAACTTAAAGGGTACTTTTAACATGATGCAAGCAGTTGCACGCCCAATGATGAAACAGCGCAATGGCCGAATAATAAACATGTCCAGCATTGTGGGGCTTGTTGGAAACGCAGGGCAAACAAATTACTGTGCCAGTAAGGCAGGAATTATTGGCATGACTAAATCATTTGCCAAAGAAATTGCCTCACGCGGTGTTACTGTTAATGCAATAGCGCCCGGATTTATTAAAACAGACATGACAGACAAACTTCCCGAAGAGCTTAAGAAAAAAATGCTAGAGCAAATTCCTTTGAACTGTTTGGGCGAATGTGAAGACATTGCAAACACAGTTGTGTTTTTGGCCGGCGAGTGTGCACGATATATTACAGGGCAAACACTGTCTGTTGACGGTGGCATGTCAATGAGATAAAAGTTAGCCAATTCGATGTAATGCGAACCCGTTTTATGACCTAAAAGCACATAAATTGTGCATATAACAAGGCAGACGACGACAGCATATATTAAAAATCTCTATTTCGTACAGAGATTTTTTATAATTTGTGCTTTGCACAGAATGGAGATTGATATGAAAAAAAGAGTTGTAATTACCGGCATAGGTGCTGTAAGCCCAATTGGAAACAATGCGACAGAAATGTTTAACAATGCACAAAATGGTGTTTGTGGTATTGATTTTATAACAAAATTTAACACAGATAACCACAAGGTTAAAATTGCCGCCGAAGTGAAGAACCTTGATATTGAAAAATACATTGACAAGAAAAATTTGCGAAAATATGCTAAATTTACACAGTATGCGCTTGTTGCGGCGCAAGAAGCAATTGAGCAAAGTGGCATAAATGAAAGCAACACCGATTTAGACGAGTGTATTGTAAATATTGCAAGCGGCATTGGTGGGCTTGAAAACATAGAAATTGAACAAATGAAAGGTACTGAAAAAGGCTTTGACAGGGTGTCGCCTTATTTCATACCAATGGCAATTTCAAATATGGCTGCAGGTGCAATTGCAATAAAATACGGTTTTAAGGGCAGCTGCACATGCGTTGTAACTGCTTGTGCAAGCGCTTCAAACTCAATAGGTGATTCTTTCAGGGCAGTGCGTGACGGCTATGCCACTGCCGCTATTTGCGGCGGCACAGAGGCCAGCATTACCCCACTTGGAATAGGTGGCTTTACATCTTTAAAAGCCCTTAGCGAAAGCGCTGACCCAAAAAGGGCAAGCATTCCTTTCGACAAAGAGAGAAACGGATTTGTTATGGGCGAGGGTTCCGGAATACTTGTGCTTGAAGATTATGATCATGCGATTTCACGCGGTGCAAATATATTGGGCGAGGTTGTTGGCTATGGCTCCACATGCGATGCATTCCACATGACAGCACCGAGTGAAGACGGCAGTGGCGCCGCAAGGGCAATGGTTGCCGCCGTGAAAGACGCAGGAATTAATTTGGAAGACGTTGGCTACATTAACGCACATGCAACAAGCACGCCAATGAACGACAGGTGCGAGACAATGTCTATAAAACTAGCTTTTAAAGAACATGCGCAAAATATTTTAATTTCAGGCACTAAATCTATGACAGGTCATTTGCTCGGTGCTGCAGGTGCAATAGAGGGCATTTTAACTTCACAAAGCCTTGAAAACGGCATTGCACTGCCAACCATTGGCTATAACGTGGAAGACGAGCAATGTGACTTAAACGTTGTAAAAAACACAAAAAAAGAGCTATCATGCCTGTACGGCATGTCAACTTCGCTTGGTTTTGGCGGGCACAATGTTGCACTTATTTTCAAAAAAGTGTAAAATAAAATTGAAAATTAATTTTACCTTATTTAAAGCATAATTATAAGAAGCGGTGATTTAATATGTTAGAGAAACATTTTACGGAAATTTATACAAAGTTTAAAATGAAATTTTATCAAACGGTATTTGCCTCATTTGAAAATAGAGAGGCGAGCTTATCTGTTGTAGAAACTTTTTGTGTTGAAGTTATTTATGCACTTGGTAGGCCAACAGTTAAAGAATTTGCTGATTTTGCACAAATTTCACCGCCTAACGCTGCCTATAAAGTGCAAAGCCTTATTAAAAAAGGTTATATACAAAAAGTGCAAAATTCAGGCGATAAACGAGAATTTTATCTTGAAGTCACAAGTAAATATTTAAAGTATGTTGGCATAACTTATGATTATATTAAAATTGTAACACAAAGAATGCGCGATAAATTCAGCGAAAGCGACATTAAAAAGCTTGAAGAACTTTTAAAAATATTGTCAAAAGAATTAATGCCTGAAATACCCCTTGATTCAGAGCGTTTTAAGTAAATGTGAATTTTGCATAATGTGTGTGTTAAGTTCATACAACCTACAACAAATTTTAGTTTCATTACAGCGCACACTAAAACAAATTGCAAGAACAACAAAATTTTACATTAAAATATCTTTGTAAATGCTGCCGCTTTTTAAGTAAAGTGGCAGCATTTTTCTAAATATACAGTTGCGCTCTTCATGTTTTATTACAGAATTCGCTTTTTCAACTTATTTCTAATATGCTGTCATTATTTTCTTTTTCAAATACAAGGCATGCATTTATTTAATTATTTTAATGCAAAAATATAGTTTTACGTATTGGAAAAAGTCAAAATTTGTGGTATAATAAAAAAGATAGCTAACAAAAAAAGCACAAAAAACATAGCTTTTTTTCGGAATTAATCCATACATGCATGCAACATTATTCTTTAATTAATTACGTGTATTATTTCAAGCACAAGCACATTTTATGTCAAAATTTGTTACGTCTATCATTTAATACAATTCAAATTAAGATTATATGAAAAAGCGTTTTTAGACAAAAAGTTAATTAAATATGCCGCAACAATGCTTGGCAGAACGGAGTATTATATGTCAAATTCTGTTTTCACAAACAAAACACTACTAATTACCGGGGGCACTGGCTCTTTTGGCAACGCTGTTTTACAAAGGTTTCTAGAAACAGACATTGCGCAAATAAGAATTTTTTCGCGCGATGAAAAAAAACAAGACGATATGCGACACGAGTTTCAACGCAACTGCCCTAAACATGCAGAAAAATTAAAATTTTATATTGGTGATGTTAGAAGCCCTGAAAGCATAACCGGCGCCGTGCAAGGTGTTGATTATATTTTCCATGCCGCGGCATTAAAGCAAGTGCCCAGCTGTGAATTTTTCCCAATGGAGGCCGTACAGACTAATATTATTGGCACAGAAAACGTTTTAAATGCCGCAATTGAGGCAGGTGTCAAACGTATTGTTTGCCTTTCAACAGACAAGGCAGCATACCCCATTAATGCCATGGGAATAAGCAAAGCAATGATGGAAAAAGTAATTTGTGCCAAGGCACGAAACATAGAAGCAGAAAAAACAACAATTTGCTGTACACGTTATGGCAACGTTATGTGCAGTAGGGGCAGTGTAATTCCCCTATTTATCGAGCAAATTCGTGCAGGCAAGCCACTTACAATAACAGACCCTGAAATGACACGCTTTTTAATGAACCTTGAAGAGGCAGTAGACCTTGTTCTTTTCGCATTTGAGCACGCAAACCCCGGCGACTTATTTATTCAAAAAGCGCCTGCATGCACAATAAAAGACCTTGCACTTGGTGTGCAAAAGCTATTTGGCGACACAGGACTTTCAATAATTGGCACACGCCACGGCGAAAAATTATACGAGACACTTATGACGCGTGAGGAAAACTTAAAGGCAACCGACATGGGCGATTATTACCGTGTAGCAGCCGATGTACGCGATTTGAATTACGACAAATTTTATGAAGATGGCCGAGTTATGACAGAGAGCGAGGACTCTTACACAAGCCACAACACGCACCGCCTTGACATTGATGGTGTTGTAGAAAAACTGCTTACCAATTCATATATACGCCAGGAGCTTGAAAAGAATGAACAATAAGTGTTTACCTATATTAATCACAGGTGCACTTGGCTTTGTTGGCAAAAATTTAGCTGCACAACTTGAAAACTGTGGTTATGAAAACATTATGAAATATGATATACGTGACACGGACGAACAGCTTGAAACATATGCAAAAAAGGCTGCTTTCGTGTACCATTTGGCAGGTGTAAACCGCCCTGATAACAAAAACGAATTTTACACAGGCAACAGAGATTTAACAAGCAAATTGCTTGATATTTTAGAGAAAAACAACAGTAAGGCGCCTGTTTTACTAACAAGCAGTATACAAGCACAGCTTGATAACGACTATGGAAAAAGCAAACGCGAAGCCGAGAATATAATGCACAATTATTCACAAAAAACAGGCACACATGTTTATGTTTACAGGCTTCCGGGCGTTTTTGGCAAATGGTGCCGCCCAAGCTACAACAGTGTTGTTGCAACGTTTTGCCATAATATAGCGCATAATATTCCTATTGAGATAAGCGATGAAAATTATTCATTGCCGCTTGTATATATAGACGATGTTGTTAACACATTTATTGGTGCAATGGAACACAACATTGAAAAAACAGCGCAGATAAATGAATTCGAAGAATTATCATGCCCTGTTTATACTGTAACGCTTGGGCAAATTGCAAGCCTTGTAAATAGCTTTAAACTCAGCAGAAGCAACCTTAATCTTCCGAATATGGGCGATGACTTTTCAAAAAAACTATATTCCACGTATCTATCATATTTACCGGAGAATGAATTTTCATATCCACTTAAAATGAATTGTGACGAGCGTGGAAGTTTCACAGAACTTTTTCGCACACAAAACAGTGGGCAAGTAAGTGTTAATGTTGCAAAACCTAATATTGTTAAAGGCAACCACTGGCACAACACAAAAAACGAAAAGTTTATTGTTGTAAAAGGTAGCGCTGTTATTCGTTTCAGAAAAATAGGCACAAAGGAAATTATTGAATACAGGGTAAGCGACAAAAAGCTTGAAGTTATTGATATACCAACGGGGTATTCACACAATATTGAAAATTTAGGTGACGATGATTTAATAACAGTTATGTGGGCAAACGAACCGTTTGATGCACAAAACCCAGACACTTATTTTGAACCTGTATAAAAGTTAAAAACGGAGGGAAAGAATTGCAAAAACTGAAACTTATGACAATTGTTGGCACAAGGCCTGAAATTATAAGGCTTTCTGAGGTAATTAAATGTGCCGACAAATATTTTGAACATATACTGGTGCACACAGGGCAAAACTATGATTATACGCTTAACGGTGTTTTTTTTGAAGATTTAAACTTGCGGGCACCTGATTTTTTTCTTGAGAGTGTTGGTTCAAACCTGGGCGAAACAATGGGCAACATTATTGCTAAGAGTTTTGAACTTATGCAAGAAGTAAAGCCCGAAGCAGTGCTTTTGCTGGGCGACACAAACAGCGCTCTCTCTGCAATAAGTGCTAAAAGGCTGAAAATACCCATTTTTCACATGGAGGCCGGCAACCGCTGTTGGGACTGGAATGTCAGCGAAATGATAAACCGCAAAATTGTAGACCATATAAGCGACATTAATTTGCCGTACACCGAACACAGCCGTAGATATTTATTGAGCGAGGGCATCGACGGGAAAACTGTTTTTGTAACAGGCAGCCCCATGCGTGAAGTTTTAAAGGCACACGAAGATAAAATTGCACAAAGTGACGTTTTAGACAGGCTTAACTTAACACAGCACAAATATATTTTGCTTAGTGCGCACAGGGAAGAAAATATTGACAACGAGCAGAATTTCATGAGCCTTATGAACGGCGTAAACAGCATTGCACAGCGCTATAACATGCCTATAATTTATTCATGCCACCCACGCAGTGAGAAGCATATAAAAGCACGTGGTTTTGAATTCCATCCACTTGTTCAACCAATGAAACCGTTTGGTTTTATCGACTATAATAAACTTCAAAAAAATGCGTACTGTGTTTTAAGTGACAGCGGAACACTTAGTGAAGAAAGTGCAATGCTTAACTTCCCTGCTGTTCTTATCCGCACAAGTACAGAGCGCCCCGAAGTGCTTGACAAAGGCAGCGTAGTTGTTGGCGGCATTACAGGCGAAGAAGTTGAACAAGCAATGAACCTTGCCGTTTCAATGTATGACGCCGGCGAGCCGTATGTTATGGCCGAAGACTATGCAGATGAGAATGTAAGTGTAAAAGTAGTTAAAATAGTACAAAGTTACACTAAAATTGTGAATGAAACAGTGTGGCTTAAAAAATAATTTTCACGTGTGAAAGTGATGTATATTTTTGAAAAAACTAAAAAGCGGGAGACATTAATGCCAAAGAGAATTTTAGTTGTTACGCAGCACTATTGGCCTGAAAATTTTAGAATAACCGATATTTGCAATGGTTTTGTAGACAGCGGCATTGAAGTTGACGTGTTGTGCGGCCTGCCAAATTACCCCAAAGGTGAATGGTTCGACGGCTATAACTTTAAAGGCCCGCGCTTTGAGATGCACGAAGGTGTTAACATATACAGGTGCGGTGAAATTAGGCGAAAAAACAACACTAATGCACGTATATTTTTCAACTATCTCTCCTACCCTATTTTTGCTTTGTTTAATTTGCACAGGCTACGTAAGTTCAAATACAACGCCGTTTTTTGTTACAACACAAGCCCGGTAATCATGATGTTTCCTGCTGTTGTATATTCAAAATTTAAAAAAGTGCCGCTCACAACATATGTTCTTGACTTGTGGCCCGACAACCTTTACACAACACTTGACATACAAAATAAATTTCTGCGCAGTGTAGCAAAAAATGTGTCGCATTGGTTTTACAGGCGCTGTGGCAAATTAATTTCAATGTCTGAAAGTATGTTAAAAAAAGTTGAGGGTATTTCGCCAAAATCACAGCACGCTGTAATTCCACAGCACTGTGAAGATTTATACTTTCAAAAACCAACAAGCTTAGACATCAAAAAGAAATTTGACGATAAATTTAATGTGCTTTTTGCAGGTAATATAAGCCCTGCACAGAATTTGAACATGCTTTTAGGTTGTGCTAAAATTTTCAAAGAAATCAACATAAGCAACATACGCTTTATAATTGTTGGCGATGGAATGAGCCGCAAGCAATTAGAACAAGATATAAACAGTGCGCATTTAAACGATTATTTCGAGTTTTTAGGCCAGCACCCAGCAGATGAAATGCCAAATTACTTTGCCGCCGCAGACGTGTTGTTTATGGCTTATTCAGAACTGGAGGCGCTTGAAATAGCTATTCCGGCAAAGCTTGCAAGTTATTTTGCTGCAGGCAAACCTTGTGTCGTCTCTATAAGCGGTGAAGGTGCACAAGCCGTTATAAAAGCCAATGCAGGCCTTGTAAGTGCGCCCGGAGATGTCAGCGCATTGTGTGAAAACATATTAAGCATGGCACAAATGAACAGCACCACCCTTCAAAAAATGGGCGAAAGTGCACAAATTTATTGTAAACAAAATTTTAAAAGAGATATGATTTTAAATAGACTTAAAGAGTTTATACTAAGCTAAAGTTTGTATTGCAGCATAGCACCGCTATATGGGAAATCAAGAGATTTCAGGCGTGTTCGGGTTGCATTGACTTTGCTAAACATACACATAACCCAAAAGGAGCAGATTGTGAAAGTACTTGTAATAATACCTTGTTATAACGAGGAAAAAAACATAGAGCGCGTTATTAACCGTTTAAAAAACACTGTGCCAAGCGTCGACTATATAATAGTTAACGATTGCTCTCAAGACGCAAGCGAAAAAATATGTGCACAAAACGGATATAATTACTTGTCACTTCCTGTAAACCTTGGTATTGGCGGTGGTGTACAAAGTGGATATTTGTACGCATGTGATAATGATTATGATATTACTGTGCAAATGGACGGCGACGGCCAGCACAGCCCAAAATATTTGCAAGACGTAATAAACCCCGTTTTAAACGGTGAGTTTGACATGTGCATTGGCTCACGCTTCATAAAAAAAGAGGGTTTTCAAACAAGTTTTATGCGGCGTCTTGGCATTAATATTTTAAGTTTGTTAATACAGATATTATGCGGTGCAAAAGTTAAAGACACAACAAGTGGCTTTAGGGCATGTAACAAGGAATTAACTGCTTACTTCGCCAAAAACTATGCGCAAGATTACCCCGAACCCGAGGCGATTATATCATCTGTTCTGGGTGGTTGGCGTGTTGGCGAGGTGCCTGTAATTATGGAAGAGCGCATAGAGGGTGTGTCATCTATTGGGCCGTTTAAATCTGTACACTATATGGTAAAAGTTATACTGGCTCTTATGGTTTTTAGAATAACACAGGGCAAAAAGCAAGAAAGGAAAACGTAAAATGAACATTGAAAGCATTGCACCGACCACAAGAATAGTATTAATTGTATGTGCATTTATTTATTTGTTTTTAATTTTGTTTTTATTGAAGAAAAAGCGGCTTAATGTTAGATATGCCATTATTTGGCTTTTTTCTTCTTTCGTTTTTATACTTTTCGCAATAGTGCCGTACAGCGTTTTTGTGTTGCGTGACCTTTTAAAAATGGAAATGCCCGTTAACGTTGTTTTCGTCATAGTTTTTTGTTTTGTATTGTTATTACTTTTAAGTTTATCTTCAATAATAAGTGATTTTGCAGAGAAGTTAAAATTGCTTACACAGCAACATGCGCTTTTGGAAAAACGTGTGCGTGAGCTTGAGAGTGAGCTTAAAAAAAGTAACAAATAATTTAGAATATTTATATCAGTGCACTGAAAGGAACGATTGAGAAAATGAATTTCATCTCTTTTGCATATATGCTTTTTTTAGCATTGGCATGTTTGTTTTATTATGTTTTACCAAAGGTAACACGCCCATTTTGGCTTCTTACAGCCGGGCTTGTTTTTTACCTTTACGACGCTAACAACGCGCCGTTTGTGGCAGTGCTTCTGGGTGTTGCCGCTGTAACATATATTGCAGGTATTCTTCTGGAGCTTGCAGCAAAAAAAAGCAAAACGCTTAAAATTATAATTTTGGCAACAACAATATCACTTTGTTTTGGCGTACTTATATATTATAATTTTTCTAAATTTTTATTCGGCACTGCATTCAGCATTGCAGTTCCACTTGGCATTAGTTATTTCATTTTTTCGTCAACAGGTTATTTGGTAGACGTTTACAGGGGTAAAATAAAGGCAGAGAAAAACTTTTTATACCATGCCCTATTTGTTACGTTTTTCCCTAATATAGTGGCAGGCCCAATAGAACGTGCAGGAAATATGCTGCCACAATTTAAACAACCTGTTACATTCGATTACGATAAAGTTTCAGGTGGTGCGTTCAGAATTTTATGGGGCTTTTTTAAAAAGTTAGTTGTTGCAAATGCTCTTTTAGGAATTGTTAGGCCTGTTTTTTCAAACATGGAAAACTATTCCGGTCCTATGCTTCTTCTTGCAGCACTTCTATTTTCGTATCAGCTTTACATAGACTTCTCTGCACTGTCTGACATTGCAATTGGCAGCGGCGCAGTTTTTGGGCTAACTATAATGGAAAATTTCAAACGTCCGCTTGCTGCCGCAAGCATTACAGACTTGTGGCGCCGCTGGCATATAAGCTTATCAACATGGTTCAGAGATTACTTATACTTCCCTCTTGGCGGCAGTAAAAAAGGCAAACTGCGTGCCATTATTAACCAACTTATAGTTTTTTGCCTAAGTGGGCTTTGGCATGGTGCATCAATTGGTTATTTAATTTGGGGTGCGCTTAACGGTATATTTTTAATAGTTGGCAAAGAAACTTTAAGTTTACGCAGCAAAATTCACAAGTATAACCCACTTTATTTTTGGTCACCAATGAAAAACTTTTTCCAAACATGCATTACTTATTTACTTTTTTCCGGCGCATTTGTATTTTTCTGTGCAGAGCTATACTCCGGCGCAGACGGTTGGCTTAGTGGGCTTTATTTATACGCCAATTTATTTTCAGGTTGGGAAGGCTTTTTAGGCGGAAGTGTGCTTGAAACACTTGGAACGCTTGGCATTGAGGGCGCAAAGCTTTGGATACTTGTTTTAAGCATTTTTGTTATTGAAGGTTTTGAATACATGCAAGTGCCTACAAACGTGCTAATTCGTAAAATGCCGTTTTTATTGCGCTTACCTCTTTATTATTCACTGTGCATGGTAATTTATTTCTTTGGCGAATTCGGTGTTTCGGGTTTTGTGTACCAAAATTATTAAAAAGCTATTACAAAAAAAGGGGCATAGTACATTATGGACATAAAATACATATTACTAACATTGGCAAGCAGAATATTTTCAGCTGTTAAAATGGTGTTTGTAGCAGGCGTTTTGTGCACAGTGCCACTGTTCACATTTTATTATAGCTATATAGTAGATTGCTCCGGTTTCTTCCAGGGTGACCTTGAAATGCGTGCTGTTGCAGACATGATTCTGAGTGGCACAAATATAACAGGCTATGAACAACTTAACGCAAGAGAGCGCGACATCATACAAATTATGGCTTCTAACATTGAACCAAAGCCCGGCACAATATCGCTTGGTTCAAGCCGCATTTTACAACTGACAAAGGAAGCTGCAAGAAGCGATAGCTTTTTTAACTTTGGTGTTACAGGCGGCGATGTTGCCGATGTTATGGGTATTTTTTATTACTTCGAAAAAATAGACGCAATGCCTGAAACTGTTATTATAGGGCTAGACCCATGGCATTTTAGGAATGACACTATGGACTTTAGAAGTGATAAGGCATTATATACGGAATTTTTGAACGACAGGCTTGGATATAACATTATTTATGAAGAAGTTGACGATAGTTCGTCGTTTGAAGCCCTTTATTCACCGCAGTACTTTCAAGATAATATAACGTTTACAACGCGCGACGAAAGCGGTGTAAACGGGCCCATACCTGTTGTTGGTGATTTATATAATCAAACAACAGAGGTTAAATGCGCTGACGGCAGTTTGCTTTATGATGTGAATTTTAGAAGCAGAACAGCAGAAGAGCGCTTACCTGATGCACTTTATCAGACAGAAAATTTGCTTTACATGACAGACTATCCTGAAATGGACACAGAACTTCTTGATCAATTTGACAAATTTTTTGCATATGCCAATGAACTTGGGGTTACTATAAAAATTGTATTGCCGCCTTACCACCCTGCTACTTATGACGGCGTAGTTGCAATTAATGCACAAGACCCAACACGTTATGGTGGCTTTTTCCAAACAGAACCCGCTATACGTGAGCTTTGCGCAAAACATGGAATTTCTGTTTATGGTTCTTATAACCCACACGCAATTGAAGGAATTACAGCCGCTAATTTTTACGACGGTATACACTGTGACACAGATGCACTTGAAAAAGCATTGTGGGGTTATACAACACCCGATGGTTCGTCTATTGTGACAGAAGCTGTGCAAGAGGACGACCCGCAATAATACAAATTAAATGTGCAAACAAAAAAATTATGTGCTTTTATTTGTTTTTAATGAAAGGAATAAACATGGATAATTATGTAAGTAATTATTGCAAAACTTGCGGTGCATTCGCAGTGCCGGGCACGGTCTTTTGCCAAAAATGTGGTGCTGTTATTGTAATAAGCGCCCAAGCAAGCAACACTTTTACCGGGAATTATACTCAAAATAAGGGAACTCAAAAATATAATGCTGGCGGAAAGATATGCTTGGCTATTGTTTCATTAATACTTTTTGCTTTTTCAGTAGTAATTCTTATTATTGGTGTCGATAACATTTCAGCCCCAAGTAATAGTGATGAAAAAAGTACTTTTTCATACTTTTTTGACAGTGAAACCAGCTAGGTAGTATTGACACTATCAAATATACTTTTATAAAGTGTGAGGATTAATTTCTATGTACAATGAAGAAATGTCTAGTTGCCCCTATTGCCTTACCCCATTAGACGGTAACGAAAAAAAGTGCCCTGCATGCCAAGCAAGCCTTGAGAACAAAGTAAAAAGCAGTGCACACACAAATGAAAACAGCGATTATAGCCAGACCCAGAATTTAGACAACGATTATTATGACCAATTCGGCAATTATGGTACACAAGACAAGCCAAGCAACAGCGCACTGGCAAACCAACAAAATTTTGTCGATGTTACCGGTAATTCACAGCAAAATATGAATTACAATACTAATATAAATGGCAATAATAATTATAACATGCCGCCTGTTGCTTCAAATAAAATGCCGTACCCAAAAAAGCGCAAAAAATCTGCTTTAGTAATCATTATTTCTGTTATTGTTATTATTGTATGTATTATTCTGGAAATTGCCGACTTATTTAATGCGATGTCAGGTGTCGATTTTTTTTCTGATAACGACGATTCAGTTTATATTCACAACTTAGAGCCCGGACTTTTAATGGACAATGAAACAACCCCGGCTATTATAGAGGACTACTACGACACCGCCAGAGTTATTGAGTTACCAAAGCCCGACTGGTTAGATACAAGCGCTGAGTTCTCACTTGCACCTGACGAAGACGGGCAGCGCATGTACCACGAAATATCAAGCGATGAAACAATGATTCGCTGCATTCTTTCCGATGATATTACTGTTTATTTAGATAGCACATCTAATTATGTAAATTCATATGAAGGAAGAATTAGCAGTTATTACTATGAAACATTAGACGCCGATATATATGACAACTTTTCTGTAACAACCAGTATGGATAATTACAATTCTTACTCAGACATTTATTCTTACCTTGACAACATTGATGAGTACATGGAGGACTACACTTTCACTTTCCAAGAAGTTTTTGACTTTGGAAACGGGCTTTTAGGGTATGGTGTTTTTGAAAAAAAGGAAAATTATGCCGACTATTATATTTATGTTCCTATTGAAGTAGAGGGCACTGCAATTATTGACATTTTAAGCATTTCAATTGAATGTTATGAAACTTATTTTGATGAAAATGACACATTTACCACAGTTTATGATTACGAGACAGCGTTTGCTGAACTGCAAAAGCACTTTTACTTGCATTACACAAAACAAGATGAACAAACATCAACAAGTACCTCAACAGACAGTTACGATTCACAAGGTATAAACACCTTACCATCAGGCCCTAAAAAATAAATTATATTAACTGCCATAACTTTAGCCTTTGCGCAAAAAGTTATGGCAATTTTGTTATTTACTTCCAATTAATTTCAAAAAAGTTAATAAACAACATACAATCAACAAATTAGCCAAAAAAAGCACAAAATACACAAAATTTTCACAAAATAAAATAAAACGTAATATCGCACTTAATTTTTTTTATATTTTTAATTAATTTTATTAATTATATAAATTTTAGTCAACAAATATAAAATTTTTCTTTTTTTTTATGAATTTATACGATATTTGGCTATTTTATAGAAAATCACTTGAAAAATATACCGGTTTGTTGTAAAATATATACAACAGGACGCCGTTTTTTTAGACCTAAGCCTTCTAAGGAGGAAGCAAAATGACTAAATCGGAATTAATTACGCATGTGGTTAAAGAAACACAGTTGCCTGCCTCAGAGGTCGATGCGATTATTTGTACTACACTTGATAGCATAGTTGATAAATTGTCTTCAGGTGAAAAGGTTACACTAAGTGGGTTTGGCCGTTTCGAAATGAGACAAAGAGCACCTAAAACTTATGTTAACCCCCGTACAAAAGAAGTTAGAACTCTTGAGCAAGTAGTAACACCGGGCTTTAAGCCCAGCGGAATTATGAAAAAACGTACGACTAAGAAATAAACCATAATTAATATAAGCGTTACAGTTCAGCTGTAACGCTTTTTTTGTTGCCATTAATTGTGCAAAAGTTATAAAACATGTTACTGCACATTTACAGCACAGCAAAAAAATATATTCCACAAACATAATATTTTATTATGCATATATATAATGTTCATTTAATAATATTTAATATGGCATGGCTAAAAAACATATGTTGGGCAACACATGCAAAGAAAATAATTTGCTCGTCATACATTTTAGGACAGCCGCATACAAATATTTTATATCAATTATATCCCGGGTAATGTTGGCGCTTAAATAACACTACCTAAAAAAGAAAGGGGCAAGGCACTTATGGATATAAAAATGAACAGCGATACGGTGTGGGCGGCAGCCTCCGTGTGTGACACAAAAATTGAATTGCCAATTGAAACGGAAATTCTTATACCTGACTATCTGCCGCAGGTTTTTAAAATAGTTAAATGTTTTGTAAACCCTGTTATAATGCAAAAGCAAATGACACAGTCACGCCTAACTATTGAAGGATATTTAAGGCTTACTGTGTTCTACCAATCAGACGGAGACGATGCACTGTGCCAAACAGAGCAAAAAATGCCATTTGCGAAACAAATTGATTTACAAAGCGGCGAGTTTTTTGCGCCCGATATTTCCGTATTCGGCGACACAGAATATGTAAATTGCCGCGCAATTAACCAAAGGCGCATAGACATTCGCGGCGCATATGCACTAAGCGTTTCTGCACATGCACAAACAGCGGGTAAAATTATCACAGGGCTAACTGACGGTGGTGTTGAGCAGAAGTTAACTACTTTAAAAGGTATTCAAGTTTTAGCAGTGCAAGAAAAAGTAATAACTGCAGAAGAAATCATTGACTTTGAAACGCCACCCGAGGCAGTGCTTGACATAAAGTGCAATGCTACTGTAAATGAGACAAAGATTATTTCGGGCAAAGCCGTTCTTAAAGGCACAATTGATGCAGATGTGCTTTATAGGGCAGGCGGACTATACCATACAAAGAAAACCCTTACTTTCAACGATGTAATGGAGCTTGAGGGTGTAGAAGATAATTGTGAAAGTATGGCATTTGCAGAGCCGTGTGGCTGTACGCTTGTAACGGGTGAAAACGGAGTAATTACTTTATCTGTAACGGCTATATTACACATAAAAGCACACAAGGATATTGAAACTCAGGCGGTGTGCGATGCATTTTCAACAGATTACGAAACTCAACTATCATTCAACACTGTGTACACAGAAGAAAAACTTGATGATTTTTGTGTTGAAACAGAAGCTGTAACAGAAGGCAATTTGCCTGATATTAACGTGGAAATTTTAGAAGTTTTCGCAACGTGTACACAGCCTGAACTAATTCAAGAAGAGTGCTCAACTTCTATTCGTGGGCGTGTTATTGTGCATATGTTCTGCCGAAACGCTCTGGGCGAAATTGATTGTTATGATAAAGCTTGCGAATATGTGTTGCCATATGCCTACGCAAATGCGCGTGAAGATTTAATGCTTAGTGCAGTAGCAAGCGTTGTAAGCGCAAGCGCAAAAAAAATAAATGAAACTGCAAGTGCCGCTGTTATTTTGCGTGTAAGCGGTGCAATTAGCAAGCGGTGTTCACACACAATTCTTGAACAAATACAATGCATTGAGCCACTTGAAAAACAAGAAAACAACATTGCACTTCGTATATATTACGCAGCAACAGGCGAGCCATTGTTTGATATTGCAAGAAGATATTCTGTATCACCGGCAGCAATAGCACTAGCAAACGAATTGCAGGGCGACACGGTACAGCAACGAATGCGTTTGCTTGTTCCGTCAGGCTTGCAGTAAAGGAGGGGAAGTTATGCAATACAATAGAATTTACTCAGATATTGCGCAGCGCACGGGCGGAGACATTTATATAGGTGTTGTTGGCCCTGTACGTACAGGCAAAAGCACTTTTATTAAAAAATTTATGGAACTTATGATTTTACCTGAAATTCAAAATGATGCATTTGCACAACGTGCACGTGACGAAATGCCACAGTCTGCTGCCGGGCGCACCATTATGACAACAGAGCCAAAATTTGTGCCCGAAAAAGCTGTTAGCATTAGCCTTGAAGATAATGTTACTTTCAGAACACGCCTTATTGACTGCGTGGGTTACATGGTAAACGGAGCAATGGGGCATGTAGAAAACGAGCGCCCCAGAATGGTTAAAAGCCCCTGGTTCGAGGGCGAAGTACCTTTTGATGTTGCGGCTGAAACAGGTACACAAAAAGTAATACGTGAGCATTCTACAATTGGCGTTGTTTTAACATCTGATGGAAGTATTAGCGATTTGCCGCGTGCCGCCTATGAAGAAGCTGAGGCACGAGTTATTGCCGAGATGGACGAAATTGAAAAGCCGTTTGTAATTTTACTTAACTGTGTCTCGCCCGAGAGCCCACACGCAATGTCGCTTGCAATGCAAATGGAAGAGCGCTATGGCCACACTGTTTTACCTATAAACTGTGTTGACATGACGAATGAAGACATAACAGAAATATTGAAGGCAGTTTTGTTCGAGTTCCCTATAAGAGAAATTGCTTTTGATATGCCGCGCTGGATCACACTTCTTGAGCAAGGCAATTGGCTTCAGCAATCACTTTACAGTGCCGCAACCCAACTTGCAGAGGGGTGCGAGAGTATGAAAGACCTAATTAATTGCGGTGTTAGCATGAACAGCGAGTACATTAGCCAAAGCAAATTATTAAGCGCAGAGCTTGGGACCGGTTGCGTTATGGTAGAGATAACGTTGCTGCCTGAAATGTTTTATAAAGTTCTTAGTGATGTAACCGGCCTTTGTGTTACAGACGAGGCAAGTTTAATGCCTTGCGTTATGGAAATGGCAAAGGCAAAAGTACAGTACGAGAAAATGCGCAATGCGCTTGAACAAATGGAAGCAACAGGTTATGGCATTGTTATGCCTACAATGGAAGAGCTTGTTTTAGCAGAGCCTGAAATTGTAAACCAAGGTGGTAGGTACGGAGTACGGCTCTGTGCAAGTGCGCCATCTATACACATGATGAAAGCTGAAATCTTTACAGAGGTATCGCCTATTGTGGGAACAGAGAGCCAGTCTGAAGACCTTGTTAAAAGCTTGTTAAGCGACTTTGAAAGTGAGCCTTTAAAAATTTGGCAAAGCAATATTTTTGGCAAAAGTTTGCACGAGCTTGTAAATGAGGGCTTGCAAAACAAATTGTTAAACATGCCACCGGAGGCACGTGGACGCATGGCCGAAACTGTTGAGCGAGTCATTAACGAGGGTTGCTCTGGGCTTATTTGCATAATTTTATAGGTTTTGAAACACCAAATTATGTTTTGTAAAAATTCATTTACTTTATTTCTAAAAAAATGTTCGACACTAACTTCAAAAGTTTGTGTCGAACATTTTTATATATTTTATTATTGTGCGTTTTCGTTTTCAACATATTTTTTACGTGAAACAAATGCTGTAACAATTTGTGCAAGTGCCACTAGTGCCATTAAGAATGTCCATTCATCAACTATTGCCATCGGTGTTGTCATATCTTCTGTGAGGATAAAGAGAACAATTGCTATTACAGCGACACCTATGCTAAGAAGCCTTGAGAAACCTTTGCGTTTAACTATATTTTCTTCTGTTTTCTCTGCTTCATATTGGCTTTGTTCATTGTTTTTGCGGCCAAAATAGTTTATTACAAGTACAATGCTAATAAAAGCTGTTACTAATGTAAGAATTAAGTTTAACAGCGCCCAGCTTCTTCCAAACGAAGCAAGTGGTAGCTCCATGTCCCCTATTTGAACCGATGTGTTTTGTAAACCTGATGCCAACGGAACTAAAATTTCAGGTACGCTAACACCGCCAAACTCTTCGTCATCTGCAATTGGTGCAGGCGCAATAATTGGGTCTGTTTCGCTATCTGCCGGTGTTGTTGGTGTCGGGGTTGGCTCTGGTTGCTCATTAGTTTGCGGTGCTGTCGGTTCAGTTGGCGTTGTAGGCGTTGTTGGTGCTGTTGGTGCTGTTGGGTTTGCAGGAATTTCGTCAACAACAGGAAGTTCCGGTTCGCCAAGGTCATTCCTTGTTTTATCTTCACCTTCATGCTCATAAGTTAGCGTGTGCTCTTCGTTTGTCGGGTAATTACCTATTAACAACCCAGCGTCGCTTGCCTCTACATAAAATTTGAATGTAAGTATTTCTTCGCCAATGTAATCAATATTTGCTGTAATTTGCTCTCTTGGCTCGCCGTTATAGTCAATAGTTTCTATTATGTATTCACCAACGCCCGGTGTGCTTCCTTGTGCAGGTTGTAGCTCTTGCACATCATTGCCTCGTTGCAATGTAACAGGATACTGTGCATTTGCAATAATTTTAAAGTCGTCTGTTACAACGTCAGAAATAACCGCATTTGTCATTCTTGTTGCATTTGTGGTATCTTCAAAAATATCATTTACAATTGTTGCCAATGTGTCAATATTATTAGAATTGCTGTATCCAATATTATAATGTGTTCCACCTGTTTGTGTTGACAATGCAGTTAGGCTTGTTGCAGTACTTGCATTTATGCCTATTGTGTTTATTACAGGTGTAAAGCCACTGTTTAAAACGCTTTGTCCGTTATAACTTTGAACTATTGCGTTTTGCTGGTCTTTTGTTGCAACTCCACTTACAGAATGTAAAGTATCACTTCCAAATGTACGTGTCCATGCCCTTGTAAGGTTAGATGGGTTTTGGAAGCCAAGCAAAGCTTCAGGTACACCGTCTGATATAAACAGTACAACTAATTCACGGTCTGTCGTTCCCCTTGATTCTGCAAATACTTGCGCTTGCTCAAGTGCAACAGTGTAATTAGTGCCATCGGCAGATGGATTTTCGCTTTCACTTGTCTTATTGTAGTCGTGGTCAAAAATAATGTTGCCGCTTGCGTCACGGAAAATGTGTGCGCCGCTTGGTTTTGTGTCAACAAACTTGCTGCTGAAGTCTGCTAAGTTATTTTGGAAGTTAAAGCTGTTTATTGTATTGCCTGAGAACTGAACAAGTGCCACACGGTTATTTGCGCTGTTATCTGCCCTTAAAAGTCCCTCTGCCAAACTATTAACAGCCTCAACAGCAGACTGCCAGTTTGTAACGCCGTTGCCAACATATCCACTTGGCATACTTGTAGATTTATCTAAAACAATAATAATGTCGGTGTCTTGTGTTGTCGGTGTCATTGTAAAATCAAACTGAATGCTACCTATATTATCTTCAGGATATTCCCATTGTGCTGTTTTTTCGCCATATAAGCCATCTGCGTCTGTGTTTGCTGCCGCAGGGTCATTTGCTGAGTTGTACAGTTCATCTGCCGGTAAATTGTTTGCTGCTGCTAAGTCTGCTTGCGAGTAAGCTAGATAGTTGTAATATACACCTTCAAACAACAAGCTGTGATTATTAGAGTCCGGAACAGCGTTAAATTTTGCGTATAAGTTAAAGCTTAACACGTCTGAATTTGTTACACCGTCTACTACATTAAAAACATAAGGTGCACTTATTACTTGCCCATCAGTTGCATTTTTAGTTGGGCCAAAGCCAATGAAACTACCGTAACCTGTTGCTTCACCGGGTGTGCCTGCCTGTAACAAGGCTTGCTCACTTAATGTCACACCGGTTACATTGCCGTCGGCATCTTTAATTAAATCACTGTCTGTAAGTGTTATGGTAGTAAACTCTGTGCTAATAGCTTGAATATATACGTTTGTACTTTTATCGTTGTCATATGTCAACAACTTATTATTTAATGTATGTAAAACTATTTCGTATGTGTTTATTTGCGGCACTAATGTCTGTTTGAAGTTATCAATAGCTGTTTGTGCCGCTGATACTTCATTTTGTGCATCAGTTATAGCTTGCAATGCTTTTGTGTCTTCATCTTGCGCCAATTTCAATGCTTCATCTGCCAATGTAAATGCTGCCTGGGCATTGTCTGCATTTTCTTGTGCAGTTACAAGTGCTGCTTCAGCGCCATTACTTTCGTTAATTAACTGTTCGTTTGTGCTGTCGGCGGAAAGCGCAGCATCTGCATTTTGCTTTGCTGTCTGCGCAGTTGTAAGCGCTTGCTGTGCGTCTTGCAAAGAAGTTTCAGCCACACCAAAATTATTTTGAGCTGTTTGAAGTACAAGGCTTGTTTGCTCTTGTGCAGTTTTTGCCAGTTCCAACTGGACGTTCGCACCATCAAGCGCTAGTTGCAATTCATCTAAAGTCGGTGTCCCCTCTTCAACAGGCATCGTTGCCTCTAAAGGCACTTCTTGTGGTGCTATATCAACAGTATGTGTAATTTTAATTGGTGCAAAAATTACTGCCATTACCAATAGTAATGACACTATTATTCCACATGCTGCTAAACTTTTTTTTGTAAGTAATCTTTTCATTTAATTTTCGTCCTATCTTTCTGCAATATTTTACTATATTTCTATTATACATAAGTGCGGTTACATATAGGTTACATTTTAAGGTTTTTTTGAAAAACTTTTTTTGGTTGTGTAACATTTATAGAAAATTGTCGAATTAACAAAATTAATTGCTTTATATACAAATAATTATTTTTATATAAAAATGTGCCAATACCCTTACTTAAGGGTACTAACACATTAGTTTTATTTTTGACTATTAGGCTATTGTGCCTAGTATCAACTTTTTATTTCCGGCTTTTACGCGCCAACCTTTATTTATCAGATATTTCTGTGGCAATTTCATAATATTTATTGTTTGTGGCGTACCCTTGCCTTTTGCCTGAAAGCAAGAAAATAGAAATCATTTTTGCAGCGTACAAAATGCTGTTTATTTCTTTTTCACTCCAAACACGTGTCCTTTTACAGTCGTCTAAACCAAGGAAAAGTTTAACAATGCCTTTTTCCCTAATTTGGACGTGCAAGAAAGATTTTATACCTTGGTCGTTCATCAAATCATATGCGCCGTCAGCTTTTAATAATCTCAGGTCGTTGCTGTAAAAAATTCCTTTTTCGTCTGCATTTTTAAAAAAATCTACAAGAATTTCTGCCGTAAGACCTTGCAAATTGTCTATTTCAGGGTTAACGTCTTTTTCGCACCACTCATAAGTGTTGCTGTAAGTTTTTCCGCTGTCAAAGCTCTCAAAAATATAGCATCTGTCTGCACCTGAGCGCTTACCTATAAACTGCATTACAGCATTTATAGACGAGCTAATTTCCTGTGTTTCATACATTAAATTAAACACTGTCGAAACAAGCTCTGCATCAAAGTATGAATTAGCAATTCTGCTTGCATTTTCAAGTGTAGTAATGTTTTTCATCGTACCATCTAGGAATTTTTTCGAGTAAAACGTATAACAATCTTTGCCTTTAAGTTTAGATTGATATAAAGCTTTGTCGGCAGATTTATAAAGTTCTTCATAATTTGTGCCGTGTTTTGGGTAAAGCGCAATACCAATACTTCCGGATATTTTATAGTTTTTGTTCTCACCCGAATACGTATTTTGGAAAGCCGACGATATTTTTTCCGCCTTATTTTCTATAATTGACCTGTCGCTTACATTTTTCAAAAACACTATAAACTCATCGCCACCTATGCGGCCAATAATGTCAGCATTCCTAAAATAAGTTCGCAAATTCGAAGCAATTTCACTTAGCACAAGGTCGCCGAAATGGTGGCCTAAGTTGTCGTTAATAGCCTTGAAATTGTCAATGTCAACAATAAACATTGCGTGGCTTGAATCGCTATTCTCCAGTATTGAATCTGCAATAATAGTTTCTGCTGTTATTTTATTGTAACAGCTTGTCAAAAGGTCTGTTTTCGAAAGTATTTCAAGTGTTTTTTGCTCATTAATATCATACGCTTTGCCAATAGCGAAAGTTGGGTTGCCGTCGTTATCAAAAAGTGTTTGATATATAATTCTATAATACATAGGCGCACTGCCATACGGAACAAGCCTAACATCAGTAGGCTCACGCTCGCCCTTGCGCATTTTTTCAGCTAGCCTTTTAAACAGCTCCACATCTTCTTTGAAAATAATTTCATTGCTTAAAAAATACTCGAAAAATCGCACTTTTTCGTCATTTAAGCCAAACATTTCCCGGCCTTTTCCGAAAAATTGAACAAGTGTAGTCCGCAAATCAACAGCAAAAAACAACTCTTCCGAAAGTTCTGCAACTGTTTTAAATAGTTTGTTTTCAGGTATTTTATCATGAAAATAAAAACCTGACCAATCTTCTTTGCTACCTTCCAGTTCTACTCGAACATCTCTCATATAACCCGAAATTATGTCAAAACCTTTTTCGTCTTTCACGTTATGTTTTATTAATATAACTTCACATGGAATTTCTTCGCCTGTTTTTGTGCAGTGCAACCATTTAAAATTTACACGCCCTTTCAAAAGCGCTTCGTCTATATATTTTTCCACCATTTTTGCGCTGTTTCTACCGTCCGGTTGGTTTTCAGGTGAAAGTTCAAAAAACATCTTAATAAATTCTTCTTTACTGTTTAAGCCAAAAACACGTGTTGCCTCATTATTGCACAAAAGAATATCTTTATTGCTGTTAAACACAGTAAGTGTAAGTGGGGTGTCATCAAAAATTGCATTTAATAGTTTATTCTCAGCCAATAATCTCTCGTTTTGCAAGGCAAGCTTTTCCATCTCATCGCCCATATTGGCATTTTTGTTTACATTGTCCACTTTTCCCTCCATATTCGTTTGTGTAAATAATAAACGTACTTTTATTGTTATTTTATAAATAACGTAAGATGCACCAAGCGTATTTCCCTAATAAAGCACTTAACCATGTGTTATTATACCAAACTCTAGGTTAAAAAGATATTTGCATTTTAAACAAAATTTTAAACAAATATGGTAAAATTAGATAAAATTCATAACTATTTAATTGAAACAAAACGACATTATATGTTAAAATATACAAAAGACTATTAACAATTAATGATTTTGGAGGTTACCCATGTATACTGCAAACAGTAACAGATACAGCAAAATGAGTTATAGCCATTCGGGCAAAAGCGGGCTTCGTTTGCCAAAAGTGTCGCTTGGGCTTTGGCACAATTTTGGTACAGATGCGGACTATGACAACATGAAACAAATATGCTTCACTGCATTTGACAGCGGCATAACTCATTTTGATTTAGCCAATAACTATGGTCCTTTGCCGGGAAGTGCCGAGGAAAATTTCGGCAAAATTTTGAGGGAGGAAATGCTTTCTTACAGAGATGAAATGGTTATTTCAACAAAGGCCGGCTACACAATGTGGGACGGACCATATGGTGATTTTGGCAGCCGAAAATATTTGATTTCAAGCCTTGACCAAAGCCTAAAGCGAATGAAGCTTGAATATGTTGATATTTTTTACCACCACAGAATGGACCCAAACACACCGCTTCATGAGTCAATGTCTGCTTTAGACACAGCAGTTAAAAGCGGCAAAGCACTTTACGCAGGTATCTCAAATTATGACAGCAAAACAACTAAAAAAGCAGCTGAAATACTTGCTGATTTACGTTGCCCATTTATTATTAACCAAGTAAGGTACTCGATGTTTGACAGGCATATTGAAGATGAATTTTTACCACAGATGGCAAAGCAAGAAGGCATAGGGCTTATTGCTTTCAGCCCTCTTGCACAAGGGCTTTTGACAAACCGCTATTTAAAAGGCATTCCGCAGGACAGCAGAATGAAAACAGACGGCAGGTTTTTAAAAGACAGCGTACTTACCGAGCAACGCCTTGCACAAATAATGGCCCTTAACGAAATTGCACAAAAAAGGGGGCAAACACTTGCCCAAACTGCGCTTAGTTGGGTGCTGAGAGATGAAGCAATAACAAGTGTTTTGATAGGTGCTTCTAAAAAAGAGCAGTTGCTGGACAATGTGAAGGCGATAGAAAATTGCACTTTCACCAAAGAAGAAATTGCTGCAATTGACAAAATTACATTATAGACATGCATAATTCTTAGCCGCCACTAATCTCACTCTTTTGTTGTTCAGCTTTGCTTGGCAACAACAGAAATATGCTAACAAATAACATTGTATTTTATTACAACTTATCAATAAAATATATCGTTACTATATTATGTCAAATATTTTATTAAAAGTTTTACTAAATTTTTTTCAAAAAATTTCGGGTTCTTAGGGCAGAGCCCTGAGATGTGGGCAGAGCCCTGAGATATCTTCCGCAGAAAACGCAACTTTTTTGTTGCATAGTTTTTTCAACAACCTGAGCTAGATGTAAATCGTTTTTACATCTAGCTGTTTTTGTGTTCCAACAAATTACTTTAAACTTTAATGATATTTCGTTTTTTTCTTTACATTATTGTATATAATGTGTTAAAATTAAATAAAAAGTTAATAAATTTAGTGCAAAAAAATAAGGTGGTGCAACTTGGGTAAAATTAAACGAACTTTGGCTATTATGGTAATATTTGTTGCATTATGGGTAATTTCAAATGACGCCATAAGTGCATTTAATATATTGACAGGGGTTTTGCTTTGTGCCTTAAGCATTTATGTGTCTTGCAAACTTCTTAATATTGATTACACGAAAGAATTTTCGCTGCCCATTGTCAAAACAGCAAGGTACATTTTATTTTTGATTACTTCAATTTATAAAGCCGGATTCATAGCTACGCTAAAAATTTTAACAGGCGACATAGACCCATACTTTACTAAAGTTGAAATTGACAGTGACATTAAAAACTCATTTTTACATAATATTATTGCAAACTCTGTTACACTGACACCGGGCACAATAACGGTAGAAAATAATAAGGGAAAATTGACTGTCTTGTGTTTACACAAAGCATCTGCCGAAAAGTCTCCAATTGAAGATTTCGAGCCATTCATGAAGGGCATTCAGCAAGAGTTGAATAAAAAATAGCACATATTAAACATTCGCTTTACATTCAGCCTTGCAAGAAGTAGGTATTAATTTTAAGGAGAAAAAAATGTTCTTACAATTTGCTGTTTCTGTGCTTATACTGGCAACTGTTATAAGTACAATAAGGTTAATAATAGGCCCGTCTTTATGGGATAGGTTGTTGGGGTTATCTCTTGCATGCAGTAAAATAATAATTATTATTATTTTATTTTCGCTTATAGAAAAACAATCTTTTTATCTTGATATTGCGTTAATAATTGCAATGCTTGGTTTCGTGGGTACTACTACAATTTCCACATTCCTAAAAAAGAACAACAAGTTGTAATTTTTTTATAATTAACGTGCGAAATTATTTTTATTATTAAACTGAAAGCAGAGGCTTCGTTATGGTGATTTTAGGTTATATAATTATAGGCTTAGGCCTGTTTTTTGTTGTAGTAGGCCTTATAGGTGTTTACAAATTTGACAATTTTTACGCTCGAATTCTTTGTGCGGCCGACATTGACACCGTTGGGCTTATAACAATATTAATTGGTGTTGCGGTTGTTAGCGGCATTAACATGTTCACACTTAAAGTACTTATTATTTTGGCGGCAGTTATACTTTTAAACCCAATTGTTACGTCTTCAATGGCATCATCTGCGTACTTGTCGGGCTATAAATTCAAAAAAGAGGATGATAAAAATGATTGACACAATTGTATTTGCAATGATGATTATTGTCGCACTTTTCATTGTTCGAACCAGAAATTTAAAGCGCGTTATTATTGCGCTTGGCGTATTGTCTTTATTAGCTTCGTTTTGTTATCTTTTGTACCATGCGCCGGATGTTGCAGTGGCAGAAGCAGTAATAGGAAGTGCACTTTCAGTTATTTTATACGTTGTAGCGTTTAAAAAACACCATACTTTTTATATTTTTTTTACATCTAACACAAAAGAGAGAAAAAGCGACTTTAAGCTGCGCAGTGAAATGGAAGACATTGTGTCTAAAATAATGAATTACTGCACATTGAATGAGCTAGAAGCGCAATGTGTTTTCACATCTGAACAGCCCGAAGAAATTGCAAAAGAACATGTGTACGACTTAATTTTGCAAAATTGCGGCGAAACAGTTAACATGTTTGGTGTTACAACAGAATTACACGTACAAAGAATACAAGCGCTTTTGAAGCACGAAATTAAAAGCGAGCGAATATCATTTTTGACACTTGATGAAAAAGAGGAGATACAAAATTGAGATGGACAAGAATAACAGGCACATTGCTATGTGTTGCTGCATGTGTTTTAACGCTATATTTTGCACTTGGTATTGAACCATCTGGGCAACGGGCTGTGTTTAACAGCGTTATGGAAAATTATAAAAACGATACGTTTGCGGAAAATGCAGTTGCCGCTGTTTATTTAAACTACAGAATATTTGACACTATTTTCGAAGCGCTTATGTTGCTTGTAAGTGTAATGGGTGTTGTGCATTTTTCACGCCATGAGCTTGATGAAAATGAAAATGCTGCGAATATAATGGTAGAAAAAAGCAGTGGTAAAACGCAAAAAAATATGATTGCACTTGTAGTTCCACTTATACTGTTACTTGGCCTTTACTTAATAGTAAACGGCCACAATACGCCCGGCGGCGGCTTTCAAGGCGGCGCGGCACTGTCTGCTGCACTAATTTGCGTGTACTTGGCACGCCCTGAAAAAACAATTAACTTTTATAAATACGAGAAGGCCGAAAAATACTTATTCCTGTTGCTTTTTGCGGTTGCAACATCGTTCGCGGTTTCAAATTTGTACTTAAGTTATCCGCAATATAATATTTTATACATGGTTATTATGAATATACTTATTGGGCTTAAAGTTTTTTGTGGGCTGACAATAATTTTTTACAGGTTTGTTCACTATGAAGATATTTAACAATAATTAAACTACGAGGTGTATATATGCAAATTATATCAGGCGAAACAATGTCTGTAATGCTGTTTTTTATAGGCATAGCAGGTATATTCAGCAGTAGGCGCATGCTTAAAAGCATAGTGTCGCTTGGAATTATGGAAATGGCGGCAATTATGTTTTACCTTACAATGTTTGCAAGCACTGAAAACATTGCGCCCATTGGCACAACCGCCGAAAATGCCGCTGACCCACTGCCGCAAGCTCTTATGATAACTGCCATAGTTATTGGCGTTGCAATCACGGCAATAGTGCTTGTAATGTTTATTAATTTATACCATAAATACGGCAACTCTGACTGGGTGCAAGCCGCAAAAAAAAGGATGGAGCAAGAATAATGCTGTTAGTAAGTTTTGTTTTACTGCCCATTGCGGCGGGTGTGGTGGCATACATAATACCCAAAATGCCCGCCAGAATTTTTGCCGTAGTGTGTGAGATTATACTTTCTGTTTCGGCAGTACTTCTGTACCAAAATGTTGCACAGCACGGGCAAGTAAAAAACATTTTAGGCGCTGAAAATTCAGTGCTTGGAATTATGCTTGTTGCCGATATGTTTAAAGTTATGCTAGTAGGGCTTTGCATTTTTTTATTTTTTATTTCGTTCATATACACAATGCGCGAAGACTATTTTGACAAAAAATTTACAATGCTTTTTTTAATTTTGCAGGGCTTATTAAGTGGTGTTTTTTTATCAGATGACCTTTTTAACATTTATGTGCTTCTTGAAGTTGCAACAGTTGTTGTTGCAATTCTCATCATGTTCAAACGCGATATTTGCAGTATATATGACGGCATGATTTACATAATGTCACAAGTTATTTGCATGGTATTCTATTTGTTCGGAATTGGGTACATGTACAAAATTTTCGGTGTTCTGTCTATCGAAAAAATATCACAAATGATAATGCACGTTGACAAAGAGCAACTTATATTGCCGTTTGCCTTTATAATGACGGCGGTATGCCTTAAAAGTGCATTTTTCCCTCTTTCAAGCTGGCTACCGCGTGCACACGGTACGCCAAGCGCACCATCTGCAGTTTCGGCAATACTCTCGGGGTTATATGTTAAGAACGGTATTTATTTGTTTATTGTGTTTTTCAACTTATTCTCACCGTCACTTGGCGGCACGGTTTTCTTCACTATTATTTCAACATTAACGGCATTTTGCGGCTTTGCACTTGCCATAATACAAACTGACATTAAATTAATTTTGGCATACCATACAGTTTCACAAATTGGGCTAATTGCGCTTGGGTTTTGTGTGCCGGGTGAAATATCGCAAATGGGTGCAATGTACCACCTTGTGTCACACGGGTTATTTAAATCGCTGTTGTTCTTATGCGCAGGCATGATAATAAAACAGTATAAAACACGCGATATACGTGAAATTCATGGTGTTTTAAAAACAATGCCTCTTGTTGGGTTCGCAACACTTATTGGTGTGCTGGGCATAACCGGTGCGCCGTTGTTTAACGGTAGTATATCAAAGTATTTTATTCAATACGGTGCAAAGGGCACCCCTATTGAACTTATAATCAACATCACAAATTTTGGAACTGTTTTGTCTTTTGTGAAATATTCGCATATACTTTTTGGTAAAAAAATGCCTGCCGCAAAGCAAGATTTATTTAAAAAGATAGCAATATGTACACTAAGCGTTTCATGTTTACTGGGCGGCATTTTCGGTGTTCAGTTTATGAATGTTTTTTTAGGTGGCAACTTATATATTGACGTATGGTTATATTTAGAAAAATTCATAATTTACATTGCGTTTGTGCTTTGTGCTTTTCTGGTGTATAAATTAATAATTTCTAAAAACAAGCAAATTTTCAAGCTTAATAAAATAGTTTTTAACTTTCAGCAAATTATAATGGCGATGCTTGTGTTTTTTATTGCAACAGTTTTAAGTTTGTAATATGCTTTTCGGTGTCAGTTTTTAATAGTGTAAATAAAGCAAAAAGTAAGTTATAATAATTGTAATATGTATAAAATATTGGTGTGTTAAGAATGGAGGTTACGATGAAATATAGTACTTTAAAAATGGGAAATGAAACTGTGAAATTATCAAAATTAGGGTTTGGTTCAATGCGCTTTCCGAAAACAGACGGCGTGATAAATCAGAATGAAGTCGACAAAATGGTGAAAGTTGCCTTTGAAAGCGGTGTTAATTATTTTGACACTGCGTATGTATATGATGGCAGCGAGGTTGCGCTTGGGAAGGCCATTAAACAGTTGAACCGTGACGAAATATATATTGCCGATAAAATGCCGTTTTGGGGCATGGACGGGCAAGCGTATCTGGATAAAACATTTGAAGAAACGCTGGATAGGCTGCAGACAGAGTATGTAGATTTTTATTTATTACATTGCATTAACGAAGAGCATCTTAATCAAGCTAAAAAGTATAACGTTGTAAAATTTTTTGAAGATTTAAAAGCACAGGGTAAAATAAAATATCTTGGGTTTTCCATTCATGCTAGTTATGAAATATTAGTTGAAACGTTAGACTTGCACGATTGGGACTTTGTGCAAATTCAATATAACTATTTAGATTTAAACGATGCACCCGGAAAGCAAGGGTATGACGAGTTGGTAAAACGGGACTTGCCTGTATTTATTATGGAGCCGTTAAAAGGCGGTTTACTGTCAGATTTAGTGCAAACTATAACGCAGCCGTATCAAAAACTTGGGGGCTCTAACGTAAGTTATGCTTTCAGGTGGCTTGCAGAGCAAAAAAACATCTCAGTAATACTTTCGGGAATGAGTGATATTGGGCAGTTAACTGAAAATATTGACATTTTTTCCGACTTAAGGCCGCTTAGCGCTGCTGAAAAACTGGCTATTGAAGAGGTTAAAGATAACATTCTGAAATACCAGAAAGTGCCGTGCACAGGTTGTAAATATTGTCTGCCATGTCCTGTAAATGTGCAGATACCTACGCTTTTTAAAAGCTGGAACACAGCGTCAATGCTTACACCACAATCCGGCTGGCTTTCGGGTGCTGATATTGATTATAATAATGCATTAAAATGTATTGATTGTAAGGCGTGCTTAAAAAAATGCCCACAGAGAATTGACATTCCTACAAAGATAAAGCAGCTTTTAGATGAAAAATAAATAAACAAAAAGAAAATATAAATTAATACAGTAATTACTATTTTGCACATTCCCTGCTTTGTCCTTACTCTTAAAAAGGCATTGTATTAATTACCGGTTTATGAGATAATAATTATATGATGAATTGTAAAAGTATTTTAGTTGTAACGCGAAAAGAGGAAAATGTTTAAAACAAAGATAGCAAAAGAGAAGTATGAAATTTATTTAAAAGTTGCTTGGCCATGTATTGTAGAGACATTGCTTTTATTTTCTGTGCATGTAATTGATACCGGTATGGTTAGCGTTTTGGGTGAAAGTGCCGTTGCGGCGGTTGGCATAACTGGTAACCCGAAGTTTATACTGTTAACTGTGGTAACGTCACTTTCAGTTGGTGTAATTGCGGTTGTGGCGCGAAGGCGAGGCGAGGGCAAAAGGGACGAGGCTAACGAATTGCTTAAAATAATTTTAATTATTAGTGCGTTGCTTGGTATTTTGCTTTCGGCAATTGGTTTTTTTTCGGCTGGGTTTATTATGGAAATCATGGGGGCCGAGGACACATATTTTAATGAAGCTACTTTGTATTTTAAAATTATGTCGCTCGGGTTTGTTTTTCAATCGCTTACACTTGTTATTAATGCCGCACAGCGTGGGTGCGGAAGAACTAAAATTTCGATGATAACAAACGTAACGGCAAACCTTGTAAATGTAGTATTTAACTACCTGCTGATTTTCGGGAATTTTGGGTTCCCAAGGCTTGGTGTTGCCGGCGCTGCAGTTGCAACGGCACTTGGAATGTTCGCCAGTTGCGCTGTTGCTGTAATTTCATTGTTTAATAAAAAGGGGTATTTGAATTATTTCATTATTGCAAAGCAAACGTTTTCGTTTGTAATTTTAAAGCCTGTTATTAAAGTGACGTATGGTGCGTTTATTGAGCAGGCGTGCGCGCGAGTTGGGTTTTTGTTATATGCGATAATTGTAGTTAGGCTTGGAACAGTAGCGTATGCCACGCATATTATTTGTATGAGTTTATCAAGTGCTTCGGTGTGTGTTGCAGAGGGACTAAGTGTTGCTGCAACGTCGCTTGTAGGGCAAAAACTTGGGGCTAAAGACATTGTTTCGGCGACTATTTTCGCGAAAGTTGGGCAAAGGTTGGCTGCTGTGTCGTCGCTTGCATTGTTTTTGGTGTTCTTCTTTGCGCGTAATATTATTATCAACTTGTTTACAAACGACCCTTTAATGGTGGAGATAGGTGCTAATATTTTAATTATTATTGCATTTACGGCGTATTTTCAAACGTCACAGCTTGTGTATTATGCGTGCCTGCGCGGTGCGGGCGACACAAGGTATGTTGCAAAGATGTCTCTTATTAGTATAACTGTTGTTAGGCCAATTTTAACGTTTGTGCTATGTTTGCACTCGCCACTTGGTATTTACGGTGCGTGGGTGGCTGTGTTTATTGACCAATTTATGCGGTACTATATGGCGAAAAAAAGGTTCGAAAAAGGTACGTGGAGTTCAATAATAATATAAAAACCCCACTCTTCCGCTTTTTTGAAAAAAAGCTTGGCAAAAAACTTTAATCCTTTTTTACATTGTTCTTGTTTGAAAATTTGTTTATATGTTTATATATGTTCAATTGATTTAAGTGCACAAAACAGAGGCTGTCAAGGTTTGCTTTCGCTTACCTTTTTGACAGCCTCTGTTTAAATATAATGTTTTAAAATAATAGTGAATGTAAATTAATTGCTTTATTTCTTCCATTTTGTTTAATAATATGCTAATCCACACAAAATATTATGAATAAGCTACATATCAGCATAATATTGAAAAGTAATTTAAATATCTTAGCGCTATTAAAACATGAAAATGTAAAATATTGCATGCCTGAAATTTTCGGCATAATTAATCAATAAGTTCAAACCAGTTAGCAGGGTATACAGTATAAAAATATCGTGCCTTGCCGTTTCTGCTTCTAAACTGTATGTGGCTATTTTTTGGTATGTAAATTATGTCACCGGCATGGCCTGTAACAACCCTGCCATCTATAACTATTTCAAGTGTGCCCTCAATTACATAATCAAACTCATCATAAGTAAGTGTCCACTCAAACGCAGTGTTGTCAACTTCCATTATACCTGCGCCCATACGTGGTGCCTCTTCAAGTGTTACAACATCTTTCAGCGCAACACCGTCTTGCTCAAACCTCTCGCACTTAACCGTTGAAGTTTTAATTGAAATAATACCACTTTTGTCAACATGCTTTTCAAAATCAGCACCCGGCTGTGCATTAGTAGCTTTTGCCACAACTTTTTCAACAATCTCTTTTATTAGCTGTTCGCTTACGTTCATAGCTCTCACCTTTCTTTACTGAAAATATTAAAAGCTTTAGGGCATAAAAACATAAACCCTAAAGCTTCATCGCTTAAAACAAACATGGCTACACCGCCATATTTTTATATTTTAATCTAATTCATATTTTATAATATAATTTTGTTGTCGTCAAGACATAAACCAAAATTACGAAAATATTTGACATAATGCCGTAAAAAAACATGTTTATTTGTACGATTTTTCAAAAAACTGAGGAACTCTTATTTTATCCGTTTATTAAATCAGCCAACAATTTCGGAAGTTGTTCGTCCATGGTTTCGTTTGAAAATTGGCAAGTTCCCACCATTTTATGGCCGCCACCACCGTATTTCAACATTAAGCTACCTACGTTAATGTTAGATGTTTTATTTAATACGCTATAACCTACGGCACAACTACAACCCTCGCCGCCCCTGCCACTTACAGTCCATATAGAGATGTTTTGTTGTGGGAACAGGCTATACACCAAAAACCTATTGCCTGTGTAAATTGGGTCTACTCCGCGCAAATCACTTATTATAACATCACCCTCTGTGCGCGTATACTTCTTAACCATGTCAATAAATTTTTCGTTTTGTTCCCAATAAATTTCAACTCGCTCTTTAACATCCGGCAAGTCCAAAATATCTTCAATATCCATTGTAAGGCAGCAATCAATAAGTTTTTCCATTAAAGCATAGTTAGAAATTGTAAATTCTCTCCATCGCCCAAGGCCTGTTCTTGGGTCCATCAAAAAACCAAGCAGAACCCAGCCATTTGGGTTTTGAATTTCATCTATTGTTAAATTAGCAGAGTCAACTTTATCAACAGCTTCCATCATAGCGTCCAAATTAGGAAAAGTTTTTTCTGCACCGTAATACTCATATATAATACGTGCGCAAGAAGGTGCAAGTCGGCTTTCACCTTTATATTTACCTGCAAGCTCGTTTCGCTCATGCTCGCTAGAATGGTGGTCAAACCAAAGCCCACAACCCTCAACATACGGAACGTTTGCAAGGCAGTCGTCACTGTTTATTTCTACAAGCCCATCTTGCAAAT
>CAYJMH010000014.1:61514-63691 GCA_964371535.1 uncultured Bacteroides sp.
ACAGTGCACCACATGCCAGCCCGTCAAAGTCAGAACGAGTTATCAGTCTCATACGTTTTAATCTCCTTTATAATTTGTAATTTAATTGTAACACATTTATTTGAAATTAAAAAGACATTTTTAAAAATTTTTACTTTCAATTTTCAATGCTTCGCCATAAAGCAATTTATAATTTTCATATCTTGAAGTTCCAATTTCGCCTTGTTCAACTGCACATCTTACTGCACAACCCACCTCTTTTGTGTGCGAGCAGTCAGTAAATTTGCACTTGCCTATGTACTTTTCAAATTCCACAAAATCATATTGTAAATTATCTTTTTTAATTATACATGCTTTTTCCATCTCTAGACTACCGAAACCGGGTGTGTCAACAACAAACCCGCCGCCGTATTCATACAATGCAACTTGCCTTGTTGTGTGGCGCCCCCGTTTTAGTTTTTTGCTTATATGTGCCGTTTGAATTTCTTGTTCCGGCATTATGCTTGACAAAAGCGTCGATTTCCCAACACCTGAATTTCCACAAAAAACACTGGTTTTGCCACATAACTCTTTTTCAAAACCGCAAGAGCCCGAATTCTGAAGTGCATTTACAAAAAATAACTTAACCCCACATTTTTCATATGTATCTTTTAAATAATCGGCAGATGACACATCTATTTTAGTTACAATAATAAAAGGTTTTGCACCTTTTTCAACGGCAATAGCAAGAAGTTTATCAATAACAAGTGTGTTTGGCACAGGGTCTTTTGTGCTTGCAACAATAAAAAAATTGTCGATATTTGCAACAGGTGGGCGCACAAAAACATTTTTGCGCGCCATTATTTTTGAAACCACATACGTTTGTGCTTCTTCTTCAAGCTCAACATAATCACCGGCAACAGGCGTTATTCCTTGTTTTCTGAAAATACCCTTTGCACGGCATTCTAAAACGCCATTATTTGTTTTAACGTAATAAAACCCACCAATGCCCTTTAAAATAATGTTTTTATCGGTCATATCTTAACCAGTTGGGTTTGTAACATTGCTATAATACCAACTACCGCAAATGTTACAAACATGCATGTCAAAGCCTATTGACGTGGCGTTTGGCGAAACTGTTCTTGTTGAGTAAACATGGTTGTGCCCGTCAGAAGCAACAACTTCGTGGTTTTCAAGTGCCCTTCCCGCAGTTGTTGTTGCTGCAGCCGCCGCCGGCGGCGTATATCCTGCGCCGTTAGACACTGTAAGTGCAACGCCTTCGCCTGCTGTGCGCATTGCACCTGCCACCGGGTTTTGTGAAATAACTGTACCAGCTGTTGAAGTTCCATACACTTCGACAACAGATTCAACAGTAAAACCACTGCTGCTAAGTGCTGATGTGGCTGCACTGCTAGAGCGACCAATAACATTAGGAACCTGCAATTTCGGCCCTGCATCTTCGCCTTGGCTTATATGCAATGTTACAATGTCGCCCAAAACAACACTGCTTCCACGTAATGGGTCTGTTTTTTCAACAGTGCCTTTTGGCAAAGTAGACGTTTCTGACGGTTTTATTAATGTTTCAAGTCCAAGCTCTCTGAATAGTTCCAGTGCGTCCTCTTGCGCCATAGCAGTAGCGTCAGGTAAGTTTATAATTTTTTCGCCTGCACAAACCTTAAGCACAATTGTCGAGCCCTCTTTAACTTGCCTTGGTGCCTTAGGGCGTTGTTCAATAACATACCCTACTGTAAATTCATCTGTATAAACATATTCATATTCAATTATAAAGTCAGCATACTCAGGATTATTTGTCAAGTCACTCTCATTCATACCAAGGAAATTGGGAAGTTCAACTTCATCTCTCACTACAAACAAGAAGTTTTCAGAAGCTATAAATAAATAAAATACAAAAACAGCTGTCATTAGTGTGATTACACCTGTGAAAGTGACAAACACTTTAAAAGCACTGACATTAAAACCGGTATAAATAACCTCATCCTCAGGTGGCGGTAGCTTTTTCTTTTTCTCTTTTTTCTTTTTACGCTTTTCTTCTTCTATTTTTAAACGGTCTTCTTCAAGCTCACCAATAGTAGCACCTTTAACAGTATCTTTTGGTGCATCACCTGTCTGTGTTGTTTCGTCTGCTTCGCTTGTTTCGTCTGCTTCGCTTGTTTCGTCTGCCTCGCTTGTTTCGTCTGCCTCGCTTGTTTCGTCTGCCT
>CAYJMH010000015.1:0-11635 GCA_964371535.1 uncultured Bacteroides sp.
AGGAAATCAAGGAAGTATTAAAACAAAGAAAACATCGCCACGACAAATATAGCGAAGTTAACATACCACAAGGTATGATAAATGATTTTGCAAAGATGCTCTTACCACATATTAAGGAATACATAGATAGTGCAGACGGTAAAAGAGATTTTGAACAGTGGCTTAATGCACAAGATAAATAAAGAAAATCGCCCTTGCTCATAATGAGCGAGGGCGATTTTCAGTGATTGGCTCAACATGCAACAATTTAATTATTCGCTATTTTTCATTGACATTAGTTTTAAATTATATTATACTGATCTGATACTTTTATGTATGGTCGGATTGAGGAAAAATAAAGGAGATACTTTATGTATCATTATGAATATGTTACAAGAAAAGAAGCTGGTTCAATTAAGCAAAAGATTGAGGAAACAATTCATCAAGTGCAGGATAATGTTAGAGAAGAGTTTACATTTGAATATGATTTCGTTGGTAGTTCAGCAAGAAATATGGTAACTTGTGATTTTTCTCAAAATAAAGGATTTGATTTTGATGTCAATATTTCTGTTAACGACCCTGAAAATGAATTCACACCCAAAGAGTTAAAAGAAAAACTCATGAATGCTTTTAATACTGTTATTAATGGAAATCAAATTTTCCTTTTTAATAGTTGCTGTGAAAATTCTACAAGAGTATTTACTGTAAAACAAAAAGATAGGTATTCCTCTAAAATTATATATTCAGCAGATTTTTGTGTTGTCAACCAATACTATGATGATAACAATAATCTCAGAGAGGAATATATAAGATTTAATAAAACTGCAAATGTTTATACTTGGGAAAAGCAATCAAAATCTTTTGTCGGATTAAATAGTAAAGTAGAAAAATTGAAAAATCAAAAACTTTGGGATGAAGTCAGAGATATTTACATATATAAGAAAAATCATAACGCTGATGTAGATAAAAAATCTCGTTCGCTTTTTGCCGAAGCAGTAAATGAAGTGTTCAGAAAATATATCAAAAGTGAAGATAGCATTATTGTTCAGCCTTAAAAGCCGAGAACCTCGTCACGCTCACTCGTGTTAGAGGCTCTACTCTTAATATACAGTACATTACTCTAAAGCTGTCCTAATAACAACTCCATTTTTGCATGGGTAAATATTCGTTTTATGGCTCATTTTTGCCACCAAAAAAATCCTTGTAGTGTAACCTGCAAGGATTTTTTACTTATTACTTCTTCACTATTTAACTATTTACTAAAATTATCCCACAAATTTTTTAGGTAACAGTTAGCATTGAGGTATTGCCACGGCAATGAATTTTTATTTGTATTTTGAAATATTATAGCTCAAGCGGTTTCACAGCTTATAATTAAAATGTTAAAAAATATCTATGTTTTTTTAACAAATTGTTGTTATAATATATGTATACGGTGGGCAAAAAAGTTGCCTTGAACTTATTTATTCAAATATTTCTAAATAATATTACAACATTTGTGTTGTTACGAAAGGGATAAAATTATGGTAAAAATTATTACAGATTCATCTACGCTATACACAAAGAAAGAAGCAGATAAACTAGGTTTCAAAGCAATCCCACTATGTATAAGCATTGATGATTGGAATTTTCGTGATTTAGAAGTAGACGTTAATGACTTCTATGAAAAAATTGCAAAAGGCTTTGTTCCACAGTCTTCACAACCACCAATTGGGGAAGTTATAAGCGCATATGAAGAATATCCAAATGATGAAATAATAAATATTGCTATGGCTGACGGGTTGTCGGGTACATATCAAAGCGCATGTGCCGCAAAAAAAACAGTTAGTAATAGTGATAATATCACAGTATTCAACAGTAGAACATTATGTGGGCCGCAAAGATATATTGTAGACATAGCTGTGAAATTGTCAAAAATGGAAAAAACAAAAAAAGAAATTCTTAAACAAATAGAAAAATTAGCAGATAGTGTAGGCTCTTTTTTAATTCCACAGGACTTTTCTTATTTAAAAAGAGGAGGACGCCTGACACCTTTAGCAGCAACTTTTGGTGGATTATTTAATTTAAAGCCAATAATGAAACAAACTTCTGATGGTAAACAAATAGAAAAATTCACTGTTAAAAGGACGCTTTCAACTGTAAGCAACTTCATTATAGATTATATGAAAAAAAAGTGTGTGGATGAGAAATATATTATATATATTAGCCATGCAAATGTTCTTAAAGATGCACTTAAAGTTAAAGCAGATTTTGAAATTGCTTTTCCAAAAACTGAAATCCAACTGTTAAATTTAAGCCACGCTTTTATAACTCAAGGCGGGCCGGCATGTCTGGCTGTTCAATATATAAAAAAACAACCAGCTTTAGTTTAACTAATTTACTATTATAAAATGTATAACAGCAGCCAATTCAATAATAAACACATTAAGACACCGGGCATAATACAAAACGGCATATGTGAAGAATTAAATACTATGCCTTCACTTCATTTGCGGTTTCAATTCCTTTTGCTGCATCAGAAGCATTTTGCATAGTAACTTTTGCAATTGTTATTAATGCTGTGTCCGTTAAAAATCCTTGGTGAGATGTTAAAATAACGTTTGGAAACGATAAAAGCCTTGCCACTGTTGTCGTGTTTAAAATATCATTTGAATGGTCATCAAAAACAAAAGATGATTCTTCCTCATATACATCTAATGCAACTGCATGAAATTTTTGTGATTTTATACCTTCAATCAAATCTTCTGTATTAATTAGCCCACCCCTTGAGGTATTTACAAGAATCACACCGTCTTTCATTTTTGATATTGATTCTGAGTTAATTATATATCGTGTGTTTTCAAATAAAGGGCAATGTAATGAAATTAGGTCAGATTTGTTAAGCAACTCATCTAATTCAACATATTGTACATCAATATTCTTGTTTGGATACAAATCATATGCTATAACATTCATTCCAAAGCCCTTGCAAATGTTTATCATAGCCGCACCAATTTTGCCGGTACCAATAATTCCGGCAGTTTTGCCGTGCAGAACAAGCCCTACAAGCCCTTGCAGGCTAAAATCATTTTCGCGCACCCTATTGTATGCTTTATGCACACGTCTGTTTGCTGTCATTGCAAGTGCCATTGCATATTCTGCAACTGCCTGCGGTGAATATTCAGGAACTCGCAGTATTTTTATATTTAGCTCTTCGGCTGCTTTTAAATCTACATTATTATACCCTGCACAGCGCAATAACAATAGGTTAATTCCATTTTGTTTTAGTAATTTTAAAACTAGCTTGTCTACATTTGCATTAACAAAAGCACATACTGCGTCAAACCCATGTGCTAGCTTTGCGGTTTGAGCGGTTAATTTTGATTCTAAAAAAGTAATTTCATGCCCATATTCTTCTGCAAATTGTTCAAAGTATTGTAAATCATACGTTTTTGTATCAAAAAATGCAATTCTCATAAATATGTTCTCCTTCGTAATAATCATTAGTGCTTAAATTAAATTTTTTCATCAAATTATTTCTTTAATCACAATTTAACATGTAGTACAGACAATGTCAATAAAATATTACGATTTTTCAAATAATAAGTAAAAGTATATGAAATAGAAAAACAAGCGTTTATTGATACTAAATAAACTAAAATGGTGCGTTATAAGGTTTTGAAATTGAAATAATAGGTTCCCCTTTGCAAAGTGTTTGCAATTCTTGTAATAAATTATCTTTATGAATTGGTAGCATTACAAAAGGTATGTTTACATTTTCTGAAAATACGCACTCCCCCACTTTTGCACCGGATAAAGTAATTATTCGCACTGCTTGTTCATACAAAGCATAAGGTACAGTTAAGTTAGCGTTTAAACACACGCTAACGGTTACAATTTTAGCACAAGAAAGTGCGGCTTTTGCCGCTTGTGTATATGCACGTACAAGCCCACCGGTACCAAGAAGTGTGCCGCCAAAATATCTTGTTGTTACAACTATACAGTTTACTATTTCTTCATGACGAATAACTTCAAGTGTTGGCGGCCCAGATGTTTTTGCCGGCTCTCCGTCATCACTGCAACGCTCTATTGCGTTGTTTTTTAAAATGTACGCATAAACATTATGTGCAGCACCCTTGTTATTTGCACGTATTTTATTTAAAAATTTTAATGCGTCCTCCTCTGTTTCAACAAAAGCGGCACTTGATATAAATTCAGACTTTTTTTCAAATATACTAGCTGATGAAACACCGCTAACTGTTTTATACTCTTTCAAAAACAACGCCCCTTTATAAAAAAATAAATATTATAAAATAACAAAGGGTGGTTAAAAAACCACCCTTTGCGCATATTTAATTGTTGTCTAAATTGAAACGTTTGTTGAAACGGTCAACACGTCCGCCTGTATCTACAAGTTTTTGTTTGCCTGTATAGAACGGGTGACATTTTGCACAAACCTCAACGTGTATTGTGCCCCTTGTTGAACGTGTTTCAAATTTATTTCCGCATGCACACTCAACTGAAGATGTCTCGTACTTTGGATGTATTCCTTCTTTCATTCTGTTCACCTCTTTTGGTTTTGACTTATGGGAGCATATTTTTTGATATGTCTCCATCACAACCTTAACGGGAAAAGTGCAGAGCACTATACGCATGATTGCTAAAATATTATACCACGTTTAACTATTAATTGCAAGTGTTTTTTACATAGTGTTAAAATAACGCCTTAAGTAGTGTTGAAAATATCAAATATTTTAAATAATTCCACAAAACATCTCAGCTGAACAGCTGTAAAGTTTAATTACTTTACAGCTAAATTAACAAGCTTTCTTGGTACATAAATTTCTTTGCAAATTGTTTTTCCTTCAATCACTTCTTTAACTGTAACATCATTTTTAGCAGCTAAAATAGCGTCATCTGCCGTTATATCAGCGGCAACGTTTAACTTTGCACGCACTTTACCATTAACTTGAACTGCAATTTCAACTGTGCTATCAACGCATTTTGTTTCGTCATACTTAGGCCATTTTTGTTGTGAAATTTGAGATTCAAACCCAAGATTCTGCCACATTTCTTCCGATATGTGCGGTGCAAACGGGTTCAACAGTTGTAAAAGTGCTTTCATATCACCTTTTGTCACCTCGCTGTTTTCATAGAACTCATTAATCAAGCTCATCATCGAGGCAATAGCAGTGTTCATTTTCAGCGTGTCAATGTCTTGCGTAACTTTTTTAATTGTGCGGTGCACGCTGTTTTCTGTTTTTTCTGTAAAATTATCATTGTCTGTTGCGCGCTCGTGCAAAGTCCACACGCGCTCTAAAAAGCGCTTGCAACCTTTAATGGACGCAGTATTCCACGGTGCACTTTTTTCAAAATCGCCTATAAACATCTCATATAAGCGCATTGTATCGGCGCCATAATCGTTAATAATGTCATCGGGGTTCACAACGTTCCCACGTGACTTGCTCATTTTCTCGCCGTTTTCGCCAAGTATCATGCCGTGGCTTGTGCGTTTTAAGTATGGCTCATTTGTGGGCACAACGCCAATATCGTACAAGAATTTATGCCAAAACCTTGAATAGAGCAAGTGCAATGTAGTGTGCTCCATTCCGCCGTTGTACCAATCAACCGGCCCCCAATATTCAATCGCCTCTTTGCTGGCAAGCTCTTTGTCGTTATGCGGGTCCATATATCGTAAAAAATACCAAGATGAACCTGCCCACTGTGGCATGGTATCTGTCTCTCTTTTTGCGGCACCGCCACAACAAGGGCACGTTGTATTTATCCAATCTGTAAGGCGTGAAAGCGGGCTCTCACCATCGCCTGTCGGTTCAAAATCTTCTAATTTAGGTAAAACAAGCGGCAGTTCGCTTTCATTAATCGGTTGCCATGCGCACTTTTCACAATAAACCATAGGTATTGGCTCGCCCCAATAGCGTTGGCGGCTAAACACCCAGTCACGCAATTTGAAGTTAGTCTTTGGCTCGCCCAATGCGTTTTCTTTTAGCCAACTTGTTATTTTAACTTTTGCATCTTCTACGCTCAAATCGTTTAAAAAGTCACTGTTAACCATTATACCTGTGTCACAGTCTGTAAAAGCTTCTTTTTCAATATCGCCGCCTTTTACAACTTCAACAATTGGCAAATCAAATTTTTTCGCAAAATCATAGTCTCTGTCATCATGGCCCGGCACTGCCATTATGGCTCCTGTGCCATAACTTATAAGCACGTAATCAGAAATAAAAATAGGGATTTCTTTACCGTTCACAGGGTTAATAGCGCTAACTCCTTGTAATCTTACACCTGTTTTGTCTTTTACAAGTTCCGTTCTTTCAAAGTCGCTCTTTTTTGCTGCATTTTCCTTATAAACTAGCACTTCATCCATGTTACTGATGTTTTTTGCCCATGTGTCAATGCATGGGTGCTCTGGGCTTATTACCATGTATGTTGCACCAAAAAGCGTGTCCGGCCTTGTTGTATAAATAAGCAAATCATCGCCCTGTGTTGTTTTAAATGTAACTTGTGCCCCAAAGCTGCGGCCAATCCAATTTTTTTGCTGTGTTACAACACGTTCAATAAAATTAAGCCCGTCCAAATCGTCAATAAGCCTGTCTGCATACTCTGTTATTTTAAGCATCCATTGGCTTTTTACTTTGCGCACAACTTCACTGCTGCAACGCTCGCAAGTGCCTTGTACAACTTCTTCGTTTGCTAAAACAACTTTACAAGACGTGCACCAGTTGACGCTCATCTCTTTTTTATAAGCAAGGCCTTTTTTATAAAGTTGCAAGAAAATCCACTGTGTCCATTTATAATAAGACGGGTCAGTTGTGTTAACTTCGCGAGACCAGTCAAAAGACAAGCCCAAAGACTTAATTTGGCTTTTAAAGTGTTCTACATTTTGTTTTGTTACAATCTCAGGGTGAATATGGTTTTTCATTGCATAATTTTCGGTAGGTAGGCCGAAAGCGTCCCACCCAAGCGGGTACAAAACATTATACCCTTCCATGCGGCGCTTTCTTGCAACTATATCAAGCGCTGTATACGGGCGTGGGTGCCCAACATGTAAGCCTTGGCCCGATGGATACGGGAATTCAATAAGCGCATAAAACTTAGGTAATGTATAGTCATTTTTAGCAGCAAAGGTATTTTCATTGTCCCAAATTTCTTGCCATTTTTTTTCAATCTGCTTATACTCGTATCTCATTTATCAATCAGCTCCGTTTCAGAATTTACAGCAAAATCAAGTGGCACGTCGTCGCCGTCTGCCCAAAGATGTTCAAGGTCATAAAAATCTCTTGCGTCGGGGCTAAAAACATGCACAATTACATTACCATAATCAACAATAAACCAGTTCTGTGTGTTAAATCCCTCTGTGCGCACCGGTGGTATATCTTGTTCTTTTAAATTAAACTCTACCTCTTCGGCAAGGCTTCGCACATGTGTTGAGGACGTGCCTCCAGCTATAACAAAATAGTCAGCTATTACAGTTAAATCGCGAACTTTAAGTACTTTTACCCTAGTTGCCTTTTTATCGTCAAGAATTTTAGCCGCCTTTATGGCAAGTTCTTTTGAATTCATTAATTTCTCCATTCCTTCAATAAAAAAACAAAATTAACTTGTTTTTTTATTAGCTTTGCATTTATAATGCTAAACTTATTATTTATTCTGTATTGTCTTGTGCTGCTGCTTGTTCTGCTTCGGTTTCTGCTTGTTCTTGTTCTATTTCGTCAAGTATATCTTCGCCTGTAACAGTTTCATCTGCTGCTTGGCCCGCTTCAATACCTGTATTTTCATCAACCTCGGCCATCCACTGTACATTTGTGTTATAAAGCGTTGCGCTCTTTGGCAGTTGAGGTATATTAAGCTCTTCCACAGGCACCTCGGCGCCTTCAGCACGGAAATATTCGTTAAGTAAATCAGCCGTAGCATTTGGCTCTGCAATAGAAATATAATGCTCGCCGTTATAATGGTCAATGGCATCTGACACAGGCAAAATTGCAAGCAATATGTTAGACGACGGAACCCTTAAAAGCTCAATTGCAAGTGCGGCACAGTCTGTGGAGCTTAAATCTGTGTTTATATATTGCTGAACAATTGGTGTCAACCGCACAATTTCTTGCCATGTAACGCTTCTTACCATTGAGAAAAGAGCAGAATAGAAATTGCGTTGGTTGCCAAGCCTTGCAATGTCCCCTGTTGGATAATCACGATACCTTACAAAAAATTCGGCTGCGTCACCGTCCAATAGTTGCCAGCCCTGCTCAATAGAAGAGCCTTGGAAGTACATGTCATGTTCTATATAAACTTCAACACCGCCAAACAAATCTACAACAGAACGCAACGAGTCCATGTCGATGCTGACATAATTGTCTACGGGAAGTTTATACTGCTCATACAGAACATAGGCAAGTGAATTAACACGGTCTTTGTCATCTTCCGGCTGCCCGTATACAGTGGCAATTTTACCCGTTCCTCCATGGTCAATTTCTTCACCCACGTATACATCACGCGGAATTTGAAGCATTCTTATAGTGTTATCTGAAAAATTAAAGCGCACATACATTATAACGTCTGTGTTGCCGTTTGGGTCTCTTCCCTGTCCGTCAATAGATGTATAATCTATACCTAAAACAAGTAAGTTAAGTTCATTGTTTGCATATTGCGGTGGGGTTTGGTATGTTTTTGATACTGTACCAAATTCACCTGTGTTAATTACAGTGCCTGCAACTGTTTGTAAGCCTGCATAAAAAATTAAAAATATGGCACAAGCAACGCTGGCAAAATTTAATAGTATATTAATGCCTTTTTTCTTAACCGGTTTTTTTTGTGTGCCGGTAATATTTCTGGTTTGCACAACATTATTTGAATTTGCTTTTGTGGGTTGCGTTTGGTTCATGGTGTTTTGCTGTGGTCTTTGGCTTGAAATGTTTGGATTCGAACCTATATTGTATGTATTTGCATTTAAATTAAGCGCCCTTTTTTCAGGTGAATAATTATTGGTTGAATTTTGTGGTGTATTTGCACTTACACGCACATTGTTGTATGGTACATTATTAACATTTTTATTTTGTGGAAAACCGTCATTTAAACTATTAACTTTTGGGTTTTGAATTTGTGTATTATTATAAATGTTACTATTGCTATTGTTTATATTATTATTTTTTAGCATTGATTCATTCATTGAAAATTCGTCTACTTTAATTTGCCTTATAACTTTTTGATTTTCGTTATAATTTTGCATGTTGTTTTTATATGAATTTTCATAATCGAAAGCACCCGCGTTATGTTTAAACGTACTGCTGTTACTTTTTAATATATTTTTATTTTCAGCGTTCACAATGTTTGCGCCCGACAAATTTATTTTTCTTGGTTGCTTGTTTTTGTCCATACTAGGTAATAGTTCCTTTCCGTTTATCGAATAAAATAGCAAGTAATTGTATTAATTTAATTGTTCAATTACAAATATTAACATATATATAATTATTTTCTTTTCAAATCATAATAAATGCTTAATATTAAAAAAGCATTATTTGGGCCGATACACTAACAAATTACACAAAATTAATATATTAAACTACTCTCTTAGTATTCGGTTTGTGAATAAAAGATTTCACGCTGTTGTTTATACGCTTCAAGTGTTTGTATGTCTACAACCTTCCCTTCTGCTTTAAGCCACTCTATGTTTAGGCCAAGGCAACTTACAATAGTTTTATCAATGTTTTTCATTACTGCTTTTCTAATTTCTTCAGCTTCAGGGTAGTCTCTGTCTTCGCTTGCCATGTCTGCTATGTAAATTATCTTTTCAATCAATGTCATATTCAGCCTGCCGGTTGTGTGGTAAGCAATTGCATTTAAAACATCATCATCATTTACACCATGTTCATCTTTTGCAACAATTGCACCTGCAATTCCATGCCAAACAGGTTGCGGCCTTTTATTAATGCCATTTGACATTATATCATTTTTAGAAAAAATCTGCAACATTTTATCTTTTGGCATTTCTTTTGCAATATCATGTAAATATGCTGCAAGTGCAACTTTTTCACTGTCTGCATTATATGCTTTAGCCAGTTTAACGGCAAGTTTTTTAACTTCACAAGTATGTTCAAATCTTTTTTCACTTAGTGTTCTCTTTGCAATTTTTTTTGCCTCTTTTGAAGTTATCACAGATAAACCAACCTTTCAACTGCACACGGTTTACTGTTTAAAACCATGTAATTTTGTTGTATTTACTTATATATAAATTTAGTCTTCGTCGTTTTTATATAGATTATTTTCTGTAATACAATTTAGAACCATTTCGGGCACAAGTTTTGTTATATCTTCGTTTCTTTCTACCATATCCCTTATTTCTGTCGACGATATCTCTTTTATGCGTGCGTTTGCAATTATAACATCTGCGCCGTTTTCGTTAAGCTCTTGCACATATTTTTGTGCAGGCATTATATCTTCGCTTGTTCGGCAGTGTACAACTATTTGCACACTTTCAAGCAATTTTTCAAATTCATGCCATTTATGGAACATAAGAAGCATATCACTTCCAATTGACATTGCAATTTTTGCATTGTTATATTTGCTTTTTAAATAGTTTACAGTGTCTGAAGTGTAGCTTTTACCAACTCTTTTTATCTCTTCCTCGTCAATTTCAGTATTTTCAAAAATACTCAAAAAGCACTTGCACATTTCTAAACGAAAGTGGGCATCTGCCGCCTTTGCATATTTATGCGGTGGAATTCCCGTAGGCATAATTACAACTTTTTGAGGCTTAACTGTCAATATTGAACTTTTCAAAATATGAATATGTCCTAAATGTGGTGGGTCAAATGTTCCACCGAATAAAAGAATTTTATCCATAATATTGTGGGCTTTAATTTATTTTAACTTTAATATTATAAAGTTATTTTATAAAAAACCCAACCTCCTACAACAAGCTTTTATACATGCTTTCTTTGTCTTTTTCCTTGTATAATACAAATTTGCTTCCAATAACTTGCACGCTATCGCTAAATGTTTTTTCGCTTAAAATATTCGCAGCCTCTTTTGCTGAGTACGGGCAAGACTCAAGCACTTTGATTTTTATAAGCTCCCTTGCGTTAAGGCACTCGCTTACACCTGTAATTAGTGTGTCATCAATGCCGTCTTTTCCAACCTGAAAAACAGGTGTAAGGCTATTTGCCTCTTTTCTAAGTATTGCCCTTTGTTTGCTTGTTAACATATAAAGTTCCTTTCATTTTAGCGAAAAAAATAAACTTATACTGTTACTGTTGCTTTAAATTTTTTGAGAATTTTCATAAATTTAAACAACATAAATTTATACGTTTTTGTTTTTCCAACTAAATTAACACGTTAAAGTGCGTGTCATGTGTTCTATAATTACAAATTCATTTCGCTAAGTTTTATTTGCATTATTCTCATTGCACAGCCGCGGTGGCTTATTGCGTCTTTTTCACTTGCGTCAAGCTGTGCATACGTTCTTTTTTGCATGTTTGGTGTTTTTTTTTCGCTATATTTTTCAACACCCACAAACTCAGGCACAAAAAGCGGATCGTATCCAAATCCATTGTTTCCTTTGCACTCAAAATCAATTTCTCCGGGGCATTCTCCCCTAAAAATTAAATAATTTTCGCCTTCGCTTTTTTCGGGGAAATACACACAAACACAACTTACAAATTTT
>CAYJMH010000015.1:11645-49824 GCA_964371535.1 uncultured Bacteroides sp.
CTGTCGTTTTTGTGTATGTTTTTCATCTCTTTTAGCAATTTTTCGTTATTTGCTTCATCATTTCCGTGCTCGCCGCAATATCTGGCCGAAAAAACACCCGGTGCACCGCCTAATGCTTCAACGCAAAGGCCACTGTCATCAGCAATAACAGGCTTTTGTACAATAAGTGCTATTTCTTTTGCCTTTATTAACGCATTACCTTCAAACGTGTCTGCATCTTCAATAGGGTCTGCCGTAATTCCCGCTTCTTTTTGAGATATTACACTATGTCCCATTTTTTCGAGAATTCTTTTCATCTCACTCATTTTTCCAGCGTTGTTTGTTGCGGCCACAAATTCCATTTTCAAAACTACTTTCTTTCAATTAGTGTGAAATTCAAAAATACAAATGCATGTACACACTTTTATTTATATTATATTATATTAAATGTTAATGCACCTGTATAGTCTTTTTAATATTTTATATTGCTTTTATTAGCTAATGTTAAAACAACGCGTTCACAAATGCATCTGCATCAAAAACCATAAGGTCTTCTACGCTTTCGCCAACGCCAACAAAGCGCACCGGAAGGCCTAGTTTTTCTTTAACACTTATAACTGCGCCACCTTTTGCCGTGCCGTCAAGCTTAGTTAATATTATTCCTGTTGCACCTGCTGCATCTATAAAATTGCTTGCTTGGTTAATTGCATTTTGCCCTGTAATTGCGTCTAAAACAAGTAATGTTTCAGTGTGTGCATTCTCATTAGCTTTTTTTACTACTCTGCTAATTTTTGAAAGTTCATCCATTAAGTTTTTCTTAGTATGAAGCCTGCCCGCAGTGTCACATATTACAATGTCTATGTTTTTACTGCTTGCAGATTTAACCGCATCAAATATTACGGCAGATGGGTCTGAGCCTTCAACGTGTGAAATTATCGGCACATCTACCCTTTGCGCCCACACTGTAAGTTGCTCTGCAGCCGCTGCGCGAAAAGTATCGCCGGCAGCCAAAAGAACACTTTTACCATTTTGCTTATAATATTTTGCAAGCTTTGCAATTGACGTTGTTTTTCCAACGCCGTTTACACCAATTATTAAAATAACTGTAGGTTTGCCATCTAAGTTTAGTTCACTATCTACTTTTAAATGCTCTTTTACAATCTGTTTTAAAGCTTCAAGCGCTTGCTCGCCCGTTTTAAGCTTGTTGTCGTTCACATAGTTATAAAGCTCGTCAACAAGTTTAACTGCAACATCTGCGCCTGCATCGGCTAAAATAAGCTGTTCCTCAAGTTCTTCGTACATTTCATCTGTTATTTCGCTGGTACGCACCATTTCGCTTAAACTACCAAATATGCTCTCTCTTGTCTTTTTCAGGCTTTCGCCAAGTTTTTCAAAAATCCCCATTTATTTTCCCCTTATATTTTTAAGATACAAGCGTTGCGTCCACATTAGAAACTTCAAGTTTTAAAAGTTTAGAAACACCGTCTTCCTGCATTGTTACACCGTATAAAACATCGGCCTCTTCCATTGTACCACGCCTATGTGTAATAACTATGAACTGTGTGTTACCACTAATTCTGCGCAAAAACCTTGCATATCGTGTAACATTAACATCATCAAGCGCCGCTTCAATTTCGTCAAGAATACAAAACGGTGCCGGGTTAACTGCAAGAATTGCGAAGTAAATTGAAATAGCAACAAGTGCCTGTTCACCGCCCGAAAGTGACGACAGATTTTTGATAATTTTGCCCGGTGGCGCAACTTGAATGTTAATGCCGCTTTCTAAAACGTCTACATCTTCTTCAAGCGATAACTTTGCCGTACCTCCGCCGAAAAGTTCTGCAAAAATTTTCGCAAAATGCTTATTAATTTGCACAAAACTCTCGGTAAACATTGTTCGCATTTCATCGCTTAAACCCATAATTAGCTCTATAAGCTCATTTTTACTAAGCTCTACATCGTTTATTTGCTCTTTCATAAACTCATAGCGTTCGCTTATTTGTGCATATTCTTCAATTGCGCCAACATTTACATTTCCAAGCGCCTTAATTTTTGCGCGCACTTCTGCAACATCTGCACGTAACATGCTTGTGCTTTCAAATTCAATGCATATAGCTTCGGCACCGGCCATGCTAAGCTCGTACTCATCCCACAATTTTACAACTGTCTGCTCATATTCATTATCTTTGGTATTTTTTTGCTCTGTTAATCTTGCAATCTCGCGTGATATTCCTTCACGCTGTTGTAAAAATTGTTTAGCATTTATGTTCATTGCACGCTCTAGGCCCTCTTTTTCAAGCCTAATTTTTGTGCATTCATCTATTTTCAAGCGCAGTTCATCAATTTTCTCCTTACTGCTTAATGTGCCTTGTTCAATTGCATTTATGTCTGCTTCGTATTCCTCGTTCTTTTGTTTCAAATTATTAATGCTTGCAGTAAGTTGTGTGCTGCGCTCGTCTTCGTCTTGTGTTCTTGCATGTAAGTTTTTAATTGACACTGCATGGCTCTCGGCATCTTTTTGCGCGCTTAATATGTCAAGACGCACTGTTGAAAGCTCATCTGCAAGGCGTGTGCGCGTTGCAAGAAAACTGTCATCGCCGTCTGAAATATCGGCAACTTCTTTTTCAAGTGCCTCACTGTCACAAAGAAGTTCATTCAGCTTATCGCCGGCAAACATTTCACTCTCTGTTTCGCTGTCTATTTGTTCATCAAGTGCCGCTAGCTCTTCTCTAAGCAAGTCGTGCATATTTTGTGTTTGTGACAGTGCTGATTTTATGCGGGCACACTCCGCCTCGCACCTGATTTTATCACCGTTTAAAGTTATTATTTCACTTTCAATAGCCACAACTTCGGCAGATGTTTTTTGCGTCTCTTTTTTCAACTCGTCTGTTTCGTTTTGTGCCTGTGTCATTTTTTCTGAAAGCTCTGCTTTTTGCAAAGTAAGGTCTTCAATCTCTTTTTTTCTGCTAAACATGCCGCTTGTACGTGAAACACTACCGCCGGTAAACGAACCGCCTGCGTTAATTACTTGCCCGTCTTTTGTTACTACCCTGTTTTTATAATCAAGGCCTTTTGCAACAACAGATGCATCGTTTATGTCCTCGACAATTATAATGCGGCCAAGTAAACTTGATACTATGTTAGCGTACTTATCGTTAAAAACAACAAAGTCGCTGGCCTTTGCGGCATTTGGCGGCAATTTTTTGTCGAAGTATGATGGCCGAACGGTGTCCAACGGCAAGAATGTTGCACGCCCCGCCTGCTCACGTTTTAGCATAGCCATTGCTGCTTTTGCAGCAGTTTCGCTTTGCACAATTATATTCTGCATGGCAAAGCCCAGTGCTGTTTCAACAGCCAATTCATAGCCCTGTTTTACTTCTAATATACTTGCAACCGGGCCTATTATGCCGCTTAAGCGCTTGTCGCTATGTGCTTTCATCACTTTTTTAACGCTTCCGCCATAGCCCTCCATGTTGCGTTCTAAATCTTTAATAAGTTGTATCTTATGTGTTGTCTCATTCAACTTTTTATAAAGTTCATTCTCTTTTTCAGCCGCCTGTTCAAGCAATTTATTTTTTGCTTCAAGCCTTAAATTTAACCCACTTTTAATATTTTCAAGCTTTGTAATGTTTTCCAATGTTAAGCTTAAAAACTCATTGGTTTCACTGTTTTCTTTTTTTAAGTTTTCTTTATTTTTTGCAATTTGTTCACTGTCAGCTTTCACAATTTCAAGGCGCAACCTAGCAGCCTGCACACTGCTTTGATGCGAGGCTATGCTGACTTTTAAATCTGTAATTTGCGTTGTCATCTCTGTAAGTTTTTGTGTAATAACAGTGCGTCTTTGCCCGCTTAACATATTTTCAGCCTGCAAATCACTCAATTCATCGTTAAGTTTTTGGGCCCTTTGCTCAAGAGAAATAACACTTTTATCACACTCTTCAATTGCTTTTTCATGCATTTCAATTTCTTGCAGTGTGTTCTCTTTGCCTTTTGATCTCTCGTCAATTTCACTTTGCAAATTCCCAACTGCTTGGTCATTGTGCATAATGTTGTTTCGCAAAACAGCAATTCGTGTTTCTGCACTTGCAACTTCTTCTGTTACAGCAGAAATATCTTGCCCAAGCCTGTTTGCACGCATTATATATTCTTCTTGCTCTTCATGAAGTTCAGCTGCTTGTTTTTCGCACTTCGCTATGTCTTGTTCTGTTCTATCATAATCTGTCTGTGCTATTTCAATTTTACGTGTATGCTCACGCAGTGTTTCTTTTGCCTTATTTGCTGTGTCTACCCAAAGTGTAACTTCCAACCCTTTTTTGCGCTCGGCAAGTTCTATAAAAACTTTCGCTTTTTTACACTCTTTTTCAAGTGGCCCAACTTGCCTTTCAAGTTCGCTTAAAATGTCACGCAACCTAACAAGGTTTTCCTCTGTGCTTACAAGGCGCCTTTCCGCTTCGTTTTTCTTATACCTAAATTTCGATATCCCCGATGCCTCTTCAAAAATTTCACGCCTTTCCGAAGACTTTGCACCGACAATCTCTGCAATTTTGCCCTGGCCTATAACTGCATATCCGTCTCTGCCAAGCCCTGTGTCCAACAGCAATTCGTAAACATCTTTAAGGCGTACATTTTGCCCGTTTATTGAGTACTCACTGTCTCCGCTTCTATAATATTTACGCCCAATAACAACTTTGTCGCTGTCAACATCAAGCCCACCGCTTTTGTTGTCTATATGTAAATTCACCATGGCATATCCCATGGCACCCCTTTGCTGTGTGCCACCGAAAATTACATTTTCCATTTTTCCGCCACCGCGCAATTGCTTTGCACTTGTCTCGCCCATAACCCAGCGAATAGCGTCCGAAATATTACTTTTACCGCTTCCGTTAGGGCCAACTATGGCTGTAATGCCGGTGCCAATTGTAACTTTTGTCTTATCCGGAAAAGACTTAAAACCTTGAATTTCAAGGGCTGTTAAAAGCATTGTTTCACTCCTTAATCAATAGCCCATAAGGGCAAGCGCCTCTTTTGCCGCTAATTGCTCTGCAAGTTTTTTACTGCCGGCAGTTCCCTTTCCTATACAATTTGAGTTTAAAAGAACATGTACTTCAAATTGCTTATTATGGTCAGGCCCTGTCTCTTTAACAACGCAGTAACTAAGTTTTTCTGTCCTGTTTTGCTGCACAATCTCTTGCAATTTTGTTTTATAATCTGTGTCTTTGTCTTTTAAAACTTCGGCACTATTGAAAAATGGCAAAATGAACATTTTAGCACTTTCAATGCCACCGTCTAAATAAATCGCCGCTATAAGTGCCTCAAATGCGTCTGCCATTATGCTCGGCCTATTTCTGCCGCCGCATAATTCCTCGCCTTTTCCAAGTAAAACATAATCACCCAAATTAATATTTTGAGCAAACCCAAAAAGTGCACCCTCGCAAACAAGTTTTGCACGCGTACGTGTAAGGTCACCCTCTGACATATTTTTGTTTAAAAAAAGATAGTCTGCCGTTACAACTTGCAAAACAGAGTCGCCAAGAAATTCGAGGCGCTCGTTATGAATTGTGTGACCCTTTGCCTCGTTTGCAAAAGATGTGTGTGTCAACGCAGTTTTAAGTAAGTTCTTATCTTTAAAAATATATCCTATTTTTTGCTCTAGGTGTTGCATTATGCGTTTTCTCCGCTTTCTTTTTCTACTATTGTTGCAAGTTTTTCGCTCATCGCCTCAATAACATTAGCTTCTACGCAATTTTTAGCCTGACGTATTGCGTTTTTAAAGGCTTTTGCATTAGAAGAACCGTGTGCTTTAATCACAGGCTTTTTCACGCCCAGCATTATTGCGCCGCCGTATTCGTCTGCGTCAAGTTTCTTTTTAAAGTCACCCATACCGCTTTTTAACATTAGGTAAGCAAGCTTTGAAACAGCGCTTTTCATAAATACTTTTTTAATTTCTTTAACAAGCATTTTTGCAACGCCCTCTGTAAGTTTAAGTATTACATTACCCACAAAGCCGTCACACACTATAACATCTACTTCGCCTGTCGGAATTTCCTTAGGCTCTACATTTCCAACAAAATTTATGTTTTGATTTAGCTTTAATAGCCCATGTGCTTCAACATAGTCCGGCGGGCCTTTTGTCTCTTCTGCACCGTTATTTGCAAGGCCAACAGTTGGGTTTTCACGCTTCAAAACTTTTTGTGCATAAACACTGCCCATTGTTGCAAAAGCACTTATCATGGCAGGGCGGCACTCAACATTCGCGCCTGAATCAAGCAAAACAAACGCTTTTTCAGAGCCTGGAATTACAGTAGTAATGGCAGGGCGGCTTACACCCTTTATTCTTTTAACAATCAACATTGCACCGGCAAGCACTGCACCGGTAGAACCGGCAGAAACAAAAGCATCGCCCTCGCCGTTTGCAAGCATACGCATTGCAACAACTATTGACGAGTCTTTTTTATTGCGAATTGCAGTGGCGGGCTCATCGCACATCTCAATTTCTTCAGAGGCGTGCACTATATTTATACCCGTCAAATCAATGTTCTCTTTTTTCGCTGCATCGTTAATTTTTTGTTCGTTTCCAACTGCTATAATCTCAACACCATACTCGTTTTTTGCAAGCATAGCGCCTTTTAATATTTCACTTGGCGCATTGTCTCCGCCCATTGCATCAATAATTATTTTCATCGCTTTTCTCCGTTCTGATTTTCTGTTTTTTCTTCATTAAAAAATTGCTCAACCATTTTTTTGCCGTCCTGTATATTTGTGCATTCGACCAAATTATCAAGAGCCCTTTTTGCAATAGCTCTATATCGCTCTCTTTTACCCTTTATAACTTGTTCAACAGGTGGCAACAAACCCATGTTAGCACCCATTGGTTGAAAGTCCTCATTGTCTGATGTAATATAATTTAAAAGTGCACCGCACATTGATAAATTTGAATAGTGCGTTACTTCCTCACCGTTTATAGCCGCACACACAGCACGTGCGGCCAAAAGCCCACTTGCTGCACTTTCCATATAGCCCTCAAAGCCTGTTATTTGCCCTGCAAAATATATATTAGGGTTGTTTTTCAAGCATAGATTTTTACTAAGTACTTTTGGGCTGTTTATAAATGTATTCCTGTGCATTACACCATAGCGCACAAAATTCGCATTTTTAAGGCCTGAAATCATACTGAAAACACGTTTTTGCTCTGAAAATTTCAAGTTAGTTTGAAAGCCAACAATATTATACATCGTACGCTCTTCATTTTCTGCACGAAGTTGTATGTTTGCCCATGGCCTGTGCCCTGTTTTTGGGTTTACAAGCCCAACAGGGCGAAGAGGGCCAAATCGCATTGTGTCTGCGCCGCGCTTAGCCATAACTTCTATCGGCATACATCCCTCGTAAACTGTAATTTTTTCTGTGCTTGACATTTCGGTATTTTCCGCACTCAAATCGGCTATATTTTCATCGCTACCTTTTTTTTCAAAGTCATGCAATTCAACAGACTGTGCCGCCACAAGCTCTTTATGAAACTCTTCGTACTGCGCCTTGTCAAAAGGACAATTTAAATAGTCCGGCGCGCCTTTTCCATATCTGCTTTGCGCGAAAACCTCACCCATATCAATGCTGTCGGCCTCAATAATAGGTGCTGCTGCATCGTGAAAATACAGGGTGCCGTGGCCAGTAAGCCTAATTATATCACTTGCAAGCGCACTGCTTGTAAGCGGCCCTGTTGCAACAATAGTAATGGTGTCTTTTTCTGTCTCGTCAATATTTTCAACTTCACAGCCAAAAACCGTAATGTTGTCGTTGTTTTTTATAAGCTGTGTAACTTGCTGTGCAAACAATTTTCTGTCTACCGCAAGTGCACCGCCTGCCGCAACGCGGCAGTTTTGCGCAACATTCAAAAGCTCTGACCCCAAAAGCCGCATTTCGGCTTTTAACAGGCCGCCTGCAGAGTCAATTCTGTCAGATTTAAGCGAGTTTGAACAAACTAGCTCTGCAAAATTCTCGTCTTTGTGGGCAGGCGTAAACACTAAAGGTTTTTGCTCGTATAAATTCACCTTAAACCCATTTTTTGCAAGGTATAATGCACACTCACAACCTGCAAGGCCTGCGCCGAAAATATTAATTTTCAGCGCTAATCACTCCTTTTTATCATCGCCGCTTTCATGATTTACAGGCCGTGTGAAATCACAACCCTCATTCTCGCACAGTAGAATTCCGTTTTTGCCGCCTTTTTTGAATAGTGTATTGCCGCATTTTTCACATGTCTTATCTACGGGCTCGTTCCATGTCATAAAATCACACGTCGGGTTTTTTTCACACCCATAGTATACGCGCCCACGTTTAGAGCTGCGTATTAATATTCGGCTTTTACATTTAGGGCAAAAACCCGGTGATGATTTAACAAGTGGCTTTGTGTTCTTACAATCAGGAAAACCGGGGCATGCCAAAAACTTGCCAAATCTACCGCTTTTAATAACCATATTGCGCCCACATTCTTCGCAAATTTCTTCTGTCTCTTCGTCGGGCACTTTAATTTTTTGGTCTTTCATGTTTTCTTCGGCAGTTTTCAGTGTTTCGTCAAAATCTTTGTAAAATGCATCTATAACTATTTCCCAGCCTGTTTTTCCGGTCTCTATTTTGTCAAGGTTCTTCTCCATTTGTGCCGAAAACTTCACATCAACCACATTAGGGAACTGCGCAAGCATTAAATCGTTTATTGTCCGCCCCAAAATTGTTGGAGATAATTTTTTCTTCTCTCGCTCTACATAATCTCTATCTATAATAGTTGTAATTGTAGGCGCATATGTTGAGGGGCGTCCAATACCGTTTTCCTCTAGCGCTTTAATAAGCGTGGCCTCTGTGTACCTTGGTGGCGGCTGAGTAAATTTTTGCGCCGGGTTAAGCTCACGCAACTTTAAAATGTCTCCTTTAGAAAGTGGGGGCAGTGCTGTTTCCTTTTTTTCTTTTTCGTCTGTGCGTTCTTCATAAAGCACTGTAAAGCCGTCAAACGTAACAACAAAGCCCGATGCACGGAATAAATAGTCAGCCGCAATTATGTCTACCGAAACAGTGTCTTGCAAGCAGTCGCTCATTTGGCTTGCAATAAACCTGCTCCAAATTAGCCTGTACAGCTTTGCAACATCGCCTGTAATACTTTTGTCAACAACGTCGGGTGTAAGTGCCGGGTCAGTTGGCCTAATTGCCTCGTGGGCGTCTTGTGCGGCTGTTGCATTTTTGCCCTTATAAACTCTTGGTTTTTCACTGGTATAATTTTCGCCATAAGTGCCTACAATAAATTCTTTAGCCGCTGCCACAGCTTCTTCTGCTATGCGCAAACTGTCTGTACGCATATAGGTAATAAGGCCTGTTGTGCCTTGTCCTTTTATGTCAATGCCCTCATACAACTGCTGTGCCGCACGCATTGTCCGCGTTGCTGTAAAGCCAAGCCTTCTGCTTGCCTCTTGTTGCAGTGTAGATGTAATAAAAGGCGGCGCCGGCTGCTTTCTTCTTTTAGAATTTGTTAGTTTTTTAATTATATATTCAGCGCCATTTAAATCATTAACAATTTTTTGCGCTGTATCTTCATTTTTCACTTCAAGCTTTTTGCCGTCTGCCGTTGCAATTAAGTGTGCTTCAAATTTCTTGGCAACATTCGGTGGGCTCAAAAGTACATCAATATTCCAGTATTCTTCGGGAATAAAGCTCTCAATTTCTTTTTCCCTGTCAACAATAAGGCGCACGGCAACGCTTTGCACACGCCCGGCAGAAAGTCCTCTTCGCACTTTTCGCCATAAAAACGGCGACAGCTTATAGCCTACAAGCCTATCAAGAATTCTGCGCGCTTGCTGTGCGTTAAACAAATCCATGTCAATTGCACGTGGCGAGCTCATACCCTGTGTGATGCCTTTTTTCGTTATTTCGCCAAAAGTAACACGGTTTTTTGTTGTGGTATCAAGCCCCAGCAAATTTGCAAGGTGCCAACTTATTGCCTCACCCTCTCTGTCAGGGTCAGTTGCAAGGAAAATTTCATCGCTCTCTTTTGCAAGTGTTTTCAGCTCTTTAATAAGCTTTTCTTTGCCCTTAATATTAATATATTTTGGCAAGTAATTTTGTTCAACGTCAATACCAAGTTGGCTTGCGGGCAAATCACGTATATGCCCCATTGAGGCAGTTACTTCAAAACCAGGCCCTAAATATTTTCGAATTGTTTTTGCCTTCGCAGGCGACTCTACTATTACTAATTTTGACATAAAAAGTCCTTTCCGGGAAATTGAGTGCTTTGCAACTAATAACAATTAGTTACATGTGTCTGTGAGCAAAAACTGTCTCCCTGCTTGCTGCTTTACAATGCCGTCAAGCTCCAGTTTTGTCAATATAGACATTACATTTTGTATTGGCAAATTGCATTGAACACAAATTAATTGAAGCGCTATTGGCTTTACGCTTAAAGTGTCATATACTTTTCTTTCGTCTTTTGTAAAGCTGTTTAAATCTATTTTAACTTCTGTTTTCACTTGCTCTTCACTTGTGTCAAAGCCATACCATTGCAAAATGTCGTTGTGTGATGTTGCAGGAATTGCGCCCTCTTGTAGTAATTTATTAGTCCCCTCACAAAGTGGTGAAAATATACTGCCCGGCACACTAAAAACATCCCTGCCATATTTCAGTGCCGCCGAAACAGTGTTAAGTGTACCGCTGCGCACACGTGCTTCTGCAACACAAAGCCCATGCGATAGCCCTGCTATTAAACGGTTTCTGTGTAAGAAAAACGGCTTTTGCATTTGTGTTCCCGGTGGGTACTCGCCTATTACAAGCCCATATTTTTCAATAAGCTCTTTAAGCTTTTTATTTGAAGCCGGGTAACAATAATCGTGCCCAAAGGCTATGCATGCAACTGTTGCCGCGTTGTTTTGTAAACTTGCCTTGTGGCATTCACTGTCTAGTCCTGCGGCAAGGCCCGAAACAAGCACAGCACCGTGCTTTGCAAGCCCATTCGCAATTGTGCGCGTAGCCTCTGTGCCATATGCGGAAGGGCGGCGTGTGCCCACAATAGCCACAGAGAAGTAATTATTCAAAAGTTTTATATTACCTCTGTAATACAAAACAGGCGGTGGCGAATCAATATTCCGCAAAAGTTCCGGGTAGTTTTCATCATCAAACGTAACAATACTAACATTATTCTGTTTGCATAAATTTATTCTAGAAACAAAATCTTCAGGCTCTTTTTCTTTCAAGGCCAATATTTGTGCAGTTGTAAAAAGTTGTGACAAATCTTGTGTAAATCTATCGCGCAACAAACGCTCTATGTTTGTGTACTCTCTTAAAACCTCACTGGCCTGTGCACTTGCATAGCCCAGCGCATTTGCAAGCCATAGCCACGTTTGCAAATTTGCTTTCTTGCGGTTAAAATCAAAATCAAAAAATTGATGCATATTTTCTTTGATTTTAAGGCATTTAATTTCCACTACTTGCTCATAGTTTGCTTTTATGGGGGCACTTTTATCCATAGTACACCGCCTTATCACAATTACTTAGCATATTTATGCGTTAATGCAATATTGATTATTAGCGAAAAACATAAAAAAACACACCTGCTGCCACAGACACATTTAGGCTTTCGGCATTTTGGGCCATAGGTATACTAACAACAGTGTCAGCTAATTCAATAGCTTGAGGTGTCAAGCCGTTTCCCTCGTTACCTAGTAATACAGCTAAGCCTTGTTTGTTGTTGTCAATTTGCACTTCATCAAGGCTTACAGCGCCAGTTAAAGCGGCGGCATAAACATGTATGCCTTTCTCTTTCATATAACTTAATGTGGCATTAATGCTCTCTTCAATTATAATGTCAATGCGCCCCACAGCACCCATGCTTGCCCTAAGTGCTTTGTCTGCAAAAACGTCTGCACATGCACCGCATAAAACGGCACCGTTAAAACCGAACGCCGCAGCGCTTCTTATAATAGCACCTGCATTTGTTGGGTCTTGCACATTTTCTATTATAACATATTTTCCTGAATTTTGCACGCTTTTAAGCGTTTTTTTGTTCGTTTCAAAAAGTGCAAATACGCCTTGTGTGTTCTGTGTACTTGAAATTTTCTGTGCTACGTGCTCTTTCACCTCATAGACGTCAGTGCATTGTTGCAATAATGCACTACACTTTTCAGCAGCTTTTTCGGTATAAAAAATTTTTTTCGGATTATTAGACTTTGCCAATTCTTCGCAAAGTCTAAGTCCTTCGGCAAAAAAAAGATTTTCCTCATTCCTAAAAGTTTTGTTTTTCGCAATTTTTTGCACATATTTTATAAGGCTGTTGTCCCTGCTTGTAATAATCTCAGCCATTTATAACTCCTATTCAGCATTATAAATTAATAACAAGCAAAAAAGGTTTACTTCACAAGGCATAAAAAAGGGCAAACAGCTCTTCCTTTAGGCGTTTTGTGAGGTAAACCCCCTGCATGTTTTATTAGAATAAAACGAAATAATGCAAAATCAAACTATTTAACAGCTTTTTTTGCTGTTTCTACAAGTGCGCTAAAGCTCTTCTCGTCATGTATAGCCATTTCAGACAACATTTTACGGTTAAGCTCTATACCGCTTTTTTTCATGCCGTTCATGAAGACAGAATAGTTTATACCCTGTGCCCTACATGCAGCATTAATACGTGTAATCCACAATTTACGGAAATCACGTTTCTTTTGTTTACGGCCAATAAAAGCGTAGTTACCGCTTTTCATAACCTGTTGTTTGGCCATTTTAAAATGTTTAGACTTACTACCGTAATAACCTTTAGCAAGTTTTAGTGTCTTTTTTCTTCTTTTGCGCGTCATAGTTGCGCCTTTAATACGTGCCATATTTTTTAGTCTCCTTATTCAAATATAAGTGCCGGTACTTTTAATACACCGAAATTATGCGTATGGTAACATACGGCGAATGTTTGCCGCATTTGTTTTATCGGCATATGTTGACTTGCGGAAGCCTCTTTTACGTTTTGTGCTCTTTTTTGTCAAAATATGGCTACGAAAAGCGTTGCCGCGTTTTATTTTGCCGTTTTTTGTCAACTTAAAGCGTTTTTTCGCCCCTGAATGAGTTTTAATTTTAGGCATTATTATATCCTCCTTGATGTTGCTTACTTATCTTTAGCCGGTGCTAAAAACATTTGCATACTACGTCCCTCAAGTTTCGGCTGTTTTTCAACAACTGCTTGTGGCAAAGCCTCTGCAAAGCGTTGTTGAACTGCCAAACCTAAGTTTGCGTGTGCCATTTCACGGCCCCTGAAACGTATGGAAACCTTGACTTTATCACCTTTAGCCAAAAATTTAGACGCCTGTGCGACTTTAGTGTTGAAGTCATTTGTGTCAATGTTAAGTGATAGACGAACTTCTTTAATTTCAACAACCTTTTGGTTTTTCCTTGCTTCCTTCTCTTTTTTCTGTTGCTCGAAGCGGAATTTGCCAAAGTCCATAATTTTACACACGGGCGGTGAGGCCTGTGGCGCAATTTTAACTAGGTCAAGGTCATTGTCAATCGCACGTTTCAGTGCGTCGCGCGCTGCCATAATGCCAAGTTGGCTTCCATCGGCATCAATAACGCGTACTTCTTTGTCACGTATACCCTCGTTAATTTCCATTTCTTTTTTGCCGCTAATTTTAAGCACCTCCAAATACAGTAATTAAAAAAGTGTGCTAATGCTAAAATAGCACAACACACCCAAATAACAAAATAAACGCAAAAACGTTTGCTTTATTAACCCGGTGCAAAATTGCACACAAGGTGAGCTGCCCATAAGCATAGCTACTTTGTTTACTTGAACCATTATATATGCTTTACATGAAAATGTCAATAGTTTTTTAATATTTTCAAATAAGAAAGCCTTGTTTTTGTTATTATCAGCTTAAACGTATACTGCTTAATAGTAGTGCACTGCATAAATATAACCATAACATGTTTTAATACACTATATAAAAAGCACGGCTTGTTGTTATAATTTATTTAAAATACAAATCACTTGTTGGGAAAATTGGCTCGCACGTAAAATTAATGCCCAGTTTAAAAAATGTTGCGCCGTCACTTTGCGTTATCATGTTAGAACAGTGTGCATCACAGCCCTTAAGAAGCGGCAACTTGCCAACAGCCATTGCCGACGTTGGGTTAGTAACTGCTGAAACCGCAAGCGCTTGCAAAACTTCTTCAAGCTTTAATACAGGATATCTGCTTCCAAGTACTTCTTGCTTCATTTTAATTATTGGCGACAGTACTATTGGTGAAATAAGCATAATTTCATCGTCTATACCTGCAAGCATTTTCACACTGTTTAAAACAGCCGCAGCAGTGTCGTTCATCAATTCAGATGATTTACCTGTTATTATTTTACCGTTTGGAAGTTCTATTGCAACAACGCTGCAATTTTCTTCTTTTGCTTTTTCAATTGCAGGGTTTACAACGTTTCTGTCTTGCGGTGTTAGGTGCAAAACACTCATCAGCATTTCAATTCTTTGGCATGTTTCAATGTCACACCTGCCACGTTTATAGTCGCAACCTGCGTTGTAATATCTTCGTATAATTTCCTGACAAGCGGCATTTTTTACTACTTCGTCGTCCGTAATACTTTTGCCAATCATGTTAACGCCCATATCGGTGGGGGACTTGTAAACTTCTTCGCCAAGAATACGTGTTAAAATAGCTTTTACAACCGGGAAAGCCTCAATGTCTCTATTATAATTAATTGTAGTTTCACCGTACTCGCTTAAATGAAAAGGGTCTATCATATTAACATCTTTTAAGTCAGCCGTCGCCGCTTCGTACGCAATATTGACAGGGTGGCCAAGTGGTAAGTTCCATACAGGGAAAGTCTCGTACTTTGCATAACCTGCTTTTACACCTCGCACATGTTCGTGGTAAAGCTGTGAAAGGCAAGTTGCAAGCTTCCCGCTACCCGGCCCCGGTGCAGTTACAACAACAATAGGGCGTGTTGTTTCTATATAAGGGTTTGCGCCATAACCCTCAGGTGAAACTATCATATCAACATTAGATGGATACCCATTAGTAAGTGTGTGCATATACACACGCTCGCCGCGCATTTCAAGTTTCTTTTTAAATGCATCGGCCGTCGTTTGGCCCGAATACTGGGTTATAAGCACACTGCCAATAAAAAGCCCCAATTTTCGCAGGCTATCCATAAGCCTTAGCGCGTCTAAGTCGTATGTAATGCCTATATCGCTGCGCACCTTGTTTTGCTCTATTGCCTTTGCGCTTATGCAAAAAATTATCTCCGCATGTTCTTTCATTTCACACAGCAATTTTGATTTGCAGTTCAAATCGAAACCGGGCAGCACCCTTGCCGCATGGTAATCGTCAAAAAGTTTACCGCCAAATTCAAGGTATAACTTGTTGTGAAATTTTTCTACCCTTTGCCTTATGCGTTTAATTTGTTCTTTAATATACGTCTCATTGTCAAAACCTATTTTCCGCAACTTATACCACCCCCTACTTGTTCAATTTACTTATAAAATTATATAGTGTCAACAATAGTTGAAACTATATAACTTTATAACCTATAGTAATACTTATTTATTCGGCTAATAAATGCTTTGTTATACATATTACAACTTAAAACATTATTTTATAGGTGTTTTTAGTCTCCATTTCATGCGGTCGTCTTTATAAAATAAGTCGGTGTTGTAAAATTTGTCTATAATGGCATAAAATTCTGCCTTTGAATATCCGACAAAATCACAAAAGTCACGCACGCATAGTGGGTCAAGGTTTCCGTCGCGCTCGTTAATTAACCTTACGCCTTCTTCACGTGTCATAACGCCATAACGAATACTACGTGATGTATAATCTGTTGCAGCGGCATGTCCGAATTTTGGATACTTCATCCAAGAGTGAACAAGGTATGCACGGCTGTCAATTTGGTCAAACATTTCCACATGGTGCTGTCTGTCCCACTCATGCGTTAAATCTTGGAAGCCGCGGCTTTTTGCAAGGTTGTAATTTTTATAGCTGTCCCATTGCATAAAATATGAAAGATAGAACGGGTCAAGCCTGTCAAGTTCTTCACTTGTTGGCGCCTTTGTAAGGCTTAAATCATTTTCGTTAACTCCATCGCCCACAAGTTCAGACGTGTCAATTCCTATTGCAACACCGTTGTTAATTTGGTCTTTTGCAGAATACGTTTCCTTGTCTGAATTTCCGCCGTATTCATAACTTACATTTTCGCCATAGCACAACATTGGTGTGTTGAATTTAAGCGCCATGTGCAGTGGGAATGTATAAATTAACCTGTCAAGAAACCATGTAGGTTTGCCATATTTTTCGAAAAATTTCTTCATTAATATTTTTTGCACTTTAATGTTAGGCTTACAACTTATAAGTGTGCAACTAAATGCTTCGCTTATATTTTTCAAATTATATATCCCGGCGTCTGTCATTGGAAAGTTATCTTCGACAGTAAATAATATTGGGTTCATTTTCATAACTTCTTTTAACACATAAACTTGAAAATGACTGTCTTTACCGCCTGAAACAGCAACAGCACAATCATAACCACCGGGGCCATTGCAGCCTCTGTATTTATCGCAAAGTGCCTTAAACTCTTCAAAACGTTTGTCCCAGTCAATATTTTTTCTATTGTCGTAGTGCAAACAGGCCGAGCAAACACCATCTTCGTTAAAAATTATTCCCGGGCGTGTATCGGGCATTGTACAGCGTTTACAATATTTCATTTTAAAGTCCTCTTTCTTATTAAATAAACTTTTATATATAAATTTACAGCATAAATTATTATACCACATTTTATAAGTATTTTGAATTACAATTAATAATTTTTTACAAAAATTATTTTGACATCATGGCGCTAAATTACACACTAATAAGTTAATAATATTTGCATTTGCATATCCACTATTTTTGCCTAACCCTAAAAACTTCACCTTTTGGTAAAAAGGGTAAGTTTGCGCCAAATGGTATTAAATATCCGTGTTCTCTACCGTGCAGTAACAAGTTGTCCTCACAATAGCCATCAGTAATAATTAGTATAGGTGCATCTTTAGGGAAATCTTTTGCTGTGCATAGCAAATCAATTCCGGGTTGAAGTATTGTGCCGCCTCTGCCCATAATTTTCACACTGCCTGCAATTTCCTCCGGCAGCATATAACCCATATCATATGCCTCAGCGTCACAAAAAACAACACGAACTGCCGTCACTTCTTTACTGACACTGTAACTTGCTATTGCGCCAAGGCACAAAGCAAGCAAACGCCTATCCATAGAACCTGATGTATCAAGAATAACGCCGAAAGTTCTGCCGTACTTTTGCTGCTCGTTTTGAACATAACTTGCACGTGGTATGTCCGGCGTTGAGCTTTGGCGCCTGCTAACTCTTGCATAGCTGCGTTTCTTTTCAAGGGGGACAAACATTTCATCAAACCAGCGTGCAAGTTCAATGTCCCAAGGAATGGGTACATGGTTAAGTGCACGTATTTCTTCAATTAACCCTGCCGGCAAAAAGCCTCTTTGCTCACCCTCAAAGAAGCCTAGCCCTTGCTCTATTGCACGGCGAAAAAATTCATCAAGCTCTGCGCCGTTTTCTTTCTTATACCAATTTTCATCGCTTGGCATTATATCGCCAAGGCCATTGCCGCGCAAAGTAACAAAGTATTTAACAGCTTTTATATTTAGCATTATGTCGTCGTAAACAGCTTCGGCACTAAAATCTTTATATTTTTCGTCATATAACACGCCTGCCGGGCGCACACCAACTTTCATTTGAGTAAGCCACACATTAATTACAAAATCACATGCAACATTCCACAAATAACTATCGCGCCACCCTGCCCTAGTGCCATGGCTTAGTGCCGCATGTAAAAACTCGTGCGCCAAAATAAATTTGCACTCTTCATAAGTTAATTTTGCTAGTGGGTTTATATATATTTCTTTCATGTCGCACGAAATTGCCGCAACAGCAATATTCATTCTGTGGCACAAAATCTGATCTTCCACTATGGTAAAATTAGACGCAATGGCACCCAGAAGCGGGTAAGAAGAAATAAACCAATTCCTTGCCTTTTTAGCCTTAGTCATCTTCTCTTCGTTGTCATAACTACTGCTTAAAATGTCTGTAATTCCGCCTGCTATGTCAACAGCATTTTTCACGGCACATGTAATCCCGCTTGCAAATGCAGCCGCATAGTCTTTATTGCTTTTTTGTGAAAAAGTGTTTTCTTTTGAAAAAATCATATCCGCACGTTGTTCGTTACAAGTGCCATATCCATAATATTCCTCGGGCACACCATCTTGCATAAATCTCTCGTACAGTTTTTCTTCACTTGTAATACCACCGGGCAGTGCGCCGGAATAATACGGCTTCCCAAATTTGAAATCACTTAAAAATTTTTCAATTACTAAATCACATGCAATATTCCAATAGTCTTCGCGCTCTTTTTCAACAAAATGCCCCATTGCAAAGTGTAAAAGGCAATGTGCAACAATTCTTGCCCAAACTTCCGGCTCTTGTCTTATTGCTTTATTAATGTATATTTTTCCACTGCTTACTGCAATGGCATAAGCATTTTTTGGCAAGTTGTAATCATGTGGTTTTGTTATTTCCACCTTGCCTAAAAGCATGCAAAAGACAGGGTTGCTGCACACTATGTTATACCCAATATTAAAATCTTGCACGGCCTTGTTATTCTGGCTATTGCTGTATTTCGCCATTATTTCTTATCCTTTTTCACAAGTCTGGGTAAATCTTTCACAATTTCAACCATAAACCAATCAGGCAATGCTTTGCCGTCGTGGTCTGCAACTGTTAGTTGTGCTATTTCAAGGCTTATGGTTGCCAGCTCTTTAATAAGTATTTTCGCCCTGTTTACAAGTGTTGCAACACTTGATGAAAGCTTATTTTTATTTTCGGGCAACTCTTTTACAAGCTGTGCCCTGAAGCTTTGTGCAAGAAAGTAGAGTGTGTCTCTGTTCTCAGGTTCACTAGGCCATTTTTGGTTGCCGTCTATAATAGCGTTAAGCGCATATTTATTTTTAACCTGTTTTATAAACGCCTTAAACTGCACTGCATGTTGTGGTGTAACAAGCCCCGATGCAATTATGTCAATATCGCTGTCTTTAATATCATCTCCGAAACTGTAAAGTACATCGCTAAGCATGTGCCACGAACGCGGTGTTGAAAATGGTTCTTCCGCTTTAGGCGGTGTGCTCCATAAATGGTCAGGCCTAAGCATAATATACTCTATAACATATGGGTGCAACCCTTGTGCGCCTGCCCATTTAATCCAACTTTTATGGTTCGCCGTAAGCTCAACGTGAAACATGCGGTTAACAAGCGCAGACGACATGGTTTTTACAATTGCATTGTCTTGCGCGCGGTTGCCCGCACCTATTACAATTGAGCCCTGTGGCAAATAATACTCGCCAATGCGCCTGTCATGTATCAGGCTGTAAAAAGCCTTTTGCACTTCTTGAGAGCATGCGTTGAGCTCGTCTAAAAAAAGGCAGTATGGTTTGTCTTTTGCAATTGATACAGGTGGGCAAAACCTACTTTTGCCGTCAACAATTTGCGGCACACCAATAATGTCTTCAGGTGCAAGCTGGCTGCCCAAAAGCGAAACGCACTCTAAGTTCATTTCTGCGGCAAATTGCTCTACTATTGAGGATTTGCCGATGCCCGGCGCACCCCAAATAAAAACAGGGCGAATTAACGCAACATTTAATAAGATATCATAAAGTTGCTCTTGGTTAACTTTTACTGAAATATTCATATATCCACCTAAGAAAGTAATAATTAGCTTTGTAATTACATAAAATTAAACGTAACTTAAAATAATATAAAAAAGTAAAGGGTGTATGAAAAGTGCAAAATTTTGCAGTTGTTAAAAACAAAAATATAAGAATAAAGCCGCTGCGTGCACGGCGGTTTATAGGTACGCGTAAATTATGGCAAACGTGGGTACCGCCTGCTGTTTTGCTTTTTGGTATTGTCACCGGTTCTTTATTACAGCATGTCACAACAATTACTTATAAAGGCGGACATGCATATTTAACATATTTTATTGACCAAATAATGTTGGCACATAAACAGGATATGCTTCATGTAATAGCATTCTCGTTCTCAAGCGCATTTATATTACATCTTCTAGTACTATTTTTTAGTTTTTCCTGTGTTGGTACACCTATACTAATATTAATACCATTTTTAAAAGGCGCATATATTGGCTGTATAAGCGGCTATATGTATACTTCATTTGGAATGAGGGGCGTTGTGGCAAACCTTCTTATTTTCTTTTTGCCACAACTGGGTGAAGCATTTTTGCTTTGTGTAATTAACACGCAGGCTATGTACGTATCAAGTGGGCTTTTCAAACTACTAATATCCAAAAAATATGAGTGTTTTATAAGATTTCAAAATTTCATTCAGTCTTTTGTGTATACATCGGTATTACTTATTTTAACAAGTTCAATAAGCGGCGTATTATCGTTTGTTTTTGCGCCTGTTTTTTTATAGGTTGTAATTTCAATTTAAAGAAGCAAAACTTTTATCCCTCAATAATACTGCTAAGCACCCAAGCTCTTCCAAAATCTACTTCAATGTTACTGTGGCAATAGTGGCACACTTTTTCTCCAAGTGATTTCATAGGTGCGCCGCAATTTGGGCAATTTGCCGCAAAGCTACCCTGTGCGTTAAAGTTGCTTTCAAGTGGCAAGTATACCCAAGATGTCTTAACCCTAACTTGTGTTTTTTTGCCATCTTTTTCTACTTTGCTTTTTTTAATATATTCAACGGCAGCTTGAAAATTAATTGTCGCATTTTCGTCATTTTTATTATATCTACTTATTGCATGTTTATGTATTTTAACACCGCTAATGTGTGTGTCTTGTTTTTCATACTCTTTTGCTGTTTTGTGCAACATGTCGTCAACTTGTTTTATGTTTTTGTATCTTGAAATGTCACCCGACTCAAGCGCATTATAATACGCAAATATTTCATCTGCGTTTCTGCTTTTTAATTCGTCAACAGACATCGTGGGGAAATCCTCACTAATTTGTGGCCGAACAATACTCTCCATTCCACTAATTGACTTTGGTGTTTCCTCCATTTCAGTCTCGCGCATATCGGCAAGCTGTAAAATGTTAGAAGTGCCAAATAAGCGTTTAAATGTCCTTTTAACACTTATAAATGCTATTAAAACACCTACAATAGCAATTAGTATTAAAGCAATAAAAAATATTAAAACTATATCTACTCCCATGTTTGTACCCCTAAATTGTGAATTATAGTTGAACCAAATTATAAGCGGCCACAACGGAGCTGTTGTCAAATAATAATTTGCAACAGCTCTCACCGGGCCGCCCTACTTTTTTAGGCATTTAAACTAAATTAAAAATTTCGCAACTGCCTTTTATTTTAAAAATTATTACACCGGATGTGATTTGCTGGCATAATCTACATGTGCGCCGTCAACACCTTGCATCTTTTCGTTCCTTTTATCAAAGAATTTAGGTGCAACTTGTGGGAACATGGCATATGTTAAAACATCTTCTTCTTGTTGTGTATACTTTGCAGCTTCAACTTTCATTGCTTCAACTTCAGCTTTCAACAAATCTGCCGGCCTACAAGTAATTGGTTCTTCGTCACCAAGTATTTTCTTGCTGAATTCAGCGCTAATTGGTGCCGGAGTTTTGCCGTATTCGCCTTTTACCATTGCTTTGAACTCTTTTGTTACCATTTTATAACGCTCGCCCATTATAACATTGAACACAGCTTGTGTGCCAACAATTTGGCTTGTAGGTGTAACAAGTGGTGGGTAGCCTGAATCTTCACGAACACGTGGAATTTCTTTCAAAACATCTTCAAGTTGGTTTTCTTTTCCTGCGTCTTTAAGCTGTTTCAAAAGGTTTGAAAGCATGCCACCCGGCACTTGATATAGTAATGTATTTGCATCAACGCCAAGCATTTTAGGGCTCAATTGGCCTGATGACAAATATTTCTCACGCAGTTTTGCAAAGTGAGCACGAACAACGTCAAGCTTTTTAAGGTCAAGGCCTGTGTCGTACTCTGTGCCTTGAAGTGCGGCAACAAGGCTCTCTGTCGGCATGTGGCTTGTACCAAGCGACAGTGGGCTTATAGCAGTATCAATAATGTCAGCACCTGCTTCTATACCTTTTAGTATAGACATTGATGCAAGGCCTGATGTGTAATGGCTGTGGATATCCACAGGAATTTTAATGCTCTCTTTAAGACTTTTAACAAGCTCATAAGTTGAGTACGGTGTTAAAAGGCCAGCCATGTCTTTAATACAAATGCTGTGTGCGCCCATGTTTTCAAGTGTTTTTGCATAATTCGCAAAATACTCGTTGCTGTGCACAGGGCTTAATGTATAGCTTATACAGCCTTGTACGTGTGCTTTTTCTTTTACAGCAGATTTAATAGCTGTTTCAAGGTTGCGTGGGTCATTAAGCGCATCAAAAATACGTAAAATGTCTATGCCGTTCGACACAGATTTTTTAACAAAGTACTCAACTGCATCGTCAGCATAATGGCGGTAGCCAAGCATATTTTGCCCCCTGAAGAGCATTTGCAGTTTTGTATTTGGGCAGGCTTTACGTATAATGCGAAGTCTGTCCCATGGGTCTTCGTCTAAAAAGCGTATGCATGAGTCAAACGTTGCGCCGCCCCAGCATTCAAGAGAGAAGTAACCTATTTTATCCATCTCTGCAAGTATATCTTTCATCTCGTCCATTGTCATACGTGTGGCAATGAGTGACTGATGTGAGTCACGAAGCGCAACTTCTGTTATTTTAATCGGTTTTTTTGCCAAAACAATTCACCTCTCGTTTTAAATTAGTTCATCGATACAAGAACGTCGCCTGCGTTTACTACATCGCCTTTTTTACAAGTAATGCTTGCAACTGTACCGTCTTGCGGTGCAACAATCTCGTTTTCCATTTTCATAGCTTCAAGTATGCAAAGTACATCGCCTGTTTTTACACTTGCGCCGTTTGTTACTTTAACGTCTAAAATATTGCCGGGCATTGGTGCTGAAACAGTAACTGCGCCTGCTGCAACAACAGGTGCAGCAACAGGTGCTGCCGGTGCAACAGCTGCAACTGGTGCAGCCGGTGCTGCAACCGCGGGTGCTACCGGTGCGCTTACTGCACCGCCTTGTGTTTCTTCTACTGTAACACTGTAAGGTGTTCCGTTAACTGTAATGTTGAAAGATTTCATTTAGTCTTCCTCCTAATAATATTTGTAAGTTAAAAATTATGGTTATATTATAACGACATATTACCGTGTTTTTTTGGTAATCTTTGAACACGTTTGGTGCAAAGCATATCAAGGGCGGCACTAACTGTTGACCTAATATCAGTGCTGTTTACTGCAAAATCAGCTATTCCTGCATTAACTGCAGCGGCGGCACTGCATTCTTCGTTTGCATATTCTGCCGCTTTCTTCGCTGTGTCTTGCGCAATGTTATTGCCTGCTTCAATTTCCTCTTTGTATAAAATGCTTGCTGCAACACTTGGTTCAACAGGTGCAATTGTGCAACCGTTAACTGCAATAGTTAAGTCTGCACTTGAAAGTGCCGTGTATGCTGTGCCCACAGCTTTGCCTGTTACAACAGCAATTTTAGCTGTTGTTGCATCAGCATAAGTTCCTGCAAGACGTGCAGCTTCACGTACTCCACCGGACATATCTTCTGTGCAACTTTTTGCAAAGCCGTCAGTATTGATAACTGTTACAACGGGAATGCCAAAAGCGTCACACATGCGCACAAACCTTGATATTTTCGAAACACAAGGACGGCACATACCCTCGTCTGCGCCTGCTGTTGCGCAAACACCGACAACATTGCCATTTACTGTTGCAAGCGCAGTGTAAACATTCTTGCCAAACTCTGTGTAAAGTTCAACATTGCTATCTGCATCCACAATTGTGTCAACAGCGGCTTTTGCATCGTATTTTGTAAGTGTATAGCTGCCTTTCGGTGCTACACCTTCAAAAATAGCCGCGCCGGTTAAATTGTTAGATGGCAATATACCAATAAGCTCAGCAGCTTTTTGTGCCGCACTGTCGGCATCATCTGCAACAAGCGAAGCAACGCCGGCTTTTTGTGCAAATTCAGCACTGCCCGCACCTTTTACATCGTCGCCTTTTGCGGCGGAGTTAAATGGTGCTGTTAAAAACAGCTCTGCGTCTTTTGCCATAATGCAAATGTCAGCAGAAGCGGCGCAAAGCGCACTGCTTGCACCACAAACACCTGTAACAACTGCAATTTGCGGCACAACACCGGAAATTTTAGCAGTTGCCGCACAAAGTGCAGCGCTTGCATTTAATGCTTTTAGCCCCTCTTCAATTAAAGCGCCGTTTGAGTTGTAAAAAGTTACAACAGGGTTACCGGTTTTTGCTGCCATATCTAAAACTTTAACCATTTTGTCAACGTCGCTTGCGGCAAGTGCCGCACCGTCTTGACAAACTGCATAAACGGGGTTCCCGTTTGCACAGCCAAAAGCGGCTTTTACAGCACTGTCCGAAAACAATGTTGTATAAGCCCCTTCATCAAAAAATTTAGCCAGAACATCTTTGTCTATTGTTGCTTTAGCCATTTACAGCCCTCCTGATTTATACGGAAAGCATATGAACATGCTTTCTATAAAAAAATTCAAATTTATATCCATTATACTATTAATTACAAATTATCACAAGTGCTAATTTGTAAAAAATGCACATTTTTTTTTAAATGTACATTTATTATAGTTTTTTATACTTTTTATGACATTTTGTTAACAAAAAATTGAATTACTTATTATTTTTACATGTGTACAGTAGCTTGTTGTTGTCAATAGGTAGCTTTTCATTTTTAAAAAACACATCAAGCCATTCTTTCAGCCTCTCGTCGTTCTCATTTATTGTAAAATGTGTTGCACCATCAGAATTTGCATATGCAACGCACGCACGAACAGCACCGTCTACAAGTGCGTTAACGCTAAGTTTGCACTCTTGTACTGTTGTAAGTTTTCCCAAAACCGTAAATAGTATGTGCCCGTGATATTTTTCACCCTCTACAACAACATAACCATTTGTGTTTTCACCATATCGCCCTGCATCAAGGCTTTCCAATACAAGTTCTTCTTTTATTGGGTGCATTGAAACCATTATTAAATCTCCTGTCGGTTTATTTATCTTTTATATGTTACCTGTTGCCATTTAGATAGCGTCTACGTTATCTAAACTATTTTGGTGTTGGCTTAAATTTTTTATAATGTTTTTTATTCGCGCCGCCCTTTTTATTATTCTCTGTGTTCTTTTTAATTTGTGCCGTTGTTTTGCCGCGTGTTGCCGCTGTTCTCAGTGATATTACCTCTGACGGTGTAAGTTCTCTGTACTGCCCGGGTTGCAGCATACCCAGTTTTACAACGCCGATTGCAGTGCGCCTAAGGCGTATTACGCTTAAATTAACTGCCTCACACATTCTGCGAATTTGCCTGTTTTTCCCCTCTTTTATTGCCATTTCAAGCACAGTACGCTCCGGCTCGTCTGTAATTATTCTTATAATAGCCGGCAGTGTTTTTTCACCTGTGTCAAGAACTACACCGTTTGTAAGCTCAATAATTTGCTCTTCTGCGGCACGTGGGCGCACTGTTACCCTGTACAATTTTGACACGCCGTGGCTTGGGTGCATAAGCAGATTTGCGAATGCGCCGTCGTTTGTAAGTATAATTGCGCCCTCGCTGTCTTTGTCAAGGCGCCCAACGGGGAACACACGTTCTTCAACGTCTGTAAGTAATTCCATTATTGTTTTTCTTCCGCGTTCATCACTCATTGTAGTAATAAAACCGCGCGGTTTATGCATTAAATAGTAATATTTTTGTGCTTTGCGTGCAAAGTGCACACGCTTGCCGTCCACTGTTAGTAAATCTTTACCTGTGTCCATTTTGTCGCCTAATTTCACAGGGTGCCCATTAACTTTAACTCTGCCCTCTTCAATAATTTTCTCTGCTGCACGCCTGCTGCAAAGCCCTGCTTCCGCAAGTGCTTTTTGTATTCTTGTGTCTCTCATTATTACTCCGTTTCGTTTTGCTTAGCAACACTACTGCTTTGTTTCGGTATCTGCAGTTACTTCTTCTTTTTTGTTTTTGTTAAACAGTACAGTTATTTTATCAACCATATCCGGCAACATAGCAACTGCCCTGTCTACGGCATTTTTATTATCTGCAAGCTGTATCATTCGCACATTGCCGTTTTGTATTACAAGAAAGCCCACCGGTGTTACATTCATTCCTGCACCGCCGCCACCGCCAAACATCTCTTTTGGCGTTTTGCTGGGAAAGTCTGAGCCGCCCGACGCAAAGCCCACAGAAATTTTCGACACAGGGATAATTACTGTGCCGTCGGCTGTGTTTATTGCATCGCCCACTACTGTATTTGAGTCTACCATTGTGCGTATTTTTTCAATTGTAACGCCCATAAGTTTATTAATTGGGTGCTCATTCATTATTATATCCTCCGTTAAAATACATTATTTCGCTTTAACCTTATTAATACATATATGGCCACTATTATTATTATAATAGGTGTTGCACCTATTTTACAATAAAAATATGTGTTTTCCTTGTACAAATTGTCGTAGTCGCAAATTAAATCTACTTGCTTTACACTTAGCTGCAAGCAATTGTAAAGAGTTGCAATTATGCCGCCCAAATATGCGTTCATGTTACCGTATGCAATTGCTGTTTCAGCAGCTTCATTTTTGTGAACAGGTAAAATAATGCTTAAATCTTTAAAAGTCATGCTTTTAATAATTTTGTCCATTGCAACACCTGCTGTTTGCAATATTTCTACAATATCATCTGCAAAAAGTGATATGTTGAACTTCTTTTTCGCTTTTTTTACTTCTTTTTTCGCTTCTTGCTCGCCTTGTGCCTCAACTTTTTTCACATTGTCTTTTTGTTTTTTTGTCATTGGGTAAATCTTAACAGTAAAAAGCAAAATGCGCAATTTTGCGGTAAATTTTTGTTGGGTGTACTCTAACATCACGCGTACAGGCACAATAATAAGTAGCAATAAAATTATTAACAACAGCAGTAAAATATAGCCTATTACAGTTAAAACAATTTGCATTATTACTGTTCCCTTCTGTATTTCTTGTTATTTAATTTACTCTTCGCCTTTCAACATTTCCTCAAGCTCCGCCATTTGCTGCTCGTCGGCAATGTTTGCCAAGTCCGGAAAAACTACGTCACCGTTTTCATCTTTTTGCTGTTTTGTTGAATTATCTTCATTTTCATCGTCTTCATGTAACGCAGGAAGTTGTGCCAAAGACGATATACCGAACGTGCGTAAAAAGTTGTCTGTTGTACAAAAAGACACAGGTTTGCCCGGCAAGTCTAGCCTTCCGGCTTCTGCTATTAGTGATTTTTGCAAAAGTTTATGCACTATGTGTGAAGAATCCACACCTCTGACCTGTTCTATAAAAGAACGTGAAACAGGTTGGTTATACGCTATAATTGCAAGAACTTCCATTGCAGCAGACGAAAGCGGGGTGTTACGAGTTGTATCCAATACTTTTTTTATATAGTCGCCGTATTCGCTTTTCGTACTTAATTGCCACTTATTTTCAAGTTTAAGTAACACCAGTCCTCTATCGCCCTCACAAAGCTCATCGCTAAGCGTTTTTAACAACCCATCCACAACAGCTGTTTCTACTTCCAAAACCTCTGCCAAATGGTCAGGCGAAACAGGCTCTGCAAAAGCAAAAAGCATTGCCTCAATTGCGGCTTTATATTGTTTTAGTTCCATTAAACCACATCTACTTTCTGTGTTTTGTTTCTGTTTTTCGTCTTGCACATTTTCAAGCTCTCACTATCATCTATTTCTAAACGCCCTGCACGAATAAGTTCTAAAACAGCAAGAAAAGTAGCAACGGTGGCACTTCTTGAAGTACCTTTCGTGAAAAGTTCACCCAGTTTTTTTGCTTTTCCCATTATTAAACTGCGCAAAACCACAATTATGCGCGACGTAACAGACACAATCGGCGCTTGAACAATTGGCTCAAATCTCTCTTGTGTCGGGCTCTGTCTTCGTTTACTGCGCCCTTGCAAGTCTCCGTATGCCATAACAAGCTCAAACGTTTCGTGCCTGTGTTTATATTGTGTGTCAATCTCTATTTCAGCTGGCTCGCGCACAAATGTGTGCACACTGTTTGCCATAACGCGCAATTTTTGCGCTATTGTTTTACAAAGGCTATATTCAATTAATAGGCCTGTAAGCTCTTGTTTAAGGCGCTCTGCCTCTTCACTTTTAGGTAACAAAAAATAAGATTTCATCTGAACAAGCCTCGCCGCCATGTCAATAAACTCGCTCGCAAGCTCAGGCGCATATTCATCGGCATTAGCAACAACTTCTAAATAATGTTCAATAAGTTTTACAATGTTAATCTCGTATATGTTCATTTTGTTCTTAGCTATAAGCGCCAAAAGCAAATCAAGTGGTCCTTCAAAATCTTCTACTTTAAAATTAATGGTTTTCATGTTCGTCCTTATTTTATCATTTTTTATAGTAATAACGTGTCAATAAAACTTGTAAGTGAAAACAAAATATCCAATGTATTTTGTACAAAAAAGTTTATAGGCGCGCTTAGAAAGCCCGACCATAATGCAGCAAAAAGCCCAAGCATAATGTACCGCTCGTAACGCATAATTGAAAAATACGTTCTCTCTGGTAAAAAAAGCATTGCAATGCGCGAGCCGTCAAGCGGTGGCACAGGCATTAAGTTAAAAACCGCCAAAACAATATTTATTTGTATAATGGTGGTAAGCAAAATTTGTATAAACGAGTAAATGCCTGTAAGCGGGCTATAAGAACTTTGCAAAAGCACATCAAAATACAGTGTATAGTAAAAAATTTTATATATTATTACAAAAACAAACGCAAGGAATATATTTGAAACAGGCCCGGCCAAAGCCGATAGCGCCATATCTCTCTTCGGGTTTTTAAAGCGGCTTTGTGCCATTACCGGCACAGGTTTTGCCCAACCAAAACCTACTAATATCATGCACAGCGCACCAAGTGGGTCAAAGTGTCGCGCCGGGTTAAGCGATAACCTACCATAATTTTTGGCTGTTGGGTCGCCCAATTTATATGAAGCATATGCGTGAGCTGCCTCATGAAACGGTATAGAAATAAGCAGTGCAATTGCACGTGCTGTGTACACAGCTATAAGTTGCCAGTCCATTAAATCTCTCTTTCTATTACAATTTAAATATAACTTTATACAGTATATCACTTTGCATAGTAAAATTCAAGGAAGGCGAAGTATAAATAATCCATAGGGCAATTTACAACTTATTTTATTGCGTGGGCTGAGGACAGCCCACAGGCCAATTTTTATTGAGTTAGCACCTCACATAACATAAATATTAAAAGTCAAGCCGCAAAAAAATTAAAAGCAAAACTTACAGAGGGTAAACAAAACTGGCCTAAAATACTATTTAATACCATTAGAGCGCACAGGGCAAAAAAGTTGTCATTAAGAATTGTTCTTTTTTGACCGTAGGCGGTCTTATGGTATGGGTGTGAGGGCACAGCGTTTAGGGGTCCGGGGGAATCGCAACCCCCGGCGCTTTTGCTACTTTTCACGCTGAAAAGTAGGTGTTTCTTTTTCGTAGCAATTTTAAACATCACAAGAACTGTTTATAACTTATTTTATTGCGTGGGCTGAGGACAGTCCACAGGCCAATTTTTATTGCATTATATTACATTAAAACTTAAAAAATTTAAAGTTTTTATTGCTTTTTTTTGTTTTTTTTTGTAAAATGGGTAAGTAAGTTTAAAAAAAGCTTACCGGAATTAATATTATTTTTTTGAGGAGAGTGTTATTGTTTGGACAAGTATTTTAAAATTTCTGAGCGCGGTTCAACAGTTAGAACCGAAATCATTGCCGGTTTGACAACATTTTTTACCATGGCATATATTGTTGTTACAAACCCAAACCAAGTTGTGGGCTTTAGCCATTTGGCACCGGACGCAGATCCTGTTTTTCAGCAAATATGGAACTCAGTATATGTGGCTTCAATTATTGCGGCAGTTGTAGGCACGTTGTTAATGGCATTTTATGCAAAAATGCCATTTGCGCAGGCTTGCGGAATGGGTCTCAATTCTTTCTTCTTCGTTTCGTTTATTCTGCCACAAATCATTTCAGGTGGCGATGTACTTAGCGGTTATAGGGCCGGCCTTGTTATAGTTTTGGTTTCGGGCATAATATTCCTTGCATTAAGTATAACCGGCCTGCGTGAGAAAGTTGCGAAGTCTTTGCCGGACTGCTTAAAGAAAGCAATTCCTGCCGGTATAGGGCTTTTCATTGCATTTATAGGCTTCCAAAACGCAGGTATCATTCAAACAAACCAATACGTTTTAGTTCAGTTTGTTGACATTCACGGCGCTATTATGAGCGAGGGCGGCATTGTTACAGTTATGCCTGCTATACTTGCACTTGTTGGCCTTATGTTAATTGCTATTTTAGACAAGTTTAAAGTTAAAGGTGGCGTATTAATTGCAATTTTTACAATTGCTATTATTTACTACCCACTTACAGGTAGTTCGGTCAGCCTAGATTTCAGCCAAATTGGCCAATCTTTCGCAGACTTTGGAACTATTGGTATTACTGCAGTATTCTCGCCTCAAAGCTGGGCAGACGCATTTGTTAACCCAACAATAGGTGGAATAATTACAGCAATAATGCTTATTATCACGTTCTGCATTGTAGATATGTTCGACACAATTGGCACACTTTACGGCACAGCCGCACAAGCAAACATGCTTGACGAAAACGGCGACCCTATCAACATTACAAAGTGCATGACATGCGACAGTGTAGCAACTGTTGTTGGTGCAACTGCAGGCACATCAACTTGTACAACATTTGTTGAGTCAGCAGCAGGCGTTGGCGCCGGCGGCAGAACAGGACTTTCAAGCCTTGTAACAGGCCTTTGCTTTGCAGCTTGCCTTGTTTTAACACCGCTTGCTAGCATTGTACCGGCTTGTGCAACTGCACCTGCACTTATTTATGTTGGTGTTCTTATGATGAGAAACTTCTCAAAAGTTGACATGCTTGACCCGCGTTCATCAGTTCCTGCTTTTATGGCACTTATTACAATGCCGCTTACATATTCTATTTCAAACGGCATAGGTATTGGTTCAATTGCATATGTTGTAATTACACTTGCAACAGGCAAATTCACTAAAAAAGACATAGTGGCAACAATAATTGCTATTTTGTTTATAATAAAATTTGTAACTGTTACTGTTTAATTTCTAAAATATAGGGCTGTGTAAAAACTGATTTAATTGCTTTTTACACAGCCTTTTTTACAAGGTGGTGTGAATATGTTTAGTCATGAAGACGTAAAACAAAACAAAAAATATTTGGAGTTGCTTTCTTTAAGCTATCCAACTATACAAACGGCATCTACCGAAATTATTAACTTAACTGCAATTTTAAACTTACCAAAAGGCACTGAACATTTTATTAGTGATTTACACGGTGAATATGAAGTATTTACACATATTGTCAAGAACGCATCCGGCTCTATAAAACGAAAAATTGACACTTGCTTTGAAGACACAATTAACAAAGACGAGAAAAACTTGCTTGCCACAATTATTTATTACCCACAGGAAAAAATTGCACACATGCAAAAGCTTGGGCTTTGCACAGACGAATGGTACAAAAAAATACTTATGCAACTGGTATTCGTATGCAGGGTTGTCACATCAAAATACACACGTAGTAAAGTTAGAAAAACACTGCCTGAAGATTTCACTTATATTATTGAAGAACTGCTTTACACCGACAACTATGAGCTTAACAAGCAAGAATATTTTGACAACATACTCGACACAATTATTTCAATTGGGCGGGCAGACAGTTTTGTAATTGAACTGTCGAACTTACTGCAAAAAATGGTTGTTGATAAACTGCACATTATTGGTGATATTTTTGACAGAGGTTTCGGCGCGCATTTGATACTTGAAGATTTATATGCGCACAGAAATGTTGATATACAATGGGGCAACCACGATGTTGTGTGGATGGCAGCTGCACTTGGCAACCTTGCGGCAATAGCAAACGTTGTGCGCAACAGCATACGTTATAACAACTTCAACTGCCTTGAAGATGGCTATGGAATAAACATAAGGCCGCTTGCCGTTTTTGCGCTAGAGCAATATAGAGACGACCCGTGCAAATTTTTCGCGCCAAAAACGGGGCATGACATTGCAAAAAACACAGAAATAGAACGGCAAAACTCTGAAATTGCAATTAAAGTGCATAAGGCCATTACAATTATTCAAATGAAGCTTGAAGGCCAAATTATTAAAAGACGCCCTGAATTTAAAATGGAAAACCGGCTTTTGTTACACCGAATTGATTGGAAAAACGGCACAATTGAAATTGACGGTGTTACATATGAGCTTAACGATACAGTATTCCCCACACTTGACATTAAAAACCCTTATGAGCTTACAGCAGACGAGCAAACAGTTATGCAACAATTACAATTTTCATTTTTGCACAGTAAATTATTACATAAACACGTAAATTTCCTTTTTGAATATGGTGGAATTTATCGTGTGCACAACGACAATTTGCTTTACCACGGCTGTGTGCCCATGCAAGAAGACGGAAGTTTTTCAAGCCTTGAGCTTAACGGCAAAAAATACAAGGCAAAAGAACTTATGGACTTGTGTGATAAAATGTGCCGTATTGGTGCATATTCCGGCGATAAAAAGCAAAAACAATTTGGGCTAGACTTCATGTGGTATTTGTGGTGCGGCCCTGTGTCTCCGCTTAACGGCAAGGCAAAAATGGCAACGTTCGAGCGTGCTTTTTTAAATGATGAACAAACGTGGACAGAGCAAAAAGACAACTATTACAACCACATAAAAAATGAAGAAATTGCTATTAAAATTTTAAACGAGTTTGGTATTAAAAGTGAAAGTTCACATATTGTGAACGGACATGTGCCGGTTAACATAAAAAAAGGTGAATCGCCAATAAAATCAAACGGCAAGGTACTTATTATAGACGGCGGTATTTCAAAAGCGTATCAAAAAGTAACAGGCATTTCTGGCTATACACTTATTTCAAACAGCTATCAACTTTTAATATCCGAACACCACCCTTTTAAAGGAGTTGACGCAGTTATTGAAAATAATGATGATATGCACTCAAAAAACATCCTTGTTGAGACATATGATAAGCGTTATTCAATATCTGACACCGACAGTGGCAAATCAATAAAAGTAAAAATTCACGATTTGAAAATGCTGTTACACGCATACAAAACCGGCATAATTCAACAAGTGGGGCTTTAAAAGCAAAGCCCTTTAAACAGCAATAGAACGGAGCGATGATATGAAAACAATTATACCTGCAGGTTATAAAGCCACGCTTGGGCTGTACGACACACAAAAAGCAATAGGTATGATAAAACAGATATTTCTTTCAAAATTGTGCAGCGCACTACATTTAAAACGTGTTACAGCGCCGCTTTTTGTTGACCCTGCAACAGGCCTTAACGACAATTTAAACGGCACCGAGCGCCCTGTTACTTTTGACGTGCCCGCACTAAGCGGCAACTGCGCCGAAGTTGTACATAGCCTTGCTAAATGGAAACGCCTTGCACTGCATAACTATGATTTCCACACGGGCAACGGCCTTGTTACCGACATGAACGCCATTAGGCGTGACGAGGAAATGGACAACTTGCATTCAATTTACGTTGACCAGTGGGACTGGGAGAAAGTTATAAGCAGAGAAATGCGCAATGAGGATTACTTGCGAAGCACTGTTGAGTCAATTGTTCATGCAATGTGTGGTACTCTTGACGAAATAAAATGGCAATTTTCCGATTTAGAAACGACCCTTTGCAGAGACGTTACATTTATTACGTCACAAGAACTTGAAGACATGTACCCTGCCCTAACTTCAAAAGAGCGCGAAAATGCATTTTGTGAAAAGCACAAAACTGTATTTATTATAGGTATTGGTGCAGAATTGAAAAGTGGCCAAAAACACGATGGCCGTGCACCCGACTATGACGACTGGAGTTTGAACGGTGATTTACTTTTTTGGCACGAGCCACTTAGCTGTGCAGTTGAGCTTAGCAGCATGGGCATACGTGTTGACGAAAAAAGCCTTGTAAGCCAGCTAGAGAAAGCTAATTGTTCTGAGCGACTATCACTACCTTTCCACAAAAGCGTTGCAAACGGAACACTTCCGCTTACAATGGGCGGTGGCATTGGGCAAAGCAGGCTGTGTATGCTTTTACTTGGCAAGGTGCATGTGGGCGAGGTACAAGTTTCACTTTGGGATGAGCATACATTGGCCGAGTGCAAACATGGCGGGGTTATTCTTTTATAAATTTATTTTAAATTCACAAAAAACATTGACATTATGCAACATTTTACATATAATTTAACTTATAATACATATTAGACAGTGTTCGCACTGTAATATGCAATTATGTAAAAAAATATAAGCGAGGTAGATGTTATGAGTGACACAAAAAAATTATACGTATGTAAGCATTGCGGCAACGTTTTAGGGCTGATTGTGGATAAAGGTGTTCCCCTAATGTGTTGCGGTGAAAAGATGAGCGAACTTGTTGCTAACACACAAGAGGCTGCTGTTGAAAAACATTTGCCTGTTGTTGAAAAAAACGGCAATGAGCTAACCGTTACAGTAGGAAGTGTTAGCCACCCAATGACAGAAGAGCACTTTATTCAATTTGTTTATGTGCAAAGCGATAAAGGCGGCCAACGCAAAGGTGCAAAACCCGGCGATTTACCGGTGTTTAAATTCAGCTTTGTAGACGATGAGCCTATTAGTGTATATGCATACTGCAATTTACACGGCCTTTGGAAAACAGACGTTTAATAAAAAAAAATTTTCACCCCTAGACGTAACTTCTAACACAAAAAGCCCACGTGAAACACGACATTTCACGTGGGCTTTTTTCAAAAACTCAAAAGTATAATTATTTAAGCTCGATTTTTGCGCCTGCTTCTTCAATTTTCTTTTTGATGTCTTCAGCGTCAGCTTTACTAGCAGCCTCTTTAAGTGTTTTAGGTGCATTGTCAACAAGTTCTTTTGCTTCTTTCAAGCCAAGGCCTGTTGCTTCTTTAACTGCTTTAATAACAGCCATTTTGTTTGCGCCAACGTCTGCAAGAACAACGTCAAACTCTGTTTTCTCTTCTGCTGCGCCTGCTGCTGCGCCGCCGCCTGCTACCATTACCGGTGCAGCTGCGCTAACACCAAATTCATCTTCGATAGCTTTAACAAGTTCGTTCAACTCAAGAACAGTCATAGATTTTACTTCTTCAATTATAGCTTTAATATCAGCCATTGTTATAGTCCTCCGTATAATAAATATTTTTTTAAATTTTAATTTGCTTCAAGTACATGCATAAAATTATGCTGCACCCTCAGCTTCTTTTTTGTCTGCAACTGCTTTAATACCAACTGCAAGACCACGCAAGTTACCTGTAAGTGCACTAAGAAGCATAGAAAGTAGCCCTTCACGGCTTGGCAATTCAGCAATAGCCGAAACTTCCTCTGCCGACATAACTTTACCTTCCATGTATCCCGATTTGATTGAAAAAGCGCCTTTAGAATCTTTCGCAAATTTGTTCAAGATTTTAGCGGCTGCAATAGGGTCTTCATTAGAAATAGCAATAGCAGACGAGCCTGTCATTTTTTCTTTTAAACCCTCAAGCTCTGTACCGTCAACGGCAAAACGTAGCATTGTATTTTTAATAACAGAGTATTCAATACCTGCACTGCGAAGCTCTGCGCGCAATTTTGTGTCTTTATCAACAGAAATGCCTTTATAGTCAACCAAAACACCTGCAACAGAACCTTGCAACTTTTCGCGCAAAGCAGCAACGTAAGCTTGTTTCTCGCTTAAAACTTTCTCACTTGGCAATATTTTCACCTCGTTTCACAACATTTATATTATTAAACACAAAAAGCCTCTTTCCCATGTGCGAGAAAGAGGCATAAATGCATTAAACAATTAAAGATTAATGTAATTCACGCGTTTCTCGGTAGGTGGGCTGTGCCCTTTATGCTAATGCGCCTACTGTCTTTAAAACAGCTTTATTATTATATCATATAATTAATAATTAGTCAAGCAAACAGCAAACTAATAAAATTAGCTGCCAAATTTACCGCTGTTTAGCTTAACGCCCGGGCCCATTGTTGAAGCCACAGTAACACTTTTAACGTATTGGCCTTTTGCAGCGCTTGGTTTTGCTTTGATGATAGCTTCCATAACAACTGTTACGTTTTCATCAAGTTTATCTGCACCAAAAGATGCTTTGCCAACAGGCACGTGAATGATGTTCGCTTTGTCTAAGCGATATTCAATTTTACCTGCTTTTGCCTCTGTAACAGCGCGTCCAACATCAGGTGTAACAGTGCCGGCTTTCGGGTTTGGCATAAGGCCGCGTGGGCCCAAAACTTTACCTAAACGGCCAACAAGTCCCATCATGTCAGGCGTTGTAACTAAAACGTCGAAGTCTACAAAGCCCTCGTTTTGAATTTTTGCAACAAGGTCAGCGTCGCCAACCATCATTGCGCCTGCTTCTTCGGCAGCTTTTGCTGCATCGCCTTTAGCAATTGCAATAACTCTAACGTCTTTGCCCGTTCCATGTGGCAAAACAACTGCGCCGCGAACTTGTTGGTCAGCGTGGCGGCTGTCTACGCCTAAACGAACGTGTAATTCAACTGTCTCGTCAAATTTTGCTTTCGCTGTTTTACAGCAAAGCTCTAAAGCCTCTTTGCTGTCATATAGTTTTGTTCTGTCGACAAGCTTCTTGCTGTCGATATAATTTTTTCCCTGTTTCATTACTATCCTCCTGTGGTAAAATCGGAAATTTCCTCCCACTAATGGCGGGTGTTATTAGAAAAATCAGCCTTCAACCGTAACGCCCATGCTACGGCACGTACCTGCTATCATGCTAACTGCTGTGTCAATGTTTGCAGCATTCAAGTCGGGCATTTTTGTTTTGGCGATCTCCTCTAATTGCGCACGAGTAATGCTTGCAACTTTTGTTTTGTTGGGAACGCCTGAACCGCTCTCGATATTCAATGCTTTTTTAATAAGCACTGCAGCGGGAGGGGTTTTTGTGATAAAGCTGAACGAACGGTCTGCATATACTGTTATAACAACAGGTATAAGATAACCGATGTCCTTTTGTGTGCGCTCATTGAATTCTTTTGTAAAAGAAACAATGTTAACACCATGTTGACCGAGCGCCGGACCAACAGGTGGTGCCGGTGTAGCTTTGCCGGCAGGAATTTGGAGCTTAATATACCCCGTTACCTTTTGAGCCATGAATTGTGCACCTCCAAAAAATTGTGGTTAATTGCGAGTTTTGCCTTGTGCAAAACTCTCCCACGAGCATGAGAACATGCTCTATCAAACCGTTTTATTCTAATAGTGTTAATATTATAATATTATCAGTATAAACAAAACGAAATTGACCGGTTTAAAACTTACAGAGGCTTAACTTGCGTAAAGCTTAATTCGGCCGGTGTCTCACGCCCGAACATACTAACTAAAACGTCAACAGTTTTTGCCTCGTTGTTTATCGACTGAACTACGCCGATAAAGCCTGCCATTGGACCTTCTGTGATTTGTACGTTATCGCCATTTGCATAGTCAAGTTGAACCGATTGTTTTTCAACACCAAGGTTTGCAACTTCAGCGTCTGAAAGAGGGATTGGCTTAGATGTTGAACCAACAAAGCCTGTAACGCCGCGTGTATTGCGCACAATGTACCAGCTTTCGTCTGTCATTATCATTTTAACTAAAACATAGCCGGGGAACAATTTGCGCTCAACTTCGCGCTCTTTTCCGTCTTTCACTTCCGAAATCATTTCGGTGGGAACTTTTACATCGCAAATAAAGTCTTTCAATCTACGATTTTCGACCATTTTCTCAAGGTCGTTTGAAACTTTATTTTCGTAGCCGGAATAAGTATGAACAACATACCATCTTGCGATATTATCGTGCTCTTCTGCCATAACCGGCCCTCGCTTTCTAAGTGTTTAATTAAACAGCATCAATTACAAGACGCAAAATGAAGCCAAAAAGTGTGTCTAGCCCAAAAATTATTAAAGCGGCAAACAAAACA
>CAYJMH010000016.1:0-38637 GCA_964371535.1 uncultured Bacteroides sp.
TAGCACGAGGGGTGTCCCAGCTGCGGAAAACAGCTTGAACTGCGCCCATAAGTTGCTCTTTTGGCTCGCTTGGGAAATCTTTGCCAAGTTTATTTTTATATTCAGCTTTAAATTGCTCTGCAAGTTTTTTCAAGTCGTCTGCTGTAAGGTCAGTATCGTTAACAATACCTTTTTCCTCTTTCATCTCGTCGATAAGCTCTTCGAAATATTTTTTACCAACTTCCATAACAACGTCTGAGTACATTTGAATAAATCTACGATAGCAGTCGTAAGCCCAACGTGGATTACCGCTTTTTGCAGCTAATACTTCAACAACTTCCTCGTTTAAACCAAGGTTTAAAATTGTGTCCATCATGCCCGGCATAGACGCACGTGAGCCACTGCGAACAGAAACGAGAAGAGGGTTTTCTTTGTCGCCGAATTTTTTGCCGACAACCTCTTCCATTTTTGTGATGTACTCCATTATTTCACTTTGAATGTCATCTGCAATTTTTTTGCCGTCGTCGTAATAACGTGTGCAAGCCTCTGTTGAAATTGTGAAGCCTTGTGGAACAGGCAAGCCAAGGCTCGTCATCTCTGCAAGGTTTGCACCTTTACCTCCAAGTAGCTCGCGCATTGTGCCGTTGCCCTCTGAAAAAAGATATACGTATTTATGACCCATTTTTTACCTCCAAATAAATATAAACACCGGCTGTTTGCATCGCCAGCATTTTGAATTGCAAATTGTCAGTTTGCCTTTATATGTTTTACATTATAACAAAATTCGCATTAAATTACCAGTAAATTGGAATAAAATTGGCATATTAATTAAGTTTCTGCATTATTAATACATATTATAATGTAGAACAGATGAATTTTGTGTAAAAAAACTTATAAAAACTTGCAAAACTGCTAATTAGGCTTTATACTTGTAATATAAATGCAACTTTCGGGGGTGTATTAAAATGGTTTCATCAGATAACATTAAAGCATTTGAACAAATAGATGCCGCTTTTAAAGCTTGCTTTGCCAAGCATTTAAATGCCGGCGTTAATTTTATATCGGACTTTGGCGTTTTTATTGACGACGAAGTTATAATTGAGGCCGGTGCAACAATTTTGCCCGGCACTATACTTAGAGGCACAACAAAAATAGGCAAAAACAGCACAATTGGCCCAAACAGCTTATTGCAAAACACTATTGTTTGTGAAAATGCAGTTATAAACGCAAGCCAACTGTACGACAGCACAGTTGAAGACGGTGCAAGCATAGGCCCTTTTTGCCATGTGCGCCCGGGCAGTATTATAGGCAAACGCGTGCATTTGGGCGACTTTGTAGAAGTTAAAAACAGCACAATTGGCGAGGCAACAAGTGTTAGCCACTTAAGCTATGTTGGCGACTGCGACGTTGGCAAAGGATGTAATTTTGGCTGTGGCGTTTCTGTTGCAAACTATGACGGCGGCGGAAAGAACAGAACAACTGTCGAAGATTTTGCTTTTATTGGCTGTAACACTAACCTTGTTTCGCCCGTAAACGTAGGCAGTGGCGCATATATTGGCGCCGGCAGTACAATTGTTAAAGACGTGCCGGGCGGTGCGCTGGGCATTTCACGCGCACCACAAAATATTAAGCCCGATTGGGCGAAAGAGAAACTGAAACCGTACATTGAAAAGCAAAAGGCAAAAATAAAAACAGCCGACGACGAGAGTTAAACGCTTGTAATTCAAAGCTAAATTAAAACAAACTGCGTCGATGTTTTTTATTTAATTTTTTGGCTTCTATTTACTTAATTGCAAAACATATGCCAAACATGCCAATAAATTATGTTTTTGCGAAGTGTTTGTTTTAAAAGGTAATCTTAATTGTATGTATCGCAACACACAGTTATAATCATTTTTAAGGAGAGTGCCTATTATGAACATTCACGGTAAAGACATCAAGATTTTCTGCGGTAATTCTAACAAACCGCTTGCAAGTGCAATGGCGTCATCTCTTGGTTTAACACTTGGCAAGTGCGACGTGGGGCTTTTCAGTGATGGTGAAATACAAATTTCAATAGGCGAGACAGTTCGCGGCAGTGAAGTTTTTATAGTTCAAAGCACATCGCAGCCCGTAAACAGAAATTTGATGGAACTTTTGATAATGATAGATGCCATGAAAAGGGCAAGCGCAGGGCGCATAACGGCAGTTATGCCGTATTTCGGCTATGCAAGGCAAGACAGAAAAAGCCGTGCAAGAGACCCTATTACGGCAAAACTTGTGTCTGATTTAATAGTTTCTGCAGGCGCCGAGCGCGTGCTTACAATGGACCTGCACGCCGCGCAAATACAGGGCTTTTTCACAATACCTGTTGACCACATGCAAGGCGGCTCAATTTTAATACCTTATTTCGAGCGCAAAATAGCATCATACTCACATGATGTTGTTATAATGTCGCCCGACCTTGGAAGTGTTAGCCGTGCAAGAACTTTTGCAGAGCGCCTTGACGTACCGCTTGCCATAATTGATAAGCGTAGGCCTAAGGCAAACGAGAGCGAAATAATGAACATAATAGGCGATATTAACGGAAAGCACGTAATAATTATAGACGACATGATAGACACGGCCGGCACACTTGTAAACGCGGCGGCGGCAGTTGTAGAGCGCGGCGCAAAAAGTGTAAGTGCTTGTGCAACACACGCTGTATTAAGCGGCCCTGCCATTGAGCGCATACAAAACAGTGTTTTAACAGAAGTTGTGGTGCTTGACACAATTAACCTGCCAAAGGAAAAGCAAATAGATAAAATAAAAGTGCTTAGTGTTGCCGCATTAATGAGCGAGGCAATTGCGAGAATTTACACGGATAAGCCTGTTAGTGCACTTTTTATATAAATTATTATGCAAATATGATAAATAAAGCAATAAACATTTAGTTGGTTTAAATATTTAAAGTAAGCCATAATTTTTACAATAGCGCAATGAATTTTTAAAAGGATTAATACTTTTCATGTTTTTTAAGAAAAAGGCAATTGACGCCATAGTTGTGGGCCTTGGCAACCCGGGAAGAAAATACGATAACACGCGCCATAATATTGGCTTTTGCGCAATAGACGACATTGCAAGCTTTTATAACACAAGCATAACACGCGCTAAGTTTGACGCACTTTATGCAACTGTTACAATCAGCGGAAAAAGCGTACTTTTATTAAAGCCTCAAACTTATATGAATTTATCCGGTGTAAGTGTTAAGAAAGCGACAGCTTATTACAAAGTTAACATCGAGAATGTAGTTGTTTTATTCGATGACATATCGCTAGATGTTGGCAAACTGAGAATACGTGACAAAGGCAGTGCCGGCGGGCACAATGGCTTGAAAAGTATTATTGACTATATGGGTGAAAATTTTCCGCGTGTTAAAATAGGTGTTGGCGCAAAACCACACGCCGACTATGCGCTTGCAGATTGGGTTCTTTCACGCTTTACCGAAAGCGAAAACAAAAAAACACGAACAAGGTTTGACGACATTCGACATGCAGTTGAGTTTATTATAGATAACAAAGTTAAGGAGGCTCAGAGCAAATATAATGGATAGACAAAAAAACACACGGTTCTTGCACGAAATTATAATTTTATTTACGCTTGCTTTTTGTATTGCGGCCACAATATATTCTTATTATAACCCCAGCATTTTGGCAATTTTTATTTTCCCTGCCATAAGCTTTTGCTTTGCACTTTTGCTTTGGGCAATTGTCGCACGCTTTATTTTGCGCAGGGGCGAAAAGCGCTTTATGGAAAAATCATTTACAAAGCCCGTTAAATTTGCACTGTTTCCCACCGCATGTTCACTTTGCATGACGCTGCTTTTGGCAATGCCAAGGACGCCAAGCGTAGATGCCGCACACGAGGAATCGCTTATAATTACAGCGTTTGCGTTTATAATTTTTGTGCTTCCGCTTTTTATAGTTTTTATTGTAGTTTTTGGCACGCTGGCTTTTGCCGCGGCCATTACGCACATGCGCCGCACACACGCACAAGACAGTGCAATTTACCGCAAAGGGCCGCTTGTTTTTACAATTACTGTGTACGGTTTAATGCTTTTGGCTGTAATTGCTTTTGTGCTTACAATGGTTTTGTAAGGTGATAGTTTTGAACAACGATAAAAGGTTAGTATATGTTTGCTGAATTAATAAGACAAACAACAGAATACAAAAAACTTCTTGCTGCCACAAACGCAAATGCGTGTGTGGTGGCTCTTTTCGGCTTGACGCCCGTTGCAAGGGCGCATATTATTGCGCTTTTATGCGCAGACACAAAACGGCCTGCGCTTATTGTATGTGACAGCGAGGGCGAGGCGACACGTTTTTGTGAAAACGCCGCAGTTTTTGGCGCAAAAAGCGAAGTATATCCTACAAGGGACTATGTTTTCAGAAGTGTTGAGGGGCAAAGCCATGAGTATGAATACAGACGCCTTAGTGTTTTAGGAAACATTATTGGCGGGCGCACAAATATGGTTTGTGCGCCTTTAGATGCTGTTTTGCAATACACTTTGCCAAAAGACGAATTTTGTGAGAACACCCTGACATTAAAAAAAGGCGACAGCATTAGCCAAGATAAACTTACGCACGCACTTGTTTGTGCCGGCTATTTGCGGCGTGGGCAAGTGGAGGGCTCGGGACAATTTAGCGTGCGCGGCGGAATTGTGGATATTTTTGCGCCCGACATGCAAAAGCCATGCCGCGTGGAATTTTGGGGCGATGTTATTGACAGCATACACGCATTCGACGTTGTTAGCCAGCGCAGGGATGCAAGTTTAAAAAAGGTACACCTCTCACCTGCCAGAGAGGTTCTGTTCAGTGGGGCACGCGCCGCAGCTGCGCTGCTTCGCAGCGCGTTGGGCGAAGCCCAACATGCCGCCCCCGCAGGGGCGGCGCTGCGGCGCGCCACCTTAGATGACTTTAAAAAGTTAGACGAGGGCATTTTGCCAACTTCAATGGACAAATACCTAAACATACGCTATGAAAAACCCGGCACAGTGCTTGAATATTTGGAAAAGCCAATAATATTTTTTAACGAGTACAGTGCCATACGCGACGCAAACAAGGCTTTCGAAGTACGCTTCTCGGGTGAAATGCAGACGCTTTTTGAAGAGGGCGTTTTGTGCAGCGAACTGGGCAGTTTTTACATGCACTTCCCTAAACTATTGGCAACTGCTGAATTAAACAGCACTATTATAAGCGAAAGTTTCATGCGCACAATAAAAGACTTGACATTAAGCGATACCGTAAATGCTCTTTCTCACAGCCTGCCGCCTTGGGGCGGCGGTGCAAATTTATTACTTGACGAAATTACACCGCTTATAAAAGAAAATTACAGCATTGCAGTGCTTGCAGGCACACAGCGTGCCGCCACAGCACTTGCAAAAGACATGAACAGCGCAAATATTAACGCCGTTGCTCATACAAAAAATGAAAATGTGATAAATATTCCAAACGGAACAGTAGGCGTTTTATGCGGCAAATTAACTGCCGGCGTTCAATATCCGTTTGCAAAACTTGCAATATTTACAAGCAGGCAACACTTTCAGGCAAAAACTTCAAAAACTTCAAAACCCAAAAACAAAGGCCTGTCATCATTATCAGACATAACGCCCGGCGACTTTGTTGTGCACCAAAACCATGGCATTGGCGTTTATGCAGGCACACAACGCCTTGATTTGCAAGGTGTTGTTAAAGACTACTTGAAAATCACATACAGCAAAGGCGACACGCTTTATGTGCCCGTTACACAACTTGACATTGTAAGCCGCTATACTGCCCCGGGTGATAGCGATAACGTAAAGCTTTCGCGCCTTGGCGGCGACGTTTGGGCAAAGACAAAAAGCAGGGTTCGTGCCGCAACGCAAGAAATGGCAAAAGAGCTTGTGGAACTTTACGCAAAGCGTGAGCGTGCGGTGGGCCATGCATTCCCCGAAGACGGCGAGTGGCAACGTGATTTTGAGACTCGCTTTGCATACGACGAGACAGACGACCAGTTGCGAAGCACACACGAGATAAAAAAAGACATGCAGCGCCCTAACCCCATGGATAGGCTTTTGTGCGGAGACGTTGGCGTTGGCAAAACAGAGGTAGCACTGCGCGCAGCTTTCAAGTGCATAATGGGCGGCAAGCAATGTGCAATTTTGGTGCCCACAACAATACTTGCGTGGCAACACTATAACTCTATAATCTCACGTATGGAAGCTTTCCCTATAAAAACAGGCCTTTTGTCACGCTTTAGAACGCCTTCAATGCAACGCGAAACAATTCGCGGCCTAAATGCAGGCACGGTAGACATAGTTGTAGGCACGCATAGGTTAATACAAAAAGACGTTAAATTCCACAACCTTGGCCTTGTAATAGTGGACGAAGAACAGCGCTTTGGCGTAAAACATAAAGAGCGTTTAAAAGAAATGTTTGTGGGCGTAGACATGCTTACGCTTTCTGCAACACCCATACCACGCACCTTAAACATGGCACTTACCGGCTTGCGTGATATGAGCACAATAGACAAGCCACCTGTTGAGCGTTTGCCTGTTGAAACTTATGTTATAGAGTATGATGAAATTGTAATTGCGGGCGCGCTGAAAAAAGAACTTGGCAGAGGCGGGCAAGTTTATTATTTACACAATAGGGTTGAGACAATTGAAAGCTGTGCCGCAAAAGTTGCAAGCCTTGTGCCGGAGGCAACAGTGGGCATAGCACACGGCAGAATGGACGAGAATTCTCTTTCGCGTATTTGGCAACAACTTATGGACGGTGAAATTGACATACTTGTTTGCACAACACTTATAGAAACAGGCGTGGACGTGCGCAACTGCAACACACTAATTGTTGAAAATTCTGACAACATGGGCCTATCGCAACTGTACCAGTTGCGCGGCAGGGTTGGGCGCAGCGGCAGAAAGGCATATGCATATTTCACATTCAGGCGCGACAAAGTTTTAACAGACATTGCGGCAAAGCGCCTTTCGGCAATACGTGAGTTCACAAGTTTTGGCAGTGGTTTTCGCATTGCAATGAGAGATTTGCAAATAAGAGGCGCAGGAAACCTACTTGGGCAAAGCCAGCACGGGCACATGCAAAACGTTGGGTATGATATGTATGTTAAACTTTTGCAAAGTGCAATTTCACAGCAAAAAGGGCAGGCGCCTGTGGCAGATAAAAGCGAGTGCCTTATTGATATAACAGTAGACGCTTTTATACCTGAAAGCTACATAAAAGAGCCACCACAGCGCATTGAAGCATATAAACTTATTGCTGCAATACAAACAAAAGCTGATGCACAAGATGTGAAGGACGAGCTTCAAGACAGGTACGGCAACCCACCAAAAAGTGTTTTGGGCTTAATTTCCGTAAGTGTTGCCCGCATTATTGCCTCAAAACTGTTCATTTATGAGATAACACAGAAAAAAGACACTATTTTACTGTACTCAGACAAGTTGACACCTGAAATAATTAAACCGCTTTTATCTGTGTTTAAAGGTAGAATGCTTGTTAATGCAGGCACTAAACCATACATTTCCTTAAAGGTACTAAGTAAAGAAAGCCCTGTGGACTGTTTGGAAATTTTCCTTGAAAGTATGAGTGAAATTGTAAAAAACAAAATATAAATGTGACAATTTTATTAAATTGCTTGTCTTTATAGTTTAAAACCTGTATAATAGCAAAAGTAAGCGTTTTTTAACACTTCAAAAACTTCAGCACACTAACAAAATGAAGTTAATAATATAATTTTACCGGGGGTACAAATTTTGAAAAATTTACGAAAAATAATTGCACTGACATTGTGCGCTTTACTAATGTTTGTTTTTGCGTCTTGCCACGCCCAAACTCCATCTGTTGTTGTAAGCGTTAATGGCACAGACATTCCTGCAGGCATATATTTAATGTGCCAATATGAGGCTTTTAACAGCGCAGCCAATGCTTACAGTGAAGACCAATATTTTGCAGGCACAGACGTTTCAGAAGATGTGGATGTTTTAAAAGCAACCATTGACGGCGTAAGCGGTGAAGAATGGATTAACGCAGAGACTGACCGCCTTTTAAAGCAATACGTTTATGCAACAGAGGCTCAAGCCGAAAGCTCTGCTGTAACAGATGAAGAAATAAACGCCGCAAAAGCTTCTGCATTAACAATGTTTGACACATACTACTCTCGTGAGCTGTATGAGGCAAACGGCATAGGCGAACAAAGCTATGCAGACCATTACGTGGCACAAACAATTTATTATGATCTTTTAAGCACTTATACAGAAGAAAATAAAGAGTCTGTAACAGTGAGTGATGCAACGGCATATATGGACGAAAACTACAAACAAATTAACACACTGTCTCTTCCTGTAAGCACATCGGCCGGAATCGAGCTTGACGATGCAGGAAAAGCAGAAGTTCAAAAAATAGCAGATACACTTGTGTCAGACCTTGCAGCCGGTGGAGATTTAGATGAACTTGCATCAGACGCTTTGAAAGCAGCTTTTGAAGTTTGCGGTGTTGAATATTCTGACGAAGCCATAGACCAATATAAATCTACATATTATCTGCCAAAAGAAGAAGTTAATTACTACTTTGACTATGCATTTGTTCAACAAGTCTATTCTTCTTCTGTTGGAGATTCAGGCCAAACAGTCTCAGGCATAATGCCTATGGTCTACAGTGTTATTCCAAACTATGAAAATGAAGAAGCATTTAGCGCAGAGTTTTACGACGGTATAGCAAGCTTACTTTGCCAAGAAGAATTCGAGGCAATGGTGGAAGAAGAAGTTGCCGCATATACAATTGAGGAATACGGTAATGCCAGAAATTCATACAGCGCAAACAAAATAGTAGAGACTGTTTAATTACTTAGTTTAATTAAAGGGCTGTGGCAAAATGAATTTTTTTGTCAGGGCCCTTGTTTTTTCTTGTTATGGGGGGCAAATAATGACATTGACAAACGCCGGCTACATTGTTTTTTATGCCGCCGTTATTTTGGCTTATTATATATTTTTAAAAAAGCATCAAAATGCGGTGCTTGTGGTAAGCAGTTTTGCGTTTTATGCATTTAACTTGCCACACGGCGAAAATATAAGTATGTTTCAAACATTAACTCCGCTTGCGGCGCTTTGTTTTAACGTGCTTTTCACATGGTACATGGCAAAAAAAATCGGCAAATCAAGCGGCAAAGTTCGCTTTGCTTTTTCAGCGGCGGCCGTTGCGGCTTGTGTGGGCGTTCTATGCTTCTTTAAATATTCGGGCTCATTTTTGCCTGTGCTCGCCTCTTCATTCGGCTTAAACTTTTCTGCAATTGCACTGCCGCTTGGCATTAGCTTTTACACGTTTGCAACAATTAGCTATATTGTAGATGTGTACAGAAACGACACAGAGGCAGAGCCTAGCCTTTTAAATTACACGGCTTATGTTACATTTTTCGGCACAATAACAAGCGGCCCTATTTGCAGGGCACATCAAATTTTACCGCAGTTGAAAAAACAGCGCACGTTCAACGGCGAAAACACATGCCATGGTTTTCGCCTTATACTCTTTGGTTTTTTCAAGTGGGTTGCAATTGCAAATGTTCTTGGCCTTTATGTAAACGAAATTTTCAAAAGCAGCGATGTATTAAAGCAGTACAGCGGTCTTTCTCTAATGCTTGCCGCTGCCGTTTACGCACTGCAACTATACTTCGAATTCTCAGGTTACAGCGACATTGCCCGCGGCAGTGCGCTTATTCTTGGCATAGAAATCCCCGAAAACTTCAAGACACCTTATCTCTCCACAAATTTTTCGGCTTTTTGGCAAAGTTGGCACATCAGCCTTTCAACGTGGTTGCAAGACTATGTTTTCATGCCGCTTGTTTGGGGCCGCTTTCAAACACGCTTGCCCATAATTGGCAAGCACTTAAAAGATACGCCCCCCGTTATTTCAAGTGTTGCTATTGTATTTATTATAAGTGGCTTTTGGCACGGCGACACTTTACCCTTTGTAGTTTGGGGTCTGCTTCAGGCTGCATTTCGCGTTGGCGAAGAACTTTTACACAAGTGGTATAAAAAACCTAAAAAGAAACCGAGCCTAAAACTGCGCATTATTAAAACATGCGGTGTTTTCGTACTTTGGAGCCAAAGCCTTGTATTTTTCCGTATAGGCTTAATGCCGGGTGGCACAGTTGCAGACGGCTTTTCGTATATTGCACGCCAATTTTCAAACATATCTGTGCCCGAATTTTTAAGCAGCACAAGTGCAGCAATACAAACCGGCTTTTATACAAGGCCGCTTATGGTGCTGTTCTACACAGTGTACATTGTTTTTGTACTGTCTATTGCCTTTTACAGCGACAAACGCCGCTGCTTTAACAACAAGGGCAGGCACATTTGCACAGCACTTGAGGCAAAACCGCTTTTGGTGCGCTGGGCCGTTTATTACACGCTTATTGTATTTATATTGCTTGGCTTTATAATGCAAAGTGGCGGCTTTGGCACTGTTAGCTTTGCTTATGCACAATTTTAATTTCTGCTTTTGCATTATTTCCATGGAACGGAGCATCGTATATATATGAAAAAAATGTTCATTAAACTAGCGCTTGCTATTTTGCCTGTTGCAATTTATCTTGCCATTTTTATAGCGTTCGAGCCAAACAATTACTTCAACTTAAAACAAAATTCAAGCACAAACAGCCCCATTGCACGCATACGTGCGTATGAGGCAGACATGCAAAGCACCATTATCTTGGGCGATTCACGCATGGCGCACTTTGACATGGAACTTGCACAAACCACAGCCGGCACCGACATTTCAAACGTTGCATACGGTGGCGCCGGCCTTGCCGAGAGCATTGACGAGTTTTATTATTTATACAGCTTAAACCCCGACATTGAAAATGTAATTTTCGGGCTGTCTTTTTATACACTTAACAAAAATTATAACCCTGTTAACAGAATGCAAACTGTTGAAACGCAACTTAAAAACCCTGTTGCATATATATTTAATTTAGAGTACAACGTCAACACAATTACAGTTTTAACACAGCGCATTAGTTATGCATTGCGCGGCGAAGAATACGACGATGTGCTTGCAACGGCGCAGCACACACAAGAAGAGTACGAGGACAAGCAAGGCGAGCTTTCACACAGAAAAGACTTGATAGATTATGCCGTTACGCTATACACAAACTGCGCAGACGGCGGCACTGCAATTTTGCCAAAAAGAGAGTATTCTGAAAACTCAGAGCTATTAAATGCTCGTGAAATTACAGACTTCATATCTCAAAACATAACAGCCGATGACACAAAATTCGAGATAAACGAACAAGAACTGGATAACCTGTTAAAACTTGCACAATTTTGTGAGCAAAACGAAATAAGCCTAACTTTTGTGTTGCCACCAATGGACGACAGCGTGCGCGAGCTTGTGTGCGAGCCGCTTGGCATAGACATTGCTATGCAAAGTGCACTTTCATCGCTTGGAAACAGCGGTGCACAGGTGCTTGATTATGAGTGGGACAATGCGCCAAATTATGACGATACAGCGTATTATGACGGTTTTCATTTAGATGTTGTATACGGCCTGCCACAGTGGACACAACAACTTTTTTCAGAGGTAAACTACAATGACACCAACGGATAAAAAAAAGCGTAAGCTTGATTTTTTGTTCTTATACGAGCACGTTGTCAGAGAGTATGAGAGCTTATTGCTTTTAAAACAAGAGCTTGAAAAACGAGGCTACACTGTAGAAATTATGCAGTTGCTTGCACGAAAACGCCTTAGGTACCGCACCTGTAAAAAGCCCGAGGTGCTTGTTAGCAGTTGCATGTACGACGATGAAGCCATAAACAGCCACGTTTATAACAACGTTGGCGTTTGTAATAAAGTGGTAAACTTGCACTGGGAGCAAATGCTTAGCGACACGCAAGAAGACGGCGCATGGTTTAACATGGGCGGCAATGCAAAAAAATGTATACAGACTTGCTGGGGCAAAAAAACTGCACAGCGCCTTGTAAAAAACGGAATGCCCGAGAGAAATTGCCCCGTTACAGGTGCAATTATGATGGACTTTTACACGCCGCAATTTAACGGATATTATAAAACAAAACCAGAGCTTTGCCGCGAGCACGGCCTTGACGCCACACAAAAGCTTATGCTGTACATCTCTTCTTTCGGCTATGCCAGCATGACTGACGAAGAGGTAAACGAGCTGTCTTTGATGGCCGGCGAGGATTTTACGGGCTTTGCAAAGACAAACAGGGAAAGCATGGCAAAAACGCTTGAATGGTTTGATAGATATTTGACCGCGAACAGCGATACACAGCTTGTGTACAGGCGCCACCCCAGCGAATGGCAAAGCGAAGAACTTTTTGCGCTGTGCAAAAAGCACAAAAACTTCCATGTCATTTTCAGCGACAGCGTGCGCCAATGGATTGTTGCCAGCGACAAAATTTTTATTTGGATGAGCACTGCAATTGCCGAGGTGTATTTTGCAAACAAAAGTTGTAGCATACTGCGCCCACAGCCAATAGGGCACGAATTTGACCCGGTAATTTATAAAGATGCCGCCTATATTACAAATTATACGCAGTTCACAGCTGCCGCAAACGAGCACGGCAGTTTCCCCATTGACAAAGATATAATTGAGGGGTATTTTGACAAAAGTGATGTGCCTGCCTATAAAAGGCTTGCAAATTTGTTAGAAGACGTTTACAATTCTCAACCATATGACACGCCGTTCTCACCACCATTCAAGCCAAAATTCAACGCACTTAAGTATATTGCACTTTTGGGCGTACACGCAATGTACAAAATTAAATTGCACCCAAAAAAATTTGCACGCATTTGCCCACCTTTTGCAAGCTTTGCAGGCAGAATTTACGGATATATTGATAAGGCGCATATAAGCAAACAAGAAATAGCCTCTATGAACGAGAGAATAGCTAAGTTTATTTAGCGGCAGGCTGTAAAAAAGCTATTATTTTTCGCCACAATAACAGAAATGGTCAACAATATGAAACACAACCTTCAAGCAACATTTAATACAAAATCATTAATAAAATACGCAATTCCCACAATTCTAATGATGATATTCATGTCTACATACACTATTGTAGACGGTGTTTTCGTCTCTAATTTTGTGAACGAAACAGCACTTGCCGCAATTAACATTGTTTACCCTGCTGTAAGCTTTGTTTTTGCGCTTAGCTTTATGCTTGCAACAGGCGCTAACGCCGTTATAGGCAAACTTCTGGGCGAGAGAGAGAACCTTCATGCGCGTCAATTTTTAACACTTATTTACATTGTCGGCACTTTATTAGGCATTGTCCTAAGCGCTTTAATGATATATTTCCATAGGCCTGTGCTTATATTTTTAAATGCAGATAATGAACTTTACGCGTATGCAAAAGATTATTTGTTAACGTTATCTCTTTTCATACCAATGATGGTACTTCAAATTTACACACAAATATTTTTTATTACTTCAGGCAAACCATACCTTGGGTTTTTTTCGTGCTTTTTGGGCGGTGTATCAAACATAATACTAGATTATATTTTTATTGTACTTTTAGACTTAAACATTACAGGTGCCGCACTTGCAACAGGCCTTGGTGCTACAATTCCGGCAATATTCGGCGTTATTTTCTTTGCCGCAAACAAAAACCAGCCACTTCAATTTACGCGCCCGAAATGGGAACCACACACACTATTCCACAGCCTTGTTAACGGCATGAGTGAATTTGTTACAAGCGTTTCAATTTCGATAACAACATTCCTTTTTAACATAATTTTAATGGACATTGCCGGCGAAAGCGGCGTTGTTGCTATAACAGTTATTTTGTATGTTCAAATGATACAAACAGCCATTTACACCGGGTATTCGTTTGGTATATCGCCCGTTATCAGCTTTAAATACGGCGAGAAGAACCACGCACAACTAAAGCAAATTATGAAGACAAGTATGTGGTTCATGGTTGTCTCTTCAATTATAACCGTTGCTGTGTCGTTTATGTTCTCAGATGCATTTGTGGCTATTTTTGTTTCGCCAACAAGCAGCACTTTTCTTCTCTCAACAAACGGGTTTCGTATATTTTCACTTTCTTATATATTCATGGGTTTTAACATATTTGCATCTGCAATGTTTACAGCGCTTTCTAATGGCAAAATATCAGCGTTCATTTCAATTAATCGCTCGCTTATAATAATTGTAATTTGCCTTTTAATTCTTCCTAATTTACTTGGCATTAACGGCGTGTGGCTTGCTGTGCCAATTGCTGAATTATTTTCTTTAATTTTAAGCGCATGGCAGTTTTACAAGAATAAGAGCATTTATAAATATTAGTGTTTATTTTAACCCCTTTTGGGCATACTACTTTAAAAGTATGTACAAAGGGGTTTTGTTTTGGAAAAAATTATACGTTGGGTTTGCTACATTGTCGCGATGGGTTCACTTCTAATATTTTCATTCTCGCTTTACGTGTCAGGCGTGTTGCCGGACACATTCCTTGTAACACAGGGCGGCACTATAAAAATTGCCGGCATGCCTTTTATTACAACGGCTGCACCAACAGGCAGCGAGGCAGTTTCAAATATAGCAGTTGGTAACTCTTATAATACAGAGCTTACACTTGGCGGCATTATACCAATTAAAACTGTGCGTGCACAAGTTGTAAGCAGGCGTGTGGTGCAAATTTGCGGCACACCTTTTGGAATTAAAATGTTTGCAAACGGTGCAATGGTTGTTGGCTTTAGCGACATTTATGCACAAACAGGTTATACAAACCCGGCAAAAACATCAGGGCTTAAAATGGGCGATGTTATACAGTACATTGCAGGCGAAGAGACAAAGACAAACGAGGACGTTGCAAGTGTGTTGCAAGAGCTTGCAGGCGCACCTGCAGAGGTTATATATATACGCGATGGCAAGGAGATGCGCACAAATATAACAGCCGTTCACGACGAGGCGACTGACACATATAAAACGGGCATGTGGGTGCGTGACTCTTCCGCCGGCATAGGCACTATGACGTTTGTAGACCCTTTAACATCTTGCTTTGCAGGGCTTGGCCACTCTATACACGACGTTGACACAGGTGATACTATATCACTTTTAAAGGGTGAAATTGTAGAAGTTGAAGTGACAGGTGCGGTTGCAGGAAGCACAGGCAGCCCCGGGGAGCTTCAGGGAAGATTTATAAGCAACATACCAATAGGCACCGTTACAATAAACGGCGACACAGGCGTTTACGGTTATGTTAACACATATTTTGACGGGTTGGAAACAGAAATTGCATATTCACAAGAAATTGAACTTGGACACGCACAAATATATGCAACAGTAGACGGGCAAACACCACAACTGTATAGTGTGCAAATAGAAAAACTATCTTACGCAGGCGACGACCCCAACAGAAACATGGTAATACATGTAACAGACCCGCGCCTTTTAGCGCAAACCGGCGGCATTGTGCAAGGAATGAGCGGAAGCCCTATATTGCAAAATGGGCGTTTTGTTGGTGCTGTTACGCATGTGCTTGTTAATGACCCAACACGCGGCTATGGAATTTTTGCAGAGAACATGCTTCAAACGGCAGACATAGCCGCAAAAAACTATAACGATGCCGCGTAAAAATTAACACAACAAAAAGGCATTTTGATGAAACCGAAAAGTTTCTTCAAAATGCCTATAATTTTAAGCGCCGGCTTATATTAGCCAAAATAAAGTTTATGCTTCACTTTGTAACTATATTTATATTAATTTCCCTTGCGTGAATAGCCGCCACCGCCACCCCCGCGGCGTGCCTCAGTGCCCTTACGCAAGTCTGATATTTTTTCTTCACTTCTTGATTTAAACTGGCTCATCATTTCCTCAAATGTCATTTCAGACTGAGGCGCACTTGCAGCCTTAGGTTGCCACACCCGCCCTGTGTCTGCGCGCTGTGTGCGCTTTGGCGGCTTTTGCATTGTGCGTTTAATGCTAAGTGCAATTTTGCCGTCATCTACGCTTATAACCTTAACTTTTACGTTTTGTCCTTCACTTAATACTTCGTCCAAATTCTCAACATAGCTTGTAGATACTTCCGATATGTGTACCATGCCCATGTCGCCTTGTGGCAAAGCTACAAATGCACCAAATTTTTTAATGCCTGTTACTTTGCCCTCTAAAATGTTTCCTACCTCAACTGCCATATAGCTAAAATGGCTCCTTTCCGGTTAACGAGTAAAATTCGTATTACTTTTATGTTTCAAAGTGCACATGCACCAGAAATTATTTATTCACCTGACATATCTACAAAAAAGCGCTCTCCCGGAAGTGCATATCCAAGTTTGTCACGCGCTATGCGCTCCATATAAGCTGCCTCATCGTCATTTTCAACTATTTGTGCAAGTTCTGCGTTTTCTGTTATTTGAGCATTAACTTTTTCGTTTACTGCCGCAAGCTCTTTTTCCTTATTATTAATGCTAATTTGTGTCATAACCAGAACAAACGAGAAATACACAATAATGGAAAGTAAAATGCAAACGCCTATTACTTGCGGAATACTGTGCCGTTTTTTTCGCTTAATGTGCATAATACACTCTCCTCTCATTTGCCTTTTTGCTTAGTAGACTTATAAAAATCATAATAGTTATGTACTATGCATTATACAACACTTTGCCTTGTGTTTGCAAGTGTGTTTTTTTGTTTTTTGTACGTTTTGTGCGTATTTTTCTCATTTTGCATAATATATTTTTAATATTAGCCTTAAAAGCGCTGAAATGTGGCACCAAAAACTTGCATGCAAACATATAAAAAGGCTTTTTCACTCGCTCAAAAACAGCATTTGCTCGCTGCTTTTCTGCACTAATTTTACGCATTAATGTGGGTAGCGCAAATACAACAAAAAGTATGTAAGAAATAATTGCACCTGCGGCAGTATACCACCGCATTATGCCGCCCTCGAATACACCTATTGCCGCACTGCGGAACAAGACACCGGCAAAAACAAATGTTAAAAAATCGCACAAAATTGCCTGCAAGCGCTTTGTTCCCAAAATTGCTTTCAACACACTGTAAAACAATGCAGTAAAAAGGCCAACGCCCAACGATAAAAATACATCCCTAAGTGCGCCGCCTGCAGAAAGTAAAGCTATCATTCAGCGCACCAACCTTTGAAAAAAACTGCCCTTTTCTTGCTTGGGTTTTGAATATTGAATAAATTCAATGTCACCTGTAATTTTAACCTCGCCTTTTTGTACGCTAAGCTCGCTTACGTGCATGTTACTGCCACCAACATTAAGCACCCCTAAGCCCGTTTCTAAAACAACGTCTTGCGAATCGTATGATATAATGGCTACAACGCCCGTAGCCGTTAAAGCATGCCTGTTTTCAAGTATTAAATTGTGGGCACTATTTTGTGTTTTTACCTCAGACATAAAGTGGCACTCTCCTTTGCAATACTCTTATTCAAAAATATATGCGGCTGTGCACGCCTTTATGCCAATAATCTTTATACTGTTGCCCCAATTCTAAAACACAAATTAATTTTAACACGGCAATCGCGTTTGTTTAATCTGTAATAATTGTGTACATTTCCCTTGCAATATCTTTGCCAACAGGCACATTTAATGATACCACCTTAACTTTAACAGGTTGCTTGCCAAAAACTATTTCAATTTCATCGTCTATTTTAACAGTATAGCTTGCTTTTACAACTTTGCCATTAACAAAAATCCGCTGTGCGTCGGCGGCCTCGTTTGCAAGAGTGCGCCTCTTAATAAGCCTGCTTACTTTTAAAAATTTGTCAATTCTCATGTTATTATTCCTTCTAATTAAAACACAGCCGCCTTTTGTGCAAACTGTTTCAAGTGTTGCACAAAAGATGGCTGTTAAATTTAACTTTATTTTGTTAAAAATTATTTTGCAACTGCATCTTTCAAAGCTTTACCAGCTTTAAATGCCGGTGCAATGCTTGCCGGAATTTTGATTTCTTCTTTTGTGCGTGGGTTGCGGCCTGTGCGTGCCTCACGTTTGCGTGTTTCAAATGTGCCAAATCCAACAAGTGTTACTTTGTCACCCGCTTTAAGTGCATTTGTTATGCCCTCGATCATAGCGTTAACTGCTTTTTCTGCAGATTTTTTGCTTAGGTCTGCGTCTGCTGCTACTTTTGCGATTAATTCAACTTTAGTCATTTTAAATCTCCATTCTGCCGCTTTTCAGCCGGCACACATATTTTTAACCCTTGCAAACGGCTACCAAAGGCCAAAATGTGCCGGGTTAACCGCTTTTTTGGCGGCGGTTCGCCTATTTTATAATAATTAGCGTGGTGTGCACACTAAAATTACCTAATTTATAACTTTTTCGCTTCTTTGTAAAGTGCGTCTAACTCTTCTGCAGTGCATGTGCCAAGCTCTATGCCTTTCAATGTTGCAAGCTCTTGTGTTTTTTTAAAACGTTGCACAAATTTTTTTGTAGAACTGCTGAGTGCAAGTTCTGCATCACATTTTATAAAACGTGCAACATTGACACATGAAAAAATAACATCGCCCAGCTCTTGCATTGTGTGGTCACTGTCAGTGCCTTTTATTGCCTGTTTCAGCTCTTCCATTTCACTGTCAAGGTCTTTCAGCGCACCGTGCACGTCCTCATAGCAAAAGCCATGGTTTGCCGCACGCTTTTGTATTTTTTGTGCATGCATAAGTGCAGGAAGCGATGCCGGCACGCTGTCTATATCGTCGCTCGGCGTACTTCGTTTTTTCTCTGAGCGTTTTATCTCTTCCCAATTCTTCAAAACAGTTGCTGAATTGTCTGCCTTTACCTCGCCAAAAATGTGTGGGTGGCGTGAGATTAGCTTTTTGCAAATACCTGTTGTAACATCTTCAAAGCTAAACGTGCCTTGCTCTTGTTCCATTTGTGTGTGCAGTGCAACTTGCAACAGCACATCGCCCAACTCTTCACAAAGAAGATGCTCGTCTTTCAAATCGATTGCATCGGCCACTTCATAAGTCTCTTCAATAAAATTCTGGCGTATGCTCTCATGCGTCTGCTCTTTATCCCACGGGCAACCGTCATCAGGATGGCGTAATCTCTGCACAATATCGAGTAAATCTTGCATAGAATAACTTTTTTTTATTTCCATGTTAATTTACCCTTTCGCGCTTTATATTATACAGTCATGCATTACATTCTACCCCATTATTGCGCAATTTGCAAGCGTTCATGCCATTTTTTTTTAATTAAATTAAAAATTCTTTTAACATTGAGTTATTTGGCACATATTTTATGTCAATTTGTGAACAAAGTTCGAAATTATCGCACAAATTGTTAAATACATCATTGTATGTACTGTCTTTACTAAGCTTGCCACGCAGCTGTGATATATACGGCGCAAGCGTCGAAATTTCATATGCAAAACTTGTATCAAGCAACATATTCGCCTCTGTTTTAAAAACCTTAATGTTCCTGTCCTCACCTATGCAAACAGCAGGCCACATGCTAAGCGTTTTTTCTACACTGTGCCCACGTGTTGCAATGTCGCGCACCATTCTTCTTGCAAGGCGTATGTCTCTTGTTGGTAAAATGCGCTGCCCATCGTGCGAGTACTCCTCGCGCAGACCCGCATATATTTTAAAAACGGCACTGCGCGGCACTGCACAAGTAAGCCGTGGGTTTAACGCATGTATACCCTCTACTATTAAAATACCGCCATGCACTTGCACAGTAGTTTGCGTGTTTTTCCTGTGTTCTGTGTAAAAATCAAATTCCGGTATGTTTGTTTGCCCGTGCGAGAAAATTTCTAACAGACAATTGTTAATGCTTTTCAAATCAAGTGCGTCAACACTCTCATAATCAGGTGTTCCATCGGCAAGGCGTGGGTAGTCCTCTATGTTTTTAAAAAAATTGTCAAGCGATATAACGTCTACATTTAAACCATGCCCTTTTATCTTTTGTGCAAGTTTTAACGCTGTTGTTGTTTTGCCGCTTGCACTTGGCCCTGTTAGCATTACAATTTTTGCGCCCGCTTTAATAATGTTGTTTACTGCGTCTTCTACACGCTGTTCGTACAGGTTTTCACAGTATTCAATAAATTCTTCCGGCACTTTTGCCGCCACATTAATAAGCCCTATTTCCACAAGACGTTTAGGTATCCAAATCATAAAACTCGTCAACTCCTTTTTTCCTCTGTGTTACAATTTCAAATCTCTCTATATACTCGTGTGGGTATTTATGGTTAAAAATACGCAATATTTCGCCTGTTTTCCCGTTTACAAGTTTAGACACACCGCCGGCACCGGCCGAAATAATTGTGTGAATTTCTTCCATTATAAATATGTTATAAAGCCCTGTGAAATGCTTTTTTGCATAGCCAGTATTTTCTAAATTACCCGGCGTGCTTTTTTGCCTGTATAGGTAATATGGCACGTACTCTTCGCTTGAACTTGCAATAAACTTATGCGCCGTTTTAACCATTTGCATAACGTCTTCGCTTTGTTTTGCGGCACTTTTTGTCATCAGGTCTGCCGCACGTTTAAGCGTTAGTGTGTGCACAGTAATGTTTTCAGGTGCAAGGCTTAAAACGCCGTTCAGTGTGTATTCAAACCCGCTTTGTGTGTCGCCCGGCAGGCCTGCAATAATGTCTGCATTTATGTTGTTGTGCCCAAGTTTTCTTGCAGTTTTAAAGCACTCTATTATGTCGTCAGCAGTGTGTTTTCTTCCAATGTTAACTAAAACATCATCGCACAGTGTTTGCGGGTTAATAGATATACGCGTTGCACCGTTTTCTTTTATCACTTCTAACTTCTCTGCATCGGTGCAGTCGGGCCGTCCTGCCTCAACAGTGTATTCATAAACACTGTTAATATCAAAATTTTGCTTTACTGTTTCCATAAGCGCTTGCAACTGCAACGCACTTATGGCCGTAGGTGTGCCGCCGCCTATGTATATAGTCATAAGCTCTAAGTTTTTATCATGTGCAATTTGGCTTATATGGCGCAATTCCTCGTGCAGTTTTTCAAGGTAGGGCGCAATAAGTTTTTGCGTTTGTGCAAGTTGCGCCGAAACAAAACTGCAATAGCTGCAACGCGTTGGGCAAAACGGAATAGCAATATATAAACTGTATGGCCTTTTGTGTGTGCCTTGCACCATCATTGCACTTTCTTGCTCTTGTGCTATGCGAAGCGAAAGGTTATATTTTTCCTCGGTAACAAAAAAATGCTCTAAAAATCGGTGCTTTATCTCTTGTTCGGTAAATTTTGCACGCCGCATATCATGTATAAGCCGCACAGGGCGCACACCTGTAAGCATACCCCACGGCGGCTTTTGCCCTGTTAAATTGCGCAGCAAAATATACAGCATTAAGCACACAGTATATTCAATGCGCTTTTGTCTAAATTCTTCTTTTGTGTACTTTTCGCTTTGAAGTGTTCCGAAAACAGGGTGCCTTGAATTAAAATCAAGCATTATATCGCTTGTTTTTACATTTTCAATGTGGCAAACACCGGCCTGCCTTACGCCGCAAACAATTTTGCCGCCGCAAACGCGCACGTACACGGCGTTTTGCACTGTTTTTGCGGCCGGGTACGTTTTTGCAAGGCAAGAATTGTGTAAAAACATGCGTACAAGGTGCTCTGCCTCGTATGCAGAGGGCAGCCCTTTTATATAAATGTGTGTCATATTTGTTTGAAATACGGGTTGTTAATTAATTCGTCTTGCAAACTCGAAAAATCTTCATGCCCCGGGAAAATTTTTGGGTCGCCTTTTATATTATCTTTAATTTTCTTCAAACTTTGAAGCATTTTACTAAAGTCGCCGTCTTTTAAATCACAGCGGCCAATTTCGTGTTTGAAAATAGTATCGCCTGTAAAAAGGAGGTTTTCTTCTTCAATGTAAAGGCACACACTGCCGTTTGAATGCCCCGGCGTTCTGAAAACTTTTATTGAAATATCGCCTATGTCTATAAATTGGCCATCTTCATAATCGAAATCACAATCTTTCTTTTCCAGCGGAAAAATATATCCCTCGTCTGTCTTTGTATCCGTGCTTCCCATGTAAATTTTTGCGCCGTAAACATCTTTAAGCTGCTTTGCAGACGTAACATGGTCGTAATGCCCGTGTGTAAGAAGTATATGCGTCAGTGTTGCGCCGTTTTCACTTAAAATATCTGTGTATGTTTTTAAATTGCACGCAGGGTCAATAACGGCGGCATTTGCGTTGTCTGCTATAAGTAAAAATGTATTTGTGCACAACGGCATTTCGCCTATAAGATGATATAATTTCATAATCTTCTCCATTCATCTGTATCAATTATAATTGTAACAGGCCCATCGTTAACAAGCTCTATTTGCATATCGGCGCCGAATTCACCTGTTGCAACGTTTTTTATCTCACTTCTTTTAATGTTTTGCACAAAGCGCTCATATAACTCGGTGCTAAGCGGCGGCTTTGCGGCGTCAATAAAACTTGGCCTATTGCCCTTCTTCGTCTGTGCGTGCAACGTAAAATTCGACACCACCATTATTTCGCCGCCAACTTGTTCTGTGCTTAAATTTAAGTTGCCGTTTTCGTCATCAAAAATTCTAAGTCCTGCGCACTTGCTTGCAAGTTTATCACATTCGTCGCTTGTGTCACCTTGCTTTATCCCAAGTAAAATTAGAAGTCCATTGCCAATTTCACGTATTTCATTGTTGTTTATTGTAACTTTTGCACTTTTAACGCGCTGTATCACAGCTCTCATATCATACGCTTCCTTTAGTTTGTTTATTTTGTCTGTGCACGCACAACGCTTGTTACACTTTTTATTTTGTTAAGCTTGCTTATTACAGTTGTAAGATGTTCTGTGCTGTTAATGCCTATTGTCATAGTCATAAACGCCCGCCCGCCTGACACTTGCCTTGCCGAAAGCGAATAGCACGGAATTTTCATCTCTGCTATTAAAACAGCAACATCCGCCGTCAGGCCGTTTCTATCCATTGCTATTATTTCAAGTGTTGACTTAAAGTGTTCTTTATTCTCACTTTTGCTCCATTCGGCGTTAACCCAGCGGCTTGCATCTTCGCCCTCAAGGCCTATTTTCACGTTCTCGCAATCTCTTTTATGGACAGAAACGCCAAAGCCCCTTGTAACAAAGCCCACAATTTCATCACCGGGAAGAGGGCTGCAACATTTAGCAAACTTCACAAGACAGTTGCCAATGCCCTCTACCACAACGCCGGCAGTGCCTTTCGCGCTTGTTGTGCGTATGGGCACTGTTGTTATGTCTGCCTGTGTTTGCTCTTTTTGCATACGCACATAATCTTCTTTTATGCGCACCATTAAGCGTGAAAGCTGTACACCGCCGTATCCCAGCGCCGCAAACAGTTCTTCCTTTGTTTTAAACCGCTGTTTTCGCGCTTGTTCTAACATAAACTCTTCGTACTTATCGTCAGGCACATTAATAAAGTTGCGGCGCATTTCTTTTTCAAGCGCTGCCTTGCCCTCTATAATATTTTCTTCCTTGCGCTCTTTTTTAAACCAGCCGCGTATTTTATTCTTCGCTTCGCTTGTTGCTACTATATTAAGCCAATCTCTGCTGGGGCCCTTGTCTTTGCTGCCCGTAATAATTTCAATAATTTCGCCCGTCATAACTTTGTGGTCTATTGGCACAATGCGGCTGTTCACCTTTGCCCCTACCATTCTGTTGCCCACAGCAGTGTGTATGCTGTACGCAAAATCTATTACAGTTGCGCCCATTGTAAGGTTTATTACATCGCCTTTCGGTGTAAACGCAAACACTTGCTCAGGTAAAAGTTCATTTTTCATGTCACGCAACAAGTCGCCCACATCTTCATTGTCGCGTTGGCGTTCAAGAAGGCGTCGCACCCATTCAATTCGCTCGTCTAAATTGTCTTTAGTGTTTATTTTAGCCTTGTATTTCCAGTGTGCCGCAACGCCGTATTCCGCAGTTTTGTCCATTTCAAACGTTCTAATTTGCACCTCAAACGGCACTCCCTCGGTGCCCATTACTGTTGTGTGCAAGCTTCGGTACATATTTTGCTTCGGCGTTGAAATATAATCTTTAAACCTGCTTGGAATTGGGTGAAACATATCGTGAATAAGCCCCAATGCATAGTAGCATTCACTTAGCGTGTTCACAATTATTCTAACTGCATAAACGTCGTATATTTCTTCAAACGTGCGGTTTTGCATGTACATTTTTCTGTATATGCCGTAAACGCTTTTAACTCTGCTTAAAATTTCACACTCTTGAATATTGTTGTCGTTCATGCGTTTTTGTATTTTCTGCGCCACATTTTCTATGAACTTGTTCTCGTTGCCGTTTTTTGTAAGTTGCGCTGTTATCTCTAAATAGCCAACAGGGTCAAGATATTGCAGGCTTCTGTCTTCCAGCTCTTCTTTTATGTTGCTCATGCCAAGGCGGTGTGCAATTGGCGCGTACACTTCCATTGTTTCAAGCGATTTATCGCGTTGTTTTTGTTCAGGCCAAGCGTCGCCCGTGCGCATGTTGTGAAGCCTATCGCAAAGTTTAACAAGCATAACGCGCACGTCTTTGCTCATGGCCAAAAGCATTTTGCGCAAGTTTTCTGCTTGGCGCTCTTCCACAGACGAAAATTTTATAAGGCCAAGTTTTGTCACACCGTCCACAAGAAGTGCAACATCTTTGCCGAATTCATTTGTTATTGTTTTCAAAGATACCGCTGTATCCTCTACAACATCATGCAAAATAGCCGCAACTATTGTGTCAGAATCCATGCCCAAATCTACTAAAATTGTTGCAACAGCAAGTGGGTGGCTTATATAGCTCTCGCCCGATAAACGCACCTGGTCTTTATGTGCCTCGTTTGCAATGTTGAATGCTTTTTCAATGCTAGCTATGTCGTATTTTCGCCCCGACTTGTTCAGCACTTGCAAAAAATCTGTGTACTCTTGCGCTTTCAAATTTTCACCGACCTTGTATTATTTGATTATTTCTATTTTTCAGCTATAACTCTGTTTCAAGCCCCTGTTTCGACAGTGACGTGCATAGCCAAGCCGATATAATAAACCTCACAGCAAAAGCTTCATTACGGGCGCCTTTTCAAGATCTTTTTTCTGTGCGTTTTTAATTATTTTGTACTCTTTTATGCCACGCTCGCACTCGCAATTTATCAAGTCAAGCTCACAAAATGCCCTAAGTGCCACAAGTATTTTGCCCGTTCTATGTGCACCCAACTGTTGAAACACCGGGCGCAAATCTTCGCATTTTATTCCGCTTTTAATATACCTGTAAACATCTGCGGCATCACTTCTTTGTGCTGCCAGCAGTTCTTTTTGTTCGCTTCCCAAGTCGGCACCGCTACACAGTGCCTCAAAAAGTTCAACTTGCCCCACAAATTCATTGCCCATGCCTGCGGGCTTTATATCTTTTATTCGGCCGCTAATCATTGCGCCTGCCTTGCCTTCATAAACTGAAAGGCTCACAATTGCATCAATATTATCGCCCCTGTTATAGCAAAAATTCGCCGTGCTTTGGTTAAACATTACTGCATAAAAGTTTATGCCTTTTTGGTTAAGACGCAACCTTGTATGCTTACCGTCTGTTACAGGGTAAATGTCTTCTATTCTTGCATTTTCCACCAAGAATAGTGGCAAAGGGTTTCCGTGCCCAAATGGTGCAAGTATACTTAAATCTCTCACGTCGTCTGTTGATATATCGCTTAAATTAACAGGTGCATCAATTTTAAGTGGCAAACGGTGCATTATTCTGTGTTCAATAAGCGCCCACTCGTTTATTTTTTTTCTAAACTCTTGTATCTTTTCACTGCGCACGCTGAGGCCTGCCGCCAATTCGTGCCCGCCAAAACGTATAAGCAAATTTTCACAGTATATAATAGCGCTGTAAAGCGACACACCGCCAATACTTCGCCCCGAGCCCTTTCCCTCGCCATTTTTATCAATAGATATAATAATTGTGGGCTTGCCAAAGCGCTCTGCCACGCGTGAGGCGACAATTCCAATTACGCCTGTATGATAATTTTCATTTGCCACAACAATTATTCGCTCTTTCGCATAGTTTTGGTCTTCTTCTATGGTTTTAAACACACTTTGGGCTATTTCTTGCTCTGCCTTTTGGCGTGCGGCATTTTGCTCATCAAGTTGTTGTGCACGCTCTTTCGCCTCTTGCTCGTCCTCACAAAGCAACAGTTCCAATGCGGCAACAGCACTGTCCATTCGGCCCGCCGCATTAAGGCGTGGCGATATTCCAAACGCAATGTTTTCGGCAGTAATTTCACTCTCACCAAAACCGCAAACTTCCAGAAGCGCCGCAAGGCCCGGGCGGTCTGTGTTATTAATAAGCTCAAGGCCTGCTTTCACAATTTGCCTGTTAATACCTTTTAAATCCATTATGTCTGCAATAGTGCCAATTGCCGCAAGGTCTGAATAAAACGGCAACATTTCGTTTGCATCGCAACATTCAAGCGCACAAATAAGCATGTACGCAACGCCTGCACCACACATGCATTTAAACTCGCTTTCAGCACCCTCAAGCTGTGGGTCAACAATTGCGGTGGCATTTGGCAGGTTCTGCGGCGGCAAATGGTGGTCTGTAATAACTACATCAATGCCAAGTTCATTCGCCTTGTCAATTGCCTCATTTGCCGAAATTCCTGTGTCCACCGTTATAATAAGCTGTACTTTTTTCGCGCCAAGCTCTTCAATAGTGTCAGGAAACAGCCCATACCCGTCGTCTTCTCTGTTTGGTAGTTTATAATATACATCAGCACCAATTGAGTCAAGATATGTATAAACAAGCGCAGTTGATGTTACGCCGTCCACGTCATAATCGCCAAACACAACAATGCGCTGCCCGTTATCGACAGCGTATAAAATTCTGTCCACAGCTTTTTCCATGCCATGCATTGTCATGGGGTCAGGCATTTGTTCTTGTCTAAACAACGTTTCCGCCTTGCCGGGCTCGTCTAACCCGCGCGCCAAAAGCACATCACACACAATGTTTGGCAAATCGTATTCATTCTTCAATTTTTCTCGCTCATGCGCTTGTGGGCGGTTAACTTGCCAAGGGCGGTAAAACATATATAATAAACCTTCCTTTTACGTGTGTACTAAATTCGACTTAAACCTGTATTTATAGGCTAATTGAAATATATTATAATTATTATAATATCACTTATGGTTTGTATTGTTGTGTAATTTTCAGCGCAGTTCCAAGTCCGTCTGCCGCGGCGCTCATTATTCCGCCCGCATAGCCTGCGCCTTCACCGCAAGGGTAAAGGCCGTTTATGCAAACGCTCTGCCCGTTTTCGCCGCGCATAATCCGCACAGGCGAAGACGTTCTTGTCTCAACGCCGGTTAAAATCGCGCTTTCGCTTGCAAAGCCACAAATGCTTTTGTCAAACGCCAAAAGCCCTTGCCTTAAACAATTTGTAAGCTCGCTTGAAAAAAAGTGTTGTAAATCATATTCAAACACGCCAAGTGGGTATGTGGGCTCTACATCTTTTGTTTTTAAGCCGGCGCGGCCTTCAACAAATGCACTTGCGTTTTGTGCCGGTGCAAGAAAATTGCCCCCACCTGCAATAAATGCCTGTTTTTCCAGTTTTTCTTGAAACTTAATCGCCTCAAATGCATCGTTATTAAAATCTGCCGCATTTACACTTACAACAACAGCAGCGTTCGCATTTTTACCATTCCTTGCGTGGTAGCTCATTCCGTTTGTAACAACTTGCCCCTCGCTGCTTGCCGCCGCAACAACATTGCCGCCCGGGCACATGCAAAATGTATATACGCACCTGCCGTTTATATGGTGCGAAAGTTGATACTCACCTGCCAAAAGCGCAGGATGACCTGCCGCATCTTTATAAAGTGCGCTGTCAATTTGGCTTTGCAAATGCTCGGCCCTAAAACCCACGCTAAACGGTTTAACGTGCAAATCAACGCCGTTTTCGTTTAGCATTTTAAACGTATCACGTGCAGAGTGCCCAATACACATTACAAGCACATCGCAAGGTGTTTCGCCGTTTTTCGTTTCAACGTGTGTAACTTTTCCGTTTTTTTGGCGTATTGCAGTTACTTGCTCATCAAAAAAAACATCACCGCCAAGCGATATTATCTCTTTTCTAATAGACACTATTACATTTCGCAATATGTCTGTGCCTATGTGCGGTTTTTGCTTATATGCAATGTCTGCCGGTGCACCGTGTTTAATAAGTGTGTCTGTTACAAATTTGCACAGCGGGTTTTTAATGCGTGTTGTAAGTTTTCCGTCTGAGAATGTGCCGGCGCCGCCCTCGCCAAATTGTATGTTTGATTGCGCGTTTAAAACATGCACTTTTTCAAATTCGTCAACATGTTTTATGCGGCTTTCAATTGCCGAGCCACGCTCGAAAACAATTGGCCTAAAGCCGGCCCTTGCAAGAAGAAGTGCACAGAAAATACCCGAGGGGCCAAAACCGCAAATAACAGGGCGGCTGTTAAGTGGTGCCTGCCCTGTTTTTATTTCTAGCTGTTGCTTTGGCGCAAAAACGGCACCAGTTACACGAAGTGCCAGTTTAGCCTCACTGTCAGCGCTGTGCAAAAATACAGCCACAGAGTAGACAAGCGTTGGCATTTTCCGCCTTGCGTCCACCGATATTTTGCTTATATACGCACTTTCAACTTCACTTTTTCGTATGTTAAGTAATTTTATTGCCCGTTCAATTGCCTCATTTTTATCGGCAGTTAAAGGCAACCTTATTTGGTTAACTATTATCATCGTTATCGCTTGTGTCTGTGTTATCAGATGTATTTTGCTCGCTTTGTTCAACAGGCTTAATCTCACAAATAATTGTATAGCTGCCTGTTACAAAAACAGTTTCGCTTGATGGCACCATAATTTGTACAGGTATATTTTGTTGCCCGCTTGATACGCCAAGGTTAGTTGGCGAAAAGTCCACAACTGCAACACCGCCTAAGTCGGTAAGCTCTTCAACTTCGCTTGCCGGGCCAACAATTATAACGTTGTTAACTTGCCCACTGGGGAACGAAACCGAAATGTCATCAGGCACATTTTTTGTTTGTATTTCGGTAACTGTCACGCTTTTCGAAATATAGCCTGCTGTACCCGTGAAGTTAACATTAACTGTTTGCAAATTGTCAACATTCTTAACGTTTTCAGGCAGTTCTATGTTTAAAACAACCTCTTCTTCCAGGTTAAAAGTAGACAAATCAATTATACCTGCGCTAATAGATTGCAAGTTATCTATTTGAGACGATGGCCCTGCTATTCTAATTGTTTTGCTGCTTAATGTTGCACCCAGTGTTGCCGGGTCAAAGCCGGAAGTAACGCCGGTAAATTCAATTGTAAGTGGCAATTCTATTACCCTGTAAATTGGTATAGTCACCTCTACTTGTTCAACATCTGCCGTCAAGCCCGTAATGTCAACAGCTTCTCCGTTCTCGTCAAGATAGTCAAGGCGCGATGTCACAATTGCACTTTCTTCGCGCTGTTCTTCAAGTGTTACATTTGCCACAACACTTTTTATTGGCAAAATCGACTTTTCGGGCCCGGTTAGCGTAACAGTCTGCGGCGAAACAGCCGGCACGTCCATAAAATATCCTTCGGCAGTCTCAACGCCTGTAACATTTACTGCAATATTAAAAGTGCTCTCAATAAACTTATCAAATGTAAGGTCTACAAAACCAAGGTCGTCGTCTACAATTTCAAACTGCTTTGTGCCTGCGTTGCGCACAACAAGGCGCAATGTATATGTGCCCACACCTTTTATGCTGGCATAATCAGGGTACACAAGCAAATCGTTCTCCGTAAGGCCGGCAAGCACTGTGCCGTCGCCTTGCACAGTTACTTCAACTGTTGTTATTGGGTTTTCAATTATGCTTAGCCCTTGGCTTGTATATGCCGCTTCGTTAAACGCATAGTCTACCGGTACATAAAAAGATTTAGTGCTGCCGGGCTCTATAACCGTAACAACCATAAACCAAATAAGCACTGCAATAACAAGCGACAAAATTGCAGTACCCTGTTTTGAACCAAGCCATTTTTTAAAGCTGAACCGCTCATTTTTTCTCTTCGTTGTCTGCACGGTTTTTCCTCCATATTGCCCATCTGTGTTGTTTCTTTGTCTCATCCATTGGTGGCACAATGTCACTTTCCAACATTCTGTATAAATTTTGCCGCTCAAGGCGCCTTACTAAAACACCATTTTTAACAACCGATATAATGCCTGTCTCCTCACTTACAACAACAATTATAGCGTCTGAGTTCTCACTTTGCCCAAGTGCTGCACGGTGGCGTGTGCCCAAATCTTTTCCTATTTCATGGTTGTGCGAAAGCGGCAAAAAGCAACCTGCTGCCTGCACTTCGCCATTTCTAATTATAACCGCCCCATCGTGAAGCGGCGTGCCGGGGTAAAATATACTGCCCAAAAGCTCTACACTTATGGTTGCCTGTAATACAGTGCCTGTTTTAACAATTTCATCAAGGTTAGTGCTGCGTTCTATAACAATAAGCGCACCTGTTTTTGTTTTAGATAAATTTTCAGCGGCGTCGCATATTTTAACAACGGCATTTTGCCAAACACTGCGCATATCGCCTGATGTGGCAGAGCCCGGGCGAAATGCAGCCACGCGTGAAAAACCTGTGCGGCCCATAAGCTCAAGTGCACGGCGCAATTCCGGCTGAAATACTATTACCATTGCAATAATACCATAAAGCATAAAGCTGTCTATTAAATAAATTAACATGCGCATGTTAAGAATATACGCAAGCATGTAAATTGCAATTACTACTATAATGCCCTTTGCCATTTGCCATGTGTTAGTTTGCCGCACAAGCATAATTATTTCGTATATTAAGAACGCTACAATTAATATGTCAAGAAGAACAATAGGGCCGTCTAATTGAAACATGTTAGCAGCGCCGTTAAGCATATTTTGTAATGTTTGCCACATTGCTTTTCCTCGTTTCTTTTTTTATGCATTTTGTGTGAACTTTGATGTGTGAATTTTAATTGGAAACTATTACTTAATTATATAATAGCACAAAAATGTGTATAAATAAAGAAAAAAATGCACACTTTATTACTTTTATCAATTGTGTTATTTCTCATTAGACACAATGCAAACACAATGTGCCGCAATGCCTGTTTTTTCGCCTGTAAAGCCAAGCCCCTCTTCTGTTGTTGCCTTTATTGAAACATTATTAATGCTTGTGGAAAGCGCCGCTGCGATGTTATTTTTCATGCTATTTATGTGCGGTGCAAGCTTTGGCGCCTGGCAAATAACAGTTGCATCAATGTTGCACACAACATACCCTTTTTCTTTTATTAAAGCGCACACTTCTTTTAATAGTTTTATGCTGTCAGCGTTTTTATATTCACTTTTTGTGTCGGGAAAATGTTTGCCAATATCCCCAAGTGCACACGCACCCAACAATGCATCTGAAACTGCATGCGCAAGCACGTCTGCGTCTGAGTGCCCGAGAAGGCCTGTTTCGTGTTCAATTTCAACGCCGCCCAAAATCAACTTGCGCCCTTGCACAAGCTTGTGTACATCGTATCCATGGCCTATCCTCATCGCTACACCCCCATTTTCTTCTTTTGGCAAGTCTTCCAACGTTGTAATCTTTATATTAGAATATTCTCCCTCTATAAGACGCACGTTAATATTTGCCGCCTCGTATAAAAAGCAGTCGTCTGTAATTAAGCTTGCAAATTCTACGCCTTGCACATTTACACCAATACAGTTGTCTGTGCTTATCAAACTATGTTTTATTTCACCGCACTTTAACGCTTCTTGTGCAATTTCTATATACTTCGTGCGTTTAAAGCACTGTGGCGTTTGAACGGCAAAAAGTGTATTTCTTTGTGGCGTGTCTATAACATTACCGTCACTGTCGGCTATTTTAACAGTGTCTTTAACAGGCACTGCCGGCGCACATGCGCCCGTTAAAGCAGCTGTTTTAATGGTGCGCTCAATTATATTCTGCGAGACAAAAGGGCGTGCCGCATCGTGTATTGCTATTATATCGCTTTTTGCGGCAAGTGCACCGTTTAAAACACTGTGAACACGCTGTGCGCCACCGCTTGCAACAGTGCATGGCTTGTTGCATTTCAAAGATATTTCAGTTGCAAATTCAGCATTATGTTCATTTGTAACTATTATTATTTCGTCTACCAGCGCATTATTTGCGAAAGCATTAACACTGTGCTGTAAAACAGTTACGCCGCCTATTTTGTGCATTAATTTGTCAAAACCCATGCGTGTTGAAGCGCCCGCCGCAACAATAACAGCGGCAACTGTATATCCATCTAACATATATGTGACCATCCTTTTCCGCTATGTTGTAAGGCACAAAGCACCTTAGGGCTCTGCCCTAAGAACCTGAAATTTTTTGAAAAAAATTTAATAAAACTTTTTATATTCGTCAAAGCCTTTTGCAATAGACCTCTCACATTTGCCATAAAGTCGTAGCCCTCAAAACGTCTGATTTGTACACAGGGCTTGGCAGACGACGACGGCAAACCTGTGTTTTTCCGGGAGCATAGTACAGCTATGTGGGCAAGCCAGATGTTTTTAGGCAGGTTCATATTACATCGGTTTGGCTAGCTATGTGCGCCTTCACAAAAACTTTCGCCTTATATCACGTCTGTTTCATAATACGCCTTCATAAAATCTGCCAACATCTTTGTGTCGCCGGCGCCTGTTGTTTCGTATGGCGAGTGCATAGACAACATTGCAACGCCTATGTCTGCACACGGCACAGACACCTGCGATTGCGAAATATTACCAAGTGTGCTGCCTCCCGGCAAGTCAGAGTTATTGTGATAAATTTGGTACGGCACTTCTGCTTTATCACAAATAATGCGCACTGCACCGCCTGTAAAGGCGTCTGTTGTATATTTTTGGTTTGCCGAGTACTTAATAAGTATGCCACCTCCAACATACGGTTTGTTAGTCACGTCTTCCCTATCTGCAAAATTAGGGTGCACCGCGTGGCCATTGTCCGCGCTTATCATGCTACTGTTTGCAAGCAATATAAGTTCTTCCTCTTGCCCTTTTCCATGCACAGCGGCAATTCTTTTCAATGTGTGCTTTAAGAATGTTGACTGTGCACCCTGCTTTGTTGCACTGCCCACTTCTTCATTGTCAAAAATAACAGCCATACAAATTTTATTATCGTGTTTTGAAGAAAGCAATGCCTTTATGCTTGCAAAACAGCACTGCAAATCATCAAGCCGTGGCGCAGAAATAAATTCTTCATTCGCGCCCCAAACAGTGCCATTTGTACGGCAGTATAAAAACAAGTCGCTATCAATAATATCGCTTGATTTTATACCCAAGTTGTTTGCCAAAACGTCGTTTACAGTTGTGTTATTGCCACCACACGCAAAAATAGGCAACATCTTACTTTGAATTTTATACTCTGTGCCCTTGTTTACTTCCCTGTCCAGATGTATTGCTACATTTACAATGCTTACAAAATCTTTGTCAATATTCACAAGTTCGCTGCAAATTTTGCCCCCCTTGTTTAAAACAACACGCCCTGCCACCGAAAGAGGCCTATCAAACCACAAAGCACGCGGCATACCGCCATAACTTTCAATGTTAAGTGTTGTGTACTTTCCACTTTTAACATGTGGGTTTGCTTTTAATTTAAAGCACGGCGAATCCCCATGTGACGCAATAATATGATAACCTGTGTAACTTTTTTGCGGCATAACAAAAGCCGCAATTGACGAATTTGCACAAACGACATAATATTTGCCACCGCCTTGTAATTGCCACTTCTCTTTTTCAAAAAGTTCAGTAAAGCCATTTTTATTTAGCATATTTTTTGCCGTTTCAACTGCATGATAGCACGTGGGACTGTTTTTTATGAACTCAAACAGTTCGTAATTTGTTTTATTATTTTTCATCATGTTTTCCTCTCAAAACTATCATTTGCGCATTTGGCCTTTGTGGTAAGCGTACATTCTGCTATTAACAAATACATTAACAGCCACCGGCACAAATACAACAATTTGTTAAATTTTGCACGCTTATAATTCAGCTTGCTTTTTGCCAAACATTGCACAAGCACTTCTATAAGTAAATTATACCAAAAAACCTGTAAAAATTCCATAAAATATTTGTAATAAGCTTAAAAGGTTATGTTCTTACACATATATACAATTTTTGTGGGCATATTATTTTCGAGGTGAGTAACATGAATAGTTCAAACGAAAATTATAGCGAAAAAGGCATTGGTTTACCTAAAGAAGCAACAAGTTCGGCAGGCATTGCAAACGACGGCACAAAAGTGTATCTTGGTAGCGAATCGCTGACATGGGACGCAAAACAGCGAAAAGAAGCAATTGCAAAAGGCGTTATTAAGCCGGCAATGGCTTATTCGCAACAAGAGTATGAGCAAAATGCAAGCACAGGCCTTTTTGCAACGCAAGCCACAGTTGAAGAGCAAGTATCACTGCGCGAAAACACACCGCGCGGCTAACATCGCTTGGGGTTACTGCCAGAAACAAGGGCTGAAACAGCAAACGAATTGATTTCAAGGTGACAAATATTGTCTTCAGCCACTTGTTTTTTTACTTTTAATCACATTTTTTTCTATTATTGTTGAAGTTTTCGAAGTTTTATGCTAAAATGTAACTTAGATGTAACCACATACCTTAAATGGTAGCTTTCATCATTGCTATAAGCTATGAATGTGGTAATGTTTGAAAATGCAAAAGGTGTGTTTAAGTATGAAATTTTTAATACCTAAAAGTGTTCCTGATAATTACAGGCTTTTATACAATGAGGATCTTGAAAAGCATAATTTGTCGCTTTTTTTTCTTGTATCAGTATGCATGTTTGTATTTGAAGCTTTTTTGCTTGTTTTTCAGTATATACGCCTTGGCTCTGTGCTTTTTGAAATATTTTATTTTGTTGTTTATATTTTTGCTTTACTTTTCTCGGGTACTTTTAGTATTTTATATACTTTGTATAAAAACAAAATAATTAATAAGCACCTGTCAATAACTAATTTTTTCTTTGTTGTCTTTTTTATTTTGCTTGCTCTTTCCACCAGTTATGCAGAGCTCTCTTCCTCTACAAGTTTTTTGCAAAATACTGTTTTTATAATGACTATTTTTTCACTAACCTCGCTTGTATGTCTTGACTATAAAACTATACTTTTTCTATTAATTTCAGCTGTTACAGCATTTATGGTAATTGTACTTACAAGCGATTTGCTTGTTGTAATTAAATTTGGCATTGCGCTGGATTACTTATTACTTTTTGTTTTAAACTTTTGTGTTGCAATTGCTTTTCACAACAGCAGGGTGGACAAGTTTGTGCAAAAAGTGGAAAATGAGATTGCACATGAGAACTTGCAAAAGACAAACGAAAAGCTTGAAATTCTTAATAAGCAGCTAGAGCAAACGGCTATTACAGATGCTTTAACGGGTGTTTTGAACAGGATGGCATTCAGCAACATCTTGAAAACACAGTGGACATTTGCAGCGCAAAACAAAATACACCTTAGCGCTTTGATGCTAGACGTTGATCATTTCAAAAATTATAACGACAAATACGGGCACATTGAGGGCGACAAATGTTTACAAAAAGTGGCGCAGTCTATTGTAAACAGCCTTAGAAAAACAGGTGATTTTGCATTTCGGTACGGCGGCGAAGAGTTTACATGTATTTTGCCGGGCACCGATATAAACGGTGCTATTATTGTTGCAGAGCGCATTATGTTAGAGCTGAAAAATGCAGACATATACAAAAGTGAAGATGACAGTGCATTGACAATCAGCATAGGAATTGATTGCTGTATACCTTCAAGAGACCAAGACATGTTTAAGTTTATTGAGAACGCAGATAAAGCACTTTATATATCTAAAAACAACGGACGCAACAGATACACTGTTTTTGAAAACCAAATTAATTGAACAGTACTATAAAACAAATTGTTGTTTAATGGGTACTGAGAGCCCTTGTTTAATGTTTACTGAAAAAGTAGTTGGGCTAAATGACAAATACATTAAAGGGGCTGTCGCATAGCATTTACAAACTGCAAACAACATATGCAAATAAAATAAATAAATCGGTGTGTCCATCATGTGACACACCGATTTTTTGTTATTTTTAGCTGTATAAAAAATGTCTTAACGCGACAGCCCCTGTTTCCAGTTATACGTTCTTCACATATTATTGTGATAGGAAAAATTTCGCTCTAGTTTTTGCAAAGCTCTTGTTTGTCAACATCTCCAATTTCCGCAGTATCTACACAATTTTTTAACGCGTTGCATAAGTTGGCAAAGTCGGTAAGGGTAAGTTGCTCTCCGCGCGCGGCGGGCGGCAGCGAAGCTACCGCCATAGCGGCCGACACGGCCGCCTTGGGCAGCGCAAGGCCACTGCTTATTGAGTTAAGGGCCGTTTTTCTGCGCTGGCCAAACGCCGCGCGCACAATTTGCTGCATGTATAAATCATCGCACACATCTACGGGTGGCGTTTTTAACAGCGTCAGTTTTATTACAGAGCTTGTAACTTTAGGCGGTGGAAAAAAGCTGCCGGGCTGTACATTAAACAGAAGCCTTGGCTCGCTGTAATATCGCACAGCATACGTAATTGCACCTGCTTGCCTTGTGCCTGTGTCGGCGCAAATACGCTGTGCAACTTCTTTTTGCACCATAACAGTAATATGCTCAATAGGCAGCTTTTCCTCAAGTAACTTCATAATAATAGGGCTTGTAATGTAGTATGGTAAATTAGCGCACACTGCCACTTTCAACCCTTTAAACTCGTCCTCTATAAGCTTGTTTAAGTCGGTTTTCAAAATGTCGCCCAGCACAATTTTAACATTGCCACAGTCGCTCAGTGTTTCACGCAAAAGTGAAGGCAGACGCCCGTCCACCTCCACTGCTACAACCTTTTTTGCCTTTTTGGCAATTTCTTTTGTTAAAACACCTATGCCGGGGCCAACTTCAAGCACACCGTATTCTTCGTCTATACCGCTCTCTTGTATAATTTTCGGGCAAATTCCCGCATTCACTATGAAATTCTGCCCGAAATTTTTACTGAGTGAAAACCCATATTTATCACATATTTGCTTAACTGTGCTTAAATCTGTTAGCTGCACTGCTTTCTCCTCGCTTTTGTCCTTAACATAACAATAATATCTTATGGTTTAAAATAAATTGCAATGCAAATTATTCCGCGTCACTCGCACTATCTTCAGCGTTTTCGCTTGTACTATCTTCTGTATTTGTGCTCTCTTCTGCACTAGCGCTCTCTTCTGCACTAGCGCTCTCTTCCGTACTAGTGTTCTCTTCCGTACTAGTGTTCTCTTCTTGAGACGCCGAGTTTACATTTTCCATTGTAAGCCCTGTACCTGTACCGGAAAGACGCAAAACAACTTCTTTAGCACGTAAAATTTGAGAATCGGTATTAACACTGAGATTATAAAAATTTTCAATCTCATCATCACGCAAATGTGCTTCAATGTCTGGCGTAACTCCAACGCCATTAAACTCAAAGTTTTGTCCTGTTAAAATAATACCTACTGTATAACTAATGGCAGACCCGTCGCTAAGGCGAATAGGCTCGCTTTGTATGCTGCCAATACCCATTGTTTGCGTTCCAACAATTTGGCCAAGCCCAAAATCACGTATGCCGGCAGCAAAAAGTTCGGCACCCGCGGCTGTTTTTTCGTTTGTCAACACAACAACAGGCACGTCAATTTGGTTTGCGTTGTCTGATATTTCAAGAACTTCTGCGGTGCCGTTTTTTGTAAGGCTGTAACCCATTGGCCCGGCAGGGCACAAAACATCAAGTGCATCCAGTGCGCTGTCCAAGTTGCCGCCATCATTGCCGCGCAAGTCAATTACAAGGCCGGTAAGTCCTTGGGCTGATTTTTTCATGTTATCAATGGCCGATGATAACTCGCCGGGTGTTTGTATGTTAAAGTCAAGTATTTTTATATAGCCAATAACTTCGTTTTCATTTTGCACATATTCTACTGTCGGTGTCTCGTATTGCCTGCGCTGCACACTTGTCGGTGAAGATTCAACACCCGTTACGTCTGCATAGACAAGGGACAGCTGGCTTCCGTCTGTGCCGCGCATCAATGCATTTATAGCACTTAGTGACATGCCTTTTAAATCATTGCCGTCAATAGAAATAAGTGTAAACCCGTTAGTTATGCCAAGGTCGTACGCAGGCGAGTTCAAATAATTACGAATAACTCTCGGATATTCATCTGCTTCTTTTACTACGTCAACGCCTATTCCAATGTTCACGCCTGATTGTTCATTTAAGTAATTTACGTATTGCTCGTCAGTGTAATACCGTGCATTCAAATCAGAAATACCCGCCATGTACCCTGTGCCAAGCATATCGTAAAGCAAGTCGTTATTTATGTCATAATATGCGTTCTCACGCACATTTTTGTCTATTTCGGCAAGTTTTTCATACTGTGTTTCTTTTTGGCGCACACTTGCCACGGTGCTCTCAAACAAACTTTGTGAAAATATCATAGTAACCGAAAATGTAACGGTCATTGCAATAATTACAAGCGCAAGTGCAAGGTTTATGGAAATTTTTCTGTTCATATGGTAGGGTTCCTTTCAAGGGGGGTGCTAAAATATAGGTATTTAATAATATTTTTTCGGGATAACTATTTAATAATATAATATTATTAATGTTTATTTTGTCGGAATTTAATTTGTTGGG
>CAYJMH010000016.1:38737-48782 GCA_964371535.1 uncultured Bacteroides sp.
TCATAGTGCAAGTGGTTGCCCGTAGAGTTGCCCGTAGAGCCAACTTTGCCAATAGGCGTGCCTTTTGTAACATAATCTCCGCTACTTACAAAGCAAGCAGACATGTGCCCGTAAATTGATACAAGCCCCGAGCCATGGTCTAGCTTTACAGCCGTGCCGTAAGACCAGTGCAGGTTTGTTGTAACTTTTCCGTCTGCGGCGGCGTAAATTACAGCGCTTGTGGGTGCGGGCATGTCAAGCCCCCTGTGCACATTGCGAACACCAAATATATAGCGAACTATGTTATAGTCAGAGCTTACCTCATAATATCCCGGCAGTGGCCACGAGAACAGGCCGCCGTCGTAAACAAAGTCAAGGTTAGAGTCCGGCGCGGCAAAACTTATCCATGTTTCTTGCGCCGCCTTGTATTGCTCTGCCAATGTGCCGTATGCCGTTTCTTGCGCTTGAAGTGCCGCTTCAGATTCGCTTAGCTGTGTGTTAACTTGCGCCAGTGCGCTTTGGTATTCTGCGCTTTTTACATCAAGCTGTGCCATTGTTGCGTTAAGCTCTTCCACTCTTGTTTGTATTTCGGCCGCTTGCGTTTCAATGGCCTCTTCCTCTGCCCTAAGCTGTGCAATAAGGTCAGTGTCGCTTATTGACATCTGCTGTAAATTTTCTGAATAGCGCAGTGAATCTGCCACGCTTGTAACGCCTAGAAGTGTAGACATTTCGTTATCGTCACGCATTATGTACATTGCTTTTAAGCGCTCTTCAAAAAGGTCGTTTGTCTCTTTCAGTTGCAGTATTTTTGCTTCAAGTTCTGCGTTTTTTTGTTCAAGTGCCGTTTGCTGGTTTACAATGTCTGTTCTCAAAAGCTCAATTTGGCTTGCTATTATGCTCGCTTGTTCTTGGTAGTATGCCTGTGTGTTTTGCTGGCTTTCTATGTCGCCTTCAAGGCCATCAATTGCGTCTTGCACTTTGTCAAGCTCATCTTGCAGCCTGTTCATTTCTGCAAGCGCTTCGCTTTGTGTAATCTTTTCTTCTTCCGGCTCTTCTTCGGCGTTTTCATCTGTTTGCTCTGTGCCGGAAGTGTCATCAACTTCCGAGGCAAAAGCGACAAGAATTGAAGGCACAAGTAAACTTACAATCATAATGCCTGCCAAAATTAAGCAAACAATTCTTACAAATTTTTTTTGCATGATAATCTCCTATATAAAAAAACAATTAAACTTTAAGGTGCTTTTTAATGCTTGTTGCACATCCCATTCCACCTATAAAAATGCCGGACAATAAAAAACCACCGGCCAAGACAGGCATAATAAGCTCGAACGCAAGCAAGTTTTGCACAATTACATCGCTCCATGTCGAATCGGGCGCCGTAGCTGTATAAATTAAGGCATAATATCCACCGCCGACAAGGCCCGTTGCAAGTACACCGGCAATTGCGCCAACTGTCATGCCTTCAACAAAGAAAGGCAAACGAATAAATGCATTAGTAGCACCAACGTATTTCATTATGTTAATTTCTTTGCGGCGCGCAAAAACAGTTAGCCGTATTGTATTGCTGATAATAACAATAGACACAACACCTAAAACGGCAACAATGCCCCAGCCAACATACGTTACAACTTGCTGTATCTCAATAAGTACGTCCGACAAATCCTCAGGCACACTTATTTTGTACACATACCCACCACATATTGTTGTAATCTCGTTAACGGTTTCATCTAAAAATACAAGGTCAATAACTTTAGCGCGCAAAGAGGCAGGTAATGGGTTTTCAGTGCTTGCATTTGTCTCATACGGCGTTAAAAGGTCAGCATTCTCGCCCATAAAAACTTTCATTTCCTGAAGCGCCTGGGCTTTTGTGATGTACTCACACGAAGAGACATTTTCAAGTGTCTCTACGGCAATGCGTAAGTCATTAGCCGTTTGCTCTGCAATATCGTCATTTAAATACACTTCAACAACATTTTGGCTGCTTAAATATTCAACGTAATTACTTACATTTAAATTTAAAAGTACTGCAATGCCCGTAATAAACAGGCATGCAGTTAAAACGCCTATTGATGCAAGTGTCATTAATTTATTAGAAACCATGCTGCGCCAGCCCTGGCCAATAAGGTAGCTTAAACTTGTCACTTTCATGCTTTGTCCACCTCCCCTGGCAATAAGTCGTGTATAACTTCACCGTGGTCAATTGTTATAACACGCTTGTTAAATTGCATTGCAAGCTCTTTTTCATGTGTTACAACAACAACAGTTGTGCCAACAGAGTTAATTGCCTGTAAAAGCTCCATTATTTCCATGCTTAGCTCAGGGTCAATGTTCCCTGTGGGCTCGTCGGCTATTATTATAGACGGCGAGTGAACAAGCGCACGTGCCAGTGCAACACGTTGTTGCTCTCCGCCGCTCATTTCGCTGGGGTAGTTATGCGCCCTTTTAGAAAGCCCAACAAGGTTAAGTACATAAGGTACGCGCCTTTTTATATGGCGCTCGGCTATATTTGTTGCACGCATTGCAAAGGCAACGTTCTCGTATGCTGTCATCGTGGGTATAAGCCTAAAGTCTTGGAACACAACGCCGAGGCCCCTTCTTAACATGGGGATTTGACGTTGGCGAAGTTTAGACAAATCTTTTCCATTGACATATACCTTGCCTGAAGTTGCCACTTCTTCGCGCAATATCAGTTTTAAAAAAGTGCTTTTGCCTGCGCCCGAATGGCCTAAAACAAAAACGAACTCTCCCTTATCAATATTGAGGTTTAAATTCTGAAGCGCCACAACTTGTTTACCGTTGGCGCCTTTGTACACCTTGCGCACTCCCTCAAATTTAATCATTATTACTTCTCCTAACTGCTGAACTGCAAACGTTCATTAATTTTAACACAAAATTGTGAATTAGATGTGTATAAAATGTGTGAAAGCGCTTGGTGCCGCCAAGGTGTAATAATAATACGATCATGGCAGCGATATTATTGCAACTGCAAAATAAATACACAAAAGACAAAACAGCGCCGCCCCCCTTATAATTGTTTTTAAAGGCAGGCGGCTTCAGTTAAACTTAAAACTTAGACAGTTTTAACACTATCTAGTACTTAGCTGGGTTTGCATTCAGGTATTTTTTAACCATAAGCGCAACTTTAAACACAATGGCGTCATCAAACTCTCTCAAATCAAGGCCTGTAAGTTTTTTTATCTTCTCAAGGCGATAAACAAGTGTGTTTCTGTGCACGAACAGCCCTCTGCTTGTCTCGGAAACGTTTAGGTTGTTTTCGAAAAAGCGCTGTATTGTGAACAATGTCTCAGAATCAAGGCTTTCTATGCCACCTTGTTTAAACACTTCACGCAAAAACATGTCGCACAATGTGGTTGGCAGTTGGTATATTAAGCGTGCTATGCCCAAGTTGTCATAGTTAATAATAGGGTGCTCTGTATCAAAAACTTTGCCTACTTCAAGTGCAATTTGCGCCTCTTTAAAGCTTGTTGCAAGGTCTTTTACGTTTGGTATCGGTGTGCCAATGCCAACAACAGATTTTATATAATGCTCACTGTTAAGTGTGTCTACAATGCTTGTTGCAAGCTTAGTAATGTGTTCGTTATCAATGCTGCGCTTAATTTCTTTTACAAGAACTGTGTCGTTTTCACTAATATTAAACACAAAGTCCTTTTGCTTGTCGGGGAAAAGCCCGCTAACAACATCGTACGCGGAAATATCACTGCCGCTTGTAACACGAATTAAAAGCACAACACGCATTACATCTGTTGTAAAATGCAATTCACGCGCTTTTGCGTAAATATCGCCGGGTAGAATGTTGTCAAGAACAACATTTTTTATAAAGCTTGACTTATCAAACTTTTCGTCGTGATATTGTTTTATGTTCTGAAGTGAAATGGCAAGAAGTTTTGAATAGCTACGAGACATTTCGTCAATTCCCTCAACAAACGCAGCATAATCGTTGTATTTATTTGAAGAAAATATATTAAAAGTAAAGCCATCTATAACAAAGCTGTCGCCCGTTAGCCTGTCGAACGAAAGGCCGGCTTTTACTTCGCCTATAAGGTTAAGGTTTGAACAAGCAATAATTGCGCCTGTTTCATCAACAACGCCAACTGTTCTACCTATTGCGTCTTTCATTTGGTGTAAAACGCTTTGAAATACCCTGTTTGCCATATTAATTTCTCCATTCTATATTACAATGTAGTTATTTTTCACAAATACATTTAATTTCTGTTCTCTATTTTACACAATTTTTACGACTTTTGCAACACATTTCCACAAATTTTTACTCTATTTATTGTATAATACATGAATTTTAGCCCTACTTTTTACGTTTTAATTGTTGCGTTTTCATGCATCAAACAAAATACATCGATATTACGCACATAATTCCAACATCATCTGTTAGTTGTAAATTTCTGTAATTTTATCCTCATTCAAACGAATATATTCGCCTTCGTTCAGTGTTTCACACAGCCTTAAACCACCAATTGCTGTGCGGTGTAAATTTATAACACCTATGCCAAAAACACCGAACATTCGTTTAATTTGATGATAAACGCCTTGTGTTATAACAACTGTTGCCTTTGATGCATTATCCATGTGTATTGTTAACTTTGCGCTTTTCATTTTTTCACCGCTTACAAGTGTAACGCCGCTTTCAAACGCTGCAACTATTTCATTTGTCAGCGGTGTGTCAAGTGTAACTTCATATGTTTTGCCAACATGTTTTTTTGGGGCAAGTATATTATGTGCAAACTTCCCATCATTTGTTATCAGCACAAGCCCCGTGCTGTCTTTGTCAAGCCTGCCGGCAGGGAACAAATCTTTCATTGGGAATTCGTCACTTATAAGGTCTATCACTGTGGTGTCCCTCTTGTCTTTACATGCGCATACAATGCCTTTCGGCTTGTTCAACATTATAAAAATTGTGCCGGCTGCCTCAATAGGCTGTGCATTTAGGCACACAATGTCACTTTCAGAAAGTTTTGTGTCTGCTTTTTTGCAAACTTCACCGTTTACGGTTATATTCGCACTTTTTATCAGCGCTTTTACCTCTGTTCTCCCCTTGCCGGTACAGTTTGAAACATACTTATCAAGCCTCACAAAGATACTCCTTTCCAGTATTGGGAAATTTATCCTACTAACGTCATTATTATTTATACAATTCTATTTTTGTACATTATGCCCAAAATATCGCCTAATAATTCTACACGGAACATTAAAAATACTTTTAACGATATATCAAACTATATAATTTTTTATTCAATTTATACAAAAAATTAATTTTTTATTTCTTTTATTTTACCTTATTATATGGTAATATAAGTTGTATTCTTTTGTATATATTATCATAAATATGTATAAAGGGCAATTTGCCCATTAATTATTCGGCTTTTGCCATGTTGTAAGGGCTAAAACGAGGTGCATTAGTGAACAAGTTAAGCGTTGCAGTGCTTTTTGGTGGTGCGTCAAGCGAGCATGACATATCATTATTGAGTGCTACATCAATTTTTGAAAATTTAAACAGGGAAAAGTACAATATTGTACCCGTAGGAATAACGAAAGAGGGCAACTGGTTTTATTTTGAGGGCGACCATGCACTTATAAAAAGCGGTGCATGGCAAAGCGATAAATGCACGCCGTGCGCTTTTTGCCCGGGAAGCGGGAATGATGGGCTTGTTTTGTTTGGCAAATCAGGTATAAGCAATATAGACGTTGATGTGGTGTTTCCCGTTTTACATGGAAAGAACGGCGAGGACGGCACGGTGCAAGGCCTTTTAGAGATAGCAGGCATACCATATGTTGGCTGTAAAGTTTTGGGCAGTGCTGTGTGTATGGACAAAATTATTGCAAACTGTGTTATGGACGCGTGCGGCATTAAAAGGTGTGCGTGGGACTATATGCTGGCACACGAATTTAAAGATTTTGAAGAAATTGAAAAGCGTGCCGCAAAAAAACTTGGATACCCAATATTTGTAAAGCCGGCAAATGCCGGCAGCAGCCTTGGTGTTAGCAAGGCAAACAACAAAGACGAGCTATACAGTGCCGTAAAGCAAGCACTTGGGCACGACGACAGAATTTTACTTGAGCGCTGTGTTATAGGCCAAGAAGTAGAATGTGCCGTGCGTGGCAACGACGTTGTGCAAAGCACATACCCCGGTGAAATTTTAGCAAGCAAAGATTTTTACGACTATGAGGACAAATATATAAAAGGCGAAAGCCGTGTGCAAATACCCGCACAGCTTAGCGAAGAAAAGTTGAAAGAAGTTCAAAATGCAGCTGTAAAAGCGTATAGGGCGCTGTGCTGTAAAGGCCTTTCACGCGTAGACTTTTTTGTAGAGAAAGAAACAGGCAATGTGCTGTTAAACGAAATAAACACGTTGCCGGGCTTTACAAGCATAAGCATGTACCCAAAAATGATGACGGCCATGGGCGAAACGTACAGCGAGTTAATTGACAGCCTTATAGAGCTTGCACTGGGCAAGAGAGCATAAATTGGCACGTTTAAATTAAACTGCAAAATGCAAGTTGAGAGTGTTTAGTTAAATGCGCACGCAAAAAAATTGTACTATTTTTATAACTACGCAGTTGTAAAAGCGAGGAGATGCCAAAATGATAGACAGTAATGCACCTATAGGTGTGTTTGATTCGGGGCTTGGCGGGCTTACAGCGGTGAGAGAGCTTCGAAAATTGCTGCCAAACGAGAATATAGTTTATTTTGGCGACACAGGGCGTGTGCCGTACGGAACACGCTCGACAGAGACTATTATTCAATATGCAAAACAAGACATAGCGTTCTTACTGGAGAAAAACGTAAAATATATCATGGCAGCTTGCGGAACAGTAAGTAGCACCCTACCGCAAGAATTCTCAAGCACATTGCCTGTGCCATATACAGGCGTGGTTGAAAGCGCGGCAAAGGCGGCGGCACAGCAAACGAAGAATAAGCGAATAGGTGTTATTGGCACACCGGCAACCATAAACAGCCAAAGTTATAATACGGCAATTAATGCAATTTTGCCGGGTGCGGAAATTATAACACAAAGTTGCCCACTTTTTGTGCCGCTTGTTGAAAATGGTTATTTCGAGAAAGGCAATAAAGTTGCAACGATTGTTGCAAACGACTATTTGAGCAATATAAAAAAAGCGAATGTGGACGTTCTTATTTTAGGTTGTACTCATTATCCAATTCTAGAGCCTGTAATTCGCGATGTTATGGGCGATGACGTAGCATTGATCAACCCCGGGGCCGAGACTTCTAAAACAGCAATGCAAGCACTGAAAAGCAGTGGCATGCTGTGTGAGAATAACAACGGGCAAAGCGGTAGCGCGCAGTTTTATGTAAGCGATTCTGCAGATAATTTCCGCCAGCTTGCTAACATGTTTTTGGGCAGCTATGCAGGCGGTAACGTTTATAAAATCAGTGTTGACGGGTATTAGTTCTTATTAAAGCCGTAAGTACATGGGAAAACAAAATTTAATGCATGTCTTGCGAAAAGAAACGGAGATTACCCATGAAAGAAGACTATTTGATTAAAGTGCACGGCACAATGGAAAATGATGACGACAGCGACAGTGTGGAGCTGTTGACACGTGGAAACTTTGTAAAGAAAAACGGCACATATTTTATTACATACAGCGAGACTGAAGCGACAGGTTTTACAGGAAGCACCACCACGGTTAAGGTGGAGGGCGAGCACAAAGTTAGCATGATACGCCACGGGGAATCGCCAAGCCACCTTATAATTGAAAAAGGCTGCCGCCACGTTTGCCATTACGAAACAGGCGCAGGCGCAATGACGTTGGGCGTTGCGGCAGACGAAATTCAAAGTAAACTTACAACAACCGGCGGAAGCTTAAAGTTCAGCTACATGCTTGATGTTGACTCTGAGCGTGTGAGCAAGAACATTGTAAAAATTACAGTTAAATCAGTTAATTAGAACATAGTTGCACTAACGATATAAAGTTTTAAAACTTGTTGCTTTTTAAAAGCAAACTTCTTGTTGCACTTATGAAATGCTGAAAAGCTTGATGAAAGATGATGAAAGCGAAAGGAATGTACAATTATTTTTATGAGCAATTATGTGAATTTTAACCCCATAGAGGCTGCAATGAACGAGGCACGTGGCTTGCTTACAAAGGCTGTGCAAGCTGCAATGCAAAGTGGTACTTTACCGCAATGTGAAGTGCCAAACTTTGTTGTTGAAATACCGGCAGACGTGAAAAACGGCGATTTAGCAAGTAATATTGCCATGGCCGGTGCACGTAATTTTAAGACAGCACCACAAAAAGCGGCACAGGCAATTTGCGATGCAATGATAGATTTAAGCGGCACAATGTTCAGCCGTGTTGAGATTGCAGGGCCGGGCTTTATAAATTTATATTATTCTGACGCGTGGTTTAGTGAAGTGCTAAAGGCAACATGCACACTTGAAGAAAATTACGGCAAAACAGATTTTGGCAGCAAAAAAAGGGTAAACGTTGAATTTGTATCGGCGAACCCAACGGGGCCAATGCATCTTGGAAATGCACGTGGCGGCGCATTGGGTGACTGTCTTGCAGAAGTGTTGACGTGGGCCGGTTATAATACGACACGTGAATTTTATATTAATGATGCCGGCAACCAGATTGTTAAGTTTGGCAAAAGCCTTGCTGCGCGGTATATGCAAATTTTAAAAGGCGAAGAAAATGTAGTATTTCCCGAAGATGGGTATCAAGGCGATGATATAAAAGAACTTGCACAGAGCTTTGTAGAATTGCACGGCGATAAATACGTGCAAAGCAGTGAAAAAGTGCTTGAAAATGAGCTTATAAATTATGCACTGCCAATGAACATTGCGGCGCTTAAAGACGATTTGACAAAGTACCGCATAGAATATGATGTATGGTTTAGCGAAAGCACGCTTCATGACGGCGGTGCCGTGAATGACGTTCTTGAGCGATTGAAGAACGCAGGTGCAACGTATGAAAAAGACGGTGCAATTTGGTATAAAAGTGCAGAGTACAGTAAAAAGTACGGCGCAAACAAAAACTCGCGCAAAGGTGAAAGCGGAGAGGTTAACACAGAGGACAAAGACGAAGTGCTTGTTCGTGCCAACGGAATACCTACGTATTTTGCCGCAGATATAGCGTATCACTACAATAAATTTGCCGTGCGTGACTTTAAAACCTGCATAAATGTTTGGGGCGCAGACCACCACGGCCATGTGGCGCGTATTAAAGGTGCAATGGACGCGCTTGGCTTAAACGGCGAAGAGTTGCACATAGTATTAATGCAATTCGTACGCCTTTTACAAAATGGCGAGCCTGTGAGAATGTCGAAAAGAACAGGCAAGGCAATTACACTTGCATCTCTTTTAGACGATGTACCGCTTGATTCGGCACGTTTTTTCTTCAACATGCGTGAGAGCACAAGTGCAGTAGACTTCGACCTTGACCTTGCTGTAAAGCAAGACAGCGAAAACCCTGTTTATTATGTGCAGTATGCGCATGCACGTATATGTAGCATACTTAAAAACTTGAAGCAAGAGGGCATTGTAGGCTGTGCAGTTGAAGAGTGTGACTTGAGTGAACTTCAGCACGAAAACGAGAAAAACCTTATTAGGCTTATAGCAAATTTACCGTATGAAATAACGATGTCTGCAAAAAATTTCGAACCGGCACGCATTACACGCTATGCGGTAGAGCTTGCTACGCAATATCACAAATTTTATAATTCTTGCCGTGTAAAAGGTTCCGAGCAAAAACTTCTAAATGCACGGTTGGCACTTTGCAATGCAACACAAATTGCGCTTAACAACACACTTGCAATGCTAAAAGTTACTGCGCCTGAAAGTATGTAAAAGCATATAGAAGTATGTTAAAAATATTAAGCAAGTAATAATTTAGTGTTGGTTTATTAAAAAACAAAAAAATATGCAAAAAAATGTTGCAAAGCATATATGAATTGTGTTATAATATTAGCACTGTGCTGAAAGAGTTGTTTTTATAACTGCATTGCGGCACATTATATGCGGACGTGGCGGAATTGGCAGACGCGCTAGATTTAGGCTCTAGTGAAGAG
>CAYJMH010000017.1:0-10310 GCA_964371535.1 uncultured Bacteroides sp.
TTTTAGTGAGAAAAAATTGGGGACAATATTAGTCGGAACAGGTAGGCTTGGAAGGGCTATATCTTCGTACCTTACCGGTGAGGCAAAAGGGTATGAACTTCTTGCCGCATTTGATAAAAGCGATGATGTAATTGGCGACGACTTGTTTGGTGTGCCAATTTTAGACGTTGAAAACTTACAAGATTTTTGCAAGAAAAACAAGCCGGAAGTTGCTGTTTTGTGTGTTCCGAAAGCAAGTTCGATGGAGCTGGCACCTACACTTGTCTCGCTTGGCATTAAAGGGTTTTGGAACTTTAGCCACTATGATTTGTCTGTTGCATTTGATGGCATAACAGTAGAAAACGTGCATTTGGGCGACAGCCTGGCAAGCCTGGGCTACCGCGTGCATGCGCAAGGCGAGGAATAATTTATGGCAAAACTTTATTATAGATACGGTGCAATGAACAGTGGAAAAAGCACAGCGCTTATGCAGGTTGCGCATAATTATGAAGAACGAGGAATGCGTATTGTAATTTTAAAGCCTGCAATTGATACAAAAGGTGGCGAGTATTTACTCTCGCGCCTTGGTGTTAAACGAAACGTTGATATAGTTGTTACAAAACAGATGGACATATACAAGACTATTCAACAAGACATAGTTGAAAATGGAGAGCTTGCATGTGTTTTATCAGACGAAAGCCAGTTCTTTACGCCTGAACAAGCGCTGCAACTTTTTATGTTAACAATTAATTTGAATATTCCCGTTATAAGTTACGGCCTCAGGACAGATTTTTCACTTAAAGGCTTTCCCGGCTCAACAAGGCTTTTAGAGTTGGCACACAATATTGAAGAGATGAAAACAATTTGCAAATGCGGAAGAAAAGCGATGTGCAATGGGCGTAAAATAAACGGACAGTACGTGTTTGAGGGTGAGCAGGTGGCAATTGATATGGAAGGTGACATAGAATATGAGTCACTTTGCCCGGCATGCTACTTTAATGAAAGAGATAAATTCACTGCAAAAAAAGGTGGCGAGTGTTAAGGATTTTCTTTAAGCGTAAAAACACACGATAATAAAATTTCGCAGTTGTCAACGAATGAAAGGCTAGCAGGTTGGATATTTTTACATATATAAATGCAAGTATAATAATTATGATTTTGAAGGTAGCGCTTACAATAGGTGTAGCGTATTGTTTCGGCATTCTAATTTCAAAGTTTAAAATGCCGCCAATTTTGGGCTGGCTTTTGGCAGGCATGGTGCTTGGCCCACATGCGTTAAATATGCTTGACACCGGTATAACTACGTCGGGTGTATATCATGGTTTTTCGCAATTTTTTGAGTGCGCACTTGGCCTTATGTTTGCAAGGCACCTTGTAATTAGCCAAATTAAAAAATATGGCAAGCAAATTATTACTATTACATTGTTTCAGTCAATGGGCACATTTTTGTTTGTGGCACTTTGCTTTGGTGTATTATTTTACTTTATAAATGTGCCACTGTACATCGCACTACTATTCGGCGCCATTGCAATGGCAACAGCACCTGCGCCGTCGATATCCATTGTTACACAGTTTAAAACAAAAGGCCCCATGACAAACACGCTTTTGCCACTTGCAGTTTTAGACGATATTCTTGCAATGGCTGTATTTTTTACAATTAATGCGTATGTGGAATCGCTTGGAAATTCACAAAGTGGCCCTGTAATAATTGTACTTATAATTAGCATTGTAATGCCAATAGTACTTGGCATAGCACTAGGTTTTGCGCTTTTGCCGCTTGTAAAAGCTGCAAACACAAAGGCCGGTTATTTTGTTGCCGCAATGGCTGTTATGGTTGTTGTGTATGGCTTAGGTTTTGCGCTTGATAATTTTGTGTTCAAGGCACCGACGGTTAATTTTATGCTTGTAGGCATGGCGGCATTTTCAACAGTAGCAAACTGTATACCACCAAAGCAAATGGCAGAGCTTTCCAACATAGTACAGCCTGTTGTAACATTCGGCCTTATGCTAATGATAATTAACCTTGGCGCACCGCTTGATTACAAATTAATTGCAAGCGCAGGCATTTTTACTGCCGTATATATTGTTGCACGTGCGCTTGGCAAATACTTTGGTGCACGCATAGGTGCAAATGTCTCGCACGCGCAAGGTGCAGTTAAAAAGTACCTTGGCTTTGCAATTCTGCCACATTCGGGCGTATCACTGTTTTTTACAAGTATGGCGTTTGCCACGCTGTCGCCGTTCGATTCAGATTCCGCGTTTTTAATTCAAGGCACAATAGCCGCAGCGGCTGTAATAAACGAAATTGTTGCTATAATATTGGCGAAAAAAGCATTTGAATGGGCAGGAGAAATACAAAAAAATATATAAAACATAATTCACAACTATATAACTTTTGTGCAAAAACGAGAAACATATAGATTTTTTATGAAAATATTATGTATTTTAACACAAGCGTCAAGTTATGTGTTATAATACACCAACGTTGTGCAGTTGCGTAAAATTACAATATGTATGCATTGTAAATTATTTTATCGCAACATGTATTAATGTGTATTATATAGGCCATAATTTATTAAGTTAAATAAAGCCATAAATACAAAATATTTTTATTAAGGAGACATTGGCGAAAATTAGTTGCCAATGAACATAACAATGATTAAGAGAGTGACGATTAACAACTTTAAACAAGTTAAGAATATTTTATCAACAGCAAGCAAATGTGATAATGAAATTGATGTGCGCGACATTAAAGGAAGCATTGCAAACGCAAAAAGCATTTTGGGTTTAATGAGCCTTGACTACTCAAAGCCGGTTACAATTGAAAGCGAAAGCGAGGCTGCTTTGAGAGATGTAATGAAAACATTAAATAGCACAGAGGTATGCAAAAGCAATTAATATAATATAATGGGGGCTGTAAATTGGAGTTAATTTATACAATAGCGTCAATAGCACTTTTAGCATTATTTTTTGTGGCTTACTTTTTTCTTAGAAGAGAAAAAAAGCCGGCACATGAGCAAGGCACTGATATGGGCAAAAATGTGGCAATGAAAAAACCGCTTGCCTATGCAAAAAGGCTTGCAGCCATTAACGGTTACAGCGTTTTACAAGATGTGAACATTGCAAAAGACGGCAAATTTTCTGACTTTGACTTTGTGATAGTTGGTGTTTTTGGAGTGCTGTGCGTAAAATGCGTTGGGCTGGGCGGCGAAATTTATGGCGCGGTTGAAGACGAAAAATGGTTGCAAGTGCATAAAAACAGCAGAAACTACTTTGAAAACCCACTTGTGCAAGTGCAGGCGCATACAAGGGTGTTAAGGGATTGTCTCTTTTCGAAAAAGCTCAAAAATATACCTGTTACAAGTGCAGTTGTGTTTACTAATAAAAATGCGTCAATTGCTGTGGGTAGAAGTGTTGAGTACTACACACCAAAAACGTTTAAGGCGCTTATAAATAAAGCTGTTTACACAACAGACAAAAACGTTGACATTCAAGCCACGAAAAGCGCAATTGAGCAATACATATTAAAGAAGTAAATTAATTTATTTTAAGCGCATAACATTGCGAAGGGTGTTAGCCTAAAGCGTCTTTTTCTTTAAAATATATGCGCTGTTCAATATTTACAATTTATTCATACAAGCGTAACAAAGTTTTGCCTAAATTATAATATAATAAAAACACAGAAGGAAGGAAGCCGCAATCCCAACTTTTGTACATGATTCCTCCTCACAAAAAAAATACCCCCGAGACACCGCTGATTTTTTTTCAGCGGTGTCTCTGTTTATTTGCCCGAATTTCACACCGCATGTGTTTACTTTTTTGTTTTTTGGCAACACTAAAACATATGTTAACTACTATAAAACTATGATGGGAGTTTAAGTCATGAATGAAATAAAGGGAACGTCTAAAAAAATAATAGAAATATTAAACCCCGAACATGAATACATTGAAAAAGTTTTGGTGATTTTAAAGGCAGATAGCCCAAGCGTAAAGATATCTACAAAGAAAAAGCAAGCAGAAAAATACGTTGAAGGACTTGTGTGTTGGAAAAAGAGCATATTGCCGTTTTCTTTGCGGCCGACACCTAAAAAAACCGCATTATTTATAATTGCAGCGGCAGTTGCAGCAATATTAATTGCATATTTGTAAATAAACAATATTACATGAATAAAAAATGTAATTTTTTGTAGCATACTGTCAATATATGTGTTATAATAAACGATAAAGATAAATAAAACACATTATATTGTGCTAAGGGCAAAAATGAAGATAAAATTATTTGGCATTGATAATTTGCAGTTTCACACACTGCTTTATTAGTGAAGTTGCTTTTGCTGCACATTATTTGGCTTTGCTGTTTTTATAACTTAAGTAAAAAAACAATGCCATATATGAAAGGACTGCGAAAAATGCAAAATAATAGTGACAATGACAATACATTTTCACCTGAATACGAGACACTTTGCTACGGCAAAAATGCTGTAACTGAACTTTTACGAAGTGATGTTGCGGTTGACACTGTTTTTGTTTTGGAAACAATGAGCAAAGAGCAGGCAAGTTATTTTACAGCACTTGCAAAGCAGGCCGGCGCGGTTGTGAAACGTGTACATGCAACAAAACTTAAAAACATATGCAAAAGTGAAAACCATGGCGGGGTAGCAGCGTTTGGCGCATGTGTGAATTATGCGCAACTTAGTGACGTGCTTGAAGATGTAAATGCAAGAAATGAAAAGCCGTTTTTGCTTATTGCAGATGGCATTGAAGACCCACACAACCTTGGTGCAGTAATACGCACGGCGTTGTTGTGCGGCGTACACGCAATTGTTATACCAAAACGTGGTGGCGTTGGCATAACGCCTATTGTTATTAAAAGCAGTGCGGGTGCGGCGCTAAGGTTGCCTGTTGTGCGTGTGGCAAACATAGGCGAAGTTGTTAGAAAGTTGAAAATGCAAAATATTTTTGTTTATTGTGCCGATATGGGCGGTGCGCCAATACATAAGCAGAACTTAACGGGTGCAACAGCTATTGTTGTTGGCAATGAGGGCAAAGGTGTTTCGCATCTTGTGAAAAAATTGTGCGATGCAAGTGTATCGCTTGAAATGGTACAAAATGCAGGTGGGGTAGATAGTTATAATGTGTCGGTTGCAACCGGCATAATACTATACAACATTATGCAAAAAAGGAACGACGAGTAATATAAAAAAACAATATAATTTTAGATATTAACATAAATTTGAGTTAGGGGGATTTTTTTGCAAAACAGCAGTAAGGATATTGAGAAAATATTGCAACAACTTGACTCTCACACTGAAAGCCAAAATGGCAAAGCGTCAATAGACGATGATGTGGATGAAATTTTAGCAAGCCTAGGCATAAGCAAGGGTAAAACAAAAGACAATACAGCTACAACTGCACAGCAAACGCCAAGTGCAAACATGCAGCAAAGGCAACAAACCGCTGTACAACAGCCCGGTGTGAAAAATATCACCACCGAAGCACATAACAGCACAGACCCTGAAGTAGATGAAAAAGTAAAAGTGTATACTGCAAGCAAAAAAGAAAGCGAGTTGCAAGAAAAACCGAAAGTGCGAATCATTGATTCTGCACCATTAAGTGCACCGCTTATACAAAGTGAAACAGAGACACTTGAGCTGCCTACCATTAAAGCGTACAGCGAAATGCAAGCGAAACGCCTTGCGGAAATTGAGCGTGTTGCAATTGAAAAAGCTATGACACGCGCAAAAGAAGGCAAAAACAAAGATGCATATAATTTACCGGGAATGAAATATCGTTCGGACGCATTAAGGGTAGATGTGGACGACCATTTTAGGGACTTTTTCAGCAACTCGGTTGCTAATGTGCACAGCGAATATGTGCCTGACAACAATGAAAATAAAGCAGAACCGGAAAAGAAGAAAGGCAAGCGCAAAAAAGGGTCAAAAGTGCCGTCTGCTCGTAATATTTCTGTTGTTGCCAGCTCACAGGGTAAAGCCGAGCAGGAAGAAGAATACATAGAACCTGTTGGTGCACACGGCACACTCACGGGTTTTTCGGTGTTGTCACAATCAACGGGCACGTTTGGGTCACCGCTTAGCGAGGAAAATAAGCTGAAGCAACAAGTGGCAAGTGCACAAAAAAGTGTGCCAAGCGGAAAACAGCCGGCCGAACAAGCACAACTGCAAAACCCAACTGCTGGCAAACAGCAGGCAATGCAAAAGCCACAACAAAGTGCACAAAACATTGTGCAAACAGGTGCGAAAGTTGTAAAACAAAATGTAAGTGCTGTAAATGCAACACCGCTTGTTAATAACAATATATCAGATGTTGCCGAAGAACATTATACAGATAGTATAGTGAAACAAAACGATATTTCTGATACCTTTATGCAAAACCGCATTGATTTTGCTGAGGAAGAAAACGCTCCCGAGGTTTCAAATTCGTCTGAAGTAGCACCGAAGGCAAAAAGTGATATTTCACAAATGATTGAAAATTTAGGCCCTGAAAAAAATGATTTTTGGGGCGAGGGTAATAACAGTGGCGCAGTTTTTAAAGAAATAACAGTAAACATGCCAATAACGCGCACTTCTACCATTGGTATTGACCCTGATACGTACGGTGTACCGGCTGACGACTATGATGAACATCACGACTACAATCATATTTCCGATGCGCCTACTGTTACAGGAGATTTGAAAAATATTAGGCTTTCACGCTTAATAAGTATGGTTGTGTCAGGTGCTGTATTTTTGTTTTTATTATTGCTTAATATTATATCAAGTAATAATACAGTCGCTTTTTTGGCAGTTTTAATGTCGCCATCAGTTTTTATAATAACTAACCTTGCACTTACGTTAATGCTTGGTGCAGTTTGTGTACAAACGCTGAAAGCCGGTTTTCTTGGCATTTTAGGAAGGCCGTCCACAGACACATTGGTGCTTTTTGCGTTTTTGGGTGCTATAATTCAATGCACGGCGTATCTTATTATACCTGATAGCTTTAACATAGAGGGTGTAAATATTTTTGCACCACTTGCGGCGTTTTTGTTTTTTACATCAAATTTGGGTAAATTTTTGCAAGCAAAAAGTGTTATAAAAAACTTTAAAATTACAAGCACAGGCGAAGAGCACCATGCGGCGTTTATTGTCAACGGCCGAGACCTCACGAAAATGGTGTGCTCGGGGCTAAGTGAGCCGGCACCGGTTTTACTTGTCAGCCGTCCTACTTCACTTGTAAAAGGTTTTGTTCGGCAAAGCTTCTCGTCACATAAAAGCGATGTTTATGCAAGAAAAATTAGCCTGATTTTAATCATGGCGGCCATAACGTGCACTATCATTACATCGGTTTTAACACGTGATGTTGTACAGGCAGCATCTTCTTTTGCGGCAGTTCTTTGTATTGGCGCACCAATAACTTCAACACTTGTTTACGCTGTTCCGTTTATGTTTTTACAGCGCAATTCGGCTAAAGCAGGCGTTGTTATTCCAGGTGCCGGCGCAATTCAAAGCCTTGGCTATTGCAACACTGTTCTTTTGCGAAGCGAGGACTTGTTCCCTGCACAAAACGTAAAACTTAACGGCATAAAACCTTTTGCAGGCCGCCGAATAGATACTGCAATTTTATTTGCCGCAAGCATTGTGTATTATAATTGCCCAACACTAAGGGGCACTTTTATGGCACTTATTGACAATAAAAAAAGTGTACTTTTGCCTGTTAAAAACAGTGAAACTGTGGCTGGGCTTGGCTTTGTTGCAAATGTGGACGGACAGCACGTTGTATTTGGCAACCGCGCAATGATGCGCCGCCACAATATTGAAATTCCGTCATTAGAGTATGAGAACCACTTTACAAAAAACGGGAAGTTCAGTGTAATTTATCTTGCGTTAAACCATAGGCCTTACAGCATTTATATATTAGGATACGAGCCGAATAAAAAGGCGAAAAAATCTTTGGACAGCCTAATTCAAGCAGGGTTTAGTGTTGTAGTTCAATCGGATGACTTTAACATAACATCGCAAAAAGCGTCTACTATTTACAGTTTGCCAAGTGGCAGTGTGAAGGTTTTGTCACAGTCAGAGCAAGACATGTTAGCCGGCCAAACTGATTATATGCCCGAAAGTGAGGGTTATATGACACACGGCGGAAACTGCCACTCGTTTATTTCAGGGCTTAAGGCCGCCGCAGACACTGCGCATAAAGAGAAATCTGCAAATACGGTGCAAATTGCGGCTGTAATAGTAACTGTTATTATATTACTTGCACTTTGCGTACTTGGCGCTTTAAGTGCACTTAGCCTTACAGTAATTGTTCTTTATCAAATTATTTGGGGAATAATTGCAATTATTCCTTGTTTTATGAATAATTCTTAACTGTGTTGAGCTAATGAGCGCATACATTGTTAATGCTTTAATTGTTATATGGTAAAAGCCCATAATAGCTGTCGTACCATTTTGTAGGTTTGCCATAGCTTTGAACAAAGGAGACTATGCTAATGGATGAAAAATTTTTGCCGGACCCAAGAAGGGTGAACCCTGTGCCAAATATAGATACAGTAATTTATGTGAAGCCCACAATTAAAAACAAAAATATAATTGTAGGCGATTTTACATATTTTTCGGACAAAGATTTTGAACAGCATGTGACGCACCATTATGATTTTTATGATGACAAATTAATTATCGGTAAATTTTGCCAAATTGCTGCTGGTGTTAACTTTATAATGAACGGCGCTAACCATCAAATGAATGCGGCCAGTACTTTTCCATTTTATATATTCGAGGGTTTTGAACAAGACGTGCCACCACTTGCAGAAATGCCATTGAAAGGTGACACTGTAATTGGAAATGATGTGTGGATAGGGCAAAATACAACTATACTGGCAGGCGTAAAAATAGGTGATGGTGCCATTATTGGTGCAAATAGCACGGTAAGCTGTGATGTTGAGCCATACACAATTGCAGCCGGCAACCCGGCAAGGCAAAAGCGCAAGCGTTTTGACGATGAATTAATTGCATTATTGCTGAAGTTTAAATGGTGGGAAAAGCAGATAGAGGAAATTAATAGCCTAATACCTATATTGAGTTGCAGTGAACTTGACGTTGTGAAAATGAAAATAAAAGATATGTTAAAATAACTGAAAAAAGAACAGGCGTCAATTTGGCGCCTGTTCTTTTTTATATTTTTATTTATCTACTCTACCATTGTCAACTCATACTCAAGGCTGAAACTTTCACCGTCATAATCGTACTCGTAAAAGGCGACTATCGTGCCACCGAAGTTTTGAGGCACAAACCATGTTTCATCGTCCTCTACTAAGTAAGAATCAAAAATCCAAGCGTCATCATCAACAATAGGGAAAAACGTGTAGTCATGCAACTCTATATAAAATGACATTATAGGCACGTCATTGCCATAAATGCTTTCTACATATATCTCGAAGTACACCAAGTCGTTAACGTCTGTGTCAATAATTGCATATGCATCGTGCACACCTGAAATATCGTTGCTACCAACATAATTCGTTATTGTCACTGTTCCAAAAAACTCGCTTGGGTTTGTAAGCTTTACGTCTGCAAAATCACTGTCAATGTCGCCTTGCTCGCCCGAGCCATTTTGCTGTGCAACACTGTCTTGTTCTGAACTTCCGCCCGGCATAGTAGCAGGGCTTGATCCATCTTTCACAAATGTTATTTCAAGGCCTAAGTTCATTAAATTAGACATGAATATAGTATTGTTTTCTAATGTACCGCTAAACTCATCGTCATTTTGCTTAATTGTCAACTCTGTGCCGTCTAATGTCCATTCGGCATTGTATTCAATGCCTTCCATTTTAAGCACACATTTATTACCGCTTTTAAGTTCTACTGATAGTCCGTCTTCAAAAAGTTCGCCAGGGTCAAATGACATGCCCATCATGGTAATATCAGATGCATAATAAACGCCGAGTTCATCGCTATCTGCGCCTGAAAAAGCGTTTGGTAAAAATAGAATGCCTAAAATTGCCACAATTATTAATGCAACTACAACTCCAACAATAACAAGTGTTTTGCTTCCGCCGGGTTTACCTTCGGTTTTGGTGCCTGCGCCTGCGTAATAAGGTTGTTGTGCGCCCATTGGAGGCGTATTATTATAATTTTGCGGCATATTAGAGTACGGAGGGTGCGAGCTGTAATTATTTTGTGTCTGCCCCTGCGGTGGCATTTGCTGGCCCTGTGGGTATTGGCCTTGCGGCGGCATTTGCTGGCCCTGTGGGTATTGGCCTTGCGGCGGCATTTGCTGACCCTGTGGGTATTGGCCTTGCGGCGGCATTTGCTGACCCTGTGGATATTGGCCTT
>CAYJMH010000017.1:10410-42375 GCA_964371535.1 uncultured Bacteroides sp.
CCCTGTGGGTATTGGCCTTGCGGCGGCATTTGCTGACCCTGTGGATATTGGCCTTGCGGCGGCATTTGCTGACCCTGTGGATATTGCCCCTGCGGCGGCATTTGCTGACCCTGTGGGTATTGGCCTTGCGGCGGCATTTGTTGGTTTTGTGGGTGTTGGCCCTGCGGCGGCATTTGCTGTTGCTGTTGCTGTTGAGTTTCAACTATTGGTGCAACAGTAGCTGCAGTAACTGCAGCACCACAATTGTCACAAAATTTAGTGCCCTCTATCAACTGGGTGCCACACTTATTACAATTAGCCATAAAAAATCCTCCTAGTTTCTTTTGTGCAAATTGGTTTTAAAATTTTAAAGCAATTAAATAACACGCAAATAAGACGCATTATTATTATATTTAAGCTAAGTATAGCATAAATATAAAAAAATTGCACCATACTTTCTGCACTTTTTATTAATTTTTTTGCTTTTTTAAACGATAAACGATAATTAATAAATTTCGCAACCTGTGGCACACTTGACATGTGGTGTATAAGTAGGTTAACATAAAATAATGTAACATGCAAAAATTATACTTAGTAGGAGATGTGATAAATGATAGATTTGTTAAAGCAAAATGATAAAGAAAATTGCATTGAAATGATGAAAGAATTTTATAATTCAAGCGCTGTGCTACACGATGTCCCGCAAAAATTCATTGAAGATACAGTTGCGAACGCTTTGGCAAACAGCCCTTATGTTAAAATTGTTATGTGCAAAAGCGGCGATGTCTGTGCCGGCTATTGTAACATATCGCTTACGTTTTCAAGCGAGGTTGGTGGAAATGTTGTGCTTATTGAAGAAATTTATGTGCGAGAAAACTTTCAAGGCAAGGGCCTGGGTACAAAAATGCTTAGTTATGTACGTGAGAAGTTTGACAGTGAGACAAAAAGATACAGGCTTGAGGTTATGCACGACAATTTAGCGGCAATAAAATTATACGAACGCCTAGGATTTAAAAACCTTGACTACAAACAAATGATATTGGATATATAATTTTTTTAATTTGTATTGACAAAGGTATAAGTCTATGCTACTATATAATTATATCATGATATGTTTATGCAATTAATTAGACTTTGCCCGATGAAATACTGTTTTATTGCGAAATTTAAGTGGCGATAAACGGCATAATAATTTGAATTACTTGTTTTACTATGCCGCAGGTTTTTAAAAAAATGGGCAGAGGCAAAATTACTTAAAAGGAGACTCTACGCATGGGAAAATTATGCTGTGAAACACCTGAAATGGCGAAAGAACTTATAGAAAACGAAGAAGTATCTGAGAATTTGTCGTTTTTTTTCAAAGCATTTAGTGAAGCAATTCGAATAAAAATATTGCTTGCTATGCTTCATAAAGAGATGTGTGTGAATGAATTGGCAGAGCTTTTAAATGTCTCACAGCCAAGGGTGTCTAACCAGTTAAAAGTGTTGAAATATTGTAACCTTGTGAAAATGAGGAAAGAAAAAAACAATATTTATTACAGCCTAGACGACAAACATATAAAACACATTTTATGCACAGGGCTTGAACATATTAGCCATATGTAAAATGGCAGAAGGTGGTAGCTTATGGACTACTTAATGAATTTATGGAAGCTATTTGTTGATATGGCATTTTATATTTCAATTGGGCTTCTATTTACAGGCATACTTAAAATTTTTGTAAAAAAAGATGTTATTTTAAAACACATTGGCAAAAAATCGACTTCCGCAGTTGTGAAGGCATCTGTTTTTGGCGTGCCATTGCCGCTATGTTCTTGTGGCGTTGTGCCAACGGCGCTTTACCTTGGGAAAAATGGTGGCTCAAAGGGTGCCGTTGTCAGTTTCTTAACATCAACGCCCCAAACAGGTGTGGACAGCATTATTGCTACTTATGGCTTAATGGGGCCGTTATTTGCGGTTTACAGGGCTGTTGCGGCGTTCATTTCGGGCATTATAGGCGGCCTAGTAACAAATATGCTTTGCAAAAATGACAAAGACAACTTTGACGAAGTTGAATTAGCAACATCATGTGGGTGTGAGAATGAAAGTGAACAGAAAAAAATAACAGGAAGTTGTTGTGCGACTGAAGAAGCACAAAAAGAAGCCACTGCATGCAAATGCAGCGCTGAAGATGATAGTGCAGACGCAGAAGCTGTGAAGCAAGGAGGAAGCTGTTGTTGCAGTGACAGTGAAAAACAAAGTGATGAGGATAACGGCGAGAATTGTGCTTGCGGTGAAAATGAGAAGCGAAGCATTGAGAGAACGGACGAGAATTGCTGTGGCGAAGAGCCGCAAGAAAATTCGACAATGTGGAACAAGGTTAAAAGTGTATTTGTGTATGCTTTTGGTGAGTTTTTAGATGATATAGCAGTACATTTTGTTGTTGGGCTTTTAATTGCAGCGCTTATTGACACGTTCGTTCCAAACGAGCTTTTAGCAAGCTTTACAAACCCAATAGTAACTATGTTATTCATGCTAATAATAGGTATTCCAATGTATATTTGTTCAACTGCGTCAATACCTATTGCGTTAACTTTCATTGTAAAAGGTGTTTCGCCGGGGGCCGCATTTGTTTTCCTATTTGCAGGGCCTGTTACAAATATTGTTTCGCTTTCAATTTTGGGCAAGGCGCTTGGCAAAAAAGTTTTAGCCATTTACTTGGCTTGTGCAGCAGTGTGCGCCATTGTTTTCGGTTTAATTCTCGATTTTATTATAGACGCATTTAATTATACAGGCCTTGAAGCTATAACATCGCAACACCACGAATATGAACTGCCGCTTTACATGGTTGTTGTGGCGCTCGTTTTCGGCTGTGTTCTTATTAAAAGCTTAGTAAAATATTTTAAGAATAAGTTAAGAACGTGACATGTTATTTTATAGCAACGCAAATAAATAAACCGCTTACATATGCAAGCGGTCTGCCTGTCAAAAAAGTTCCCTCTGTGCCAATAAATTGGCACATTCACCTTCAAAAATGCTCTTTTAAGGCAAAAGATTGCGTTTTCTGCGGAAAACACCTTAGGGCTCTGCCCTAAGAACCTGAAATTTTTTGAAAAAATTTAGTAAAACTTTTAATATTCGTCATAATGACGAAACGCTTTACATTTTTTGACACGCTAAAGCCGCTTAAACAGCGGCTTTTTTTGGTGTGGTTGCCCAATATAGATTTAATAAAAAATGCGCAAAAAAATTCCGTCATAGCAGAAACTACAACGGAATTGCGTGTCGAGGCTCTCGACTGGCACCCTCTGCGAGAATCGAACTCACAACTAACCCTTAGGAGGGGTTTGTTATATCCATTTAACTAAGAAGGCATATTAAATTTATTGCTGATTTTTGTTATAGGTATAATGGTTTATTTCATATATAAGTACGCGCTATATTTACACAACATTAATATCGAAAACAAATCTAACGGCCTTCAACAAATTGCACTAATAACATATCGAAATGTATTATGCCAATTGAATAGGCGGAAATTCAGCAAAGAAAATTAAAGCAAAGGGCAAAACAAGCTAAAATACAACACACAAGAATAGTTGCTAAACCGGCATTATAAATTACCCCACAAATAACAAAAACATGCATACTAAACAAAAAAACACAGGGACTACAAGCTTTTACTCTGATAATTTTAACACAACTGTAAATTAAACGCAACATGTATTGGCATTTTTTTATTATTATTCTCAAAAAACTTATTTGACAAAACATAAAGTTATTAATAAAGCATAGCATACGTCGTTGTATATTTAATATTCAATTACTAATTATTTCGGCAATGCACCTGTCGTTTTTATACTCGTTCAATTTTACTTTTACAATGTCGCCGCTTGTATAATTGTTTTGCTCTGCATTTACAAGCACGGGCACATATTCGCGAGTGTAGCCTGTAAACAATCCTTTACTTATATGGTTTTCTAAAAGTGCAAATGCAGTTTGCCCCTTCATGTTTGAAATTATTGTTGCCCGTGTCTCGTCTGCCGCTTTCTGCATTTTTTTGCTTCTCTCTGCCTTTGTTTTTGCATCAACTTGGTTTGGCATGCTTTCTGCTTTTGTGCCTTTGCGCTGTGAGTAGCTGAAAACATGTACTTTTAAAAAGTTCATTTTAGTTACAAAATTTACGCTGTCGTCAAAATCCTCATCTGTCTCGCCCGGGAAGCCGACAATTACGTCTGTAATAAAAGTAGCGTGCGGCAATTTTGCGCGTATCTTTTCAACTGTTGCGCTGTACTGCTCAATATTATATAGCCTGTTCATCGCTTTAAGCGTTTTGTCGCACCCACTTTGCAGTGCAAGATGAAACTGTGCACATAGCTTTTCTTGTGCCGCTAGTCTCTCAATAATATCGTCTGTAAGTAAATCAGGTTCTAAACTGCCAAGCCTTATATTTTTAATACCGGGAATTTTCGCAATTTTTTCAACTATTTCGGCTATGTTTGTGTTTGTGTCCTGCCCAAAGGCACTTAAATTTATGCCCGTCAGCACTATTTCGGCACAGTTTTCGCCTGCAAGTTTTTCTGCTTCTTCCAAAATTAAATTTTCTTGCCGGCTGCGGCGGTTACCACGTGCGAACGGTATTATGCAATAGGCACAGCGGCGGTTACATCCATCTTGAATTTTTATAAAACCGCGTGTTCTTCTCTCGTTGCTTGGCATTGGCAGTTCTTCAAACGTTTGCCCTTTGCTGTGGGGAGCAACGTCTATAATTCTGTTTCTGTTATTTAAAAAATCAAGCACATGCATCAATATGTGTTTGCGGTTATTTGCGCCTGTTATTATGTCAGCCTCTACCATTTTTTTTGCGTTTTCTTCAAATGCTTGCGGAAAACAACCTGTAAGCACTGTTACAGCGTTATCATTTTCTCTTTTAGCACGGCGCAAAATTTGTGCGCTTTTTTTATCTCCGCCGTTTGTTACCGTGCAGCTGTTAACAATATATACATCGGCAATATCATCTTTTTCGGCAATCTCAAACCCATTATCGCAAAAAAGTCGTGTCAATGACGCCGTTTCATTCTGGTTAACCTTACACCCAAGTGTAAAAAATTTTACTGTCACAATTTGTCTCCGTTCTGCTACTTTTTAATATTACAATTTTATTATACTAAAAAAGCAATATTACGGCAAGCGCCCTCATATACTTATAAAGAAAAAGGAGGGACAAATTACATGAAAAAAACAGTAGCAGTTGTTATTACAACTTTATTTATGCTTTCTTGCTTATGCTTGCCTATAACGGCCGCAGAAGCTACAACACCTGAATCACAGGCGCAAAGCACAGCACAGGCGCAAGCACCTATTGCGGATGCGCAAGCACCACCGCCGGCCGGCAGCAGTACCGCCACCACTTATGAGCAACAGCCTGCGCCTGAAACCGCATCTAACATTGAAGAAAGCACAAATGCAAACGATAATGACGAGGAGCAAACACCGCATGTGTCTGACATGCTTGACGACACGTCTATAAACAACATAACAGACGATGTGCCAAAAGCAAACACAGCACGCATTGAACTGCCGGAATTTGACGTTCCGTGCAGAAATGCCATTCTTGTTTCGTCCGACACAGGCGAAGTATTATATGAAAAAGACCCCGACAAACCTGTGCCTGTTGCGTCCATTACAAAAATTATGACACTTTTAATTACACTTGAGGCAGTTGAAGCCGGAAAAGTGCACCTGCAAGACTATGTGCCAATTTCCCACCATGCATTTAGCATGGGAGGCAGCCAAATTTGGCTCGAGCCTGGCGAGCAATTCACACTTGATGAGCTTGTAAAGGCAATTTGTGTAAACAGCGCCAACGACGCGGCTGTTGCTGTTGCCGAGTTTGTTGGTGGCTCAGAGCCTGCGTTTGCGGAACTTATGAATAACCGAGCAAAAGAGCTTGGAATGGAGAACACACACTTTGTAAATGCATGTGGGCTCGATGCCGAGGGGCACCTTTCGTCGGCAAGAGATGTAGCAATTATGTCTGAGGCATTGTTGCATCATCCGCTTATACTTGAATATTCCAGCATTTGGACAGATAGTTTAAGAAACGGCGAAACACAACTTGTTAACACAAACAAGCTTTTGAATGTGTACGATGGCATAACAGGACTTAAAACAGGCACAACAAGCCTTGCCGGCGTGTGCATTAGCGCCACAGCAACGCGCGAGGGCACAAGCTTAATTGCCGTTGTTCTCGGCTCAAATTCAGGCGCCGAGCGCATTGAAGCTGCAACATCGCTTTTAGACTACGGTTTTGCTACTTATGAATTTGTTCCGTTCCCGCAAATTGTTGGGGCGCCGGCCACAATAGATGTTACAAGCGGGGAGCTGCGTGAAACACAGCTTATTTACGGAACACCCGAGGGAGTTTTATGCCGTAAAGGCGAGGCAAAAGATTTAAACGCAACGTTTACATTACCACAAAGTATTGCAGCGCCTGTTGGCGAGGGGCAAGAAATTGGTGAAGTGACGCTGACACTTGGCGAACTAGAACTTGCAACATACCCTGTTTTTTCGCAAGAGGAGGTAGAAAAAATGAATTTTAACAATGCATTGTCACTTCTTACAAAAGCTTTGATAAGTTTGTGAAAACACATGTATTAATATTGACAGACAGCCCCTTTTTAATATATAGTAATATTATGAACTAAACTGCGATATTTTTATTTATTATTAAAAGGGGGCTTATTTAATGAGTGTTTCATTAAATGTAAAGCATTTAGGCAAATTTGTAAACAATGATGAACTTGCGGCGAATTTTCCTTTTGTAAAACTTGCACATGAACTTTTAGAGAGCAGGCAGGGTTCCGGCAGTGATTTTTTAGGTTGGCTGGACCTGCCTGTTAATTATGACAAAAAAGAATTTGCACGAATAAAGGCAGCAGCAAAAAAAATAAAACAAGACAGCGACATTTTAATTGTTATAGGAATAGGCGGAAGTTACCTTGGCGCACGTGCTGTTGTTGAGGCTGTTAAAGGTGCACTTTATAACAACATTTGCAAAGATACACCGCAAATTTTTTATGTCGGTAATTCTATCAGCTCATCTTACTTAAATGATGTTTTGAAGGCGTGTGAGGGCAAGGATATTAGCGTTAATGTTATATCGAAGTCGGGCACAACAACAGAGCCTGCGGTTGCATTTAGAATTTTCAAAAAATTGCTTGAGGAAAAATATGGCGCAGAAGGTGCAAAAGGGCGCATTTATGCCACAACAGACAAGGCGCGTGGCACACTTAAAGAGCTTTCGGACAAACAGGGGTACGAAACATTTGTTGTGCCGGACGATGTTGGCGGACGATATAGCGTTTTAACGGCTGTTGGGCTTTTACCTGTTGCGGTTGCCGGCTGTGATATTGACGCATTGATGGACGGGGCAAAAAGTGCAAAAGAAGAACTTAGCGTTTGTGATATGAACAACGCTTGTTATAAGTATGCGTCACTTCGCAACATTCTTTACCGCAAGGGCAAAACAGTAGAGCTTATGGCTTGTTATGAACCTGCTTTTACAATGATGAACGAGTGGTATAAGCAGCTGTTTGGCGAGAGCGAGGGTAAAGACCAAAAGGGTATTTTCCCCGCAAGCGTTATTTTCTCTACAGATTTGCACTCAATGGGGCAATATGTGCAAGACGGCATGCGCTTTTTGTTTGAGACAGTAATTGACATAAAGCAGCCAAAAAAAGATTTGTACATTGAAAATAGCGACGAAAATTTTGACGGGTTGAATTTTCTTGCAAACCAAAATATGAGCATTGTTAACCGCAAGGCAATGGAGGGCACCATTTTGGCGCATACAGACGGCGGCGTGCCAAACATTGTTATCGAAGTTGACACACTTTGTGAATACGATTTAGGCTACCTTATTTTCTTCTTTGAAAAGGCGTGTGCTATTTCAGGTTATATGCTGGGCGTAAACCCATTTGACCAACCGGGTGTTGAAAGTTATAAGAAAAACATGTTCGCTTTGCTAGGCAAACCGGGCTTTGAAGATTTGAGAGAAAAACTTGAAGCAAAACTGAAATAAAGTGTATGCATTTTGAAAAATATGTGTTATAATGATATATAATATAATTAAAATTATTAAACGCACTTGCAAAAGTGTTAAATTAAGGGAGGCTAATATATGATTAAGTTAATTATTGGTGAAAAGGGCTCCGGCAAAACAAAAAAGATGATTGATATAATCAATGAAAGCGCAAAAACAACGGCCGGCAACATTGTTTGCATTGAAAAGTCCATGAAACTTACTTATGATATTCACCACGATGTACGTCTTATTGACGTAGACGAGTATAATATTTCCGGGTATGAGGCCCTTTACGGTTTTATTACAGGTATACTTGCAGGCAATTATGACATTGTTGAGCTTTATATTGACGGTATTCTTAAAGTGGGCAACAAAGACATTGACGGGCTTGGAAAATTGCTTGATAGACTGAGCAAATTGCCGGGTGCCGGTGCAAATATTATTATTACTGTTTCTGATAAAGAAAGCACATTGCCTGAGAGCATTATGAAATACGAGAAACTTTAATTAAGTTGTCATTTTCTGCAATAGAAAGTCAGTTTAACTAAAATTATATTATTTTGTATGCCCTTAATTCAAAAAGTTAAGGGCATACTTTTTTAGTTGCATTAATATATATATTAAAAATTTGGTTTTCGCCTTTTTTCTATAAAATCATTGCAAATTTTAAATTTTTTTGTTATACTGATATGCGTTGGTGGTATAAATGAATTAAAGTCATACTAAATAAATTCGGACAGTTAGCTCAGCTGGTAGAGCATCTGCTTGACGTGCAGAGGGTCAGGGATTCGAGTTCCTTACTGTCCACCAAAACGGCTGTGGTTGGAATTATTTCCCAATCACAGCTTTAATTTTTACATGATGTTAAATAAATTGAAAACTATATGTTAACAAACCTAGAAGTCTATTGCACCTTTGCTTCAAAGGCATTATAATCTATATTAATAACAAAAATTTCAACATTTTACTTTCGACGTAATACATGCGCGAAACAAAGAAATATATTTAAATACGTTTTTATTAAAAGTTTACATTAAATGCAACAATTTATGAAAGGAGCACGTAACCAAATGAAGAATAAATTTACAAAATTTATGTACGGACGTTATGGATTTGATGAGTACGGAAAATTTTTAAGCGCAACTTCATTGGCTTTCATTTTTATAGGTTTTTTGACTGCGGGCTTCTTGTCAGATATGAACCTTTTTTCGCTTGTTGGCATATTGTTGTTAGTTTATTGCTATTATCGCATACTAAGCCGTAAAATACACCGTAGAACGCAAGAGAACCATGTTTTTCACGGGGCTAAAAACGAATTTTTGCTTTTTGCAAAGCGCTTTATTAGCAAATTTAAATACAGCAAAACACACAAAGTTTTCAAATGCCCGAACTGCAAGCAAGGTTTGCGTGTGCCAAAAGGGCGCGGTAAAATTTGCATAACATGTACTAAGTGTAAGCATGAATTTATAAAAAAAAGTTGAAATTTACTGTCGACACTATCTACTTTCGAATATATGATATTGAAAGGTATACAAATGCGAGAAGAATTCAGCCGCAGTGCCCTTTTGTGGGGTGAGGACGGAAACAAAAAATTACAAAGCGCCCATATTGCGGTGTTCGGCACCGGCGGTGTGGGCGGTTTTGCCGTTGAAGCGCTAGCACGTGCAGGAGTAGGCAGTATTACGGTTATAGACAGTGATGTTGTGAGTAAAAGCAACATTAACAGACAAATTATAGCCACACAGCACACAATTGGGCAAAAAAAAGTATACGCCGCCAAAGAGCGCATACTTTCCATTAACCCTACGTGCAATGTTAACGCTGTTGAAATGTTTTACTTGCCTGCAAATGCTAATGAGCTTCCACTTACAAACTTTAGTTATATAATAGATGCAATAGACACAGTGAGCGCGAAAATTGAACTTGCAGTGCGTGCAGGCGAAGCAAACATACCCATAATTAGCGCAATGGGCTGTGGAAATAAGTTTGACGCAACTAAATTTTGTGTTACAGATATATTTAACACACAAACAGACCCACTTGCAAGAGTAATGCGAAGAGAATTGCGCAAGCGCGGTGTAAAAAGCTTGCGTGTTGTTTACAGCACAGAGAAAGCGGCAACACATGTGGTAGAAAGTAGTGTTGGATATACAAATGCTGTGCGAACAAAAAGTATACCCGGAAGTGTAAGTTTTGTTCCACCTGTGGCCGGGTTTATCTTGGCAGGCGTTGTAATTCGTGATATAGTTGGTATATAGCACACACTTATTACAAAATGTTTTAATAAGCATTGCATATATAAATTTTGCAGATTTTAAAAAATTCAAATATTACAGTTATAACCAGCCAAACTATATGGTTAGCTTTGAAAAACACAGAAAAACCCCTCTTTGCATTCACAAAGAGGGGTTTTCCATATGGTATAGAGGTTAAGGAGTGGTGTAACCTAAAACCACAGCCCTTGTATAACTGTGATAGGAGGAGAAGATTACACCTGATGAAAAAGTGCACCGACAATCTAGCTTGTAACTTTATTGCAATTAAATTGTAACTCTTTTGAAACTATTTGTCAATACCTTTTTTAATAATTTTGTAACTTTTTTAAAAAATTTACATTTTAACTAATAAAAATAGCCCATTTCTATTGAATTGGCAACAAATATTGCACCAAAACACAAGCAACGGTTACAAAGTTATTACAGTACATTACTATTTTATTTGCTGTATGACTATATGGTAAAATGAACATTATATTTGTCGCCTTCTACTGCACCTGCCCCTGACATTAGGTATGCCTCTGAATAGCTAATAAATCCATCTGTCTTGTCAATAGGTGCAGCGAACAGCAAATCATATGTTACGCTTTCTCCCTGTGCCAAATTCACCTCGGTTGGCATCATTTTATCAGTAAATGCATCATAGCACCATATTTTTTCTTCTTCCAACTCGCTAAAACAAAGCACAAATTCACTGTCTTTAATTGTAATTGCATCTTCACTGTGCGCGTTTTCAAGTGTAATTTCTGCAAGCACTAATTTATAACTACCATCGTCTACAACATAATCATCGTATATGTTTACATTTTGAACAGAGTTAACAGTGAAATTAAAAAACATTGTAGCGTTTTTTTCACCGACTTGTGAAGATACAACTTCACTTTGAGGTGCTTGTTCTTGCACAGGTTCTTGCTTTGTGCATGCAAAAAGTTGCACTGATATTGTTAAAATAATTAGAACACTAGTTATTCGCTTCGCAATATTTGTCATAATATGCCTCTCCTTTACATACAGTTAAGTGTAACATGTAGCGTGCTGTGTTGTCAAAAAAAAGTTTGGTGTCAATAATTGTAAAATGGGGGTTGTTATGTTAGTTGAAATAAACGAAATTGTGCACAATATTGTGTGGGGGCCGGGTATGCTAATATTTTTTTGCGGTTGTGGAATTTACTTTACAATTCGCAGTGGATTTTTCCAAATTATACACGCACGCTTTTGGTTTAAAAGTACAATTGGAAGTTTGTTGAATAAAGAAAAAACACACACAGCAAAAGACAATAACAGTATAAGTGCGTTTGAAACATTTACAACTGCTTTGGCCGGCACACTTGGCACCGGCAACATTGTTGGCGTTGCAACAGCACTTGCAGCCGGTGGGCCCGGTGCTGTTTTTTGGATGTGGGTTTCAGCAATTTTTGGCATGATGACGGGGTTCTTCGAAAACGTACTGGGCTCTTTATACAGGCGGCGCAAAAAAAACGGCGAGTGGCAAGGTGGCCCAATGTACTATTTACAATACGGCCTAAAAAGCAAACCGCTTGCAGTTGCCTTTGCTTTTTTTGCAATTATGGCTAGCTTTGGCATGGGCAACATGGCACAAAGCAACAGTATTGCAATTGCTTTAAACACAGCTTTTAATGTTCCGCCACTTTTTACGGGCGTTGCAATGGGGCTGTGCATTGCGCTTGTTATTGTTGGCGGCATTGGCAGAATTGGCAAAGTAACGGCAAAATTAATCCCTGCCATGGCGCTTATTTACATAGCAGGGTGCTTTATTATACTTATTAAATTCCACCAAGCCATACCACTTGCTTTTGCAGATATATTTGCCGGTGCGTTTAATTTTAAAAGTGCAGTGGGCGGTGTTCTTGGCTACACAGTTTTTAATGCCTTGCGCTATGGTGTTGCCCGTGGCGTTTTCTCTAACGAGGCAGGCCTTGGCAGCAGCGTTCTCGTTCATTCTTCTATAAGTACAACCGAGCCGTCAACACAAGGCATGTGGAACATATGCGAAATATTTGTTGATACAATTGTTATGTGCACGCTTACTGCACTTTGTATACTTGTAAGCGGTGCTTTTAGCACAGGTGCAAACGGCGCGGCACTCGCCTCAACTGCGTTCGAACTTGGCTTTGGGCGTGCGGGAAGCTTGTTTTTAAATATTGCCATAACACTTTTTGCATTCTCCACACTTTTAAGTTGGAGCTATAACGGCAGCCTAGCGTTTGAGTATATATTCGGTGAAAAATCGCGCAAAATATATATGTTGGTTTTTGTGTTTATAATACCGTTTGGTTGCAGCATGAAACTTGACATTGTGTGGAGTTTAAGCGACACGTGCAACGCACTTATGGCTGTGCCGAATTTAATTGGTGTTGTTTTACTAAGCGGCGAAGTGCTACGCGTTGTAAAAAATTTAAATTCCCCCTATATTAAATAGGTGGAATTTAAAATAAATATATTTCTGCATTTTATAGCCAAACTAATCCGAAATACATATAATCAGGCTGTTAAAATTACGTTTATCCTCGCCTGCATAATCGTAATACATCAATATTACACACCCCAATTTATACGAATTTTAAATTGGTACAACTATAACGTATTAATTAAAACCATTTGGGTTGTTGCTTTGCCATTTCCAGCTTGTCTCACACATTTCATCTATGCCGTATTTTGCACTCCATCCAAGTTCATCCAACGCCTTTTTCGGGTTAGCATAGCATGTTGCAATGTCACCCGGGCGGCGGTCATCAATTACATACGGCAATTCTTTGCCACACGCCTTGCCATAAGCTTTTATAACATCAAGCACGCTGTACCCAACACCTGTGCCAAGGTTGCACACAAAAAGCCCACAATTTTGGCTTAATTTTTTAAGTGCAGCCACGTGGCCTGTTGCCAAGTCTACAACGTGAATATAGTCCCTTACACCTGTGCCGTCATGTGTATTATAATCATTGCCAAACACGTGTACTTCGCTTAAAGTGCCTATTGCAACTTTTGCAATGTAAGGCACCAGGTTGTTTGGTATGCCGTTTGGGTCCTCGCCAATAAGGCCGCTTTCATGCGCGCCAATTGGGTTGAAATAACGAAGAAGTGCAACATTAAGTGTGCTGTCTGCGGCGCAAATGTCTGTTAAAATACGCTCGCTAAAAAGTTTTGTTGTGCCATAAGGGTTGGTTGTAGACAGCGGAAAATCTTCTGTAATTGGCACTGTTGCAGGGTCCCCATACACAGTTGCCGACGATGAAAAAACAATATTTTTTACGCCATGTTTGCGCATACAGTTTACTATGTTCAAAAGACTTCCAAGGTTGTTGCTATAATATTCAACAGGTTTGGAAACGCTCTCTCCAACTGCTTTAAGTGCCGCAAAATGTATAACTGCCTCGATATCTTTATTTTCGGCAAAAACTTTATCTGTATTTTCCTCGTCGCATAAATCCACGTTGTAAAACGTAAGCTTTGTGCCTGTAATTTTTTCAACCCTTTTAATTGCTTCCTCGTTTGAGTTAACAAAATTGTCGGCAATAATAACCTTATAACCTGCCTTAATTAACTCTACACACGTATGTGTACCTATGTATCCTGCGCCCCCACTTACTAAAATCGACATAATCTCTACCTTTCTGCCAATATTGGCATTTATTTATTATATTATCTGCCTAAAACCTTAATGCTGTTTGTATATTCGCTTGGTGTCATTCCTGTAACCTTTTTAAAGTGTCTTGAAAAATAATGGATGGAATTGTAACCCAAAATTGACGCTATTTCAGTAAAATTATATTTTCCTTCTCGCATCAGCACCTTGCTTTGTCCAATTTTCATTTTGCCAAAACACTCCATTGCGCCGCCGCCCGTTACTTCCCTGAAATTCTTTTGCAAGTAACTGCGCCCTACAAGGTTGTCGCGGCAAATGTCTGCCAATGTTAAATGACGCGACAAGTTATTTTCAAAGTAGCTGATAATTTTCTCCACAAATTCTTCTTGTGTGTGCTTTCTTATAAAACTGCCCGATATTGATTTTGCCTTGTCCTCTTTTTGTCTTAAAAAATTAATTAACAGTTGCTCTATTTTATTTGCTATAATTTGCTGTGCACCCAAAGCGGCATTTTCGTTCACGTCAAGGCTTTTTGTTCTTGGGTCATTAAGCGGTGTTGTGAAAGCGTCAGACGCTTCGTCTACTATGCAGGCTAAAAGGGCTTTCTCTTCTTCGCCCGCTTCCAGTATTTTGCCGCTTAATTGAATCATTTCATTGCCACGCACCTCGAAAGCGCACACAACCAAATTAGGCGCCACCACACCGTTTGCCTTTACGGTGTGGTGCTCTTGTGGTTTGTGAAAAATTATTTGCCCTTTTTTCAAGGAATGCTCTGTACCGTCGGCTGTTACTGTTACAACTCCTTTGTCAACATACAAAAACTCCCAAAAATCATGGCTCTCGCCCTCAAAATAATATGTGTTAGAGTATTCAAAATAATGAACAGCGTAAAGCCCGGTTACTTCAATATCTTTTTTTACAATGAGTTTTTCATAATCCATTTTTTACACGCCCTTATGTCAATCTTCTTTTATATTACTCTTTTCCAACACCATTTTCAAGTATTTACCCGTAAACGATTTTTTGTTTTTCGCAACTTCTTCCGGTGTGCCTGTTGCTATTATCTCGCCGCCTGCATTTCCACCCTCCGGGCCAAGGTCTATTATATAGTCGGCACATTTTATCAATTCTAAATTGTGCTCAATAACTATAACAGTATTACCTGCATTTACAAGTTTGTTCAGCACTTTTACAAGTTTATGCACGTCTGCTATATGCAAGCCTGTTGTTGGTTCGTCAAGAATATACACCGTTTGCCCTGTGTCCCTTTTTGCAAGTTCAAGTGCAAGTTTTACACGCTGTGCCTCACCGCCGGACAATGTTATGGCACTTTGCCCCAGTTTAATATAGCCAAGCCCAACGTCTTTAATAGTCTTTATTTTGCGATGTATTTTCGGTATGTTCTCAAAAAAGTCACACGCCTCTTCTACTGTCATGTTTAACACATCAGCTATTGTTTTATCCTTATACGTAACTTCCAAAGTCTCTCTGTTATAGCGCGAGCCTTTGCAAACATCACACGGCACATAAATGTCAGGCAAAAAGTGCATTTCAATTTTTAAAATGCCGTCTCCCTCACATGCCTCACAGCGGCCGCCTTTAACATTAAAACTAAAACGCCCTGCTGCATACCCTTTCATTTTTGCAAGTTGTGTCTGCGCAAAAAGCGTCCTTATATCTGTAAACACGCTTGTATAAGTTGCCGGGTTAGAGCGTGGTGTACGGCCAATTGGCGATTGGTCAATTCCGATGACTTTATCTACGTACTCAAGGCCGCGCATCTCTTTGTGCTTGCCCGGTTTCATTCGTGCTTTATTCACATCTGCCACAAGGCGCTTGTACAGTATTTCGTTTATTAATGACGATTTTCCGCTTCCCGATATGCCCGTCACACAGCTCATTACTCCAAGCGGAATTTTCACGTCCACGTTTTTTAGGTTGTTTTGGCTTGCGCCAACAATCTCTATAAAATGCCCATTATTTCTTCTGCGGGCCTTCGGCAATTTTATTTCTTTTTTGCCGCTTAAATACTGCCCCGTAATGCTTCTAGGGCTGTTGCAAATGTCCTCAATTGTCCCCTCGGCCACAATTTTGCCGCCGTGTATGCCGGCACCGGGGCCAATGTCTACTATATGGTCTGCGTGGTGCATTGTGTCTTCGTCATGCTCAACTACTATAAGCGTATTTCCAAGGTCCCTCAGGCGCTTAAGCGTGGCAATAAGCTTTTCGTTGTCGCGCTGGTGCAAACCAATGCTCGGCTCGTCAAGCACATACAATACGCCCACAAGCGCACTGCCAATTTGCGTTGCAAGGCGTATGCGCTGGCTTTCACCGCCGGACAATGTTGCCGCACTTCGTGCAAGTGTTAAATAATCAAGCCCAACACTTTGCAAAAAGCCAAGGCGCTCGCAAATTTCTTTTATAATGCCGTGAGCAATTAAGTTGTCACGCTCTGAAAGGCGAAGCTTATTTTTAATAAAATCAAGCTCTTCACGTACGCTTAGCCTTGTGAACTCGCTTATATTTTTGCCGCCAACCGTAACAGCAAGGCTTGTGTCTTTCAGGCGTGCACCTTTGCATTCAGGGCACATAACGCTTGTCATAACACCCTGTATTTCGTCTTTCATCCACTCAGAGCTTGTCTCTCTAAACCTGCGCTCTAGGTTATTTACAACACCTTCAAATTCGCTTGTATACTCCGAGTACCCTCTCTCGCTTTCACGCGTCATAGTAAGTTTTTTGCCGTTTGTTCCGAATAAAATTGCATTGAGTGCTTCTTCGGGTATATTTTTAACAGGCTCGTCCATAGAAAAGCCGTACAAATTTGCAAGCCCTCTGTAATACATGTCGCTAATAGAACCCTCGGCATAATACCAACCACTTGCCCGAATTGCGCCCTCTCTAATTGATAAGTTCTTGTTTGGCACTATAAGGTCGGGGTCTACTTGCATAAATGTTCCAAGCCCTGTGCAACGTGGGCACGCACCGAATGGATTGTTAAACGAAAACATGCGCGGCGCAAGTTCTTCAATGCTAACGCCGTGCTCCGGGCAAGCATAACTTTGGCTGAACTTCATCTCCTCGCCGTCTATTACATCAATTGTAACAAGGCCGCCTGTCAAATGCACCGCTGTTTCAATAGAATCTGCAAGGCGCCTTTGCAAATCGTCGTTAATTACAAGCCTGTCCACAACTATATCTACGCTGTGTTTTTTATTTTTTTCAAGCTCTATTTCTTCGTCAAGCTCGTACAAATGGCCGTCTATCCTAACGCGCGCAAAGCCGCCTCTACGTGCCGCATCAAGTTCTTTTTGTTGTGTGCCTTTCCTGCCACGCACAACAGGCGCCAACACTTGAAAACGTGTCCCCGCTTCAAGTTTCATCACATCATCAACCATTTGGTCAACAGTTTGCTGGCTTATTACCCTGTTGCAAATTGGGCAGTGCGGTACACCAATTCTTGCGTACATCAAACGCAAATAGTCGTAAACTTCCGTAACTGTGCCAACTGTGGAACGTGGGTTTTTGTTTGTTGTTTTCTGGTCTATTGATATAGCAGGGGAGAGGCCCTGTATTTCATCAACATCCGGTTTTTCCATTTGCCCCAAAAATTGGCGTGCATAGCTTGATAAGCTCTCCATATACCGCCTTTGGCCGTCTGCATAAATTGTGTCGAACGCAAGGCTTGACTTTCCGCTTCCCGAAAGCCCTGTCATTACAATAAATTTATCACGCGGTAGCGTTATATTAATGTTTTTTAGGTTGTGTTCACGCGCACCTTTAATAACTATTTTGTCATGGCTCAAAGTTTTGTCTTCCTTTCTTGTTCTTTGCGAAGCTTCTCAATGCGGTCTCTTAAATAAGCGGCGTGTTCAAATTCTAAAATTTTTGCCGCCTCTTTCATCTCACGCGTAAGTTGAATAATTTTGCGCTCAATTTCAGCCTTGCTCATTCGCTTGCCTTTTGTTTTCTCGTGCTCGTCTTTACTTGTAATTTCCAACACGCTTTCGTCCCTTAAATCTTTTATAATTGACCGCGGTGTTATGCCGTGTTTTTTGTTAAACGCCGTTTGTATTTCCCTGCGCCTGTCTGTCTCTGTAATTGCGCGTTCCATAGACGGTGTTACATTGTCTGCATACATAATTACAACGCCGTTTTCGTTTCGTGCTGCACGCCCTATTGTTTGTATAAGGCTTGTCTCACTTCGCAAAAAGCCCTCTTTGTCTGCATCTATTATTGCAACAAGCGACACCTCAGGCAAGTCAAGCCCCTCACGCAATAAATTTATGCCGACAATTACGTTAATTTCGCCCTTGCGCAAATCTCGCATAAGCTCAATTCTCTCGAACGTGTCAACTTCATGGTGCATGTACTTTACTTTTACGCCGTGCTCTGAGAGGTAGTCTGTCAAGTCCTCTGCCATTTTCTTCGTAAGTGTTGTAACTAAAACGCGCTCGCTCTTCTCTACACGCATGTTAATTTCGCCAAGCAAGTCTTCAATTTGGCCCTCAACAGGCTTTACAATAATTTGTGGGTCAACAAGGCCTGTCGGGCGTATAACTTGCTCTGCTATTTTTACGCTGTGCTCTCGCTCGTACGCCGCCGGCGTTGCCGAGACAAACACAACTTGGTTCCACTTGCTCTCTACTTCATCAAAGCGCAGTGGCCTGTTGTCAAATGCAGAAGGTAGCCTGAAGCCAAAATTCACAAGGCTCTCTTTCCTTGCTCTGTCGCCACCATACATTGCGCGCAGTTGTGGCAACATAACGTGGCTCTCGTCTACAAAAAGCAGAAAATCCTCGGGGAAGTAGTCTAAAAGCGTTGTAGGCATAGAGCCGGGCGCCCTGCCAGATAGCACAGCCGAGTAGTTCTCAATGCCACTGCACATGCCTATTTCCCGAATCATCTCAACATCGTAATTTGTGCGCTGTGCTATTCTTTGCGCTTCTATAAGTTTGTTCTCTTTATTAAACTGCGCAACCATGTCGTCGCACTCTTGCAAAATTTGTCGCAAACCTATTTCTTTCTTGTCGTCTGCAACAATATAGTGGCTTGCCGGAAAGATTGCAAAATGGCGCACTGTCGCCTTTTTTTCGCCTGTAAGCGGCACAACTTCGCTTATTTTATCTATCTCATCGCCAAAAAACTCAACGCGTATTGCAACATCATTCACATATGCTAGGTTTATCTCTACAACATCGCCGCGCACGCGGAATTTGTTGCGCACAAAGTTAACATCGTTTCTCTCGTACTGCAAAAAAACAAGCCGAGCCATAAGCTCTTCTCGTTTCATTTTCATGCCTGTTCTAAGGCTAATAACCATGCTGCGGTAGTCAATAGGGTCTCCTAAAGAGTAAATGCACGAGACACTGGCCACTATTATTACGTCTCTGCGTTCTGAGAGCGCGGCAGTTGCCGAATGGCGCAAGCGGTCTATCTCGTCGTTAATGGCGCTGTCTTTTTCAATGTACGTGTCTGTGGAGGGGATATAAGCCTCTGGCTGATAATAGTCATAATAGCTCACAAAATACTCTACTGCGTTTTCGGGGAAAAACGTTTTAAACTCTGTGCACAACTGTGCGGCAAGTGTTTTGTTATGCGCCAAAACAAGTGTTGGCCTGTTAAGCTGTGAAATTATATTTGCCATTGTAAACGTTTTGCCACTGCCTGTTACGCCCATTAAAGTTTGCGCTTTATCACCGTTTTTAATGCCATCCACAAGCTCGCTAATCGCTTTAGGTTGGTCGCCCATCGGTGTATATTCGGCTTTAAGTTTAAATGTATCCATTTTGCTCCTTGATATTTATATATTCTTTGCGCTTTCCATATAGTTTGTCTTTGCAAACGATAAATACTCATTGTTCGAAAAAATCAAATGGTCTATAAGTTCTATGTTAACCGTTTTTAGCGCTTTGTAAACATTTCTTGTGCAAACAATGTCGTTTGCAGAGGGTAGGGAAGTACTGCGTGGGTGGTTGTGTGCCAAAATAACGCCTGTTGCATAGCAGCGTGTTGCACCGGCAACTACTTTCGCAACTTCAACGGCGGTAAAGTTGCCTGTGCCCTCTGAGACAAGTATGCAACGTAGAAGTTTACGGCTGTCGTCCACCGCCGCAAAATAAAAAAGCTCTTGAGTCTTGGCAAAAAATTTAGGTAAAAAGAAATCTGCAACATCCTCTACACTAACTAACATCTTCTTTTTGCTTAGTTTATTTTCCATGTAGTACGCGCACATTTCAGGTATAAATTTTATGGCTACCGCACTTGCATGCCCAACACCCGGCACTGTTAAAAGTTCTTCATAAGATGCGTCTAAAACTTCCGACAAGCTGCCAAACCTGCTTATAAGTTCATGGGCAAGGGGGTTTGTGTCGCCGCGAACCTTCGCAAGGTAAAGCAAAAATTCAAGTGCAGCATGTTCTTCGAAACCCTGAAGTCCCTCGTTCAAAAAGCGCTTGTAAACGCGTTTTCTGTGGTTGTCATGCACGCTCATGCTTTTCCCCCTTTTTGTTTTATGTAAATTCTCTTTGACGTATGCCCATTAATATTATATACTAAAATATATAATATTAAAAGAGGTAAGGTACGTTTATGAAACAATTTATTGCGGGCGATAACGAGAGCGACATGAGGCTTTCACGTTTTGTGCTGTCTGTAACTGAGAATTTGCCCAGTTCCTTGCTTTATAAAAGTTTCAGAAATAAGCGCATTAAAATAAACGGTAGGCGTGAAGGCGCAGATTACCGTATTATTAAAGGCGACATAATAGAACTATATATTAATGATGAATTTTTTATTTCAAATGCAAACAAAGCTGTAAAAAAGCAGGTAAAACTGCACAAACTGCATGTTTTGTTTGAAGACGAAAACATTGCGGCGCTGTATAAGCCTGCGCACATGCTTTGCCACAGCGATAGAACAGGCGATGACAATTTGACCGACATATTTTGTGAATACTTAAAAGAAAAAAACGAATTTTCGCCCGAAAAAGAACATACATTTTCGCCGGCAATTTGTAACAGGCTTGACAGGGGCACAAGCGGAATTGTAATTGCCGCAAAAAATTATACTGCGCTTAAAAGTATGAACGAGCTTATACGCGAAAACTTTGTGACAAAAAACTATATTTGCATTACGTTTGGCATGCCGACAGAGGGCGTTAGCACTGCATTTTTAAAGCACAATGAAAGCACAAACAAAGTGCATATATTGCGTGCGCAAAAAGACGGTTATAAAATAATTAAAACCGGTGTTTTTATCTTAAAAAGCAAGGCGCCGTTTTATTTGTGTGAAATTGATTTGATAACAGGGAGAACACACCAAATTCGCGCACATTTGGCACATATGGGCGCACCTATTTTGGGCGACATTAAATACGGCAACAAAAAAATTAATGCTAAAAACGGTACAAAAACACAGGCACTTTGTGCGTATAAATTTACATTTAACAGCGATATACCAAAAGAAAACCCTTTGCACTATTTAAGCGGGCACACTGTGCAAGTTGAAAACGCATATGTACATGAACTATTCAAAAAATTATAACTAACTGTAAAAATTGAAGTGTAGCATATTAAAAAAGCATCGTATTTTATGGTTGCAATATATATTAAAAGTTTTACTAATTTTTTTTCAAAAAATTTCGGGTTTTAGGCAGGGCCCTAAGGTGCTTTCCAATAAAAACACACTATTTTTTCTAAAAGAAAGACACCTGGTTGCTTCGAGGGATATCCCCCAGTGCATTTATTTCTATAAGTAAATCAACAACGGTGTCTGATATGCCGCACTTTATTTGTATTTCCTCTGCGGATATATACTTTTCACCGTTAATAGTTGCGTCTTCCAAAGCTTGCGCTGCTGTGTCGCCCACACCTTTAAGCGCCATAAACGGAAGGCGTATTTTTCCGTCCTCAATAACGTATTGCTTGGCCCTGCTTTTGCCTATTTCTATTGGCAAGAAGCTAAAACCTCTTGCAAGCATTTCGTTTACAATTTGAAGCGAGGACAATAAGCTTTCGTCTTTCGCCTTTTTCTCTTCCTTTATCCGCTTTTCAATCTCTTTAATTGTCTTTTTTGCCGCACTTTTTCCGCCAATTGCGGCGGCATAATCAATATCATCGCCGTGTACGCTGAAATATGTTGCATAGTATGAAAGCGGCTTATACACCTTAAACCACATAATGCGCATTGCGGCAATTAAATATGCCACAGCGTGCGCTTTTGGGAACATGTACTTTATCTTTTTGCAACTCTCTATGTACCAATCCTCAACACCGTGCTCTTTCAATACACTCTCAAAATCATCGGGAAAGCCGAATTTCGCAACAAGGCCTTTCCTCGTAAGTTCCATTACTTTAAACGCAATTTTTGGCTCAACGCCTTTATACATAAGCTCTGTCATAATGCTGTCGCGTGTTGCAATAACGTCTGAAATTGTACACACACTGTCTTTTATAAGCACTTGTGCATTGCCACTCCATACATCTGTGCCGTGTGATAACCCGGAAATTTGTATTAAATCGCTGAACGTTTTAGGCTGCGCTTCAACTAACATGTTGCGCACGAAATGCGTGCCAAGCTCCGGAATGCCAAACGTGCCTGTCTCGCTTCCTATATCTTCGGGCGTTACGTTAAGCGCGCTTGTTGACGTGAGAAGCGACAAAACTTTCTCGTCATTCATTGGCACGCTGTCAACTTTTATGCCCGTCATGTCTTCAAGGTGCTTGTACATTGTGGGCACAAAGTGTCCAAGTTCATCAAGTTTCAATATAGTCTCGTGCAAATATTTAAACTCAAAGTGTGTTGTTATCAGCCCTTTTTCCTTGTCGTCGGCAGGGTGCTGTATTGGGCAAAAATCATATACATCATAGCTGGCAGGCACAACAACCATGCCGCCAGGGTGTTGCCCTGTTGACTTTTTAACGCCCACACAACCTTGTACAAGCCTGTTTTCTTCCGCTTTATTAACTAAAAGGTTGCGCTCTTCTAAATATTTTTTTACATAGCCGTAAGCAGTTTTGTCTTGCAGGCCTGTAATTGTGCCGGCCTTGAAAACGTGGTCACTGCCAAAAATTTCTTCTGTATAGCGGTGTATGCGTGCTTGCACCTCGCCCGAAAAATTAAGGTCGATATCAGGCTCTTTGTCGCCGTCAAAGCCAAGAAAAGTTTCAAACGGTATGTCGTGCCCGTCCATTAAAAGGTCTCTTTCGCACATTGGGCACTTTTTTGCAGGCAAGTCAAAGCCGTTTGCAACACTGCCGTCTGTAAAAAATTCACTGTACATGCATTCCGGGCACACATAGTGCGCCGGTAGGCTGTTAACTTCAGATATGCCGGCAAAGTGTGCCACGGCAGAAGAGCCTACTGAGCCCCTGGAACCAACAAGGTAGCCGTATTCTTCGCTTTTTCTAACTAATTTTTGCGCTATAACGTATAAAACAGCAAAGCCATGCTTTATTATAGAGTCAAGCTCTCTGTTTAGCCTGTCCTCTACAAGTTGCGGCAATGGGTCGCCGTATCTTTTTTTTGCGTTAGCCATTGTGTCGCTTCGCAACGTTTCGTCTGCGCCGTCTATTGTTGGAGAGTACAACCCACGTGGAATAGGGCGCACGTCACTTTCAATTACATCTGCAATTTTGCACGGGTTATCTACAACTATTTCGTGCGCCTTTTCACGCGGTAAATAGTTGAACTCTTTCATCATTTCGTCTGTTGTTCTGAAATACAAAGGCGCTTGGTTGTCGGCATCGCTAAAACCCATGCCTGCCTGCAAAATTGCACGGTATACGCTGTCTTTCGGCTCAAAAAAGTGCACGTCGCCTGTTGCAACACATGGTTTGCCAAGCTCGTCTGCAAGTGCAATTACCGTCTTATTAAACTCGCGTATTTTCGCCTTGCCGTCTACAATGCCCTCGCGCACCATGTATTCATTGTTGCCAACGGGCTGCACTTCAAGGTAATCATAATAGTCAGCTATGCGCAAAAGCTCTTCGTGTGGGCGTCCCTCTACAACAGCCCTGTAAAGCTCGCCTGCTTCACATGCAGAGCCAACAATTAAGCCGTGCCTGTGTTTGTTCAACAAACTTCTTGGCACACGCGGTACTTTTAAGTAATAATCTATATGTGATGATGATATGATTTTAAACAAGTTTTTCATGCCGGCCTGGTTTTTAACAAGCAAAATTGTGTGGAAATTTTTCTTCGACAAAGCACGTGTGCTACCAAGCCCTGTATTAATTTCTTGTATGTTTAATATGTCTTTCTCTTTCAAATCATCGGCCATTTTTATATATGCCAGCGCCAAAGCGCGTGCGTCATCATTTGCCCTGTGGTGGTTAAAAGCAGGCACACCCAGTTTTTTTGTAACCGTGTCCAGCTTATAATTTTTAAGCCCAATATAAAGTGCACCGGCAAGCGGCAAAGTGTCAACATAAGTGTTGTTCACGCCAATTTTATGCCTTTGCGCCGTTTGTTTCACAAAGCGCATGTCAAAACTATGGGCATTGTGCGCAACTAAAGGGCGCCCATCGGCAAACTCTAAAAATGCTTTCAACGCTTGTTGCTCACTTGGTGCGTCTTTCACCATTTCGTCAGTTATTCCGGTAAGCTTAATTACTTTTTCAGGTATGCGCATTTTCGGGTTTACAAAAGTTGAAAACTCTTGCGTTATTTCCCCATTTTCTATTAGTACTGCGCCTATTTCTGTAATTCTGTCGTTTTTTGGGGAAAGGCCCGTTGTCTCAAGGTCAAAAACTACTGTTGGTGCAGTTATTTCTGCGCTTTGACTGCCGTGCACAACCGGCACCATATCATCGACAAAATATGCTTCGACGCCATAAATTACTTTAAAAGTAGGGTCATCTTTTCGCAGTGCATCTGCCATGCCCATTGCCTCGGGAAACGCCTGTGCAACGCCGTGGTCTGTAATTGCAATTGCCCTGTGCCCCATATCATGCGCTGCTTTTATCACTTTTTTTGTGTCTGTAATGCTGTCCATGTTGCTAAGCTTTGTGTGCAAATGCAACTCAACACGTTTTTTTTGCGCATTGTCCGTGCGTTTTTTGTGGTCTACTTTCAAAATATCTTTCGGGTAAACAACATAATCGCGCTCATACTTATCATATGTGCAGTTACCGCGCACAACAACGGTCATTCCGGCAGAAATATCATCAAGTTTGCCGCTATTCTCGCCTTTTTCAAGCAATATTTTTAAGTTTATGCTTCCTTTATAATCTGTTATTGAAATTGTATATATTTTTTTATAATTCTCTCTGCACTCAACAAAAAAAACATCGCCCCACATGGCGCATTGGCCTTGTGCGTCTGAAATCTCGTTGAGACTTACAATGTCTGCCTGTTTTGGCGTAAATGCTCTTCCGAACATGATACTTGACGGCGTCTCGTCTAAATTTGCGCCGTTTATTTTTATTATAGGCCCTTGGTTTTTTGGCCGCACTGTTTTTGTAGGCACTTTTTTATTAAGCAGTTTTTCAACGTCAGTAACTGATATTTTTTCGTTACAAACAAGTTTTACTTGCAGTGCACAGCCCGTTTTTTCAAATATTTCTGCCTGTAGCTTTTCGTCAAATTTAATGTGCGTTAAAATTGTAAGCCCGTTTTTCACTCTTAACGTCAGTGTCTTTGTGCCGTGCTCGTCTTCTGCAAGCTCAAATTGCGCGCTGTCCAAAAAACCGTTAAGCGGCAAACCCAAGCTTTTTAATTCCTCTATTATTCCCAAAACCGCATGCTCGTCCAAATACTTTTCGCTAAAGCTTCCAAAAAGACGCACTTCATAACCGGGGAATTCATCCTCCAACATCTTTGCTATTTCGTGTTTTTCTAAAACAGGCAAAGGTCTTTCACTGTAATAGTGTACAATCACTTGTTTATGCAAATTTTTCAGCTCTAGCTTTTGCACAAATGATATTTGCGCATAATCTTTTACGCCATCGCTATTCGCCAAAAAAGGCCACAACTCAAGCATTGTACGCTGCTTTTTAAAAATTGAATTCTCAGGCATCATTCCACCGCTTTGCTAAATTATTTATTTGTTGCGGTATAATAAAAACGTAAACAAAGGCTATATTATTTTCATAACCTCGTCACAAAGTTCTTTTACTATATCGCCGCGTATGGTGCGTATTTTTTCACCCTTTACAAAAAGCACTGCGCAATCTTTGCCGCCCGCAATGCCTATGTCTGCGCCTTTTGCCTCGCCCGGGCCGTTAACAACACAGCCCATAACGGCAACCTTTATCGGTTTTTTGCAATTTTTAAGGCGCTCTTCAACAAGAAGTGCTATGTTTGCAACGTCTATTTCTGTGCGTCCACATGTTGGGCAACTTATTATCTCGGCACCGTCTACTTTATAGCCTGCGGCACGCAATATGTCATAGCCGGCTTTTACTTCTTTTTCCGGCTCGTCTGTAAGCGATACCCTTATGGTATCGCCTATGCCGCTTAAAAGCAAACCACCTATACCCATTGCTGATTTTATCAGCCCCATTCTGTACGTGCCTGCCTCTGTAACACCAACGTGAAGTGGGTAACTGTACTTTTCGCTTAATATTTTGTACGCTTGTATAACAGTTGGCACGTGCGAAGATTTAAGTGACACCACTATGTTATCAAAATCGTGCTTTTCCAAAAGCTGTATGTGGTACATTGCACTGTGTGCAAGTGCATCAGGTGTTGGTGCGCCGTACTTTTCAAGTATGTGCTTTTCAAGGCTACCACCATTTACACCTATGCGTATAGGTATGTTTTTTTCGTTACATTTATTCACAACAAGGCGCACTTTGTCGTCACCGCCGATATTACCGGGGTTAATGCGTATTTTGTCAACGCCTGCATCTGCACATGCAATAGCCGCCTTGTAATCGAAGTGAATATCTGCCACAAGCGGTATGTCTACGCTGTTTTTTATAGCTTCTACCAAATTTACGTTCTTCTCGCTTGGCACTGTAACACGCACGATGTCACAACCTGCATCTAAAAGGCGTTTTGCCTGTTGCACATTTCCTGAAACGTCACTTACATGTACATTTAACATACTTTGCACTGCTATTTTATTATGTGCGCCTATCTTAATTTTGCCTATTTCAACTTCTTTTGTATTCTTTCTTACCATGTCTGTTTATATCTCCGTTTCACTGCGCCACAAAGCTGCAAACATATGCAAAAATGTGTAATTTTACGTAAAAATTCTTGTCACATCATTAAATGTTGCGAAAAGCATAAGGCCAATTAAAAGCATAAAACCTGCTGCATTTATTGCTATTTCATATTTTTGGTTAATTGGCTTGCGTCTTATTGCCTCAAGCAATAAAAATACTAAACGGCCGCCGTCCAGCGCCGGAAACGGAACAAGATTAAAAACACCAAGGTTTACTGTTATAAGTGCCGTAAGCATTAAAAGTGAGCCAAGCCCAGCGCCCGATGCCTGCCCGATTGCCGTTACAATTCCCACAGGGCCCGAAATGTTATTTATTGCAATTCGCCCTGTTACAAGGTCAACAAGGCTTATGACAACCATGCGGATTAAAGACGCCATAAATTCAAAAGACGCCGTTACAACGCTGAAAAATGTTTTTTGTATGCCGTAGACTTTAAAATCTATTACAAAGCTGTTGTTGCCGTACTCGTCTGTAAAGGTGTCGAACATTACACCTTCCAGTTCTATCCTCTCGCCATTTCGAACTACTGTTAAATCTGCTGTGCCATTTTGCGCACGTGCAAATTCATAGCTAATATCATATGTTGTGAAACAGCGCCTGCCGTTTACTGCCACAATTTCATCGTTAACCATAAGGCCGCTTGCCTGTGTTGTGGCGCCATCGTAAAATTCGGCAATTGTTGTGCTTGTTATTGCCTGGCTTGAAGATATTATTATAGTTACAAGTATAAAACCTAGAATTAAATTCATTATAGCGCCCGAAACAATAACAAGTATTCTGTTTTTAATGGGTGCACGTGAGAAAGAGCCCTGGCTGTCGCTTTCTTCGTCCTCGCCCTCCATGCTTACAAAGCCACCTATTGGCACAAGGCGAAGCGCGTAAAGAGTGCCGTTTTTCCTGTATTTTAATATGGCGGGGCCCATGCCAATTGCAAATTCATGAACTGTTATTTTACTAAATTTTGCAGAAAGAAAGTGGCCCAACTCGTGCACAAATATAACACTGCCAAACACTAAAACAGACGCCAGTGCAGTTATAAGTGCAGGGCCAATTGATGTGAAAAACGATTCCATTTATTTCTCCTTTTAATTGCGCTTTAAATTTGGCCTTTAGAAACTTTCAAGTTTTACAAATGGCGTTATTTTTGTAAATATGCATATTGCCACAAAATAAAATGCCAAGTTATACTTTCATGTATATGCGCTAAATACATTATTATATGTGTGAGTGTTAAATATGCATATGTCAACATTTGCTGTTCACATACGCCCTTGCTTTTTTGTCGCACTCATATACATCACTTAATGTGTACGTTTTAGCAAAGTCGTCACTGTCTAAAACGCCCATTACAAGCTCGCCTATATTTAAAAACCTAATTTTATCCTGTAAAAACAGTTTAACGGCCTCTTCATTTGCACCGTTTGCGGCACATGGGGCAAGGCCGCCTATGTCTATTGCTTTTTTACATGCAGCAAGGCACAAAAAAGTCTCTTCGTCAGGCTCGTCAAACGTAATGCTTTTAAGCGTTTTAAAATCAAGTTTCGGGGCACAGCCGCTTGTGCGCTTTGGCCAAGTAAGCGCATATTGTATTGGTATGCGCATATCCGGCACGCCAAGCTGTGCAAGTATTGAATTATCGCTAAACTCTACCATTGAATGTATTATACTTTGGCGCTGCACTACTACTTCTATATCGCCAGATTTAAGCGCAAAAAGCCACGCCGCTTCAATAAATTCAAGGCCTTTGTTCATTAACGTTGCAGAGTCTATTGTAATTTTCGCGCCCATGCTCCAATTCGGGTGGCTAAGCGCTTGCGCCTTCGTTACGCTGTGTAACTCTTCTTTTGTTTTGCCAAAAAAAGGCCCACCCGAGGCTGTTAAATATACTTTTTGCAGCGCTTTTTTTGAGTGCTCGTCTTGCAGGCACTGGAAAATTGCCGAGTGCTCGCTGTCTACCGGTAACAAATTTGCACCGCTTTTTTTTGCGGCGTCCATAACAAGTTTTCCGCCTGTCACAAGGCTTTCTTTATTTGCAAGTGCAACGTTTTTTTTGCAATTAAGCGCTGCAAGTGTTGCACCAAGGCCTGCAATTCCCACAACGGCATTTAAAACAATGTCGCTGTTTGTCTCTTCAGCAAGCTGCACCAACCCCTTTTTGCCTTTGAAAAGTTTTGGTGCGCTTTTTATTTTATTAAGCTCGCTCTCTGCCTTTTGTGCGGCGCTCTCGTCCACAACCGCAACCATAGAAGGTTTAAACTCGTCTACTTGCTTTAAAAGCAGTTCAATATTACTGTGCACAGCAAGTGCATCAATATTATAATTTTGGCTTCGCACAACGTCTAGGCTTTGTGTTCCTATTGACCCTGTACTGCCAAGTATAGCAACATTTTTCACTTAGTTACCCCCAGGCGTTTTATTTCAAAACACTGCAAAGCCTAGCATATAATTATGCCAACACAGCCTTACAAAATAATACTAACAATAGCAGCCATAAAAGGCATTATATAAAGCACGCTGTCAAATCTATCCATAATTCCGCCATGTCCTGGGAATATTGTACCATAGTCTTTAATGCCGCTGTGGCGCTTGACTGCAGACGCCCATAAGTCGCCCAGTATTCCCAAAAGAGAGTTCACGGCACATAAAAGCGCAACAATTAAAAAGTTGTTGAACGTTAAAGCAGACAGACTTGAATACGGGTTCATGCCCGTTATCGCAAACCAAACGGCAGTAACGCAGACGCCAACAAAAACACTGCCACAAACACCGCCTATTGCACCCTCTATTGTTTTGTTCGGGCTTACAAGCGGTGCAAGCTTGTGCTTGCCCAAAAAGCGTCCTGCAAAATATGCTGCGCCATCACCGCCCCAAGAGCTTCCAAGTGCTATCATAATGAAATAAAGGCCGCTGTATACAACGCCGTTTGCATGTGCATGTGTTTTTATAAAAGCCATAGAAGAAAACAGCGAAACAATCATAATTGAGAACAAAATGAATGTTGAAAGCTCTGCTATATCAATTTTGTCCATATTATAAACAGTATAAAGTGCAACAAAAACAATAAGCATGAATGAAAGAGGCATTGCCATACTAATGTAAACACTTGTTGTGTAAACAATAAGTATTGTATAAATTACAAGTGCACCAAAAAGTGGCCATGCTCTTTTAAATTTAAATGCGCTATACGCCTCGTGCAATGCAAGTATACATAGGCCGGCAACAACCACATTAAAAACCACAGTGTTATATAGCACAAGCCAAATTCCAAGCAACACTAAGCTTATTGCCGCCGTTATTAAACGTTGTCTCATTTTGAAACCCCTTTTTATATTGTTTTTACGCCCGAAAGCAAAATAGCTTACAAACATATTATTTACAACTTTAATATGTTTTAAACGCCGCCAAAACGGCGCGAACGCTTGTTAAATTCTTGTATCGCCTCGTCTAAATGGCTTCTTGTAAAATCAGGCCATAATGTGTCCATATCCACAAATTCTGCGTAAGATGACTGCCACAACATGAAATTTGAAAGCCTGTGTTCACCGCTGGGCCGCAAGATGAAGTCAGGGTCCCTTTGGCCCTTTGTGTACATATTGTCTGAAAACAATTGTTCGTCAATATCATGCGGTTCAATTTCGCCGTTTTTAACACGCTGTGCCAAAATTTGTGCTGCACGCAAAATTTCTTGCCTGCCACCATAATTAATTGCTATGTTTAAAATTGTGCCGGTGTTTTGCTCTGTGCGTTTTTCAATGTCGTTCATCATTTCGCGGTGCTTTGCACTAAGCGGCGTTCTATCGCCCAAAAACACAACGCGGTTGTTCTCTTTTTCATAATCGTAGGCCATTACAAGATATTCGCCAAACAGCTGCATTATTCCGCTTACTTCTTGTTTCGGGCGCGACCAGTTCTCTGTTGAAAAGGCATAAAACGTCACGCTTGCTATTTCAATTTCGTTGCAATACCTAATAATATCGCGAAAGACTTCGGCACCCTTTTTGTGCCCTGACGTTCTTGGCAGCCCCTGTTTTTTTGCCCAGCGGCCATTGCCGTCCATAATAATTCCAATGCTTAAACCTTTTGCAAACCCCTCAATAGGCATTTTGCACCCCATTTCCGCAATTTTGCAAATAAATAACAATAAAAGCTGCGGCAAATTTGCCCTTGCAACAAACATATGCCGTTTTTGCAAAGTCACAGCTTTGTAGCAGCTTTGGTAATTTCAACATTTCACGTTTAGTACTTTTAAATTTCCATAATTTCTTTCGTTTTTTCTGCGCAAATTTTGTCAATTTCTTTTACAAATTTATCTGTTATTTTTTGTATTTCTTCATCAAGAGATTTCAAATCGTCCTCTGTTATCTCGCTGGCTTTTTTCATTGCTTTAAACTTATCTATTGCATCGCGCCTTATGTTGCGAACTGAAACTTTTGTTTCTTCGCCCATCTTCATGGCTTCTTTAACAATTTGTTTTCTGCGTTCTTCGGTTGGCGATGGGAAAACAAGGCGCATAACTCTTCCGTCGTTAGTTGGGTTAATACCAATGTCTGACGTTAATATTGCCTTTTCAATAGCGCCCATTAAAGAAGCGTCCCACGGGCTTATTGTTAGCACACGTGCCTCTGCAACTGACACCGCAGCAACTTGTTGTATTGGTGTTGGTGTGCCGTAATAATCTACCGACACTTTATCCAACACAGCAGGGTTTGCCCTGCCTGCGCGAATTGCGCCAAGCTCTTTGTTAAGGTGGCTTATTGCCGCCTCCATTTTGCCTTCGTATTTTTTTGTATCAGCACTCATAAAAATCTCCATTCTGTGCACAGCACAAATATTTTTATAAACCTCCAAAAGAATGGAGATTTTTTG
>CAYJMH010000018.1:0-17125 GCA_964371535.1 uncultured Bacteroides sp.
TACAACAGAGAGCCTTGTTGCAGACGAGCCTGAAGACCCGTCAGCAGCTGCTGCAAGTGCTGCGGCAATGGCAGGCGGCATGGGTGGCATGGGTGGTATGTATTAATTTATCCACTAGCCGTTTAAAAAGCACAGTATAAAAATGGCCCCAAAGTTAGGCGTGAAATTCTAACGTTTGGGGCCGTTTTATTTTTAAAAATATGAGCTTTGTTTTTGTGAAAAATATAGAGTGATTGCCCACTAAAAGGGAAGAGGGAATATGTATATATTTATTGCTATAATAAATGCTGTTGCATTTATTTTGTTTTGCATAGATAAACTTCTTGCGGTGCTAAATAAGCGCAGAATTAGCGAACGCACACTGCTGATTTTCGCCTTTTGCTTTGGCGCTTTCGGTGCAGTGTGCGCAATGTTTTTAACTAGGCATAAAATAAGAAAATATAGTTTTTGCGTGCCTGTATACTTAATGTTAATTTTACAAATTGCTGTTATAATGTTTCATTTAGTTTACAATTAAATGCTAACTACAAAGAACCATTCATAAATTTTGAAACAAACCATGGCTCATCTACCGTAAAAGTTTTATTGTAAAGATAGGCACAAGGTTCAGCGGGTTTTTGTGAGAAAGTAACGCTTTGGGCACATAAAAGCTGATATTTCAACTTTTTTGCCCTGTTTACACTGTTTATACCGTACTTGCTATCACCCAAAATAGGGCAACTTATATGGCTAAGGTGTGCCCTAATTTGGTGTGTGCGCCCGGTGATTAGCTCGGTTTCAATAAGTGCAAGTGGCGCCTTAGCCGCAAGCACTTTGTACTTTGTTTTAATTTCTTTAGCGTCGCGCATGGGTGTATCTGATATGTAAACATGGGCTTTTTTTGCGTCTTTTTTTAAGTATGATATAAGTGTTGCACTTTTTTTGTATGGGACACCATGTGTAATGCTTATATATTTCTTTGTGATTTTATGCTCTTTAATTGCACCTTTTATGGCTGTAAGTGCCTCATTTGTTTTTGCAATAATTATAATGCCGCATGTGCCTGTATCAAGCCTGTGGCATAAGCGGGGCGTAAAATCATTGCTAATTTGCCATTCATTTTTTTTGTGCAAATAATGTAATGCCCTGTTAATCAATGTGTCAGGCGTTTTTTCGCTTTCGTCTATACTGCGCAGGCCTGCGGGTTTGTTAACTATTAGAACTTGTTTGTCCTCATAAACAACTGTTAATATGTTTTTTGCCTGCATAAAAAGTGGTTCGCTCTTTTTTTCATAGTAAGAAGCGGGCGTGTAAAACTCTATTACATCGCCCGCATTTAAATAATCTTTAGGAGTAGGTTTTTTTTTGTTTACTTTTATCTTGTTTTCACGCGTGTATTTATAAAGCATTCCTGTTGTTATGTCCGGAAAATGTTGCTTTATAGCCGCGTCAAGGCGAATTTTTTTATGCACAACTATTGTCTTCATAAGTTATTAAAACGCAAGTATTATTCCGCCGTCATTTGCATAAAGGCTTGATAAACCGGCGGTTGGTATTGATATAACTTCACGCAAAGCATTGCATTTTGAAAGCAATTCGTCTTTTAACACGCCGGCCCTTTGTGCACAGTTGCAATAAGTTAAAACAAGCGTTATACTTTTGCTGGCCGCGTTTTGAGTTTCTTTCATAACGTTTTCAACAAGTTTTTGCATTGCGGCCTGTGTGCCTCTGGCTTTTTCAATCAGCGCAATTTCACCATTATTGTCGCCCATAATAGGGCGTAAATTAAGCGCAGTGCCAAGGAAGCCCGCAATTTTTGAAATTCTGCCGTTTTTGATAAGAGTACTCAAATCATCGAGTACAAAGCGTGTGGTCATATCTTCAATAAACTGTGTTGCTTCGTTAACAATTGTGTCAAAATCTTTGCCTGCGTTAATGGCATCTTTCAAGAATAGAGCAAGCCTTGTCTCACCTGCAGAGGCACTTTTAGAGTCGAACACGTGTATTTTTTTCTCGGGGTACTCTTCTGATATCATGTTTTTTGCCACAACGGCAGAGTTATAGCTGCCGGATAGTTTAGAAGAAAGTGTAATTACAAAGCTCATGTCAGAGTTTTCCATGTGCGCAGCAAAATCTTTAGGCGAAGGGCAAGCACTTGCAGCCGCACCTTTATAATTTGATATGGCGTTTAAAAGTTCGGGAATACTTAAGTCATCATTGTCAACATATGTGTCGTCACCTAATATTACGCTTAGGCTAGCACTTTTTAGGCCTAACATTTCTTTTAGTTCCGGTGTTACATCGCAACTGCTGTCTGCAATTAATTGTATTGGCATAATAATAACCCCTTTTTAATTAACATATATTACTTTTTAGTATAACATGTGTAAGAAATAAAAGCAATTAAATAGCTTGTAAAAAAACTGTTAATTTGTTAAAATTTAATAAGAGAAATTTAGGCAGTGTATACACAAGGCTTCAGCTGTCCGATTTTGGCGGTTTTTCCGCACTGTGGCGTCGTCAAAACCCACATTCCATCAAAGAGTGTTTTGTTTTTCCTACTTGAAGAGCAAAAATAGCATGTAATCTGATTGTTTAACTTGCGTAGACACTGCCTAAAGGCGCAATTTGATATAATTTATTGTTTAGTTATAGTTGTAAATATGCTTGAATGAATTAATTGCATTTTCCATAATATTTACTTAAACAATGTTTATATATTTTCAACACAATAATAATGTATGGCACAATAATATTATTTGAAAGAGGTTATTACAATGAAATCTGACATACAAATTGCACAAGAAGCTGTTTTAAAACCTATTACAGAAGTAGCGAAAAAAATTGGCATTGATGAAGATGACATTACAATGTATGGCAAGTACAAGGCGAAAGTTGACCATAGGCTTATTAAGCAAAAAGCAGCTGAAAAAAACGCAAAACTTATACTAGTAAGCGCAATTAGCCCAACACCGGCAGGCGAGGGAAAAACTACCACAAGTATAGGCCTTGCAGATGCACTGCAACTTCTTGGCAATAATACAATGCTTGCACTGCGTGAGCCAAGCCTTGGCCCTGTTTTCGGTGTTAAAGGCGGCGCTGCGGGCGGCGGTTATTCTCAAGTTGTGCCTATGGAAGACATTAATTTGCACTTTACAGGCGATTTACATGCAATTGGTGCGGCAAACAATTTACTTGCCGCAATGATAGATAACCATATATACCATGGAAATGAATTGAACATTGATTCAAGACGCATTACGTGGAAAAGATGTGTTGACATGAACGATAGGCAATTGCGCTTTGTAACAGATGGGCTTGGCGGTAAAGTTAATGGCACCCCGCGTGAAGATGGATATGACATAACAGTTGCAAGTGAAGTAATGGCGATTTTTTGCCTGGCAACAGATTTGTCTGACTTAAAAGAAAGACTTTCAAAAATAGTTGTTGCATATACGTATGATGATAAGCCGGTAACTGCCGGGCAAATAGGTGCACAGGGTGCTATGTGTGCACTTTTAAAAGATGCGTTTGACCCAAATTTAGTTCAAACTTTAACACACACACCTGCACTTATACATGGTGGGCCGTTTGCAAATATTGCGCATGGATGCAATAGTGTTATTGCAACAAAACTTGCTTGTAAACTTGCCGATTATGTTGTTACTGAAGCGGGCTTTGGTGCAGATTTGGGTGCCGAAAAATTTCTTGATATAAAATGTAGGTTATCAGGGCTATCGCCGTCTGCCGTTGTGCTTGTTGCAACAGTACGCGCGCTTAAACACCACGGCGGCTGCGCAAAAGAAAATTTGGGCGTGCCAAATGTTGAACTTCTTGAAAAAGGAAGCGCCAACCTTTTGCGCCATATTGAGAATATTCGGAGCAATTTCAAGCTTCCTGTTTGTGTTGCAATAAACGCTTTCCCAACAGACAGTAAAGAAGAGCATGAATTTTTGAGAAGCGTGTGTGAAAAAGCAGGTGTATCGTGTGCACTTAGCGAAGTGTTTGCTAAAGGCGGCGAGGGCGGAAAAGAACTTGCAGAGAAAGTTTTGTCAATTTGCGCCGAGAACAATATTAATTTCACGTACCCTGATGAAATGAAGCCGAGTGATAAAATTCGTGCGGTTTGCCGTACTATTTATAGGGCAAGTGATATTGTTATAACAAAAAATGCGCAAAAACAACTTGCTGCGCTTAGTGCAAATGGCTTTGATGGTTTGCCTGTATGTATTGCAAAAACACAGTATAGTTTTAGCGACGATGCCACGTTGCTTTCGGCACCTGTTGATTTTAAAATGACATTGCGTGAAGTGCGGTTGTCTGCAGGGGCAGGTTTTATTGTTGCTGTTATGGGCGACATAATGACAATGCCCGGCCTGCCAAAAAAACCTGCGGCACAAAGCATAGATGTAAGTGATGACGGTGTTATCTCGGGCCTGTTTTAGTCTGGTTTTATAGGCACTGTGCAATTAATATAATGCCTGTAATGTCTAGCTTGAAAAATGTTTAGTTGTTTTTACGCGCAATGTAATAATATTAAAGGCAGGGCTTTAATTTGAATTTTGATACAATAAAGCAAAATTGTATAAGCTGTACTAAGTGTGGCCTGAATAAGACACGAACAAACGTTGTTTTTGGCACCGGAAACCCTTGTGCCAAAATTTTATTTGTTGGTGAGGCACCCGGTAAAAATGAGGATGAACAGGGTTTGCCGTTTATTGGGCGAAGTGGACAACTGCTTGATAAATTACTTTCTACTGTTGGGCTTTATCGCGAGAAAAATATTTACATAACTAATATTGTGAAGTGCCGCCCGCCACAAAACAGAGACCCAATGCCTGAAGAATGGGACGCTTGCGAGCCACATTTGCAAAGCCAAATTAAAATTATGAAGCCTAAAATAATTGTGTGCCTTGGGCGTATTGCAGCACAAAAAATTATCTCTAAAGACTTGAGAATAATGAAAGAGCACGGCGTGTTTTTTGAGAATAATGGCACGCTTTTTATGGCTACACTTCACCCTGCCGCACTGTTAAGGAACCCAAGTAACAAGCCGTTAGCGCTTGAAGATTATGCGATGTTGCGCCGCAAAGCAGAAGAGCTTGGGATTGAAATTTAAAGCTGTACAAGCAGAGATGACGAGTAATATAATATAAAGCCCGAACACATATAATCAGTGTGTTCGGGCTTTTATATAACATGATTTTTTTTGAGAACATAAAATGAGAACGAAAAAGATAACGAAAAAGATTGCGCCAGATGTTGAGAACGATGAATGTGAAAGATGTTTATTGTTAGTTGAAAAAACAATAGAAACAAAACATTCCGGGTAATAATATATTTAAACCCCAACTAATGCTGCAAGTTCCTCATCAACAATTAACGTAACATTACTGTGCATTTTTAACATAGTGCTTGGGTTTTGTGTTGTTATTTCATTGCCGTTGACAAGCCCTTTAATTGCATCTGCTTTTTCTGCACCACTTGCAATAACTATAATTTGCTTTGCAGACATAATATTTCCAAGCCCCATTGTTATAGCCTTTGTGGGAACTTCGTCAATTGTGCTAAAGAAGCGTGAATTTGCATCAATAGTACTTTGTGTTAAATTTTCAACGTGTGCGCATGATATAAGGCTTTCCCCTGGTTCATTAAAGGCAATGTGCCCATTTCTACCAATGCCCAAAAGCTGCAAATCAATTGTGCCACCGTCATAAACCATCTTGTCAAGCTCCTTGGCATTTTCTTCAAAATTACCAAGGCCATTTGCAACAAACGTGTTGGCTTTATCAATATTAACGTGGTTGAAAAATTTTTCGTTCATAAAATATCTGTAACTCTGTTCGTGTTCACCACTAAGGCCACAATATTCATCAAGGTTAACTGTTTTTACATCTGAAAAATCAACATCGCCGTTTTTATAGATGCGTTTAAGCTCTTCATATGCTGCAACAGCGGTTGAACCCGTTGCAAGCCCAAGCTTTGCGTTTTTCTTCTCGTTTACAACCGCGACAATCATTTTCGCTGCACGTTTGCAACTCTCGGTATAACTTTTTGTAACTATTATTTCCATATATAACCTCCGCTTTCGGTAATTAAAATATTAACCAAAAAATATATTTAAAAAATCACCATAAGGCGATAGTTTACTGTGTTATTACCTTGAAAAACACATCACAAAATTAAAACGTTAAATGACAGATGCAATTTTATCGCCCATCTCACTGCAAGTTATCAGCTTGCAACCCTCGCTCATCATGTCGCCTGTGCGCATGTTCATTTCAAGCACTTTGTTAACGGCGTTCTCAATTAAATTGCTTTCATCTTCCATGCCAAAAGAGTATTTTAACATCATAGCAGCGGCAAGAATTGTGCCTATTGGGTTTGCTTTGTTTTGCCCTGCAATGTCCGGTGCCGAGCCATGTATGGGCTCATAAAGGCCGCATGTGCCTTCACCAAGGCTAGAAGACGGTATCATACCTATGCTTCCCGTTATCATGCTTGCTTCGTCTGTTAAAATGTCGCCAAACATGTTTTCAGTTACAATAACATCAAATTGTGATGGGTCTTTAACAATTTGCATTGCGCAATTATCCACAAGCATGTGGCTAAACTCAACATCAGGATACTCAGCGGCAACTTCGCTTGCAACTGCACGCCATAGGCGGCTTGTGTCAAGCACATTTGCCTTGTCAACGCTTACAAGCTTATTGTTTCGCTTTTGTGCTGTTTCAAAGCCCGCTTTTACAATACGTCTAATTTCGTGTTCCGCGTATGGCATTACGTCTGTTGCAACGCGCTCGCCGTTAATGAGTTCGGTTTTGTGTTCGCCGAAATAAACACCGCCTGTCAGCTCACGCACTACCATAAAATCAATGCCTTTTTCAACTATGTCTTGCCTTAAAGGGCTTGAATTTGCAAGCTGTTTAAACATTTTTGCAGGGCGCATGTTCGAGAAAAGTCCCATTTCTTTTCTAATGCCAAGAAGCCCTTTTTCCGGCCTTTCGTCGCCGGAAAGCGTGTCCCATTTAGGACCACCAACTGCACCTAAAAGTACGCTATCAGACATTTTGCATGCATCAATAGTGCTTTGGGGCAGGGGCGTTTTGAAATTATCAATAGCACAGCCGCCAATGTCTGCATAATTAAAAACAAATTCGTGGTTGCATTTTTTCGCAACAGAATCTAATACTTTAATTGCCTCGGAAATAATCTCGGGGCCTATGCCATCGCCCTTTAAAACAGTAATATTCTTTTTCATGTTTGCCTCCTAAAATAAAAATAATCCATTCATTGTACAGGTTACTTTTTTATTATTTTTCGGATGTGCTGTGCACATACCAACGTATACTATTTTTGATAATATACATTAAATAAGGCAATGAGCACTTGATACAAACACTTCGTACTTTCGAATTGTATCATTTTTTTCATTGCCTGTATTTGTCGCTAAAGCTATTTTATTTATCCAATGAGGCTAAAAGCCCACCTTTTTCTATGATGTTTTTTATGAACTCAGGGAAAGCCTGCGCCTTATATGTCTCGTTTTTTGTGATGTTTGTTATCACACCTGTGTCAAAGTCAACGCTAACTTCATCGCCTGCACTTATTTTATCTCCGGCTTCTTCGCATTCTAAAATTGCAAGGCCTATGTTTATTGCATTTCTGTAAAAAATGCGTGCAAAAGACTTTGCAATAACACACGTTACGCCACATGTTTTAATTGCAAGCGGCGCGTGCTCACGGCTAGAGCCACATCCAAAGTTGAAACCACCAACCATAATGTCGCCGTCTTTAACATTGTGAACAAAGTCTTTGTCAATATCTTCCATACAATGTGCGGCAAGTTCTTTTGCGTTTGGCGTATTTAAATAGCGTGCCGGTATTATAACGTCTGTGTCAATATTGTCGCCGTACTTGTGTACTGTACCTTTTACTGTTGTTTGCATTATTTGCATACCTCCTCAGGGTTTGATATATATCCCGTTAATGCACTTGCTGCGGCAACTGCCGGGCTTGCAAGGTAAACTTCGCTTTCAGGGTGGCCCATGCGCCCAACAAAGTTTCTGTTTGTTGTGGCAACGCATCTCTCATTCTCGGCAAGTATGCCCATGTAACCGCCAAGACATGGCCCGCATGTTGGTGTGCTTACAACACAATTTGCGTCTATAAATATATCTAAATAGCCAAGCCTTATACACTCTTTATAAATGTGCTGTGTTGCCGGTATTACAATTGCGCGCACATTTTTGGCAATTTTCTTGCCCTTTAAAATTTCGGCAGCCTCTGCCATGTCTGAAAGCCGCCCGTTTGTGCAACTGCCTATAACCACTTGATCAATTTTCACTTCTTTTTCGCCTATTGTGTCAACAGTCCTTGCGTTTTCAGGCAAATGGGGGAACGCAACAGTGGGGCGAATTGCTGATAAATCAATGTCAATAATCTCATCATAAACGGCATCTTCGTCAGGTGCATAAACAGTGAATTTTCTGCTTACTCGCTCATTCATGTATGTAATTGTAATATCGTCTACTTCAAAAATGCCATTTTTTGCGCCTGCTTCTATTGCCATGTTTGCAATGCAAAGTCTGTCGTCCATGCTCAAATTTTTAAGACCTTCGCCGCCAAACTCCATGCTTTTATACAGTGCGCCGTCAACGCCTATTTTGCCAATAATATGTAAAATTACGTCTTTTCCGCTTACGTATTTTGATAAACTGCCCTTCAAATTAAAGCGTATTGCAGACGGAACTTTAAACCAACATTTTCCCGTTGCCATGCCTGCTGCCATGTCTGTGCTGCCAACACCTGTGCTAAATGCACCAAGCGCACCGTATGTGCATGTGTGGCTGTCTGCACCTATAATGCAATCTCCGGCTGCAACAAGGCCTTTTTCAGGTAAAAGTGCGTGTTCAATGCCCATGCTTCCAACATCATAAAAATTTAAAATATCGTATTTGTTTGCAAACTCACGGCTTTGCTTTGTTTGCTGTGCGGCTTTTATGTCCTTGTTAGGTGCGAAATGGTCCATAACAAGGCTTATTTTCTCTTTGTCGAAAATATTTGTAAAGCCTGCTTTTTCAAATTCGTTTATTGCAACAGGGCTTGTTATGTCGTTACCAAGCACCATGTCAAGATCTGCCATTATAAGCATACCCGGCGAAACCTCACTTAAATTCGCATGTGCTGCAAGTATTTTTTGCGTCATCGTCATTCCCATGTGTTTTACTCCGTTCTTTCGATATTATTTCACTAGTGTTCACATTTTTGCTTTTTATATAATTATTATAAGGTGTGCTTACACGCTAATAATCTTTCAAATATTATTTCGCTTCATAATTGCAAATTGCGCTTGCAAGCCCTTTTACGCTTGCAACAAGTATGTCACTGTCTGTGCCAGCACCCCATGTTTGTGCACCATCTGCCCATTGAAGCCCCACATATGAAACAGCCTTACTTTTGCTGCCCGAAGAAAGCGAATGCTCTTGATAGTTCAGTATAGTAAAATCACGTGAACTGCCATTGATTATTGCGTTAACTACCGCTTCAAGCCTGCCTTCGCCTTTGCCTGTGTACTCAACAGTTATGCCGTCTTCAACAGCTGTTACCATTGCGTAAATGCGCTCGTGCGCATCTTCTTTTTGTATATAATGTGCCTCAGGTATTTCAAAAGGCGCTTTTTTGTTCAAAAATTGGTCTTTAAACACGCTGTAAATATCACGTGGGGACAATTCTTTTTGCATTTTGTCAGATAAATCTTTTACAATGTACCCAAGTGTTTCGCGCATTTTTGCAGGCAAGTCATAGCCGTAATTTTGCTCTAGTAAATATCCTATGCCGCCCTTGCCACTTTGGCTGTTAATGCGTATAACGTCTGTTTCGTACTCTCGGCCAACATCTTTTGGGTCAATTGGAAGATACGGCACATTCCACTTATCAATATTGTTTTCCTCACGCCATTTCATGCCTTTTGCTATGGCATCTTGGTGGCTTCCGCTGAAAGCCGCAAACACAAGTGCACCTGCATAAGGGGTGCGCTCGTAAACGCGCATATTTGTATATTTTTCATATGCGGCAACAACATCAGGCATATTTGTAAAATCAAGGCCCGGGTTTATTCCTTGGCTGTACATATTCATTGCAAGTGTTACAATGTCAACGTTGCCCGTACGCTCTCCGTTTCCGAAAAGAGTGCCCTCAACCCTGTCTGCGCCGGCAAGCAAGCCCATTTCGGCGTCTGCAACACCGCAACCTCTATCATTATGTGGGTGTAAGCTGACTATAACATTTTCACGATATTTTAAATTATCGCACATGTATTCAATTTGGTTTGCGTAAACATGGCTCATGCTCATAGATACAGTAGCAGGCAAGTTTATAATTACTTTGTTTGTTTCACTTGGCTGTAAAATGTCAAGCACTGCATTGCACACTTCAAGTGAGTATTCAGGCTCTGTTCCTGTAAAGCTTTCAGGGCTGTACTCAAAACGGAAATTACCCTCATATTCGTCTGCAAGTTGTTTCACAAGTTTTGCACCGTTAACTGCTATTTCTTTTATTTCGTCTTTAGACTTTTTAAACACTTGCTGCCTTTGTGCAACGCTTGTTGAATTATAAAAATGGACAACTGCATTAGGTGCACCCTTTAAAGAGTCAAACGTGCGCCTTATAATGTGCTCACGGCATTGCGTTAATACTTGAACTGTAACATCATTTGGAATAAGGTTTTGCTCTATAAGTTGGCGCAAAAAATCGTATTCGGTTTCGCTGGCAGCGGGGAAGCCCACTTCTATTTCCTTAAAACCTACTTTTACAAGAAATTTGAAAAATTCAAGTTTTTCTTCAAGGCTCATTGGCACAATTAAACTTTGGTTTCCGTCGCGCAAATCAACACTGCACCAATATGGCGCCTTGTCTATTTTTTGCTTGTAAACCCATTTGCAATCACTTTTTGGTGGGCTGTAAAACCCTTTTTCGTATTTTTTGTAATTTTTCATCTGTCTTTACTCCCTTTCATTTTTTGCCTAACTTGGGGCATAAAAAAACGCCCCTAAGCCACCAAGGCTTAAGAGACGAAGATAATTATCTACGCGGTACCACTCTTATTGTTGCAAAAGCAACCACTTTGCGCCGTCACATAAAAAACAGTAACAGCCCGGCTTTATAACGGAGCCGAACCCGTACACGCCTACTTAAATATTTTCGGGTGTATGCTCAGGGGCGAGTATAATATACACGGCACTGCTTTGCACCAAACAGCAGCTCTCTAAAGCTCGAAGTAATATTTTTTATTCCCCGTCACAGCATTTTACTTTATTTATTATGCATTTTAACATATAATATTATCAAATGTCAATATAAAAGGAAAATAAATATTTCATACGAATAACTTTACCAATTTACTTGACTAAAGTGAAGTATTGGTGTATAGTATTATTCAAGCATGAAAGGGGATTTTAAAATGCAACAAGAATTGGTTATTAAAGCATGCTCAAAAGAAGAGCAAGTTACAGATGCATTGCGAGACTTATTTATAAAATATGGCTATCGTAGGTATGAAATGAGCAATTTTGAAAGCTATGATATGTATGTAAATCATAAGCGTTTTTTAAATAATTCGAAAATTATTACATTTACCGATGCACAAGGAAAGTTAAAAGCACTTAAACCTGATGTTACAATGAGCATTGTGAAAAACACAAAAGAAAGTGACAGCGTAGCCAAATTGTTTTATAACGAGAGTGTGTTCAGGGCACTTTCACACGGCGAGGGCATAAAAGAAATAAAGCAAATGGGCATAGAGTTTATAGGCTGCAGTGATGTTTACAGTGAAGCAGAAGTTGTAGAGCTTGCAAGGCAAAGCCTATGTGCAATAAGTGATGAATATGTACTTGACATTAGCCATATGGGATTTGTTACAGGGCTTTTGAACGAGATAGAAACGCAAGATGAAGTGCGAGCATTTATGCGTGAGGCAATTAGGAACAAAAATGTGCACGAGCTGAAAATACTTGCACAAAAGGCAAATTGCAATGCGGGGCAAGTACAAATGTTAACTGAACTTGTGGGCCTTTCGGGCGAATTTGAAAATATACTTGAAAAGGCAAATAAACTTGTTAGCAATGATGAAATGCAAAAGGCGCTTGACTCATTAAATGCAATTTACAGTGTTCTAAAAAGTACTAAGCTAAGTGGCAAGCTTCGTATTGATTTTTCAATTACAAGTGACGTTGATTATTATAACGGCATAATGTTACATGGCTATGTTAAAAATGTGCCAAGTGCTGTGCTTGTTGGCGGAAGGTACGACAATTTAATGCGTAGCTTTGCAAAACCGCAGAGTGCCTTTGGTTTCGCAGTTTATTTGGGCGAGCTGGGCCGTGCATTTGCAGAAAGCGAAAAGTTTGATGTTGACACGCTTGTATTATACGATGAAAACGCAAGCCCTGCAGATATTATGAGCACAGTGAAGAAGTATCAAGAAGAGGGGCGAAGCGTTTTTGCAACGTGCTTAAAAAATGAGCAAGAAAAAATGCGTGCAAAAAACAAAATAGTTATAAATGGACAAAACGAGGTGAAAATATGTTAAATATAGCACTGCCTAAAGGGCGGCTTGGCGATAAGGTATATGATTTATTGGCACAAATAGGTTACGAGTGCCCCGAAATAAAAGAAGACAACAGGAAACTTGTTTTTGAAAATGCACAAAAAGGCGTGAGATATTTACTTGTTAAGCCCAGCGATGTTGCAATTTATGTTGAACATGGCGCTGCCGATTTGGGTGTTGTGGGAAAAGACACGCTTATGGAGACAAGGCCCGATGTGTATGAACTATTAGATTTAAACATAGGCAAGTGTAAAATAGCAGTTGCTGCAAAAAACGGGTGGCAGGAAGATTTAAGCTTACCGCTTAGGGTTGCAACAAAATATGCAAATGTTGCACGCGATTATTACGATTCATTGAGCCGACGTATAGAAATAATTAAACTTAACGGCAGCATTGAACTTGCGCCGATTTTGGGGCTGTCTGACGTTATAGTTGATATTGTAGAGACGGGCACAACGCTTAAAGAGAACGACCTGAGCGTTTTTGCAGACATAGCAAACAGTTCTGCCAGGCTAATTTCAAACAAGGCGGCATACCCGTTTTTTGATAAGGAAATAAGAAAAATTTGTAATGAGCTTGAAAAAATAGTAAAATAGTTTTATTGTATGATAATAAGTGCTTTATCTATATAAGGGGTATTAGGCAGGCTTTACTTATGGATTAAAAAAAATGATACTAATATAGTTAAAATGCAGTTTTAAATATTTTGCCAAACGGCATAGCAAAAAGGGCGGTAAACATGATTAAAATAATGAAATGCAGTGAAGTTGAAACAGATGAAATACTACACAGGGGACAGACAGGAGCAAGCGAGGAAATTTTTGCGAGTGTAAATGAAATATTACTTGATGTGAAAATGAATAAAGACAGCGCTGTTAGAAAGTATACAGAGAAATTCGATGGTGTGCTTGTTGGAAATTTGCGCGTTAGCGAAGAAGAAATTGATAGTGCATTTAATAGTGCCGACAGTGAATTTATTCTGTCGCTAAAAAAGGCGGCTGCTAATATTGAAGATTTTCACAAAAGGCAAATTCGTGAAAATTTTATTGTAAACGAAAAAGACGGCGTGATATTAGGCCAAAAAGTTATGCCGGTGCAGCGCGCAGGGATATATGTGCCCGGTGGAACGGCACGTTATCCATCTAGTGTATTAATGAACGCAATACCTGCAAAACTTGCGGGTGTAAGTGAAATAATTATGATTACACCGCCGAATAAAGACGGAAATGTACCACCTGAAATTTTAACTGCTGCAAAAATTGCCGGTGTAACGCATATTATAAAAACAGGCGGTGCACACGGAATTGCAGCGCTGGCATATGGAACACAAAGTGTGCCAAAAGTGGACAAAATTGTAGGGCCGGGTAATATTTATGTTGCAACGGCAAAGCAGCTTGTTTTTGGCATGGTTGATATTGACATGATAGCAGGGCCAAGTGAAATACTTGTTATAGCAGACGCAACAGCGAACCCGGCATATGTGGCCGCAGACATGCTTAGCCAGGCAGAGCATGACAAAATGGCAACTGCCGTACTTGTGTGCGACAGTGAAAAATTAGCACAACAAGTGGCACAGGAACTTGAAAGGCAAATACCGCTTCTTGAGAGACACGAAATAGCAAGAGCATCTATTGATAATAATGGAAAAATTATTATTGCCGACGATTTAATGCAGGGCATTGATATTTCGAACGAAATAGCACCGGAGCACCTTGAAATTTGTGTTGATGAACCGTTTAATTATTTGAATGACATAAAAAATGCAGGAAGTATTTTCCTTGGAAAAAACGTGCCGGAAGCACTTGGTGACTATTTTGCAGGGCCAAACCATACACTGCCAACAAATGGGACTGCAAAATTTTCGTCGCCGCTGTCTGTTGACGATTTTGTCAAGAAGTCTAGCTTTATTTACTATACAAAAAGTGCACTGGAAAATGTGAAAGACGACGTTGTGCGCCTTGCCGAGAGTGAAGGACTTACAGCACATGCGAAGTCGGTATCTATTAGGTTTGAGGAAGGCGCAAAATGAGCAATTTTTTACATAAGAAATTAAGTGCACTTGTGCCATATAAACCGGGCGAACAGCCAAAAGGTTTGAAAGATTTAATAAAACTTAACACGAACGAGAGCCCTTTTCCTCCCAGCTCGCTTGTTAAGAAAGCACTGCAAACGTATAATTATGATGACTTGAGACTTTACCCTGACCCTGAGTGTGACGAGTTTTTAAATACACTTGCAAAGGCATACGGTGTGAAGAGGGACATGGTTACGGTTGGTAACGGTTCTGATGAACTATTGGCGTTTACATTTAACGCGATGTGTGAGAATGGCGCGGCTTTTGCCGATATAACGTATGGTTTTTACCCTGTATACGCTGCGCTTTACGGTGTTAGTGCAAAAATTATTCCGCTTAAACAAGACTTTACAATTGATGTAAAAGATTATGAAAGTGAAAAAAGCACCGTATTTATTGCCAACCCCAACGCACCTACGGGTATTGCTTTGCCGCTTAATGAAATCGAAATTCTTTTGCTGCAAGACAAAAGCCGACTTGTTGTTATAGACGAGGCTTATGTGGATTTTGGTGCACAAAGTGCTGTTTCTTTGGTTCCTAAATACAAAAACTTGCTTGTTATTGGGACGTTTTCAAAAAGCAGAAACCTTGCCGGTATGCGCCTTGGATATGCAATATCAAACAGTGAAATAATTGCTGATTTAAACACAGTAAAATTTAGCTTTAACCCGTATAATATAAACAGGCTTTCGCTTGTTGCAGGCAAGTATGCACTTATTGATGAGCTATATTTTAAAATGTGCTGCAATGAAATTGTAAAAGTACGAGATAATACGTATAAAGAGCTTTTGGCATTAGGTTTTGTTATGACGAAAAGCAGTGCTAATTTTTTATTTGCGAGACCACCTGAAAAAATATCAGGCATAGATTATTATAATAAGCTGCGTGAAAACAGTATTATTGTGCGCCACTTTAATATTGATAAGATTAAAAACCATGTGCGTATTACTGTTGGCACAGCCGAGGAAATGCAAAAATTAATTGATATAACGAAAAAAATAATTAAGTCTATATAGGCGGAACGGAGAAAGAAATGGACAATAGAACATCAGAAGTGAAACGTAAGACTAATGAGACAGATATTTCGTTAAAATTGAACCTAGATGGCACAGGTAAATACGACATAAAAACAGGCAGCGGTTTTTTAAACCATATGTTAGAGCTTTTTACATATCACGGTAAATTTGACTTAGCAATTTCGTGCACGGGCGATATACATGTGGACGCACACCACACTGCTGAGGACGTTGCAATTTGCCTTGGCCGTGCTTTTAGCGAAGCGCTTGGCGACAGGAAAGGCATACAGCGATATGGAAGCTTTACACTGCCTATGGACGAAGCGTTAATTTTAACTGCTGTTGACATAAGCGGACGCGCTGTACTGTGCTATAATTTAGATTTAAGCACATCAAAAGTGGGCACTTTTGACACAGAGCTTGTAAAAGAGTTTTGGCTGGCATTTGTGAGGGGCGTTGGTATGAGCCTACATGTTAAACAGCTTGCAGGTGAAAACAACCACCATATTATTGAGGGCGCATTTAAGGCAATTGCACGGTCTCTTGCCATTGCTGTTAAAATAGATGAAGAGTATAAAGATGAAATGCCGTCGACGAAAGGTACGATATAATGCCGAAAATTGCAATAATTGATTATGGTGTGGGCAATTTATTCAGCTTAGCGTCGTCGCTTAAATATCTTGGCTATGAAACGAGCGTAACTGCCGACGAGAACACACTGAAAAATGCAACGCATATAATTTTACCGGGCGTTGGCGCCTTTGAAGATGCCATAAAAAAACTTGAGCTTACGGGGCTGATACCTGTTTTAAAGCAACAAGTAGAACAACAAAAACCATTACTTGGCATTTGCCTTGGCATGCAGCTTTTATTTGAAAAAAGCTTTGAGTACGGGGTGCACACAGGGCTGTGTTTTATTAACGGCGAAGTGCACCCGATTATACCTGACTTAAATTTGCGCGGCTATGAATATAAAGTACCTCACATGGGCTGGAACAACCTTGAAGTAAAGCAAAAAAACAGTGCAATAATGAAAAACACCGACAATGGCGACAGTGTGTATTTTGTGCACTCTTTTTACGCAAAAAAATGTGATAGCGCTGTTGTGGCAACTGCGGAATACGGCATTGAATTAACGGCCGCAGTAAGCAACGGAAATGTGCATGGCTGTCAATTTCACCCAGAAAAAAGCGGCGAAAAAGGGCTTGCTATTTTGCGCGCGTTTGCAGAAATTTAATGCTTATAAAAAAATTCATCAGCGTATACGTATACATGATTAAAGTTTTTTTCCTCGCTTTTTTTAGCTATAGAAGCAATAGAAGGGTATACAAAATGAATGTAATGAGTTAATAATAATCATCAACGTATAAATGATTAAAGTTTTTTGTCTCGCTTTTTTTTAGCTATAGAAGCAATAGAAGGGTATACAAAATGAATGTAATGAGTTAA
>CAYJMH010000018.1:17225-41657 GCA_964371535.1 uncultured Bacteroides sp.
TAATAATCATCAACGTATAAATGATTAAAGTTTTTTGTCTCGCTTTTTTTCAAAAAAGCGAGGAAAAGGAGAGTAGCCATGATAATTTTCCCTGCAATAGACTTAAAAGACAAAAAAGTGGTGCGTTTAACACAAGGTGACTATGACAAAGTTGACACATACAGCACAGACGCTGTTGGTGTTGCACAAGAATTTGCCGAAAAAGGTGCAACGCACTTACATGTAGTGGACTTGGACGGTGCAAAAGACGGTGAGTTATCAAATTATGAAGTTGTTAAAAAAATAATAAAAAGCACAAGCATGTTTGTAGAAATAGGCGGCGGAATACGTGATATGCAGCGCGTTGAAAAGTATATTAACATTGGCGTGGGCCGTGTGATTTTGGGCACAGCTGCAATTAAAAACCCTTCTTTTTTGAAAGAAGCAGTAGAAAAATACGGCGAGAAAATAGCCGTAGGGGTGGACGCAAAAGACGGGTTTGTTGCAACAGACGGCTGGCTTAATTTAACTGGCACAAACAGTGTTGAATTTTGCAAACAACTTGTACAAATTGGTGTAAAAAATGTAATTTATACAGACATCTCAAAAGATGGCCTAATGCAGGGAACTAACCTTGAAATTTATAGGGTACTCCAAAAAATTCAGGGCTTAAACATAACTGCAAGCGGTGGAATTTCGAGCATTGACGAAATAATTGAACTTCGCAAAATGGGTGTACACTCTGCAATTGTTGGCAAAGCAATTTATATAGGCGCATTAAGCCTTGAGGAAGTGTTACAAAAAGCGACATAAATATAACTAAATTTATAAAATGTAAACATTCTAATATGTAAGCTTTATTATTTGAGAACGGAGCGATAAATGATTTCAAAACGCATAATACCTTGCCTTGATATAAAAAACGGGCGCGTTGTAAAAGGTGTGAATTTTAAGGGCGTTCAAGATGTTCAAGACCCTGTTAAACTTGCTGAAATTTACAACAGTGCAGGCGCAGACGAACTTGTTTTTTACGACATAACCGCAAGTTATGAAGGCAGGGCACTATTTACAGACATACTTAAAAAAGTCGCCGAAAAAATATTCATTCCGCTAACAGTTGGCGGCGGCATAAATACTGTTGATGATTTCGACCGTGTTTTAAAGGCAGGCGCAGACAAGGTTAGCGTGAATTCAGGCGCAATTCGCAACCCGGCGCTTATAGGCCAGGCGGCAAAAAAATACGGCAACCAGTGCGTTGTACTGTCTATGGACGTTGCAAGGGTGGGTACAAAGTACCACATATTTGCAAAGGGCGGCAGGGAAGACACCGGCATTGACGCAATGCAATGGGCGGTGGACGGCGAAAACAGCGGTGCCGGTGAAATTGTACTTAATAGTATTGATACCGACGGGGTGAAAAACGGCTTTGACATGGAGATGTTGACAGAGCTTACAAATAAAGTTAAAATACCTGTAATTGCAAGCGGCGGCGCCGGAAATATGCAACATTTTTTAGAACTATTTAACATTAAAGGCGTGGACGCAGGCCTTGCAGCAAGTATTTTCCATTTTGGAGAGGTAGATATACGAGATTTGAAGAAATATTTGAGTGAGAACGGTGTTTATATGCGGCTGAAATAATAAGATGACTAAAAACTCGATTTCAAAAAAGCGTCGACAATATCTGTGTGCAGCAAGATTTAAATGAAGACTTTCAAAAATAATGGCGAATTCAACACCTAGTTTAAAGCAAAATATAAGCACAATTAAGGAGAAATAATGAACACAAACTTTAACATTGATACCTTGAAATTTGACGATAATGGGCTGATTTCTGCAATAGTGCAAGATTTTTACACAAAGGAAGTTTTAACGCTTGCCTATATGAATAAAGAGAGCCTTGAAATAACATTGAAAGAAAAACGCACTTGTTTTTACAGCCGCAGCAGAAAAGAGCTTTGGCGCAAAGGCGAAACAAGTGGCAATGTGCAAAAAGTTGTGTCTGTTACTGCAGATTGTGACAGCGATGCACTTGTTGTGAAAGTTATAAAAACAGGCCCTGCGTGCCACACCGGCACAGAAAGCTGTTTTACAAAACCTGTTTATACGTGCGAAGAAAAGCGTGACTTTTCACTAAACCAGTTGTATAATTTGCTTGAAGAGCGCAATAAATTGCGCCCGGAAAAAAGTTATACTACATATCTTTTCGAAAAAGGACTTGAAAAAATACTGAAAAAAATAGGAGAGGAAAATACAGAGGTTATAATTGCCGCAATGAAAGGCGATAAAAAAGAAACGATTTACGAAATTGCAGATTTGTGTTATCATGTATTTGTAATGATGGTCGAAATGGGAATAGAGCCTTCTGAAATATTCGACGAACTTGCAACACGCCATATAATTGAACACAAAGTAAAACAGGAGACTATGAAATGATTTGGCAAAAACATAAAGTCGAACTTTCGTCCTGCACAGGTTTTAGCACACATAAAAATAAGTGTGGGGTACGCTCTTCAATGCACAACCACTGCACATTTTGTGACGGCGCAGACACACCCGCTGCTATGGCTAAAGCCGCGTTTGAAAAGGGCATAACCGACTTTGGTTTTTCAAGCCACACTGCTGCGCAATATCCACCATATGTTGGTGTTTCTGCTGATGATGCAGATAATTATATTGCAGAAATATTAGCACTTAAGCAAGAATATCGCGGCAAAATGCGCATTTACACAGGCGCCGAACAAGATTTTTATTCGCCCGTTGATTATAGGGACAAGCTTGATTATTTAATAGGCGCAGTACATGATATTTACGATAAAAACAGTGGCAAATATTATTGGGTTGACGGCGATTTGAAGACGCTTACAACTTGCATTGACGAGATGTTCAGTGGTGATGCAATGGCATTATGCCGACATTTTTATGAACTTAGTGTTGAAAATGCATTGAAGTATAAGCCTGATATTTTAGCACACTTTGATATTATTTCGAAAAACAATGAAGGCAATGTTTTTTTTGACGAGGACAGTAAACAATATAAAAATTATGCACTGGAAGCGCTTAGTGAGTGCATGAAAACAGACGCAGTTTTTGAAATAAATACAGGCGGTGTTTACAGAGGTTACAGAAGCGAGCCGTATCCGTCAAAGTTTATTTTAAAAGAACTTTGTAACAAGGGTGCAAGGGTTACAATTTCAAGTGACTCGCACAGCAAAAAGTCAATAGCGTTTATGGCGGACAGGGCTAAAGAACTTATGCGTGAAATTGGTTTTAAATATTTATTCGAGTATGAGAACGGCGAATTTAGCGGTAAACTGCTCTAATAATTATGCTGTTTTAAAAATATGTAAAGGAACAGAAGTGTAGCGTGAAAAATCATGCTAACAATTTTCAAAACAATTTGTGCTTTGCACAGAATGGAGATTAATATGAACAACATTTGGCATGATATAAACCCTTCAAGAATTAACCCGGATGACTTTATTGCTGTAATTGAAATTGAAAAGGGCAGTAAGAAGAAATATGAGCTTGATAAAGAAACAGGTCATATTATTTTAGACAGAATTTTGTACACATCTGCACATTACCCTGCAAACTATGGGCTAATTCCACGCACATATGCAGACGATAAAGACCCACTGGACGTACTTGTGCTGTGCAGTGAGGTTATAAACACAATGAGCCTTGTGCGCTGCTACCCAATTGGTGTTATAACAATGCTTGACCAAGGTGCGCTTGACGAAAAAATTATTGCTATTCCATTCGATGACCCGGCATACAACGGATATAAAGACATAAAAGAGCTTCCGCAACATATTTTCAATGAAATGGGGCACTTTTTCACTATTTATAAAGAGCTGGAAGGCAAGCAAACTGTTGTGGACGATGTACAAGGCGCAGAAAAGGCACATGAGGTTATTTCACAGTGCTTAAATAATTATATTGAAAAATTTTGCAGATAATATGTGATATGATATTGTTTCTTGAAAGAGTTACAATTAAAAAAACAGCGCTTAAATGGCCGCAGTGATGGCTTTTTGTGCTATAAACAGAGAGGAATGGTCTTATTTATGAAAAAATCGAACGTATTTTGTCTTGTTGGGTTTATTTTGGGCTCAGTTGCTTTCGCGGCCTCTGTTACAGGCCTGGTTTTCAGTATTTTAGGTTATTTAATGTGCAAAAAAACATTGCGTGTTAAAGTGCAACCGAAAAGAGTGAGGTTTTTTTAAGCGTGAGAATGAGAAAACAATTTATAGAGACAGGTGAAATTGTAAAACTACATGGTGTTTCAGGAGAAATTAAAATGTACCCATGGTGTGACGACACCAAGTTTGTAGAAGGGCTATTGCGTGTTTTTTTTGATGAAGACGGGCAGAATGAAATGAAACTTGAAAAAGTGAGAACACTTAAAAACATGTGCCTTTTGAAACTTGAGAACATTAACACTGTTGAGCAAGCACGTGAATTTGTTGGGAAAACGGTATATTTTGCACGTGAAGACGTAAAATTGCCAAATGGGCGCTATTTTGCACAAGATGTAATAGGTTGTAGTGTAATTAATGAAAAGACACAAGTGAATTACGGTGAAATAATAAATATTACACACCCTGCTGCAAGCGACATATATGAGATAAAAAACAGCAAAGGCGATGTATTTTGGTTCCCGGCAGTAAATGAATTTATGGGCGAAATTGATATTGAAAATAGGACTGTATTTGTGAAACCAATTGCGGGTATGTTTGAAAGCATCGGGGGAAACGACGATGCGGATTGACATTGCAACGCTTTTTCCTAAAGTGTGCAGTGAATTTATGGGCGAGAGTATAATTGGCAGGGCGCAAAAAAATGGGCTTATTGAAATTAACTGCCATCAAATAAGGGATTATACAACAAATAGGCAAAACCAAGTGGACGACTACCCGTACGGCGGCGGGCCCGGCATGGTAATGCAGGCGCAACCTATACATGACTGCTGTAAGCAAATTATTGATGAGGTGGTAAATTCAGGAAAAACACGCCCTTATGTTATATTTATGTCTGCAGCTGGCAACACTTTAACACAACAAAAGTGCCGAGAATTGGCAGAAAAAGAGAGCATTTTAATAGTATGTGGCCACTATGAGGGAATAGATGAGCGAGTAATTCAAGAACTATGCGACGAGGAAATATCTATTGGTGACTATGTGCTTACAGGCGGAGAACTTGCTGCACTTGTGCTTACAGACAGTGTGTGCAGAATGTGCCCGGGTGTTTTAAAAAGCGCACAAGGGTACGAGGAAGAAAGTTTTTACAGTGGTTTACTTGAGTATCCACAATACTCGCGCCCACAAGTTTGGAATGATAGGGAAGTGCCTGAGGTTTTACTTTCCGGAAACCATGCCGAAATTGATAAATGGCGCAGAGAGCAGTCAATTTTAAGGACAAAGACTAGGCGTCCTGATATGTACGAAAAGTTTGTCAAGAGTGAAAATAAATAAACTTTTACCTTTTTATTGTTTATAATGCCATACATGTTGAATATTAACTGGTGAAAACATACAAAATATTGTGCCTAATTACCTATTTGAATATATACTAATACAAAATTAATGTAATTGCTCAAAAGATGTTGACCATATTGACATTATGGTATAAAATGATTACATAGGATAGTTTTTATTTTGATTTATTATATAGGAGCGTACGTATGTTTGTAAAAGAAGTAACAGTAGAAAATCAAGTAGGATTGCACGCGCGTCCGGCTACGTTTTTTATTCAAAAGGCTAATGAGTTTAAATCATCTATATGGGTTGAAAAAGAAGAGCGCCGCGTTAATGCTAAAAGTTTGCTTGGTGTTTTGTCTTTAGGTATAGTTGGCGGAACTACAATTCGTATAATTGCTGATGGCTCAGACGAGCAAGACGCAGTAGAAGGTTTAATTAAACTGGTTAACTCAGGTTTCAGTGAATAATTATATTTTCTATATAGTTTAATTTTAACTTTTTTATCTTGCTAATAGTACGTCGCCTTTTTAGGTGGCGTATTTTTGTTATATTGCTTTAAAATTATTATTGTAGTTGTTAATTGCAAAGTATATTGCTAATTTAGCAAGAGATAGGAATTATTATGACAAAGAAAGAACTTTACGAAAAAGCAAAAATGTTGCCGCTTTTGCCAGGCGTTTATATTATAAGCGATAAAAGCGGTGAGATAATTTATATTGGCAAGGCTAAGCGCCTTAGAACACGTGTATCACAGTATTTTCGTGACGGCGTGCCACACGATGAAAAAGTTACAAAAATGATAAATAACGCGTTTAGTTTTGATGTTATAGTCACACATACAGAGTTTGAAGCACTTGTTTTGGAATGTAGCCAAATTAAACAGCATAAACCACGTTATAACATACTGTTAAAAGATGATAAAGGTTACAGTTATGTTAAAATAACAAGAGAAGAGTATCCGCGAATTACTGCGTGCTTTGCTTCGGAGCTTGATAAAAAGTCCACATTTATTGGCCCGTTTATGTCTAACTTTGCGGTAAGCGAGATGGTGAGTGCCGCGAACGATGTTTTTAAACTGCCCAGATGCAACAGGAAATTCCCACAAGATTTTGGCAAGGGCAGGCCGTGCTTAAATGCACATATTGGCAAGTGCATGGCTGTTTGTACAGGCGCTATTGATGCCCAGACATACGCCGAGACAATAGATAGCGCACAAAAAATGCTTAAAAATTCACGGCAAGAGATAATTGAAGTGTTGAATGAGCGTATGCAAGCAGCAGCTGAGCGGACAGACTTTGAAAAGGCAGCACTTGTACGCGACCAAATACGTGCACTTGAAAAACTTAGCACAAAGCAAAAAATTATTAGAAGTGAAGTTGCACAGCAAGATGTTTTTGCTTTTGTTGGCAGTGCAAATGCGGCGTGCGCGGCAATACTGCGGTTCAGGGAGGGGCGTCTTTTTGATAAAAGGGAGTTTGTTTTTTACGACAGCCAAAACATTGACGATGTGCGTGAAGAATTTATACAGCAGTACTATTATTCAGAGGAAAATGATATACCGAAAAGTGTTGCAGTTGACGTTTTACCAAAAGATGCAAAAAATATAAAGCTTTTATTAAGCGACATAAAAAAAAGCAATGTTCAGTTATACAGCCCCAAGCGTGGTGATGTATTAAAACTTGTAGACATGGCAAAAACAAATGCGGCAGAGCGGCTTGCAAGGGAACATGGACGCTTTACAAAAGAACAAAAGCAACTTGATGAAATGACAAGCTTGTTAGGGCTTGGCAGTGCACCTGAATATATTGAGAGCTATGATATTTCTAACTGGGGTGACGGCACAAGTGTTGCCGGCATGGTGGTATTTAAAAACGGCAAGCCTTTTAAAGCAGGGTATAGGCGCTTTAAAATTATAAGCGTGCAAAAAAATGATGACTACACTTCAATGCGAGAGGCGTTGGTAAGGCGTGTGAACCATTTTGGTGTTGACACTAAAGGGCAGTTTGCCCAGAAGCCTGATTTAATTTTGCTAGACGGCGGAAAAGGGCAGGTGAGCACTGTAATAAAAGCACTTGCAAGCACGCCTTTTGCGGACGTGCCAATTTTTGGCATGGTTAAAGATGCAAAGCATAGAACGCGTGGGCTGATTACAAGCATGGGTGAAGAAATTACATTGGCAATGAACAAGGGCGTTTTTACATTTATTACTTCAATTCAAGACGAGACACATCGTTTTGCAAATGATTACAGAAAGCGCTTGCAAAAGTCACAAACTTATTCATCTACATTGCAAAATGTACCGGGTGTGGGGCCAAAAACTGCAAAGGCACTTATGGCACACTTTAAAACTGTAGGCGCTGTGCGAAATGCGTCAGAAAATGAGCTGTGTGGCGCAAAAGGAGTATCAAAGGCTGCGGCAAAAGCGGTGTTTAATTTTTTTAATACAGAAGATTAGTAAAACTTAATATATTCGTCATAATGACGAAACGATGTACCTTTTTTAAACACGCTGACAAGGCCAATTTTGGCCTTGTTTTTTTTGCAAAAATATTTTGTTCTAAAAAAATACAAGCCCACATAATAATTATCAAGCAAAAAAAAGGGGCGTGAAATAATGGATAAAAATGCTCAAAGTTATTACAATGCAGTTGCTCAGTTACCGCAGTTTATATCAAAAACGCTAAGCCTTTTAAATGAACAAGCGGCAAAAGAAGTTACAGAGGTTAGGTTGCGTAACAATAGGCCAATTGTGCTGGGAACTACGCAGGGCAGTATGTTTATAGACAAAAGTGGAAAAGCGACACCCAATTTATCAATAAGCGCTTTTTGTACAAGCCATGATGACATTGAAGAATGCTTCAAAGCAGTTTGCTCTTATAGCGTTCACAGTTACGAGCATTATATTCTAAACGGGTTTGTGCCGCTTAGCGGTGGGCATAGGGTTGGCCTTAGCGGCACAGCGGTGTGTAATGCTAAAAGCATAGAGGCTATTAAAAATATAAGCTCGTTAAACATTAGAATTGCGCGTGTAAATATAGTTGATTGCGATGAAAACATAAAGTCACTTATACATAATATGAACGGCGGAATAATTTTGGCAGGTGAGCCGGGAAGTGGGAAAACAACTGCTTTAAGAAGCGTAATGAAAGTGATGTCTGAACTTGGTAAAAAAGTAGTTGTTATTGATGAGCGCTTTGAAATAGCACCGCTAGCAAGAACGGGGTTCGCATACAATGTGCCGCTTAACTGCGACATAATGTCCGGTTATCCTAAGCACGAAGCTATGATACAAGCTGTTAGGAGTTTATCGCCTGATGTGATATTGTGCGATGAAATTGGCAATTTTGAAGATGTTTATGCCGTGAAACAGGCAGCTAATGCAGGCGTTAAATTATTTATAACAATGCACGGTAAAGACACAGCATCTTTGCGTATGCGGCCGCAAGCAAAGGCAATTATGCAAACAGGTGCGTTTTCAAATATTGTGTTTTTGAAAAGCTGCAAAACACCCGGTGCTGTAAGGGAGGTAGTTTTCGTTGCAAATGACATTTAAACTTATAGGCGCTGTTTTTGTCATAGTTGCAAGCTCGCTGATAGGATATAAAAAAGGTGAAAGCTATGTAATACGCACACAGGTTATAGGCGACATTATTACAATGCTTAGAAGCATTAAAAATAATATACTATATAAAAAAGACACAACGGCAAAAGCAATTTACAGCGCCTTATTGTGCGAAAATTTGCGTTATATATCGTTTACAATTGATGAAGATAGCTCGCCGGAATTTCCGATGTTATTAAAAAAATCGCTTGAAAGCGCAGAATTAAGCATTGGCCAATACTTGTCAACACAGGAAAAAAGTGTTTTTGTTGAAACGCTTTGTAAGCTTGGAAGCTCGAACGCTAAAGAAGAAGTAGAAAAATTGCAATTTGCTGAAATATATTTTGACGAGCTGCATAAAAAAGCAAAAGAAGAAGCAAAAGTACACTTAAAACTGTACAAAAGCCTTGGTGTGGCGGCAGGCGCAGGGCTTGTGATTTTGTTTTTGTAAATAATCTTATACACTTTGCAATGATTATTTATTGGCATTTTTCGGCGGTTGCTGCGTAAGCGGCGAGCCGAAAGCCATATAATAAAATGTAAAAGGCAATTTGCACTTTTTAGGAGTTTAAAATAATGGATATAGATTTTGTTTTTAGAATAGCGGCAATAGGAATAATAGTTGCAGTGCTTAACCAATTACTTATACGCTCCGGCAGGGAAGACCAAGCAATGATGACAACGCTTGCAGGGCTTGTTGTTGTACTTATGATGGTTGTTACCCAAATAAGTGTGCTTTTTAATACAATAAAAGATATTTTTGGGCTATGACATATGGAAATTACAACAATTATAGGCTTTGCACTTATTAGCCTTTTTTTATACGGAATACTGCGCCAATACAGCCCAAATTATGCACTGCTTTTAAGTGTGGTTTGCGGTGTGTTTCTACTTGTTCTCTCAATAGTATCTTTAACACCGGTGTTAGAATTTGCAAATAAACTGGCAGCCTATACATCTTTTGGCAATTTGTCGGTTATTTTCAAAGCTGTTGCAATTGCAATTTTAGCACAATTTACCGCAGATTTATGCAAAGAAGCAGGGCAAATTTCATTGGCCGGCAGTGTAGAATTAATTGGAAAAACAGGTATTATCATTGTTTGTGTGCCTCTTTTTACGGCTATGACGGACATAATATTGGAGCTATTATAATGAAGTTAAAAAAAACAAAAGTTATTTTTACATATATATGGTTGTTTATTGCTGCGCTATTTTTGCTAAGCAACAATGCGCAAGCAGCTGGAATTTATAATGACAATGTTGAACCATCACAGCATACAATTGTTAGTAACACACAGTCAGACAGCGCAATAATAGTTGACATACCACCAATTTTTAATGTTGATGAAAATAACAAGATTTACGAAACAGATGAAAGTGATATTACGTTTGATAGTTTTGAAAATTATGGCATTGCAGAAAACGATGATGATAATGTATATTATGAATTCGGCATGAATTTTGACATGCCTAGTGATTGGCAAGATATTTTAGACAGTGCACCCATGACAGCCGGCGAGTTCCAAAACGTAAAACCCGAAGGACTTATAACCGGCTTTTTAAATGGTGCAATAAGTTATTTGCTTCAGCCACTAACGCTTTTTGCGCGTATATGTGCAGTAATTGTTTTGGTTTCGCTTGCAAAAAGTTTTGTGGGTACAAGTGTACAAAGTGAAATTATGAATTTGTTAGATATAGTAGCTGCAATTAGCATTTTTACAATTTGCAGTGTTCAAATACTGCAAATATCGGGTAACGTGCAAAGCGTTTTAACAGATGGACAAATTTATCTGGCTAGCTTTGTGCCTGTTTTTGCAACTGTTATGGTAAGTACGGGCTATGTTGGTACATCAGCGGTATACAGCGGTGTTTTTTTTGGTGCGTGCGCACTTATTACTTCACTTTTCGTAAATATTATTTTGCCTTTTGTGCGTGTTCTGCTTGCAATGCACATGGCTGCAACAGTTGATATAGCGCTAGATTTATCTAAATTCGCTGCTGTTGTAACAAAGTGGATAAAATGGTCATTGACAATTTTATCGGCTGTGTTTGTTGCGGTGTTAGGGCTGCAAACAACGCTTGCAGCAAGCGCTGACAGCGCGGCGCTTAAAGCCGGTAAGTTTTTACTTGGCAGTACTATACCAGTTGTTGGCAGGGCTGTTTCAGATGCAATGGGCAGTGTACTTGCCGGGCTAAAACTTGTTAAAGGTTCTATGGGGTTTGCTGCAATTGCTGTGATTGTAGCAGCTGTTTTACCGGCAGTTTTACAATGCCTAGGTTATTACATTACATTTACATTAAGCAGTTTTGTTGCGGGTGCAACAGGCAACATGAAAACAGAAAAAATGTTTGTGGGCTTTGCTTCATGCATAGGTGTGTACATCGCAATAACACTTCTTTTTGCTGCAATGGTTACTGTGGCAACGTGCATGATGATAGTGCTGGGCACAGGTGGTTAAAATGGAATTTATAAAAGACTGGGCACTAAGTGTATGCATGGCATGTGTTTGTGTTGGCTTATTACAGCAATTTACTGCATCGCGCTCAAATTTTTCTGTCATAAAATTGGTGCTGTCGCTATATATTTTAATAACGGCTTTTGCGCCGCTTGGAAATGTAGATAGTTTAAACACTGATTTAACTTATGATTTACCAAATGCTAGCGAAACACAATTAGATACAGAGCAACTTATAGTACAAACAGCCACACAAAATATAAACACAACTATTTTAAACGCAATAAATGCCGTGGGCTGTGAAGTTGACTACGTTAAAACACAAGTACATGTAACCGATAACTATGTATATGTGCTGGGAGTTGAAGTTTCAGCAACACAAAACACAGATGTGCAGGCAGTTAAACAAGCTGTATTAAATACGCTTCAAACTGACGTGCCAATAAATATAACAGGAGGTTAAAATGTTGGATATTAACAAAGCAGCAAACCAACCCCAAAATAAAAGTAAAAATGTAACACAAGGCACACAGCAAATAAGGCAAAGCATTAAACTGCCAACAAAAGACATGTTGTTAGATAAAAAAAATAGGCTGTTTTTAATTGGCATTGCAGGGATATTAATAATATTTTTATCAGATTTTATTTTTAGAGCAAATGACACCGAAAATTTGGCCTCAATAAACGGCGATGACTTTACAGCCTATGAAAATGTGTTGCAAAATGCAGATGCGTACACAGAGAAATTGGAAAAAGACCTTGTGCATATGATAGAGAGCGTTTACGGTGTAGGCAGCGTAGAAATTATGATTACAATTGAAACGCCCGGCGAAACAATATACGCAACAAGCCATAAATCTACAACAGAGACACAGCAAATAAGCGAGGGTGTAACAGATGAAAAGACATCTTATGAAAGCGAATACACAATTATTGATGATGGTAACAAAGACACACCAATTATAGAAATGCAAACATTGCCGGAGATAAAAGGTGTTGCAATTGTTTGCAAGGGAGGAGATGATATAAGAGTAGTTTCTGATGTAACAGAGCTTGTATCGGTGGTTTTGGGTGTGCCAACAAACCGCATTTGCGTTACAAAAATGATATGATTTTTGCAAGCAGGCCAAAATCTCCATAAGCCGCTTCTGGAGGTTTTAATTTTTAAAGTCAAGTTAATTATTTATGCGGCAGAATGGAGATTTTTGATATGAACACAACAAAAATTACAAAAAACAAACGACAAATTACGTTATTAACTCTTGTGCTTGCCCTTGGTGTGGCTGTTTATTTAAACTGGCAATATGCACGAGGTGGCGAGCAAATTATGGCAACAGATGACATTTTAGCCGTGTCCGGCACAGTGCAGGCAAGCGAAGTTGCACAAGACGAAGCAATTGAAGTGAATGAAGTTGTACAAGAGGCGCTACCTGATAAAAATTATGGTGATGCACAACTTGTAAGCGTTAATGAAAGCGAAGAATTTTTTGAAGAGGCGCGGCTAACACGAGGAAAAACGCGTGATGAAGCACTTGATAAATTGCAAAAGAGCTTAAAAGAATCTAGCCTGACAGAAAGTGAAAAACAAGTGCTTACAAATGAGTTGTCCGGCGTTATTGCAGCCATTACTGCCGAGAGTGACATAGAAAATTTAGTAAAAGCAAAAGGCTTTTTAGACTGTGTTGCTTTTGTTGACGGCGATAAAGTTGATGTTACGGTTAAAACAAACGGCGAAGCGTTGAATGAACAGTCTGTGGCAATTATTAGGGATATAGTACTTGGGAAAACGAACACAACTTCACAAAATATAACTATTGTAGAGGTGCAATAAGGCAAGGCATACATGTAAAAAAACTAGAACCGACATTGCAAACTAGCTATGTCGGTTTAGTAAATTAAAATGCAAATATATTCTATTCTTCATCACTTGTGTTTCTCTGGCGCATATATGCTTCTTTTTCCTGTGGTTTAAAGCCAACAAATTCGTCAGCATCATAAATAGTATACGTGTTTTTACCTATGCTTTTTGAATGATACATTGCTATGTCTGAAAGCTTAAAAAGCGCTTCAAAATTAATGGCATCGTAAGGTGCCATGCTAATGCCAACACTACAACTTATTTCAATGGATACGCCATTTTCTGCTATATAAGTTTTGTTAAGTGTATTGCAAATGGAAACAGCTTTTTTGTTCACAGTGCTTTCTTCTGTGGTACCCGCCATAAACACCAAAAATTCATCGCCACCAATGCGCGATATCAAGTCGTTTTCTCTGAAAATTTTCATGGTGTTTGCATATGTGTCTCTCAGAAAATTATCGCCGGCAGAATGGCCCATGTTGTCATTAATTCCCTTGAAATTGTCTAAATCAAACATAAATAGTGTGCCACGTCCACCATTTTTTATGTACTCATCAACTTTTGCCGCAAAAGTCTCTCTGTTTAACGAGCCTGTCAAATGGTCAGTTTCTGCCTTTTTCTTCAATAGTATTTCGGCTTGTTTTTCCTCATCAATGTCATCTAATGTGAAAAAAGCAAAAATTTCAGACGTACTATTATTTAAAGTTACGTTAATTCTCATTCTATACCAAATATAATCGGAACTATGATTATTTATAACTATTGAATCATCAATTTTTTTGCTTCGAAATTCAAATGTTTTTTCACTTATTCCATTTTGAAAATCTCGTATTAAATCATTAGAATTAATACATTGAATAACACCTAAATCATCGGGGTGTGTTCTGGATATGGACGTATTTAAGAAAAATTCGGATAAAGTCAATTCCCCGGTGTAAGTTTGTTCTTTAGAGTCGACTAATATTTTATATATGCTATCACGTGTTAAATTGGCTTCAATTACAACCTCTGCAAAACTGTACACGGCAGAAGTAAGTGTTTGTGCGTTGTTTATTTTAACTTCAAGTTCGCGGTTAAGATCTTTATAAGCGCCAAGATTAAATATTTTAATCAAAGACAGTATAGCAATATAGAAAAAGCTTAATGTAAGCAAAACTACAATTATTTCGTGAACAATAAAATTAACAGAAAAATAATCTTCCGCAAATATATTAGAGTTGTAAACAAGAAAAATGTTCAACAAAATTGTTAAAGTCAGTAAGTTTGTGTAAAACCCTTTGTCGTCCATTATTTTTTTAACCGTGGCTAATGGCATAAGGCCAATAAAAAGACACAAAGAGATAATTTGTGCAGCGAAAGAAGAAATATTAATTATTGGGAAATAAGTACTGTTCATTATGACATCGTGCATTGAAGTTTTTAGCACAAGTGATAATATTGATATTATTACAGCGCGAAGGACAAATAAATGCACAAGCGAACCTGTGACAATGCCGATTAATGCAGTAGCACGCCCTTTAAATAAAATGAAAAATTCAACAAGTAAAAACAAGGAGCAAATAAAATAATGTGTCATTGGGCTATTAAAAGTTGTAAACAATAATAGCGACCCAATTATGCTGTTAAATAAACAAACAATGAAAATTGATGATTTATTAAAGCGCAGTGCATAATCAAGTTTCAAGCACAGTAATATGTTTAAATATGTATGAACTGGAATTATAAAAAGGCTAATGCCATAAAGTAAAATATTTATTTTAATAACCTCCTTTACTGGTATAGCTTACATGTGGCTATGCCACGCCATGAAATAAGTTATAAACAGTTCTTGTGCTATTTAAAATTGCTACGAAAAAGAAACTCCTACTTTTCAGCGTGAAAAGTAGCAAAAGCGCCGGGGGTTGCGATTCCCCCGGACCCCTAAACGCTGTGCCCTCACACCCATACCATAAGACCGCCTACGGTCAAAAAAGAACAATTCTTAATGACAACTTTTTTGCCCTGTGCGCTCTAATGGTATTAAATAGCTTTTTAGGTTAGCTTTGTTTACCCTTTGTAAGTTGTGCTGTTAAATAATTTTTTGCGGTTTAACTTTTGGTATTTATGTTGTACATAGTACAATTTAAATTGGCATGTGGACTGTCCTCAGCCCACGCCATAGAATAAGTTGTAAATAATCCGTGCAGGATTTGAGGATTACTTATAGTATACTACATTTTCAATAAAAATAAAAGTTTAATAATTATTACGATTAAAATAAAACAACGGGCAACTAAAAAGTTTGCCCGTTGTTGTGATTTTAAAATATTAAATATTACGCCGCAAATATATTTTTAATTATCGTATAAATTTCCAAGAACCACAAATAGGAAGTTCAGAAACTTTATATTTTCTTGCATTAAGTATCCCCATAATTCTAAAAACAAAAAGAACTATTGAAAATATTCCGTATGCAAACCAGCCCAAAAAGGGAATAATCATCATAAGCATAGAAAGTATAGTAAGTATATCAAGTGCAAGGCCTTGGTTAGCATGGTGCCTTACAAATGCTGATTTTCCGTTAGCAACAAGTGCCAAAGTTGTGAAAAGAGGGCTGAGGTAACAAATTGCTGCAAGACCTCTGTTTTCAAGTGCATCCGGCGTTGCTTGTGGTGCTTGGTAATATTGTTGTTGCTGATATTGATAATTTTGCCCTTGAGGTGGTTGCTGTTGATAGTAGTTAGCATTTGGTTGGCCTTGCGGTGGGTAATAGTTGCCGTTTTGTGGTTGGCTGTAGTTTTGCGATGCAGTTGTGTTGTTTGGTGTGCTGCTTTGTGGTTGGTTAGTGTTGTTGTTTTGCTCCATGATTTACTCCATTCTGCCGCTAATTTAGGTGTACAGTTTATATGGAAAAGCCACAAGCGGCAAATAGCAATTCCAAATGTACCCCACATACGCTTTTTATGGCAAGCGATTTGCCAAATTAACAAAACTAAAAAATACCTATACAAAATCATATGTTAGCATTAATCACATTATATCATAAAAAAACAATAAATCAACTGTACAAAAGTACAGTTTTAAAAAAATTACCCCAAGTTTTGCTTGCAAGTGATATTTTCAACAATAAGTTTGAATATGCAAACGCTGTCTATCATTTTTTTTGTAATTTCCCAGTCGCCTTTACCTGAAACATTTAGCATTAGCGCTTGAAGTGCACGCAGTTTTCCGTTACAGTCTTCAACAATGCTAACTTTGCCGTTTCCAACTACACTTTGGTATAACGTTGTGTAGTCGTCTGCAAATTCACCGCCAATTGTTTTATGGTTTATGTCCATTTCAAAACAGGCACGCCCATATGAATTTATAAGGTCAATTTTACGCCCTTGCTTTGCACTGTGAAAATAGAAAACGTGCTTTCCATCTTCGATACAAAAGCCAAAATTTAACGGTACTATGTAAACGTCATTACTCTCTTTATCATAAAAGCCAAGCCTTAAAACTTTACAACTTTTAATAATTTCGTCTATTTTCTCGATGTCTGAAACTTCTCTGTCTTTTCTTCTCATTATTACTCCGTTCTGTCGCTATGGCAAAATATTTTCTAGCAAGGCTTGTTGAAAGTTGCTGTTAAGTAAAAACACTTTACACGGCCTACAAACACGCTTTTAGCACGTGTTTATAGGCAAGTAATTATCATGTCTGTTCAATTTTCATGGTGTTGTTTGAACTTTGGCCAAAGGGAAAAATAAATTGTTAGGTGGTGTGTTCACAGCCTATTTATACAAAGTTTATGCTAAAAAGCCCACTCGCCGTTTTCAAATATAGTAACTGTCTCGTTATCTTTTGTAATGCCTGTAATTTTCATGTCGGGTGAGCCAACCATGATGTCTTCATGGATTAAGCTGTCGTTAACACCTTTTTCAACAAGCTCACTTGTGCTCATATTGTTGCCGCCTTGCACTGTGCCAGGGTAACCTTTGCCAAGTGCTAAGTGGCAGGCCGCGTTTTCATCAAATAAGGTATTAAAAAACAGTATACCGCTTTTATTAATTGGGCTGGATACTGCAACAAGTGCAACTTCCCCAATATGAAGTGCGCCCTCATCTGTTTCAAGTAATTTTGCCAAAAATTCTTTGCCGACATAAGCATCATAGTCAACAACAACACCGTCTTTGAATGTAAGGCAAAAGCCGTCAATAATATTGCCGTTATAAACATAAGGTTTTGTTCCGTAAACAATGCCGTTTGTGCGCAAGCGGTGTGGGGCAGTAAACACTTCTTCGGTAGGAATATTTGCTATAAATTTGTATCCCTCCGGTGTTTGGCTTTGTGCGCCCTCCCATATTGCACCATCGGCAAGTCCAACGTGCAAATCTGTTCCGTTTTTGCTTGTTAGGTGAAGCGTGTCGATATTTAAATCGTTCATACGGTCACGTCGTGCCGAAGTTTTTGCAATATGCTCATGCCAAGCATTAACAACATCACCGCTTGTAACCCTGCACACTTCAAATATAACTTTCCAAAGTTCTTGTTCTGCAAGGTGTACGGGCAAATTGGGGAAAACTCTACTTGCCCATGAAGCGCTTGGAACAGCTACAATACTCCATTGCAACTTGTCGCCCATTGTAAGTGTTTGCCATGGTTTCATTGCCTTTGTTGCAGCGGCTGTTGCCTTGGCAATTTTATTGCCGTCCAAACCTTTGAAAATTTCAGGGTCACGTGCTATTATACTCAAAATGCACGCGCCGCCCTCGGCCTCGGCATAATCAAGATAGCTGCGTAATATCCACGGTTTTACGTCTTCCAACACGTCTACCTCGGTGTACTCCATTTTAATTCGTGAAAACTTCTCATCATTATAATGCACTATAACTTCTCGTGCGCCAACGCCGTAAGCTACTGCGGCACAACAACGTGCAAAGTGTGCGGCTTCAATTGGTGCGCGAATAATAAGCGTTTGACCTTTTTGTACGTTTACACCTACTTGTACGGCAAATTTTGCGTAGTCTGCCAAATATTTTTCATTTACATTTACATTCTCATTTTGCATTATTAGTACTCCCTTTAATTATAATTTGTAATAAGGTAAAACTTTGCTTCAACTTTTTTGCTTATATTATACATAGTGTCGGTGAACACAATATAAAAAAATACATTTCAACTTGTGATTTTGTAATAAACATATATTAACTTTTACAGTTGCATAGCAAGAGCTGTAAAAAATTCAACAGATTTTTTTATGTCTTTAACAGGTATACGCTCGTCATTGCTATGTATAAGCATACGTTGCTGTTTAGACAATGAAATTGGTGAAAACTTGTAAATATTATCACAATAGCCGTTGTAAAAGCGGCTGTCAGACGCTGCAAGCATAAGATAAGGTGCGGCAACAGCATTTGGCCACGTTGTGCCAACTGCGTTTAAAAGCTTTTGCCAGTGCTTGCCGCTTGTAGGCGAATAAGGGCTTGCCTCGTATGCCATATCAAACGTAACGTCAATGTCATCATCTTTTATAATGCTCTGTATGCGCTGTTTTATACTTTCTTTGCTGTCTGTGTTAAGTGCCCTTATATTAACGCCAACTTTAACTTCGGTTGGCATTACGTTATACTGGTCAGAGGCTTTTGCGGTAGTGAAGGCGAGTGTGGTGCGAAAAAGAGCATTAAATTCACTGCCCATAATTTCGCCAAGTGCGCAGAAAATTTTGCCAAAAAGCCACATGTTGCCATATATTAAGCGCATGCCAAAACCCACATGCGGCGCAACATTTGCAAACATACCTTTAACAGGTGCAGTAACGTGCCCTTTAAACGGGTGCTTTTCACATGCAGTAACAGCCTTGCACATTTTGCCCAAAAGGCTGGGTGTTGAAGGGCAGCTGGCGTGGCCGCCATCAGCTTTTAATGATAAAGTCGCATTCATTTGGCCTTTTTCACCAATGCCAATTACTGCCAATGGCTTATGCATGCCCGGCATAATTTTGTCAACAACGGCGCCGCCCTCATCTACAACAAGCGCTGGCTTTACGCCCTTACTTTTTAAGTAAGATATTATTTCTCTTGCACCGCTACCGTTTACCTCTTCATCGCCACCAAACGCAAGATATATATCATTTTTAGGTTTAAAGTTGTTTTTGATAAGGGTTTCGCACGCCTCAGAAATGCCCAATACAGTTATTTTCGTGTCAATTGTGCCTCTGCCCCAAAGTTCGCCGTTAATTACGTCTCCGCAAAAAGGTGGGTGTGTCCAATTAGCTTCGTCAACAGTTACTACATCATAGTGTGCCAAAAGCACGCTTGGCTCTTTGTCACTCTCGCCCTCAATGCGAAGTAAAATGCCCTTAGTTCCAAAAAAAATTGGTGCACATTTTTTAAAAATTTCGGGGTAAAGCTCTTGCATTTTATTAATGAAAAGTTCAAATTCTTTTTCATCGTCTTGGCTTGCATCAGTGTGCGATATTGTTTTTATTCGTATAAGCTCGCTTAAATTTTGCACATACTTGTTGTCATCATCAATTTCAGGCATGTTTTCAATTATTTGTACAGTGCTTGCACTGCCTTTTGCCCTTATTGCAAAAACAACTAGCAATAGAAAAAAGCAAAGCAATAATGCTAATGTAAAAAGCAAAAAGTACATCAATTTTCTTACCTCCGAACAGTGTTTTTACCATAATAACATATATTTGTTAAAAATAAAAGCAGAAAATATGTTTGCATTTTTTCTGCTCCATCGTTATAATGTAAATAAGGCATAGCGCTTTGTCATTATTACAAATATTAAATGTTTTACTAATTTTTTTTCAAAAAATTTAGGGCCATTGGGGCAGAGCCTTGAGGTGTTTTCCGTAGAAAACGCAACCTATTGCGCTATAAGGCGCGAGGTGAAAACCATAAAGCATAATAATTATTCTGAATGCAGCACAATTTAAATTACATGCTGTTTTTTTAATTGAAAGGAATATACTTCGAATGTTAAGCACACAAAATTTCAGAAAAACAATGTCAATGCTGGGAATCAGCTATTTTTTATTAATGTTATTTTACATTGTCGCATCTATGATCATAAGTTCTGTTCTTGCCATTGCTTTTATTGATGTTTATCAAGAGTCTTGGGTAATTTGGGTTATTAATGCTTTGTCACTTTATGCAGTGGCGTTTCCGCTTTTTTATGTCATAGTTAACAGGCTTATTCCTTTTAAGGTAAAAGTGCCGCAAAAAGTAGGTATTAGTGCAAAGCAGGCATTTGTTTTTATGATTTTTATGCTAGGTGCTGCGTATACATTTAACTTTATAACAGTTATTTTACAAACTGTTATAACAGAGCTTACAGGTCTTTCAGCGCCTAATGTTGTGGAAGAAATGTTTGACTCAGGGCATGTATGGGCGTTTATTTCTGCATGCATTATTGCACCGATAGGTGAAGAAATTTTGTTCAGAAAAATTTTGCATAGTAAAATGGGACACCTTGGCGATGTTTGCTATATAATAACAAGCGGTGTGCTTTTCGGGCTGTTCCACGGGAATTTGTCACAACTACTATATGCAGTGGCACTTGGCTGTGTTTTTGCTTATGTATATGTAAGAACAGGCGAAATTTTTATTCCTATTGCACTGCATTTCATTATGAATGTAGTAGGGATAATGATAATTCCGACGTTTGGCGTTGGTGCCATTGGTGAGCTTGTTGTAGGATTTTTTGTAATATTATTAATATGCTTGGCAGCCTTGATTTTTGTAATGGCACTTATTAATAAAAATTTGCACTTTAACAGGCCTTTTAGGTCTTTGCCTAAAAAGGCACTTTTCCACGGCATATTTAACATAGGCATGATAGTATACTTATTGTGTATGGGTATACTGGTTGTTGTTAGCTATGCGCTTGAAGATGCAGCTATGTAAAAAAATAACAGCCGAAAAATAAAATTGCTATTTAACGGCAAAGTGGGGGTTTCAATGGGCGACATTATAAAAGCTGTAATTCTAGGAATTATTGAGGGAATAACAGAATGGCTTCCTGTATCGAGTACAGGGCATTTAATACTGGCAGATGAGTTTATAAATTTTGGCATGAGCGAAGATTTTAAAGAAATGTTTGATGTTGTAATTCAACTTGCGGCAATAATGGCAGTTGTTGTGCTTTTTTGGCACAGATTATGGCCGTTTTGCATAAATAATAATGAAAAAACACTTGTTAAAAAATATTGCAAAATTGACATATGGCAAATGTGGTTTAAAGTTTTTGTTGCAACTATTCCGGCAATTATTATGGGCCTTTTATTTGACGAGTGGCTTACAGAGAACTTTCATAATGCGTATGTTGTTTCTTTAATGCTTATAATTTATGGTGTTGCATTTATAATTGTAGAGAATAAATTTAAAGGCAAAAGCAGTAAATATAATAAAATAAGCGAGCTGACATATCCTGTGGCACTTTATATAGGGTTGTTTCAAGTGCTAAGCTTAATACCCGGCACAAGCAGAAGCGGCGCCACAATAATTGGCGCACTTATACTTGGCACAAGCAGAACGCTTGCGGCAGAGTTTACATTTTTTCTGGCAGTGCCTGTTATGTTTGGTGCTAGTGCACTGCGCCTTTTTAATTTTGGCTTAAATTTTACAGTACTGGAAATTGCCGTTTTAGCGGTGGGTATGATAACGTCTTTTGCAGTTTCAATGGTATCAATTAATTTTTTGATGAACTATGTAAAAAAACACGACTTTAAAATTTTCGGGAAATACAGAATAGTTCTTGGTGTTGTTGTATTATTATATTTTATTTTTGAATAAAAGAAGGCAGTGTTGACACTATCGAATAACGAAGGAAGGTAGACATAATATGAGCGATGTAAAAAACAAAAGAATTTTAAGCGGTATACAACCAAGCGGTGCCACTTTTACACTTGGCAATTATGCAGGTGCGGTGAAAAACTGGGAAAAATTGCAAGATGAATACGACTGCTTTTACATGATAGCAAACATGCATGCTATAACCGTGCGCCAAACGCCGGCAGACTTGAGAAAAAGAACGCGTGAGGTTGCAGCGCTTTTACTTGCTTGCGGCATTAACCCCGAAAAAAGCGTAGTATTTATACAAAGTGAAATTTCAGCGCATGCAGAACTTGCATGGGTTTTAAGTTGCAATACACCTTTCGGCGAACTTTCGCGTATGCATCAGTTTAAAGACAAAAGTGCAAAAAACGCACAAGATATAAATGCCGGGTTGTTTACATATCCGGTATTAATGGCAGCAGATATTTTAGCATATAATGCAGACCTTGTGCCTGTTGGGGCAGACCAAAAACAGCACCTTGAGATGGCACGAAATATAGCGCAGCGCTTTAACACAGCTTACAGCCAAACATTCACTGTACCGGAGCCATACATACCTGAAATTGGTGCAAAAATAATGAGCCTGCAAGAACCTGATAAGAAGATGAGCAAAAGTGATGAGAACGCAAACAGTGTTGTGTTTATGCTTGACGACGAAGACACAGTTATGCGCAAGTTGAAACGCGCAGTAACTGACTCTGAGGGCAGTGTGAGGTTTTCAGATGAGAAGCCCGGTGTAAGTAACCTGATGACAATTTATAGTATTATGGCAGGCAAAAGCATTGGCGATATAGAAAAAGAATTTGAAGGCAAAGGATATGGAGATTTTAAAGTTGCTGTTGGGGAAAGTATTGTTTCAGCATTGAAACCTATTCAAAACGAGCACAGAAGAATTCTTGCGGACAAAGATTATTTGGACGGAGTGCTAAAACAAGGTGCAGAAAAAGCTAACTATATATCGAAAAAATTGCTTTCGAAAGTATATAGAAAAGTAGGTTTTTTGTGAAAATGTCCAGATTATTTGCACAATCGGGCTAATGATTCTCACTTGCTTGACTTTTATTGGCGAAATTTGTATACTTAATAAATGCAAAAATGCTAAAAAATTGTCGATAAGAGGGTGAAAAATTGAAATCAGTAGGTATTGTAAGGAAAATAGACGACCTAGGCCGAATTGTGTTACCAATAGAATTAAGACGTGTATTAAATCTTGATAAAGACGCATCGCTTGAGATTTATGTTGATGAAGAGTCTATAATTTTGAAAAAGTATCAACCCGCATGTATTTTTTGTGGCGTTGTAGATGATATACATCAGTATGAAGGTAAAAATATATGCGCAAATTGTAGGACAAATATTTCTAACTTATAGTTTTTTGTGCAAAGCGCAACACTATATTTTGAAAAGATCTGTGTAAAATACAATGTGTTTTTTCACTAAAAAAGCAACAAATTATATGTATTTTTGGTTATTTTTTTGTTTCAAATTTTAATTGGTGTTATTTTAGATAAAAAATAAAAAAAATATTACCATTTCACATATTTTACATAGACATATATGTAAATTTATTATATAATAAAGCAGACGTGCCTTTTGGCACATCTGTTTTTTTTGTTGATAAAAAGCATGTATTTTTTTTATTGAATACATAAAAATTTGACAGTTTATAACAAAATAAAATTTTTTGGTTTAATAACTGTGCAAACAATATAAAGCTATTTATTATGTTTGACATATAGAAAGGGAGATTTTTTGTCAAATAAGTCAGATAACAATAAATTTAATAATGAAACAAGTAATAACGATCCGTTAAAAAGCATTTCAACATTTACACTTTTATTTGAAGTTTTTAGACGTTTTGGTATTGCTTTATTAGTCATAGCTAAAAATACGTGGCGCGTAACAGTTAAAGTTGCGAAAATAATAGCAAAAGGCATAGCAATAGCAAGCGTAGCAACTGCGAAGTTTATAGCAAAAGCAAGCGTTGTAATAGCAAAAGCGCTGAAAAAAGCCGCAATTGTAACAGGCAAGGCACTAAAAAAAGCGTCGATAGCAACGTGGAAATTTATACGTCACTGGTCGCCAATAGTATGGGCGGCAATAGTGCGCTTTGCAAAGGCAACGTGGCGCGTAACAGTTAAAGTTGCGAAAATAATAGCAAAAGGCATAGCAATAGCAAGTGTAGCAACGGCGAAGTTTATAGCAAAAGCAAGCGTTATAATAGCAAAAGCACTGAAAAAAGCCG
>CAYJMH010000019.1:0-17077 GCA_964371535.1 uncultured Bacteroides sp.
ACACCAGCCCCAACGCCAGCCCCGGCCCCAACACCGGCCCCAACACCGGCCCCCGTTCAAAATAACGATGATGATGCCGACGATGACGACGATGACGATGATGATGACGATGATGACGGCGATTAACCTAACTAAAGTTTAAAAGTTTGTTTGTGCATTTTAACAAATGTAAGATTGGAGATTATTATGATTAAGAAACCAAAATTGCGGAAAACTAAAATTATTTGCACACTGGGCCCATCAACTGATGACGAGAGCATTGTAAGAGAACTTATTATTAACGGAATGGATGTTGCAAGAATTAACATGTCACATGGTGCACATGAAGACCAAAAAATGCGTGCAGATATGGTGAAGAAAGCACGTAAAGAACTTGGTAAGCCTGTTGCATTATTGATGGACACAAAAGGACCTGAAATTAGAACTAAAAAATTTAAAAATGGTAGTGTAATTTTAGAAAAAGGTCAAACATTTACACTTTACACCGATGACAGAGAAGGCGATGAAAATGGCTGCGCAATAACATTTGCCGCATTGCCGAAAGATATTAAAAAAGATGGAATGATTTTAATTGATGATGGACTAATTGCACTTTGTGTCGATAAAATATTCGAAGATAAAATAGAGTGCGAAGTTTTAAACGGTGGCAAAGTTTCGAACAATAAGGGCATAAATGTGCCGGGTTGCGAGCTATCAATGCCGTATGTAAGTGAAATGGATATAGAAGACATTAAGTTTGCAATAAGGGAAGATTTCGATTTTATTGCTGCATCTTTTGTGCGCACAAAAGATGACGTTGCACAAATACGTCAGGCACTTGAAGATAATGGCTCTTTCGACATGAAACTTGTCTCGAAAATTGAAAATGCGCAAGGTGTTGAAAATATTGATGAAATAATAAGAGTGTCAGACGCTATTATGATAGCTAGAGGCGATATGGGCGTAGAGATAAATTTAGAGGAAATACCCAGAATTCAAAAAGAGCTGATTAAAAAAGCGTATACGGCAGGAAAACAAGTTGTAACTGCAACACAGATGCTTGAGTCTATGGTGAAAAACCCACGCCCAACACGTGCAGAGACAACTGACGTTGCAAATGCTATTTATGATGGAACAAGCGCTATTATGCTTAGCGGCGAGACGGCCGCAGGCGATTACCCTGTTGAAACACTGAAAACTATGAACACAATAGCGCGCTATACCGAAAAAAATATTAACTATATAACTAGGTTTCAGGCAAGAAATTATGCTACAAACAGCGATGTAACGTCTGCAATTTCACATGCAACGTGCACAACTGCGCACGACCTTGGGGCTGTTGCAATTTTAACGGCTACAAAAACGGGACAAACGGCGAAGTTGATTTCGAAATATCGCCCGTCGTGCCCAATTATTTGCGGCTGTATGGACGAAAAAATTATGCGCCAGATGAATATGTCTTGGGGTGTTGCGCCGCTTTTGATGAGTGAGATGAAAAGCACTGACGAGCTTTTTGAAAGTGTTATTTCGATTGCAGAAAAGGCAGGTTACGTTGAATGTGGCGACATTGCAGTTATTACGGCCGGCATACCTCTAGGTGTTTCGGGCACTACCAACATGTTAAAAGTGCATGTTGTAGGCAACATACTTGTAGAGGGCATAACAATTAACAAGGGAAGCGTTTCAGGCAGATTGTGTGTTTGCAAAACAGACGACGAAGCGAAGCGTAATTTTATTGACGGCGACATACTTGTAATACCATCGACTTCTAACGCTATAATGCCACTTCTCCGAAAAGCATCAGGGATTGTAACTGAGGCAGATGGAATGACATCGCACGCTGCAATTGCGGGCCTTGCACTTGATATACCTGTGTTAATTGGTGCAACTAATGCAACAGAAATATTGACAAGCGGTACATTTGTAAGAATAGAAGGCGACAAAGGCGTTGTGTTAAGCCTTTCGAAATAAGCCTGGTTATTACAAAATAAATTAGAATAAATTTATATGCATACAATAATTCTATTATTAATAGAATTATTGTTGATGACCGCGATAAAATAATGTTATTTTAATAAAGCGAAAATTTTTATTATTAAAATAAAGGAAATTATATTAAAGTATTGCATATTGATGCTGTGAGATTTATAATAGTAATGTTGTGAAATTATAGTATGCTAAAATGAATAATTAAGTATACAAAAAAATAAGGAATGGGGTAAGTAAATGAAATATTTAACACTTGGCGAAATAATGCTTCGCTTAAAATCACCTGGGCACGAGAGATTTTTCCAATCTCCTATGTTAGAGGCAACTTTTGGCGGCGGTGAGGCTAATGTAGCTGTATCACTTGCGAATTTTGGCTTTGACGCCGGCTTTGCCACTGTGTTGCCACAAAATACAATTGGCGATGAATGCATAAAAGAGCTTCGCCGTTTCGGTGTTGACACATCACAAATACAAAGAGGCAAAGGAAGAATGGGTATATACTTTGTTGAGACAGGAGCAAACCAACGCCCAAGCAAAGTTGTGTATGACCGTGAATACAGTTCAATTGCGCTTTCAACAGTAAATGATTTTGATTGGGATAAGTTGTTTGACGGCGTTAAATGGTTCCACATCACAGGTATTTCACCTGCTATTTCTGAGAGTGCAATGGAAGTTAGCATGGAGAGCGTAAAACAGGCGAAAGCGCGCAATATTACTGTTTCTTGTGACTTAAACTACCGCAAAAATTTGTGGAAATATGGCAAAAGGGCCGCGGAAGTTATGCGTGAGCTTGCAAAATATGTTGACGTAGCAATTGCTAACGAAGAAGATGTGCAAAAATCTTTAGAGATTACGCTTGACGTAGATGTTGAGAGCGGTGAGCTTGACAGAGATAAATACAAAGAGCTTGGAAACAAAGTATTGGCAGAGTTCCCAAATATGAAGATGATTGCAATTACATTGCGTGAAAGCAAAAGCGCAGACATTAACGGCTGGGCTGCTTGCTTGAACGACGGGAAAAATTTCTACATTAGCAAACATTATATGATTAATGATATAATAGACCGTGTTGGTGGCGGTGACAGCTTTGCAGGCGGCCTTATTTATGGCTTGAATACATATAAAGATGATATGCAAGCTGCGCTTGAATTTGCTGTTGCGGCAAGTTGTTTGAAACACACAATAAACGGTGACTTTAACCGTGTTACTGTTGACGAAGTAAAAGCGCTTGCAGGCGGCGACGGAAGCGGAAGAGTTCAAAGATAGTATTTTGGTTTCTGCGAAAAAACCTTAGGGCTCTGCCCTAAGAACCTGAAATTTTTTGAAAAAATTCAGTAAAACTTTTAATATTTGTTATAATGACGAAACATTATGATTTTTTGATATATAAATGGTGGGGCGAACAATGTTCGCCCCACCAATTTATATTGCAGTTCTTCATTTTTCAAGGTTACCCCAACTATTTGCAAAAAGCCATATAAAAGTACAAAACGTACTAAAAGAATTTCGGTGCTTTCCTGTTTCGCCTGTCGGCTTTATTAATACTTTCATAGTACTCTTGTTTATTTATATACATTTTTTGGTCAGCTTCTTCAAGTTTTTCTTGTAAATCGTCAGAATTTACACTAGTTGCACAACCTATTGATACAACAAGTTGCTTTTCAACTTCAAATAAATGCTTTAACATTTCTGTTTTAATTTCGAACATGCTGGCGTTTTCCTTGTTGAAAAGTATAACAAATTCATCGCCGCCTATTCTGTATACGTCACTGCCAAAAATGCGTTTACACAAATTTGCACACGTTATAATAAGCTCGTCTCCGAAAGCGTGCCCGAACGTGTCGTTAGCTTCTTTGAGGCCGTTAATATCAATGAAAATTATGCCAACAAACCCCGGGTGCTCTTCAAAAAGAGTTTTTACAGAATCGTTGAAACAGTTCCTGTTGTTAAGACCTGTTAAATCGTCATACATGCTCATTTTTTTGAACTTATTAAGCAAATAGTGCCTACAATTATTTTTATCGTTGTGGCCGGTTGCCAAATCGTAAACAAAGTCATAACAGTTTCCATATCCACAGCAAAAACAATTAATTTCTCTGTCTTCTTGTGTTATTTTACCAAGCGAGATAAAAGCACGTTCCATGTCAACATTTTTGTCTTTTTTATATGTGACACTCCTGTCCTTATATTGTCTCTCAAAGTCTGATAAATTTAGTTTGCTGTCAAAAAATTCAGTAAGATTTTCTGAATTTTCCCTTGAAACTTTTGCCTTGTTTTTGTTAGTGATAAAATCAATATCGTTGTGACGGGCCGTTTTATCAGTGCCAGTTCCAAGGTTACACCCATCAATACAGTTTAACGCATCAATAATAGTAGGAACAGGCCTATTACAACGTAAATCTTCAAGATACTCGTCAAAATAATTGCGGACAGCAGAAATACCCTCAACTTGCTTTATCCAAACATCTGTTTTTAAATGATACTTCACATTTTCGGCTAAGCCACCCGGCCTTGAAAATGTAAAGCCTATTGAGCCCTCTGAAATGTCAAAAGGTATATTCTTGTAATTATTAAAGTCAACATTATTTTCCTTAAAATGCTGTGCGAATTTTGAAAAAGTTACGTTATAATCTATAACTCCAAATGTATGTTCGCTTTCACATTCACGCTTTTTGCCTATACAGGGTGACAAAAACATAATTTTGTCAGAAATGCCCATATATTTTTTTAAATAAGTAGCAAGGCAAACAACAGGGCTTTGAATAGGGGAGAGCTTGCCAATTAATTCAGGCTTGTATTTTTCAACGTAACTTACAATAACAGGGCAAGGTTGTGTAATTAGGCTTTTTATTTCACGCTCGCGCAATAATTTAATATGCGCCCACGTGCAAATGTCAGCCCCAAATGATACATCATATACCTTATTTACACCAATGCTTTTTAAATAATCTGCTATTTTGCCGTATTCATTAAAATTAAAACGAGCAGACGGGGCGATTACAACCGAAATATTATCGCCATTAGCTAAGTCGGTAAAAAATCGTTCTGTGTCGTCTTCAAAGTCTCTCGCGTTATGGTCACATATTGACAGGCATTCACCGCAAGAAATGCAAAAGCCGTCTTTTATAAAAACTTTGCCGGAATCTGCCTCAAAGAACGCCTCATTGGCACTTGTTGGGCACACAAAAATACACTTGTTACAACCCCGACATTTATCATATTTTGTATGAACAAAACTCTTGTTTTCCATAAATGCACAGCGTCCTTTCAAAAAAACAACCCAATATAAATACAGAGTTTAGACAGATAAAAATAGAACTTAGCATTTAGAATTTATATGTTTTAATACATAAGTATAAAACCTGAACTTGGTGAAACTATACGGCAAGCGCTTGAAGTTTGATACATAAAAATAAAAAATAGCACGCTCTTTAGTTACTATTATAATGCAAACAGTAAAAAAATTCAACTGAAATTTTTTACTAGTAAGAAAACAAGAAGATTTAATGCGACTAAATGTTTAAATTTACAACAAAGCTATTGCTTGTGCAATGCCCGATACACCAATAAGTTCAATATTTTTAAAGTCACTTGCATTAATTTTATCCAGGCTTTGTTTTGGCATAACTGCTTGCGTAAAGCCCATGCGCTCGGCCTCTTTTATCCTGTGCTCAGCATTTGTAACGTTGCGCACTTCACCGCCAAGGCCTATTTCGCCAAACACAATCATGTCATCGGGCACCGCCTTGTCGGAAAGCGCAGAAACTATTGCTATGCATACCGATAAATCACACGCTGTTTCGTCAAGTTCAAGGCCGCCAACAATATTGATGTAAACATCTAAGCTTCCAAGAAAATAACCTGCACGCTTTTCCAATACGGCTATTAGCAAGTTCATTCTGTTATAGTCGAAGCCGGAGGCAGCTCTTCTTGGCGTGCCGAAGCCTGATTTTGTGACAAGTGCTTGAACTTCGCTTAAAACCGGGCGCATCCCTTCCATTGTACACGCAACACAGTTTCCACTAATTCCAAGCGGCCTGCCGCTTAGCAAAAGCCCCGACGGGTTTGTAATTTCTTTAAGGCCACTGCTTACCATGTCAAACATGCCAATTTCGTTAGTAGAGCCATACCTGTTTTTAACAGCACGTAAAACCCTGTACGGAAGTGTTTTGTCGCCCTCAAAGTAAAGAACTGTATCTACAATATGCTCCATAACTTTTGGGCCTGCAATTGCGCCGTCTTTATTGACGTGACCCACAATAAAGGTTGGAATTTCAGTGCTTTTTGCAGCTTGTTGCAAACGCGCCGCACACTCTTTTACCTGCGACACGCTGCCGGCTCCCGAAGAGAGTTCTTCACACCGTATAGTTTGAATTGAGTCAATAACAACAAGTGCGGGTGATGTTTGTGTAATTAAATTGCAAATGGCATCAACATCCGTTTCGACGGCTAAGCTTATTTTATCGCCAACAACGCCAAGGCGTGTGGCACGCAATTTAATTTGCCGTGCAGACTCTTCGCCTGTAACGTAAAGAACACTGCTGCTTTTGCCAACTGCACCGCACATTTGCAAAAGAAGTGTAGATTTGCCCGCACCGGGCTCGCCACCTATTAGGACAACGCTGCCCAGTACAGCGCCGCCACCAAGAACTCTGTCCAGCTCATCAATGCCTGTCACAATTCTGCTTTCAGCGTCTTGTACGCCAATGTCACTTAACAGCACAACTTTGGCTGTGCTGTTGTTTTTTGCGCTTGTGCGTGCACTTTGCACCGACAATAAACCTTTGCCGGCAGCCTCTTTCACGGCGTCTTCCACCATTGTGTCCCACTCGTTGCACTCAGCGCATCGCCCAAGCCATTTACTGCTTACAGCCCCACAAGACGAACAAACATAAATTGTCTTTATTTTTTCTTTAGCCATATTAGCCTCACATTTTCAGCGCTATGTCTTCAATTTCATTAGGGTTAATTACTGTGTCAAATAAAACAGGCTTTTGTTTCAGGCTTAAAAGGCTGTTTGGAACAGGGTAGTTGCAAGTTTTTTCAAGTGCGCTTAAAGCCTCAAAAGTATCGGCAGGCGCCGCGCTTCCAAGCGCAGTTAAAACATCATGCGGGAATTTATAGGGGCTTGCAGTTGAAAGAACAACAGTTAATGTCTCGCCGTTGCATACGGGCAAACTGTCTGCTACGTTAAATGCAACAGCTGTGTGTGTGTCCATTACATAGCCTGAAGTGTCTGCATATTTTTTAATTGTCTCAGCAGTTAAATCGTCGTTTGCACTGCCTGCTTCGAATATGCTTGATATTTCATCCATAATATCTTTCGGCAGTTTATAGCAGCCGTTCTTGTTAAGCTCTTCCATCCAAACGGCTACGTCTTCTTTGTTCTTTGCAACGTGGTAAAGTAAGCGTTCTAAATTGGATGAAACAAGTATGTCCATTGACGGTGATGCTGTTTTGTGAAAATCACGTTTGGAATTGTATGTTCCGGTTGTGAAAAACTCTGTCAATACGTCGTTTTTATTTGAAGCGCATATAAGTTTATTTACGGGCAAGCCCATTCTCTTTGCATAATAGCCTGCCAAAATGTCGCCAAAATTGCCTGTTGGCACACAAAAATTAATTTTCTCGCCATTTTTAATTTTTCCACTTTGTACTAATTGTGCATAAGAATAGTAATAGTAAACAATTTGTGGCAAAAGCCTACCAAGGTTAATTGAATTTGCGCTTGAAAGATGTGAATTCTCACATTCCAATTTTTTCTCAAGTTCTTCGTTTGCAAACGTGCGCTTTACACCTGTTTGTGCATCATCAAAATTGCCGTTAACAGCATAAACACTTACGTTTTCGCCACAATGTGTAACCATTTGTAGTCTTTGCATTTCACTTGTGCCGCTGTTTGGGTAAAAAACAGCTATTTTTATTTTATGTAGGTTTGTGTAACCTGCAAGCGCGGCCTTGCCTGTGTCACCAGAGGTTGCAACGAGGATTTTAGTCGTTTTATCGTCATTTATAATGCTTTTTGCCTCAACTAAAAGGCGTGGCATAATTTGAAGCGCATAGTCTTTAAATGCGCATGTTGGGCCATGCCAAAGTTCAAGAGAGTATTTATTTTGTGCAACATGGCGCACAAAGCCTGCCTTGCCGCTAAAATTGTCGTTGCTGTAAACTTCACTTGTTTGTTTTATTAAAAAGTCTGCATCAAACTCGGGTAAATAAAGTGACAATATTTTTGCTGCAACACTTGGGTATGAAAGAGAATATATGCTTTCTACGCTAAGCTGTGGGAAAGATTTAGGTACAAAAAGCCCACCACCCGGGGCAATGCCCTTCACAATTGCGGCGCTTGCATTTACTGATATCGTGTTGTTTCTTGTGCTTGTGTACTCCATTTATTTTACTCCTTTGCCTATTTAAACGCTGCACTAGCATCAAATGCATTTTCTATGCAGTTCAGCGTTAATTTGTCGTTTATTTTAATTACCTCTACAACATCAAACCTAATTGAAAAATCATCTGTGCCAATGTATGCAAGGTAACAAAGTGCGGTTTTTAAAATTTTTTTCTGCTTTGTAGGCGTAACATATTCGCATGGGCGCAGATTATTTGTGCTGTCCCTTGCCTTAACTTCTATAAAAACAAGCAGGTTGCTTTTTTGCGCTATAACGTCGATTTCGCCGAAACGTGATGCGAAATTCCTCTTTTTAATTTTATAGCCACTTGACACATAATAGTCTGCCACAGTTGTCTCTGCCACTTTTCCGAAATGTTGTGCGTTTTCCCATTTCCTGTTGTTTTTCATTACACAATACCACGTTTTTTTAAAAAACTTTTGCGGTAAAATGGTAAAATTCCATGTTTTTCAATAATTTCATAGTGCTGTTTTGTGGGGTAACCTTTGTGCTTTTCAAACAAGTACTGTGGGTATTTTGCGCTCAGCTCCTCCATATGCATATCCCTTGCAACTTTAGCCAAAACCGACGCTGCAGCTATGCTTGCCGAAAAAGAATCTCCTTTAACAACAGCCTGAGATTTTAATAATAAATCAGGGCATTTGTTACCGTCAATCAAGGCTAAATTGGGCGTTATGTTTAAGTTTTCTACAGCATTTTTCATGCCCAGCAGCGTTGCGTTTAATATATTTATTTCGTCAATAACCTCAGGGCCTATCATAACAATGCTGTAAGATTTTGCATGTTGCTTTATTATGGGGAATAGCTCAGCGCGTTTTTTTTCAGTAAGCTTTTTCGAGTCATTCAGCCCGTCTATTATAATGTTTTCGTCCAGGATAACGGCCGCAACACACACCGGCCCGCAAAGTGGGCCCCTGCCTGCTTCGTCAACACCGCAAATTGTGGCATAATCTTTTCTGAATTCGCTGTCAAATGCATATAAGGTGTCAGCGTTTAACATTTTATCGGTTTTCCTTTCCGGCAAAATTAAAAAGTGGTATATCAAGAATATTAGCACTGGGATTTATATAACGGAGCTGTTGACAAAGACGCCTTCACAAAAAGTGTCGGCAAAATTTCCGTCATATTTCACAAAAATGCTCGTTAATACACACAGTATTGCCTGCGCTTTTTGTATCATCTGACAAAAATTTTGCTCTAGTTTTTGCAAAGTCTTTGTTTGTAAACAGCTCTATAACACATTACTGAAAGTACTGTTATGCAGAAAATGAAATTGTATAAGTGAAACATCATAGCATATTTATATAAAAGTTAGCTTGTTTGTTCTTCGTATGCGTACTCAATGGTGCGTGGGCTTTCAAGTGTAATGCGACCAAATTTACTTGCCCTAAATTCATCAACAAGCATTATTGCGGCACGTTCCGTGTTCACAACACCACCACTTTGCAACATACCCCTGTTTTTGCCTATTTGCTCAAGTAAATCATACGCGTCAAGTTGCAAGTGTTCGGAGCTTAATTTATATCGCTCTGCCAATTTTTGCGGATACATTTGTTGTATTTCGCCCAAAAGTGCCGTTGCAAGCTCTTCTATATCAAGCACGTCGTCTTTAATAGAGCCAATAAACGCAAGATTTGCCGCCGTTTTTTCATCCTCAAATTTTTTCCACAAAACGCCCGGCATGTCAAGCAAATCATAATTTCCAACGCTTACCCATTGTTTGCCACGTGTTACACCGGGCCTGTCGGCGGCTTTTGCCTTTGTAGTGCGGGCAAAGCCGTTAATAAATGTAGATTTTCCAACATTTGGTATGCCTACAATCATTACACGAATTTTGGCGTTTGTCATACCTTTTGCGTTTCGTCTTTCAAGAAGTTCGCTTAGTTCTGTCTCAATTGCAACGCGCACGCCGTTAACGCCACTGTGAGACTTACTTGAAAGTGCCGCACAACCGGCACCGGTTTTTTTGAATGTTTCCACCCATTTTTGTGTTAAAACAGGGTCGGCAAGGTCTGCCTTATTAAGCGCAAAAAGCAGGGGCTTTTTGCCAACAATTCTCAATATTTCTTTGTTTATGCTGCTGTACGGTATGCGTGCATCTAGCAAATGCAATACTACATCAACATTTTTAATGTCTTTTTCCATAAGGCGCAGTGTTTTCATCATGTGCCCTGGAAACCAATGTATGTGATAGTGGTTTACGTTTTCACTCATTATAAATCCGTTCTGCCGCTTTTGGCTTTAAATGTAAATATTCTGAATATTTTTAAAGTGCTGTAAATAAGCTATTATGCGCATGTGCATAAATAATTAAAGGCACTAACAATTTGCTGTTATAGAAGCCTTGAAATTAAAAGGTTAAACTAAAAAACTACGTTATAAGCCCCATATTGTTAAATGGCGAAACCCTGAACAGAACTTTTCCCACAACATCACGCTCATCAATAAAGCCAACTTCTTTGTATCTGCTGTCATTTGACGCTTGCCTGTTGTCGCCCATAATAAACAACTGGCCGCCGGGCACTGTTAATGGGTAAGAGATATTGCCTGCAAAATTAGTGGATGACCCGATGTATGGCTCGTTTAGCACTTGCCCGTTTACAATTACTTCGCCTGTGTCTGCATTAATGTCAACTGTGTCGCCGCCCATTGCTATTACACGCTTTACAAGTGGGTTGCCAAAGTCTATAAGAGAGTCTGTAATTATAACATCGCCATGCTTTGGGCTGTATGCCAAAATTTGAACAAAAACGCGATCTCCTGCTTGTAATGTATTTTGCATTGAAATGCCCGATACACTTGAAAAATTAACAACAAACATTAAAATTAGCATTGTTGCAACAAGTGTAAAAACAACAATTGACTCAAACCAATCAAATATTTCGCTGAATTTCGTGTTTTCCTGTGACATATATTTCTCCGTTTCGCCTGTGTTTTTTTACATATGCAAAATAAATGCAGTAAATGCATAGCATTTGCAGTGAATAACAAGTTATTCACTAGGCTTTAATTATACCATAAAAACAAAAAGGGGACAATAAAATTGCCCCTTTAAAGTTATTTTTTTATTTAAGTTGTTGTTTAACTTTTGCAGCTTTACCTGTTCTTTGGCGTAGGTAAAACAGCTTAGCCCTACGTACGCGGCCTTTGCGAACAACTTCAACTTTTTCAACAAACGGAGAGTTGATAGGGAAAACACGCTCAACACCAACACCGTAAGATGTGCGCCTTACTGTAAAAGTCTCGGAAACTCCACCGTGTTTTTTTGCTATTACTGTTCCTTCGAACACCTGAATTCTCTCGCGCTCGCCCTCTTTAATGCGAACCGAAACCTTAACTGTGTCACCTACATTAAACTGCGGTTTTTCAGTTTTAATCATGCCGTCTGTAATAATTTTTATTGCGTCCATTAAAAAACATCCTCCAATTTTTGTAGACATTCATACCCGGCATTATACCGACAGAGGACTGCCCGTTTAATGATTTGCCATTAACCCCACTGTTGGTGCAGTGGCTTTAAAGTGCTTAAACATTTTATCACAATTATGTTTAAAATGCAAGCGTTAATATGAAAAAAATAAAAACAGGCTAAAAAGCTGCACAAACGGGTAGCACTAAGGAAACTTTTTTATTGCAAAAAGCTTCCTTTTTCTGCTTGCCAACAAATTGGCAAATTCACCTTTTAAAATGCTCTATTAAGGAAAGACTTACGTTTTCTGAGGAAAACACCTCAGGGCTCTGCCCTAAGTACCCGAAATTTTTTGAAAAAATTTAGTAAAACTTTAAATATTTGTCATAATGTCAAAAAGCTGTATCTTTATTTGACAGTTTGTTTTTAAACTTTAAGGCTGTTTTAATTTTAGCTAATTACTTTAACTGCAACTGCAAAAAAATGCTGGAAAATGTTACATTTTGTAACATTTTTTTACGCAAATAACTATTGCAATTTTCATTTAATCTGTTATAATGATTAATAAAAGTGGGTAAAAGTGGGTATAAATGGCCTAAAGTGGGTTAAAATGAAGTGAAAAGGGGTGTTTTTCATGTTAATGGGCGAATTTAACTATTCCATTGATGAAAAAGGCCGCTTGAACTTTCCGGCAAGGTTTAGGGACAGAATGGGTGAAGATTTCACTGTTGCCTATTGGTTAGACAACAGCCTGGTTGCTTTTCCGCAAGACAGGTGGGAGGCAATTGCGCAAAGCCTTGTGGGCAAGGGGTTCAGCAAGGCAAGAGATGCACAGCTTTATCTTTTTACTTCTGCCGCACCTATGCAACCCGACAAGCAAGGCCGAATTTTACTGCCACAAAATTTGCGTGAATACGCAAAATTAGAGAAAGAAGTTACAATACTGGGTGTGGGGGACCATGCTGAAATATGGAACACATCCGCATGGAAAAGTAAAAGCGAGAAAATGTCTGCGAAGAAATTTGCACAGGTGCTTGAAGAGCTTGACCTATAAAACACATATATCATTATATGTAAAAATAAAAGGGGCGGTTATATGAATAATCAAATTGAATTTAAGCATGTATCCGTTCTGCTTTGTGAGTGCATACAAAATTTATGCATTAAACCGGGCGGCATATATGTTGACGGAACTGCAGGTGGGGCAGGGCATTCATCTGAAATAGCAAAATTGCTGAAAAGTGGAATGCTGTATGCATTTGATAGGGACCCAACAGCGGTAGAAGTTGCAAAAAACAGGTTGCAGGGGTTGCCGGCAACAGTTATACACAACAATTTTATGAATGTTGCAAAAGAGCTTAGGGCTTTGGGTGTTGACGGCATAGACGGTGCACTTTTAGATTTGGGCGTTTCATCGCATCAGCTTGACGAAAAGGGCAGAGGTTTTTCATACCATGATGATGCACCGCTTGATATGAGAATGAGCGCCAAAGGAATATCCGCAGCTGACCTTGTTAACAGTGCAACGCGTGAAGAACTTGCACGTATACTGCGAGAATACGGCGAAGAACAAAATGCGTGGAACATAGCCGGTAAAATAGTGCTTGCGCGGCAAACGGCCCCTGTTTTAACAACATCACAGCTTGTAGAGTGTATTTTGCAAGCAACGCCGCCTGCGGTAAGGCGCAAACAAAAGAACCCGGCAAGAAAGACTTTTCAAGCAATCAGAATTGCAGTAAATGAAGAGCTCGACTCGCTGTCGAACGGGCTTGATGAAATATTTGAAATATTGAACACAGGTGCACGGTTTTGCATAATTACGTTTCATTCTATTGAAGACAGGATAGTAAAACAGCGCTTTAAAACATGGGCAACGGCGTGCATTTGCCCGCCTGAATTTCCTGTTTGTGTATGCAACAACAAAGCGAAAGCGAAAATTATTACTAAAAAACCCATAGAGGCCACGGAGGAAGAAGTAAGCGAAAACAAAAGGGCCAGAAGTGCAAAATTAAGAGTTATAGAGAAGATTTAAAAGAAAGAAGTGAAAAGTTATGCAACAGCAAAATACTAATGCCTATGATTTAGACTATTTTGCAAAAAGCGAAGAAAACAGGCCTAGACTTTATGTTGCAAAACACATAAAACAAGACAAAAAACTAAAAGGTTATAATAAAAGCCTTTTAAAAACTATATTTGTTGCAACAGTATTAATAACACTTGTATCATCAGTTTTGTATATGCAAAGCATAGATACAGCACTTACAGGCGAGATAGCAAAGCAAGAACAGGCACTTTTAGAGCTTGAAAGCGAATATGGATACTTGAATAATGAAATAGAAATGCGAACGAACCTGATAAATGTTGAAAATTATGCCACTACACAGCTTGGGCTTGTAAAACGTGATTCGGCGCAAACCGTGTATTTGTACAGAGAGAACAGCGCCCAAATATTGTATAAAAAAACAATATGGCAAGAAATGATTGGGATGCTTTCGAACGGTAAACAAAAAATTTCGGCATATATTACACCGGGTAAGTAATATTATTTATCACTGCTATTGATTATGGTATAATATTAATTGCAGTGATGATTTTATATTAAAAGGGGTAGCGTAAATGTCTGAAAAAAACAGCGAGCAAAAAAACAGTACTTTCAACAAAACAGTTACAAGAGACATGCGCTTTAAGGCGATACTTGCGGCTGTTTTATTTTGTACGCTGGCTTTTGGTAATGTTATTTATAACCTTGTTCAGCACCAATTTGTTAAAGATGAAGAATATAAAGCAATGGCGGCAGACCAACAGCTAAGTGATGAAATAATTACCCCGCACAGAGGGTCGGTTTATGACACAAACATGAAAGAACTTGCAAGAAGCTCAACTGTGTGGACTGTTGTAGCGGCACCGGCAAGCATGGTGCAGGCCGGAACAAACGTTACAATGGTTGCACAACAACTTGCAACTATTTTAGAGCTTGATGTAAACGAAGTGCTTGAAAAACTGCGCGATGAAAACTCTCAGTACAAAATAATAAAAAATAAAGTTGAAAAACCTGTTGCAGATTCTATTATTTCGTGGGTTAGCGAATATAATGCAACGGACGCAGGGCAGTTAAACCCAGTGCGTGGAATTATTTTAGAGCCCGACAGCAAAAGATATTACCCGTATGGCTCGCTGGCTTCTACCGTTATAGGCTTTACAAATTCTGACGGTGACGGGTTGACAGGCCTTGAATTATACTATAACAGCGAACTTAAAGGCACCGAGGGAAGGATTTTGACGGCACAAAATGCATGGGGCTATGAAATGGACAGCGATTATAAAGTAGAGTTTCCTGCAGAAGATGGAAATAGCCTTGTACTTACAATTGACGCCGTTATACAGCAGACGCTGGAAAAATATTTGAACAATGCAATACAAGACCATAACGTTGCAAACAGGGGAACAGGCATAGTTATGAACGTGCAAACGGGTGAAATTCTTGCAATGGCAACACTGCCGGGCTATGATTTAAATGACCCTTACACGCTTTATGATGCAGAGCTTGCACAGGAAATTGCCGCTATGCAAGACGAAGAAGCGCGTTCCGGCGCGCTTCAAACCGCACGTCAAACAATGTGGCGCAATAAGGCTGTGCAGGATATATATGAGCCCGGAAGTGTTTTTAAAGTTGTAACAGCATCTGCGGCGCTTGATTCGGGCGCGGCAAATTTGGAGACATCGTTCTCTTGTTCGGGAAGCATACAGGTTGCATCACACACAATGAGATGTGCGCACACGGAAGGCCACGGAACGCTTGATTTTTACGGCGGATTAAACAAGTCATGTAACCCGTATTATATTCAATTAAGTTGGCAAATGGGCAAAGAAATCTTTGCAGATTACCTTGAAGTGTTTGGCTTTTATGAAAAAACAGGCATAGATATGCAAAACGAAGCGCAAAGCAATGTTTATGAGGAGAGCCAGCTTAATATTACAGAACTTTCATCGTCGTCTTTTGGACAGTCAAGCCAAGTTACGCCAATTGCTATGATTAACGCAGTGGCGGCAGCCGTAAACGGCGGCAATTTAATGGAGCCGTACGTTGTAAAGCAAGTGCTTGACAGTGACGGCAACATTGTTGAAATAACAGAGCCCACTGTTAAAAGGCAAGTTGTTTCGCCTCAAACAAGTGAGCTAATAGCATCTATGCTTGAAAGCAGCATTGCAGAGGGGCAAAACAATGCGGCATATGTTGCCGGTTACCGTGTAGGCGGAAAATCAGGCACAAGCCAAAAGCAAACTGTTTACGAGGGCAATGAGGACGACACATTGCGCATTTCGTCGTTTTGTGGCTTTGCCCCGGCAGATGACCCATTAATTGCTTGCCTTATTATTTTAGACGAGCCGCATGATAATTTCAGCTCTTATGGTGGTGTTTTGTGCGGGCCTGTTGTGGGCTCAATAATGGCAGACGTTTTGCCGTATGTAGGCGTAGAGCCGCAATATACACAAGAAGAGCTTGAAACTGTTGAAGTAAGCGTGCCTAACCTCACAGGCATGACTGTTCTCGATGCAAATAGGCAATTAAATTCAAGGGGCTTTAATTCGTCTGAAGTGGGAACAGGCACGACAGTTACAGGGCAATATCCAACGGCAGGCGCCGCGCTTGCCAGGCAATCTGTTGTTGTGCTGTACACAGACGAGGGTGCACTGCCTGTAAATGTTGTTGTGCCTGACATAAGTGGGAAAAGTGTAGCGCAGGCAACACAAACACTTAATGCAGCAGGCCTGAATATAAATGTAATGGGCGTTACGGAAGAAAGCGAAAATGTTGTTGCAATGACACAAAATTTTACACCCGGTACTCAAATTGCAATGGGTAGCGTTGTGGAAGTTATGTTTTACGATAAGACTGTTACAGATTAAAATGAAAACGAATTAGTTTAGGCAATAATATTGTGTACAAATACCGAACAGTATTTTGTGAACATATTAACTTATGACTGCAATAATTCAAAAACAAAGGGGAGCAAACATGACATTACAAGAACTTTTTAAAGACGTTGAATATATAGGTAAGCTTCCAAGTGCTGAAGTTGAATTTGTGGCACAAGATTCACGTAGAGTAATAAAAAACACTGTGTTTGTTTGCGCAAAAGGCACACAGACAGATGGACATATGTACGCACAAAAAGCGCTTGATGCAGGCGCAGTTTGCATAGTGACAGAACGCAAACTTGGGCTTGAAAATGAAGTTTGCGTTGAGAATGGGCGCAAGGCATATGCAATTTTATGCCGAAACTAT
>CAYJMH010000019.1:17087-21918 GCA_964371535.1 uncultured Bacteroides sp.
ATTTTGGGAACCCTGCAAAAGATTTAAAACTTACGGCAGTGACAGGTACAAACGGAAAAAGCACAGTAACTACTGTTATAAAGCAAATTTTGGAACAAGCAGGCAACAAAGTTGGGCTAATAGGGACAATACATGCGCAAATTGACACAATACAGGTGCCGGCAAAATATACAACACCTGAATCTTGGGATTTATATGCACTTTTTGCACGTATGCTCGCCGCAGGCTGCAACCATGTTGTAATGGAGGCAAGTAGCCAGGCACTTGACCAGCTTCGACTTTTTGGCGTTCATTTTGACGTGGCTGTTTTTACAAATTTAACACAAGACCACTTAGATTATCACGGGACATTTGAAAATTATTTTAACGCCAAAAAAAGCCTTTTTTACCAGGCAGATACTATGGTAACAAACATTGATGATGAGTACGGTAAGCTTCTTTACGAGGAAGTTGAGACAAAAAATAAAATTACTGTTTCTTGTGTAAATGACAACGCAGACTATACAGCACATAACACAGAGCTTAGTGCTGCCGGCGTAAAATTTGAAATGGTAGGTATTGGCGAAATTCAGCGCGTTAAGTTTCCTATGCCGGGTGCATTTTCAGTTAGCAACGCGCTTGTGGCGTGTGCAGCTGCCGTGGCACTTGGTGTAAACTTTAAGCAGGCGGCACAGTCGCTTCAAAACAGCAAGGGCGTGTGTGGCAGGGCAGAGGTGTTGCACCACGGAGACTTCACCGTAATATGCGACTATGCACATACGGGCGATGCAATTGCACAGGTTCTTTCAAGTATTGCGCCGTTTGTTAAAGGCAGGCTTGTGGTGCTTTTTGGCTGCGCAGGCGAGCGCGACGCAAAAAAACGCCCACACATGGCAGAGGCAGTGGCAAAATATGCGGATTTTTGCGTTTTAACTTCTGATAACCCCAGAAAAGAAGACCCGTATGAAATTTTAAATGATGCAGAGCCGACGCTTAAAAAATCTAAAAAGAAGTATATTGTTGAAGTAGAGCGCAGAACGGCGCTGATTAAAGCGCTAGATTTATTGGAAAATGACGATGTGCTTGTGCTTTGCGGCAAAGGCCATGAGGACTATCAGGCAATAGATGGCATAACAATTTATTTGGACGAACATAGAATTGTTCGTGAATGGCTTGCGGCAAACGGCAGATAGTGGTAAAATATAATTTATTGTGAAAATATGTTTAGGCTATACATGTTAGATATAGCGGCCTATTTATGTTTCGCAAAATCGCCGAAGAACGGAGGCAACACATAGATGAAACCCACATTAGCAAACATTCTTTTTAAAGATATAGGCACATTAAAAGGAAATCCGCCAATAAACGCAGTTGTTACCGACAACAGGCAGGCTGTTGATGGCTGTGCGTTTGTATGCATAAAAGGCGAGAGGGTAGACGGGCACGATTTTGCAGCAAAAGCTGTTGAGCAAGGTGCTGTTTGTGTAATTGCACAGCATTATATAAATGATGTTGATAATGACATTACATTGTTGGTGAAAGACCCACTTGATGCAATGATAAAGATAGGCGAGAATTACAGGGATTGCTTTAAGCCTATACTGGTTGGAATAACAGGCAGTGTTGGAAAAACAACCACAAAAGAATATTGCTATGCAGTTTTTAACACGTTTGGTAAGACACTGAAAACAGAAGGCAACAGAAACAATGAAATAGGTATGCCAAACACGCTTATGGAGCTTGAAGACGACACAAAATATGCAGTTATTGAAATGGGCATGCAAGGGCTGGGCGAGATTGAAAAGCTATCTGTTGCAGCAAAGCCTGACGCTGCAATTATTACGCAAATAGGCACAGCACACATGCAACAGCTTAAAACGCGCGAGAATATTTGCAAAGCAAAGCTTGAAATTTGCAGTGGAATGAAAAAAGGTGCGTATATTGCAATAAACGGTGACGATGACTTGCCGAAAAGGCAAGACATACCAGCGCATGTTAACCCGATTTTTTTTGCCATTAAGAACAAAGCTGCAGATGTTGTTGCAAACAATATTCGCTTTGACGAAGATGGCACGCATTTTGACATAGAAGATAAAATTAATGGCACAGTAAATGCATACATACCGGCAATAGGTGCCCATAATGTAATGGATGCATTAAGTGCCTATGCAATTGCAACAAGGCTTGGGCTAAATGCGCAAACAGCGGCAAATGCATTAAGCAAATATAAAACAACAGGCCTGCGCCAAAATATAGTTAAATTTAATAATGTTACAGTTATTGAAGACTGTTACAATGCAAACCCTGACAGTGTTAAAGCCGCAATTATTGCGATGTATGAGTATAAATCAAAAGGCGCTAAAATAGCTGTGCTTGGCGACATGCTAGAGCTTGGTGATGCGTCGAACCACGAACATGAGTATATTGGGCAGCTATGCAGTGAATATCAAGTAGATGTGCTTATAACGGTTGGTGCGGAAATGCGTGCAGCGCATATTAAGGCACACGGCCTTGGAGTTGAAGCGGTGCGGTGCGATACAAACGAGATAGCGGCACAGCTGTTGTGCGATATATGCAAAAAAGGTGACACAATTCTTGTGAAAGCAAGCCGTGGCATGGTTTTTGAAGAAATAATAAATTATTTCTATGAAAATTTTGATGGATAATAAGTAAGTAAAGGAATGGTAAAAAATGCTAATGGCAAGGTATGCACTTATTGTGGCAGGGTTTAGTGCGCTTATAATTACAGCTGTAACGGGGTTTGTAATTATTCCTGCACTTCGAAGGCTAAAATTTGGGCAAACAATAAAAGAAATTGGGCCAAAATGGCACAGTGCAAAAAACGGAATACCAACAATGGGCGGCATAATGTTTTATATAGGCTCTGTTTTCGGTGTTGTACTAGGCTACACTGTTTTAACAATGGGCGCCACAAATGTTTTGGGCGAACTTTTCGGCAAAAACATGGTTACACTTTATATATCTGTTTTAACAAGCCTTGCGTTTGGTGCTGTCGGTTTTCTTGACGATTACGTAAAAGTAGTAAAAAAGCGCAATTTAGGCCTTAGGGCACGTTATAAAATATTTGCGCAAATTTTTATAACAGCAAGTTTTTTGGCATCACTGTATATAAACGGTTCGATTAAAACTGTGGTGAATTTGCCGTTTTTCGGTTTAATTGAATTTGGTGTTTTTTACTATATAATTTCGTTTTTCTTAATAATAGGCGTTGTGAACGCTGTGAATTTAACAGATGGAATTGACGGGCTTGCATCTAGTGTTACGTTCATTGTAATGCTGGGCTTTATGTTTATTGCAAGCATAATGGGCAATGTTACTACTGCGCTTTTTGCCGCTGCAATTGCAGGTGGTTGTGCGGGCTTCCTCTCGTGGAATTTTTACCCTGCAAAAGTATTCATGGGCGACACAGGCAGTATGTTTTTAGGCGGAAGTGTAGTTGCGATAGGTTACGCCATAAATCGACCCGAGGTTATTGTTATAATAGGCTTACTTTATATTTGCGAGGCACTTAGCGTAATGCTGCAAGTAGCTTATTTTAAAATTACAAAAGGCAAAAGAATTTTCAAGATGAGCCCCATACACCATCATTTTGAGATGTGTGGCTGGAGCGAGATAAAAATAGTGCTCACATTCAGCTTTTTTACACTTGTATGTGTTGCTGTTTCTTGTATTTATATTTATTTAAGCATTTAATTTTGTAAGAAAAAATACGCTTCAATTATTGCAAAGTTGTTAATAAAAAACCTTTGCCTTTAAACTTTGCCGAATTTTCAAAGTGCTTGCAAAAAAATAAAAGGCGGTGATTAATTGGCACAAAAGGCAAAAAATTTAAAACTTATTGCGAATACTCATTCACACATTAAAAAGAAAGCGCCTATTGATTGGCCTTTTGCGACTATTATCATTATACTTGTGACTTTTGGGCTTGTAATGGTGTTCAGTGCAAGCACGGCTTATGCATATTACAGAATGGACGGAGACAGCTTTTACTATATAAGGCAACAGGCCATTTTTGCTGTAACCGGTGTACTGTTAATGTTTGCAATTTCGTATTTTGACTATCATTTATTGCAAAGATTTGCATGGCCAATAATGGGTGCAACTTTAATATTACTTGTTATAGTGCTTTTTATGGAACCGATAAACGGTGCTAGGCGATGGATTAATATAGGTGTAACTACGTTCCAGCCATCAGAAATTGCGAAGTTTGCAGTAATAGTAATTTTTGCGCACATTATATCTGTTAACTATGAAAAGATGAAGTCTTTCAAATACGGCGTTTTACCTTTTCTTGTGATTTTGGGCGTAGTTGCAGGGCTTATGATAGCCGAGCCGCACTTGTCGGGTACTATTCTAATATTAGGCATAGGCGCCGCAATGATGTTTGTTGGTGGCACTAAACCTATTTACTACATTATGGCTATTTTGGCACTTGCAGGCCTTGTTGCGGCTGTTTTATACTTCAATTTAATACCTTATGCTTGGGATAGAATTCATTATTGGCGAGATCCGTTTTCAGACCCATCAGACAATGCGTATCAAACAATTCAGGGCATGTATGCAATAAGTTCAGGCGGGCTGTTTGGGCTTGGAATTGGCAATTCAAGGCAAAAGCACCTTTATGTACCGGAACCTGCAAACGACTTTATATTTGCAATTTTATGTGAAGAACTTGGCTTTATAGGTGCCATGCTTGTTATATTGTTGTTTTTATTTTTGCTTATGCGTGGGCTGTATATAGCCTTTAACGCAAAAGATAAATTTGGGTGTATGGTTGTTGTTGGTATTATTGTTCAAATAACACTTCAGGCAGCATTAAACATTGCTGTTG